>CAYPUA010000022.1:0-4183 GCA_964413875.1 uncultured Bdellovibrionales bacterium
TGCATGACAACGCCTAGTAAGTAAGTGGCCAGGCAGGAGCCTACACCAGTGGGCTATGAAAGGCACCCCAGCGGAGTCAGTTTGAGGCGGGCTAACTAGCTGAAAAGGGGCACTATGAGTTCCCTACCGCCTCGTTCGGGAGGAACGCCGAAGACGGGGGTACCAAAAGGCGCCTCGCAGCCTCAACGGCGGCCTTCCCGGATAACCGCACCATCGCCCCGGAATCACTCTCAAGGCACGACAGCGGGCTCAGGGAGCCTGTCCAGGCCCAAGCGTCGTCGATGAGCACTAACGGCCTAAGCTCGTCGTGGGAATACTCGATCGCGCCCCCAACTTGAGCAACCAGGTCAAGCGCTGTTTCATACTCGTCGCGCGATGCGCTTACCCCCTCTCGGTACGGTGGCACTACCACCGTCCAGGCAAGCCCCTCGGCGCGCGTGGCGACCGCGTTCGCAACCACCTTGACGAGCGCAGTCGACACCGCTGGGGCAACCATCAAGCAGGAGCCTGCCGCCCTGCGCAGATCCTCAATCAGGGCCGAGAGGAACATCGCGCGGGTATGCAGCTCAAAGGGAGGGCGCTCGGCGCTGTCGTTGGGCACCCGGAGAAGGTCTGCGGCATCTACCACTCCCCCTTGCGATTCGACCTCAGATATAACCCCGGAAAGAATGTGGCTCGGAGTAAGTACCCTTCGAAGATGGCTCAGGTCAGCGATTATAAATAATAGCTCTTGGGCTCTACTCAACGCCACGTTCAAGAGCCTCGCTCCAGCATCACGCCTTGAGGCTGCGCCGAGAAAGCTGCCGAGGCGGTGTGGGGCGCTCTCGGTTAGGTCAAGCAAGATTACCGGGCGCTCGCTCCCCTGGAATCTATGCACCGTTCCGACCGCGACGTCGTGTCCCCCCTCTTCGTTGATCAGATCCCGCAGCAGAGCCACCTGCGGTCGATACGGAGCAAGAACACCGATCGAAGAGTCCTCGAGCGGCGCCTTCTGCGTGGAGAGCGCCCTCCGTATCTCACGCACGAGGGCGGCGTGCACCAAATTCGCCTTAGAACGCGCCACTGTGACCCCGTGCGGCTCAAGGTTTGAGGTGTCGACGATCACCACCGGGGTGCCGCTGAGAGGAGCGAGCTCGCCGGTGAATTCAAGCTGGAGTCTGGGCTCGTACGAAGAGCGCAGCGCGCCTCCGTAGAATGCCGAATTGAATAGCCGCGCAATCTCCTCCCGGCACCTAAACTGAGTGCCGAGCGTGAAGAGGCACGGAACACTCTGGCTGCGCTCCACCGCATCTACGATGCCTGAGGCCTCAAAAATGTCGCGCGCGTACCACTCCCGCACCATGGGGTCGCTCGATAGCGCAATCGGCGGAAGCTGCCTGAAATCTCCCGCTACGACCACCTGGCGCCCTGCTAAGCCAGCCAAGAGGTACACCACCGGGAGCGGGAGCATCGAGGCCTCTTCGATGATCACAAGGTCGAATTCGCTTAACTGGTCCTTACTGAGAATCGCTCGGGTCGCAGTAGTTGCGATTAATCGGGCATTGTTCAGAGCGCCCCGCCGCACCCCGCGCAGAACCTCTTCGAGCCGGGCAACGGCAGCCGCAAGCTCGGGCTCCTCGGCTTTCGCGTCGGCTAAATCACTCGCAACCCGCGCTCGGTCGATGGGACCGAGCGCCACAGCCACCTTCTTCAGCCCCGATTGAACAAGCTTTATTTCGGCCTCGAGGTCAACCGTCTCGTCGACTACAACCTCTCTGACCTTGCCCCAGCCGAAGAAAACTCGCCGAAGAGTTGAGAATATGCCCGGGCGGGACACGCGCCGCTGCGACTTGAGCTGCTCTAGCTTCGCCTGGAGCGCGCTCTCGGAGCGCACCAATGTCGAGCTAGTCTCTAACTGTGAAATTCGGTCCCGCGCCTTGAGGTGATCCGCACGAAGACTGTCGAGCCTCTTCGCCGTCTTCTCCTGCGCGCGCGCGAGCACCGACTCAAGCTCAATCTGCGGGCCGAAGGTGGTGGAGAGCCCTACCCGGGAGATAGCTCCCAGCCGAATCACTGAGCCTTCAGGAATCGCAAGCTTGGCGCGGCCTGAGATCCGGCGACATACCCCCTCGAGCAACGCATCTACCGCGTCGTTTGTATGCGAGACTATCAGCGTGCGACGGTTCTCAACGAAGGCTGCGTGCGCGAGCGCGGCAAGAGTTGCTGTCTTCCCCGTGCCTGGCGGCCCCCAGAGGAAGCCCGCCTCGATCGCCGACAGCCCAGCTGCCGCTCGGCTCTGCTCATCGGTTAGCCCCTCGACCGCTCGCAGCGATTCGAATCGAGGGGTGGTATCGATGCGAGACAAGTCGAAGAGCTTAGAGGCGAGAGCTGAGTTGAACCCCGCGTCGTTCTCGCGGATGTCGCGCAGTCGGTTGGAGACAGCCTCTGGCAGCCCAGGGCCCTCCAGGCACATAACTGCCTCCGGAACCTCCGCCCCGAGGTCCACCGGAACGGCGATCTCAATTGAGAGTCCGGACTTCTTGGCGAGGCAAGCGGAGCAACGCACCTCGCCAACAACGAGCTCGGGCGTGGACTCCTCTTTAATCGGTATCTTGCTTTTGGCCTCGAAGAGATAGAGGTATCGACCCGGCACTCCCGACACCCGCTCTCCTCGGGTCAGCCGGTACTCACGGGGCATCGGGGCGTTCTCTCGCCCCTCGACTTCAGACGATTCGATGAACCGCTGGACGAGATCGGACGGTGCCGTTTCTGCCATTCCGGAACGGACAGTAGCACGCAAAACACGTTTTGTGCCCCCCAAAAAACGGGGTGCGGAGTATAAATTTCATTTGGTGCCGCCTAGAGATCGTTAACACAGGCGGAAACTTCTCGCCCTGCACGCCGAACAAATAAGGCATGAGCATGCCAAGGGAAAAACTAGAGCAGCAGGGGGTCCGGGCCCTTTCGGATGAGGAGCTTATGGCCGTGATGCTTGGAAGCGGCGTCAAGGGGAGCCCCGTACACGCTATTGCGCAGGGGCTTCTGCCCGAAATTGATCGGGCAGGACCTGAGGTTTCTTACGCAGCGCTTGAGAAGGTGCCGGGAATCGGTCGCTCGAAGGCGATGATGCTTGCCGCCGCGTTTGAGTTCTCGCGGCGCAGAATCCGTCCAGAAGGGGTACGAATTCTCAGCGCGCGGGACGTCCCACCCCTGCTTCAACACCTGTGCGACAGGAGGCAGGAGCACGTGGTCGCCATATCGCTAAGCGGCGCTCATGAGGTTATACGAATCCGGACGGTCAGCATCGGCCTCTTGGCAAGCTGCCCCGTGCACCCCCGCGAGGTATTCGTCGGGGCGATACAGGATCACGCCTACTCAGTTATCCTTGCTCACAACCACCCAAGCGGTGACCCGAAGCCTAGCGATGAAGACAAGAGGGTCACTGTTCAGCTAAGGGAGGCCGCTACGACCCTAGGTATGCGGCTGCTCGACCACATCATTTTTGCGAAGCGAGGCTACTACAGCTTTCAGGAGGCAGGGCTTCTGTAGCGGCAACGTCCGCAACGGCGACTGATTCTCGCAAACGCGGATCGAGGGGGTTAACCTGCCGCAGCTCGGTATCAAGCTCAGAGATCTCGGCCGCCTCATCCTTCTCGCCGACACCCAGCTCGGCTAAGCGCCGAAAGGATGCGCGGATGTTTTGCTGCCTCGCGGCAACTCCGTTGAAGGCCTTGACGGTGCCCTCAAGGCGCTTGCCAACCTCACCTACACCCTCAAGGAAGCCCATCAGGCGCTCATGAAGGGTGCGGGCTGCTTGCTGGATCCTCTGCGCGTTCTCGGTCGCAGTCACGTGCGTCCAGCCCGCCGCAACCGCGCGAAGGAACGCCAAGAGGCTAAGCGGTGTGGTCAAGAGCACGCGGTTTTGTTCGGCGAAAATCAGTAGCTCCGTGTCGTTCTCGAGCGCGGCGTAAAACAGGCTCTCGTTGGGGAGGAATACGATGGTGTGACTGAACACTTCACCGTGCTCCTTAATCGACGGGTAATCGCGCCTCCCCATCTCTCGAATATGCGCCCGCAGGGCCGTCGAGTGCTGCCGCATCCACTCAAGCCTCGCCTGCGGGTCGGTGGCTTCTAGCGCTTTCGTGTAGGCGGCACCCGGAGCCTTCACATCAATCATCACGCTCAGGCCGTTCGGGAGCTGCAC
>CAYPUA010000022.1:4283-11886 GCA_964413875.1 uncultured Bdellovibrionales bacterium
GCGCGGTTGCGCTGCATCTCCTGAACGCAGCGGTCGAAGTCCCCTAGCTGCTTCGTGATCGCCCCACCGATCTGCTCAAGCGCCATCTGTCCAGCAACTGTCTGCTGCTTCGACTCAAGCTGCGCGCGGGATAAAAACGCGCTTGTGCTCTCTTGAAAACGGGCCAGAAGGTCTTGGGTGGACTTCTCAAGGGCCTGATACGAGATCGCGCGAAACTGCTCCGTCATCCCCTGCTTCGTCTCGGTGATGAGCCTTACCTGCTCAGCGAAGTGAACCTCCTTCTGCGCCAACGCCTCAGTGGCGCGGGAGAGCTCCTCGCGAGTCGCCGTGAATCGCTCCTGCGCCGCACAGAGCTGCTCCTCAAGCAGAGCGCATCGCTCTTGTTGAAATGCGGCGGCGCTTGCTGCCGCAACGCCCTCCGCTCGGTGTATCCGCCGAAAGAAGAGTGCGCCCGCGCCGAGTCCTGCGAAGAATGAAACGACACCTAACAGCAAAGTTGAATAGTCCAAGAGGCCTCCCCTACCGTTCTGCTGCTCTTCCTACAGCACCGAATCAAACCGACTGAATTTCGACCGAATCCGCATGGGCCTTGAGGACTTCCTGAGCCCGAAAGCTATAAGCGGCTTAAAGCTAGGATGCAGAACCTGCCGTAGAGCACCGGAAAGGTCTTGTGAGCCCTGCTTTTCTAAAATACTCTCAGGCGGTTATGGCTTTTAGCATCGCCTTAGAATCGCCCCCGAACGGTCCCGTGCGGCTCCTACGCCTCGTCCCCGTCGGGACCGTAGGCGCGGTGGATGCTGCGGTCGCCGTGCGGGAGCTGCGAAAGCGCGAAGCGGGCTCTGCGCCCCTAACGATAGACGCCTCAGCCGTTACCGGCTGGGACTCTTTCGCTATTAGCTCGCTCTTTAAGCTCGGCAAGACGCTGCAGTCGCTGCAGGTGCCTTTCGAGCTACAGGGGCTCCCTAGCGAGGCGCGAGGTCTCCTCGCCCTGGCGGCTTCTGTCCCCGAGCGGAAAGGCGCAAGGCGCTCGGAGGTCAAGCTGCACTTCCTTGAGCGGCTCGGTCGCGGCACAGTCGAACTGTACCAGGGCTTCCTCTCCTGGTGTGATTTCATCGGAGAGCTAGCGGTCTCGCTCGTAAGAGCCGCCCGCGGGAAGGCGCGGATTCCGATGAGAGATGTTTGGCTCACGATGGACGAGTGTGGCCCCTCGGCGCTTCCGATTGTAACGCTGATCAGCGTTCTCGTTGGAGTCATACTTGGCTTTATCGGCGCGCAGCAGCTTCGGCAGTTTGGCGCCGAGATCTACGTTGCAAACCTCGTCGGAATCGCGATGGTGCGCGAGATGGGGGCGATTATGGCTGGCATCATTATGGCTGGACGCACGGGCGCAGCCTTCGCCGCGCAGCTTGGCACAATGCAGGTTAACGAGGAGATCGACGCGCTCAAAACCTTCGGCTTTTCGCCGATGGAGTACCTGGTGGTGCCGCGCATGGTGGCGTTGATTGTGATGATGCCGCTCCTTGCCCTGTATGCAGACGTGCTCGGGATGGCTGGCGGAGCGCTGATATCCGCGCTGGCGCTAGACATCTCTCTTGAGCGCTACGTGCAGCAGCTCTTCACCGGTGTCTTCCTGAAAGACATACTTATTGGCGTTGCGAAGTCGTGTGTCTTCGGGATTCTGATCGCGACTGCCGGCTGCCTGTGCGGCATGAGGTGCGGCCGTAGCGCTTCTGCGGTCGGACTCGCCGTTACCTCCGCCGTGGTGTCAGGCATCGTGGCGATCGTGATATCAGACGCGGTGTTCGCTGCAATCTGTGAGGCGTTAAAGATCTAATGGCGGGGAGCAACGCACACATCGTTGTAGAGGGGCTCACCATGAAGTACGGGAGCTTTCTGATTCAGCGCGATCTCTCGTTTGAGATTAAGCGCGGCGATGTCTTTGTCATCATGGGCGGGAGCGGGTGCGGAAAGAGCACTCTGCTTAAGCACCTCATTGGGCTGAACCGCCCGGCGGCGGGCCGAGTTCTGTACAGCGGCGAGAGCTTCTGGGACGCATCCTCTGCCCAGCGCGACACGCTGCTGCGCCGCATGGGGATCCTGTACCAGAAGGGCGCCCTGTGGACCTCAATGACACTCGCCGAGAATGTCTCGATGCCCCTTCGGCAATACACTAAGCTCTCTGAGGCTCAAATTCGGGACATCGCGGAGTACAAGCTCGCGCTCGTCGGCCTCTCAGGCTTCGAGGAGTATTACCCGTCAGAGATCTCAGGCGGTATGCAGAAGCGGGCAGGTCTCGCACGGGCGATGGCTCTTGACCCAGAGGTGCTTTTCTTCGACGAGCCTTCAGCGGGCCTAGACCCTGTGAGCTCTAAGCTGCTAGACGACCTCATTATTGAGCTTAACCAGAGCACTGGCGCGACCATCGTCGTCGTGACCCACGAGCTTCCGAGCATCTTCGCCATTGCAAAGAGCTCGGTATTCCTCGACGCCGACACAAAGACGATGATCGCTTTCGGTCCGCCCAAGGAGCTGCTAGAGAAGTCAAACGATCCGAAAGTAATCGAGTTTCTAACCCGTGGAGAGAGGCAGTCGCGTGCGGCATAGCAGGCGACCTCAGAGTTGATGAGCAAGGAACCGCGCTACAGGTCAATTGGAATCTTCGTTATCGGCGCCGTCGCGCTTGCTGCGGCGTGCCTCATCTTCTTCGGTCGCTCAAAGTTCTTCGACCGCTCGTACGTGTTCAGGTGCTACTTTTCGGGCTCAGTGAAGGGGCTCGTGCCTGGGGCTCCCGTGCGGTTCCGTGGGGCCCAGGTTGGCAGCGTAAAGGATGTTTCGATCGTTTACGACCGAAGCACCGACGCACTCAAGATTCCGGTGCTGATTGAGCTCTATCAAGCATCGGTCAAAGGCATCTCTCCCGACCCGGACGGCAGCGTCACAGAAGTTGCTCTCGTAGAACGACTTATCAAGCGCGGGCTGCGTGCACAGCTATCTTTGGACAGCATCGTTACCGGGCAGCTTTACGTGCAGCTCGACTTCATGCCCTCGGTCCCAATTGTTCTCAATGACGACGACGACGATCACTACCCAGAGATCCCAACCGCCCCCTCACCGCTGGACAAGATCCAGATGACACTCGAAACCCTCCCAATTAACGAGATTGTGAACCGGACGGTGCACATTCTCCAGAAAGTAGATGAATTCGTGAGTTCTGACAGCTTCACGCAAGGATTCGAAAATATCAGCTCGATGGCGGCGGAGCTTAGGGAGTTGGCAGAGCACATCGACCAGCGCAGCGACTTGCTGAGCCAGGAGGTCATGGCGCTCTCGAAGTCGTCGGCTACAACGCTCCAGAGCCTCGACGGCACCCTGAAGGACGTTCGGCCGACCGTCCGCGAGACGCAACGCACCCTTGAGGAGCTTTCGGCGATGTCGCGCTCAGTTCGCCGGCTCGCCGACCTGCTGGAGCGACAACCGGAGTCTGTGCTTCTCGGAAAGGATTAACATGAAGAGCATCCGAACGTTCTCTGTGAAAGCTTCCCGCACTGTGTCTCTGGGCCTCCTGGCAGTGCTCGTTCCCGCCTGCTCTCCGTCGGTTCGCTACTACTCTCTTCAGCCTGGGTCCGATGCAGCGCTTTTCTCGGCCGAGAACCGTGGGCCTGTAGTGGAGGTGCGCGCAATAGCCTTCCCTGAGTACCTCAACAACCCGCAGATGGTGACTCGAAGTGCCGGCGGCGAGGTGCGGGTCGACGAGAGGAATCGCTGGGTGGAAGATCTCGGGGTCAATTTCCAGCGGGTGTTCGTGCAAGACTTGGCAGCGAAGCTTGGCTCTAGTGGCGTTTTTGTGAGCGGTGGCTCGGACCTAACACCACGCAACGTGGTTGCGGTGGAGGTAGCTCAGTTCGATATTGGCGAAGGCGGCACCGCAACTCTCTCGGCTCGCTACACGGTCTCGACCCCATCGCGTCCGGAGGGCGGCGCTAGCTCGACGGTTGTGCTGCGCGAGGAGACAGCTGGCGCAGGGAAAGATGCGCGCGTCGCGGCCCTCAGCAGCCTCGTAGACCAGCTTGCCGCACGCGTTGCCAGCCAGGTGCTAGCCAAGTAGCTTTATTCTAGAGCCAGCCCGCCTCGCGGTACCACCGAGCTGTCTGGCGTATCCCCTGCTCCACCGGAACCGAGTATCGGTATCCAAGCCGCTGTTGCAGCTTTCGCGTGTCGAACGCCCGGTCCTTCGTAAAAAAGGCTACACGCCGGCGGTAAAGGGGCGGCGCAATCCCAAACGGCTTGCACAGCGCCTCGCAAGCCACTGCAGCAGCGAAGAGCGGCCAGGCGGGGAGCCGAACAAAGCGCACACCTCTCCCACCAAGCTCTGACGAAACGGTGGTTGCGATCTCTCGTAGGCTGCTCGGGGCTGGATTGCCGGCGATAAATGCCTCGCCCGCGGCATCAGGGTGGAAAGCGGCTGTAATGAATATGTCTGTGAGGTCATCAACGTGGATGAGGTGGTAAAGACCCTTTCCTCGCCCAAACATCGGAAAAAAACGCTTGGTGGAGAGCTTAAAGAGCTTTAGCAGGCGCCTGTCGCCGGGCCCGTAGATCGCCGCCGGCCTAACCACCGAATACGGAAGACCGCTGACCGCTGCGTACTCACGCAGCCAAATCTCCGCTTCAGCTTTCGTCTCTTGGTAGATGTCGCCGGGGCTGAACCGATACTCTTCGCTAGCCGGGGGCTCGTCGATGTGTCCGTGAACGCCAACGGTTGATACGTGAACGAAGCGCCTAAAGGAGTGAGAGCCGGTGACCGCCTTCGCCAAAAGCTCTGTGCTGACCACGTGCACCTGCCGATAGGTTTCGTCTGTGATAGCAGGATCGCGGTAAGCTGCCGCGACGTGGAAGATGTAGTTCACGCCGGCCGCGGCTTTGCGCACAACCTCCGGATCGAAGACATCGCCTCGAACCCAGTCGATCGGCAAGTCTGTAAGGCCTGAGGTATCCGAGCTTCCACGCGCTATTGCGCTGACCCGAACGCCCAAGCCGCAGAGCTTGCGAACAAGCGCCTGCCCCGTAAAGCCGGATGCACCGGTGACGAGAGCGATGGAACCCGCAGGTACAGGGACGTCTATGCTCATTGAGGAACCGCGCCGGGCTAGAAGTTGAAGTTTGCCACCAGCGTCACAGTCGGGTCGCTCCAGAGCGGCTCGTTGAAGTATGACGACTGATTTATCTCGACATCTTGCCCAAAGATGTTGTTCACGTCCAGGAGCAGGATACCGTGACGGGTTGGAAGCCTGTAACCAATGCCGGCGTTGAAGAGCCACGCAGCGTCGCTGTAGGCTGGGCCATCGAAATCGCCATCCGAGCTCTGGTAGCGATAAATACCTGAGCCATTGAGAAACCACGGCCCGTCGAAGTAGTATCGTGCGAAGGCCTTGCCTCGGTGGTCGCGGGTGTCGTAGTTCGGATCTCCGTTGGTGAACTGCTCTGCATACCGATAATCGAGCCCAGTAGCGATCTGCTCAGTAAGGATTTCGTACCAGTAGGCGGTCACGAAGTTCTGCTGACCGTAGGTGCTGTACGAGTCGCCGGTGGCGATACCCGGCGTGATAGTCGAGTTGTCGAAGTCAATCGTCACGTCGTAGGCTGCCGAGCGCTGCAGAAGGTCTAACCACCGCCGCGTCCACTCAGCCCCGAAGTAGGTGCTCTTCCTTGGATGAAGGTCTAGCCCTACCCCGAAAGTCTGCGCCTGCGTGCCGGGGTCGTCATTAAAGCGCTGGATGATACCTCCGATAGTTGTCGGCTCGATGCTGACTAAGTCGATCAAAGTTCCCTTTGCGAGCGACTCACCGTAACCGGCGCGGAAGATAAGCGTTTCATCCGGGTTGTAAATAATACCGGCTTTCGGGCTCCAGAGCGACTGCGTCAGGTCGTTCGCTACGAACGGCGGAAGCTCGTACAGCGGAGCAAACTGCACCCAGTCGTACTCAAATCCGAAGTTTATGTGCAGCCCATCGGCCACCTCAAGATCCCCGAGGTAGGAACCGGAATTTGCGGCCAGATTTGAACCCTGAGCGCTACCGAAAGGAATGTCGATGGTGGTGCCGTCCGCAAACTCGTATGGCATCTGCGAGCTGTCCTGCTGACTGAGCGTGTTCGCCACGTTGCGGTAGGTGATAAACGATTGGAGCGGACCATCGTCGGAGACAAACTGAACCTCGTTTACAACAGAAGTCTCAAAGAAGCGGTCTCTGCGGTCGAGCGAAGCTTCGACCTGCTCAGTCTCGCTCTGCCCGTCAAATATGGTCGTCACCTCGACTGGTAGGTACGAGGCGGGATTGTTCACGTTTGTCGGGGTGTGAAGACTTGTGCGGTCTCGAGTGTAGGTGGAGTTGGTGAGCAGCACCCGGTTAGGCGAGAATCGATGCAGGTACGCCGCGCTCAGGTCGCCCTCCAACACATCAGCCGTATCGTCAGGCTGCGACTGCCCGGATGACACTCCGCGAGCCTCGAAGAGGAAGCGATTAGCCCAATCCGGTTGCGCCTGGAACGAAAACCCAACCGTGCCGGCACTGGTTCGGGGGTCGTCTGCGATTCCATTCTGCGCCAACCCGTCAGCGCTCAGCCCTAGCGCGTAGTTGCCGAACTTATGAGCGCTCAAAACCCCGGTCTTTATGGTCTCAGCCTTTGAGTCGTAGAAGGTGTTGCTGCCAGTTCGCCACCCATCCTCTTCCAATAGTTGTGAGTACTCGTTGAGGGTCACGCTGGTTCCGATCGCATCAACAACGTTTATACTGAGTGGCGCAAAGAGGTTCGCAATTCTTCGCTCAGAGGCAATCGTGTCTGCCAAGTAGATATCCTCTTGAGTCTGAGAGAGGAGTCGATGCGCACTGGCGTTCTGATAGTCATCGACGATAGCCGTTATAGCCTCTACGCGCCCTCTCTCTCGATACCCAAGCTCGTTGTACACACGACCGATAGAGGCAGCCTGCACAGCAGAGTCCTCATCGAGCAGGAATGACGAACGGTACACATCGCGCCGGCTTGAGAGCTGCCGGGCTTTGTCGAGGTCCTCGATCGAGCCTATGAGATTGTTATCCGCGAGCTTCATAAAGCTTCGATACAGGTACGGAGTTGGATCGTTCGGGTCGAGCTCGATGGCGCGCGCATACTCCGGGTAGGCGGGATCGTAGTTGTCCTCTTCGAAGTAGTCCTTACCGAGGTAGCTTCGGTAGATGGAACGATTCGGCTCAAGAACTGCTGCGCGCTCGAAGTCTTTCCGGGCCTCGCCGAGGTCTCCCTGGTTAAACTTTACGATACCAAGACCCATGCGCGGCAGGCCGGCTGCGGGCTCCTCGCGAGCGGCTTTCTCGAACGCAGACCGCGCCTCATCGAACGACCGGTCACCCATAAGCACGAAGCCGTAGACCGCCTCTGCGTACCACGAGCGGTTCGGGATGCTCTCAAGCATCGCCCGGGCGGCAGGGACGTAGCCGAACATAAAGGTAACCTCGGCCTGCCTGGCTAAGAGCTCTGGATCGGCGCGCCCTTCACCCTGCTGCACCGCCGCAAGGGCGCCATCAAGGTCACCCTTCTGTTGCAGAACGAA
>CAYPUA010000022.1:11986-57616 GCA_964413875.1 uncultured Bdellovibrionales bacterium
CTCCCCGGTCGAAAGCTCGCGCCCTGCCCGCTGGCGAGTGATACCCTACCCGTCTTGCTAGCTCCATCAACAGAACCGGACATGAGGGAGATCGAGCTTCCGCTTTTATCAGTAGTGACCGTGAATTCAGTGCCTCGGATCGCCGCTGTTACGTGCTCTGTCACCACCGTCGGGTGCTGCTCTGAGTGGCTCAAGAAGTGCAGCGAGCCCTCGATTAGGTCAACTTGGTCCTGCTTACCTGGAAAACGCATCTTTGCGCCGGCAGGGAGCCTCACGTACGAACCGTCAGTGAGCTCCAGGGCTGCCCTGCCTGGCTCCCCGATTACAATCTCGTCACCGGGGAAGATGTCCCCTCCCTCAAGAAGCTGTACGGTCTTGCCAGAGCGCACAACCGTAGCACTTCCCTGAAGCGAGAAGACGCGAGCAACAACTCCGTCAGCAGCAAGTGCACGAGAGGCAAAAAGCACCGAGATAACGACGGCAAGCAGTAGGCGTTTCAAGCGACCTCGGGTGAAGAAGGTTAAACAGCCTGATGGCCCAAAACGAAAACAGCGGGGCCGTCGAGAGAATAGATCGAAGCACCACTTCGACCAAGATAACATAAGCTCTTTCGATGCATTATCCCGGTCGCCAGTTGCCCCATAGTGCGGTAGAGAACGGGCATGAAGCTGCTTCCAAAGCTCGGGCTCGCCGCGTGTGTCGGTATTCTGACGGGGTTAATCTCCGCTACCACGCTGTTTGAGGACCTTGAATTTCGGGTTTCTGACCTCTGGTGCACTCTTCGGGGCGCGCAGCCCCGCCCAGAGAAGGTGGTAGTGATTGCGATGGATGAGCCGAGCTACAAAGAGCTCGGCGTGCCGTATGGCCCTCCATGGCCAAGGTCTTTGCACGCCAAGCTGCTCCGGCGGCTCAAGGAGCTTGGGGCGAAGCAGGTAGTTTTTGACATAGTGTTCACCGGTCCGGGGGCAAATCCCGACGCAAACACCGAGCTCGAGGCAGCCCTGGCCGGAATACACTCGACGATCGGGGCGGAGCTCGCAAAGCAGACGGTTTCGGGCCAAGGCGGTGGGTACGAGATCGAGTTCGTCGACCGTCCATACGAGCCCTTCCGGAAGGTTGCCACGGAGGCGCTAGCCGGGCTGCCGAAGAACGGCGGAGTGATTCGCTCGTTCCCGTTTATGCGGGTGGAGCAGGAGCGCGACTTTCCGTTTCTTGCAGAAGCGGCAGCAAAGTACTCACATCCTGAGGTCGTCGAGCGTCCGGGACCGTACGACTTAATCAGGTACTACGGCCCGGGGCGCGCTCTCCGACCTATCTCCTACTGGGAGGTGGTAAGTGACGATAGCCCGCTACGGAAGGCAGACTTTCAGGATGCCACCGTGTTCGTTGGCCTCTCCCTTCGAACAGACACGGGCGGAGCCCAGAAGGATAGCTTCCTCTCACCGTACGGCCCGCCAGACATCTTCGGACTTGAGGTTCACGCCACAATTTACGCCAACTTGGTTAACAAAAGCTGGATAGCACGCCCTTCGCCGCTCGTAGATCGTCTGGCGCAGGCGGCTATCGCTGGCGCGGCCACCTTCATCGCGTTAAGTGTCACGCCAGTGGTCTTTGCGGGCATCACGGCATTCGTCGCATTGGCGTGGTGCGCGGCTTCATTCTTCGCAGTCGGAGGCGGATTCTTCCTGCCTGGCGCGCCCACGGTTCTATTCGTTGTGCCTTCGGTGCTCCTGACAACAGCGCTTTACTCGTACGTCTCCGCGCGGCGCGCTGAAGAGAGCCTGCGGTCGGCGTTCTCGCTCTACATCTCGCCAGAGATGGTGCCGAAGCTTCAGGCCGAGGGGGGCGCGCTCAAGCTTGGGGGCGAGAAGCTCTGGATTACGGCCGTCTTCACCGACATCGCTGACTTCACCTCGATTACAGAGGATATGCCAGCTGAGAAGACCTCTGAGATGCTTAACGCATACTTCACCGAGGTGGTTGAGGTTGTCTTCAAAAACAAGGGCACCCTCGTAAAGTTTATCGGCGACGCTATCTTTGCTATCTGGGGCGCTCCGATCAAACTTCAAAACCACGCAGACCTGGCGATCCAAGCGGCACGGGAGATCCAGACGGCGATTGACCGCTTTAACAGCAGCCAGCGGTTCCCTCGTCTGACTACCCGCATCGGCGTTCACACAGGCCCCATGCTCGTTGGAAACCTTGGCTCGGCAAAGCGATTTGACTACACAGCGATCGGCGACTCCGTGAACCTCGCCTCTAGAATAGAGGGGCTGAATAAGTATTTCGGCACGACGATGCTCCTCAGCGAGGCGACGAGGAAAGACGCCGGCGGTTTCGCTGGCGCCGTGCACATCGCCACCGTGCGCGTTAAGGGGCGTAAGGAGCCAGTGCGCCTCCACTCCGTCTTCGATCCTCCTCTGGACCGGGCGGTGCTAGTGGATTGGGAGTCAGTTGTTGCAGCCTTCTCCTCCGGCCGGCTGCAAGAGGCAAAGGCTGGCTTCAAAGCTGTCTCTGAGCGGGAGCCGCGCCTCGCCGGGGCCTGTGCCAGGTACCTGGAGGAGACCGAGGATCTCTCTAAGGGGGCGCTCCCCCAGGGCTGGGCCGGCGAGCTTGATTTCCTAGAGAAGTAGCCGCTGGCGGGCACAATTTTCCTAGGGGAGACTGGTAGGAGAACGGCTTCGCCTGTGACCAGGGGCACCAAAGCATGGTCTGGGTTTCGCTTCCGGACCTAAGCCATTATAATGTTGGGACGTGTGCTTTTTCGGAGCTCTTACGATGAAGAGGTTTCTTCTTGCAGCAGTAACACTCTTGTCTCCACTCGACTCCGCACTCGCGCAGTCGGTGACGGACGCCGAGCTGCTGTCGCAGGCAACCGACGGTACTCCGGGCGACGACGATAGCGAAAACGTCGCTATTTCGCCGAACTCTCGTAAGTTCATATTCGCCTCTAGCGCCAACAACTTGGTTGCGGGTGACACGGGAAGTCAATCCGACCTGTTTTCTGTTGAGGAGACGGACGGAGTGCGGACCGTGAAGCTCTTCGTTACCGGCCCAAACGGGACATTCCCCAACGGTGAGAGCTCCGAGCCGCGAGTGACCCCGGTGCTGCCGGACGGAAAGCGTTTCGCCGTCGCCTTTCTATCGCACGCAACGGACCTAATAAGTGGCTTCGTGCCAAAGAATAACACCAAACAGCTTTTCGTATCATTTCAGCCAAAGGGAGAGCTCATCCTTGTTTCACGTGCGTTGGGGAGTACCGAGCCCGGTAGCAAGGACCTGAAGTCCTCAGACGGCTCGGCCTTCAGTCCATCCATCGCTATCCGATCGGTTGAGCCAGGGGAGCTACGAGTCGCCTTCCTCTCTGACGCTCCCGACCTAGGACCCAACGCTCTAAATCCCAATCGCAGGAGGCTTCCATTCCTCGCAATCATCAAGAAGCGTGACGAGAAGCCAGGGTGGGATGTCTCGATTGAGTCGGTTCCAACCCCGGACAACACCAAAGACCACTACTCCATCGCCTTGAGCGGAGATGGAAGGACCACGGCCTATACACTTGACCGGCCGACGGGCACCGCCGGTGACCGAAAGCAGGTGTATCGAACGAAACAGGGGGAGGCCCCCGAGCTAGTGTCCGCTTACGCTTTCGCTAATGAGGCAGCGGCGCTAGAGCCCAGCCTGTCGTACAATGGCGAGGTGGTCAGTTTTCTAATGGCTTCCCAAGGGAGTCCGGGAACCTCCAGTCTTGAAGGTCTGTTTTACGTGCGAACCGGCGACGACTTCTCGGCGCGCCCTACCCAGGCAAACACCAACAGGCTGGGGGTAGCCAGTAGCGGTCAAATAGTGTTCAACACAACCGGCGGTGGCGCATCCTTGCTGCCACGCGCGCAGCTCTCGGCCAACGGCGTGTTCGTCGCTTTTAGCGATACGGGGAGCAACCTTACCGAGAGTCTCAGCGGAGCGTATTCGGACGCACAAACGTACGTTAAGAATCTCCTCACTGGCGAGATCGTCCGCACCTCAGCTCTCGCAAGCGCCGGGGTTACGCGCGGGCAAAATGGTAGCAGCTACGCCGTTGATCTTGGCGGGGCGTTCTTCAACAGCAACTCCATCACCGCAACGTTCATCTCGAAAGCAACAAACCTCTCATCCAGCACCCTCGCCCAGGCATATCGCGCCACGGTGACCTTCACTCCACCGCCGCTAACGCAGGGAGCGCCGATCGATGCGCCGCCCGACGTGCGGGTCACAGGCGACCGCGCGACCATCAGACTCCAGCAGTTCTCCTCGGCCGCAGGGACTGGGGGCGGCCCGGCCTCTATTCAGGCGAATAGGGTTCGCTACTCAACAACTATCCGCGAGAACTCGACTCGCAAGCGCATCCAGCTGGTAACGGCACGAAACCGAGTGACGGTCCGTAAGCTCTCGCCCGGACGGTACACCGTACGGTACAGGGTGAGCTCTCCGGGCCCAGGGGGCGGCACCGTTACCTCGAAGTACAGCCCGAAGCAGCCCATGACCATTAACTAGCTGCATCAATTAATTTCCTTTGTGGCGGGGGCGGCTCAAGCTCGTCAACAAAGGAGCCGATATCCCTGATGTGGACGACAGACAACGCAAAGCCGAAAGGTGGCTGCGACGCTCGTTAGCGGCGGCTGCACTTTGGGCGGCTCTCCCAGCCACTCTTGCAGCGCCTCAAGAGCTGGGCGACGCGCAGATTGCCTCAACTACATCGGTCGGTCTTCCGGGAAACGGCGACTCGCGGGTGCTCAGCCTCGCGCCGAACGGCAACGTCTTAGTCTTTAGCTCAAACGCCACGAATCTCGATACCAAAAAGAGAAACGCAGATACGACCGACATTTTCTTGCAGTCACCAACCTCAACTGGCTCCTACTTGGCCTCCCTCCTGGTTCAGAGAAAAAACCGGGCCGGCGTGGACGACGGAGCGCCCAGGCGGGGTGCCGAAAAGCCAAGCCTCAGTCAGCTTTCCTCAGACCGACTCTCGTACGCAGTGTCATTCGAGTCCACCTCAGACGACTTGTTGGCTGAGGGCTCAACGAGCCCCGAGCCCAATTCGGACGTGAGGCAGGTTTACCTCCGCTTTATGCCATCAGGAGAGCAGTTGCTGGTGAGTCGCGCATTCGGCTCGGCGAGTGACGGTGGCGACGGCTCAAGCTCGGACTCATCGGTAGCGCTCGTGAGCGAGTCCCCGCTAAAATATCGAGTTGTATTTTTAAGCACCGCCGGAAACCTCACAGACCCATCAAGCGGACCGCCCGCAAATCGAATCTACCCGCAGCCTTTTGTAGCAAACATCTCGAAGAACTCTGCGGGAAGGTGGCTCGTAGAGACCGCTAGGATTCCCGGCGTGGGAGAGGGCGAATTTAAGGACCTCTCCATCAGCGCAGATGGCCAAACCATAATCTATTCAACAAATAGCCCAGAGCTAGGCGCTTCCTCAAGCCGCTTCGATACATTCGTCCAAGACCATGCCGGAAAAAACCCGCCAACGCTCGTATCGTCCTTCGCGCGCGCAAACGACCTTGCTACCACGGGCGGGAGTCTTTCGTACTCTGGAGATGTTCGCCTCTTTAAGATGGCTCGGTCCAGCAACGGAACCTCTGCCGAATCCGACCTTTACTGGAACAGAGCAATAACCGCGCACGAGCCCCCCTCCATGGTAAACACCGATGCGAATGGGGCTCCGAGCTCGCATGGTGTGTTCTCGGCCCGTATCGGACCAAACGGTGATTATGTGGTGTTTTCCAGCGCAGCAAGCGACCTAACGACAGTCCCGGACCCTACAGCCCTGGTGAGCCGCCAGACCTACCTTAAGAGCCTCTCATCCGGGCTGATCTGGCTAACCAGTCAGCGCTCATCTCTTGGAGATAGCTACCTCTTCGGACGGGGAGGCGATAGTAATCTTCCAACAATTGGCGGCGCGGGCTTCAGCGCGCGCAAGTTCTTCACCGCATTTCAATCAAGCGCGAGCAATCTCGCGCCGCAGAGCACAACGGAGAGCCAGGTCTACCGAGTTGCTATTGAGCTCCCGCCTCCTCCCCTAACCGAGGGGGCGCCAATTGATAGCCCGCCGGACCTAGTCGTGAAAAAGCGAGCAGTAACAATTTTTTTTCAAGAGTTTAGTCCTCCAACCAGCCAGGCGTCTGCGATATATCCCTCCGCTGCCGCGCGAGTCCGCTACTCTGCGACCATAAAAGAGAACTCTACACGTAAGCGCATTCAGCTCGTTACCGCCCGTAACCGCGTGACAGTCCGGAAGCTCTCTCCGGGGCGCTACACCGTGCGATACCGGGTCAGTAGCCCCAAGCCCGGCGGTGGAACAATCCAGTCAAAGTACAGTCCGAAGGCCCCAATGACGATCAAGTGAACGCTGGGCCCGCTTCAATCAACCGCATTTGCACTCAGGAACATCGCCCTCTCAAGCGCCGCGAAGAAGCTCTGGTACGGCTTCGGGTCAGTAACTGGGCGGTCGTTGAATTGGGCGTTTGCGCGAACGATCGTCTCGGTCTTTCCGCGCGGGCGCACAGACACAGTCATGCGCAAAAAATACCCATCGAGTTTCGTTGCGCTAACAGTGCCTAGCTCGAGGTCAGCTTTATCAACCACGAACGCTAAGTCTTGCAGTGTCGCTATGACCGCACGAAGCGTCTTCTCTCGATCGGTCGTGTCGAATGCACGAGACTGGATGGAGCGAAGCTGTACCTGTGACTGTTCTGTGTCGAGAATCCTTTCGTGCATCGGCGCGCAGCCTGCTAAGAGCAGCGCAGCGCAGCAACTCACAGCGATGATGGTCTTCATTGCAATCTCCTAAATTCCGTGCGCTTCGAGGAAGAGCGACTTTGACAGCTTGAAGAAGAACTGTTGGTACAGCTCAGGATCGTCGAGGCTCTCAGAGAGCGACACCTGCCCCATATCGTTCCACACGATGCGCTGGAACGTTATGCGAACGGTGGACTCCTTCGGCGAGATAACCCGAGTGATGAGGGACACTCGAATCCGTTGCGTGACGTCGATCGGCATGTTTTGGCTGGCGAACGCTGCGACCAGAATCTTGCTTGCGACCTGGGCGGCGTCGGTTGCGTCTCTGGTCTTCGAGGCCACGAGAACACCAAGCCTCGACTCAGACTCGTCCAACTCGAAACCCATATCCTGCAGCACGCCCAGCGAGGCTTGGAGCAGCTCGCCCTCGTTGTTCGTGTCGAACCTACGGGTCTGCTGGACGCGCAGGCTTGCGGCCTCCGGCTGGAGCGTTAATGCCTCTGGCGGGATCGCTGGGAGGCAGCCCGAAGAGAACGCAGCAACGAGAAACGCCAGCAGAGCAACACGACAACGAGATGATGGTAGCGACATGCAAACCTGCCCTGAACCAGCTGTTCAAGCCACTAGAAGGTCGACGAGTGGTACTTGAAGTCGCGCACTCGACCGCCCTGATCGAACTTGATGATGACGGTTAGCGTCTTCTGGGTAGTAGCTGCCGCGCCGCTGCTTGAGGCGTACGACGGGGCCACGCCTCCGCCAACTCCGCCGTCTCCAATAAGCGCGCCGCCTAAGATCAGGGTTGCGATACCCCCCTGGTCGACCGAGTACGCCCTCTCGGTCGAGATCTTGTCGTAGATCCAGACCTCGCGGCGCTCCTCATCGGTGGTTACAACATTGGGAGATCCGAGCGCCTCTGCAACCTCCGCCCCGGACATGCCAACGCGCACTTCGCGCTGGACGGCGCCTACGGTAATTGCGGACTTCCGGTCGCCAGACACGGCATCGCGGTGGTACTGGGCGCCGGCACATGCGGTCAAGGCGAGTGGAACGGTGAGCAGAAGCTTAGTAATACGCATAGTGAGTTTCTCCGTGAAATCCCCAGGCGGGAGTGTAGAACCCCCTGTATCCGAGCACAACCGCGAAAGTCCCACGAATTAAGAGCCCCTTTTGGGCTTGAAAGATCCGACTCAAACGGTAAAGATCCCCCCGATTTAGCCATACTGCGGGGAGCCTGTGAGATCGCTACTTGTTATCGCGTTAATGTCTGCTGGGGCTCTGCTCGGCGCAGAGCCGGTTTTCGCTTCAGAGGAGGAGGAGCGGCACAAGAAGGGCTCTCCTCATCACCTCGACCTCTCCCTGCCTCCGCTTCACCCAGACGGAGTGCTGGTGGCATCGAACCCAAAAGCCCCCCCAGCGGTTACGCCGGTGGCAAAAGAAGTTTCAGGGTCTGAGGTTCCGCCGGCTGATCCCAAGTCACTCGATGACGACATCGACGACACGAAGCTTGAGAGTGACGTGATGCCGCACGTCGAAGAGGACTCCGCCCTGGGGCTCGACGACATGGGTGATGTCGGAGGGGACTTCGAAGAGTAGCAAAGAGCAGGCAGCCGCGGTTGGTCGCTGGGGCTGCTAGCTTTTTCTTCGGTACACCAGCGTCAGTACCAACCCGATCAGGCCGACAGTAAAATAGGTCAGCGGGCCGGCGAAGATAGAAGAAGGTTGGGCCAGCACCGGTCTGTCCGGCTCACTTTCTGACACCCAAAGCGGAATCCTGTCACCGACGGAGAGTTTTCCGAGCATCGGCATGCGCGTTTCCCCTCGCTCTGTGCGACCATTAAGTTCGTATTCGACGTGGACTGGGATCTTCTGACGCGGCTTCGGGGGGCCAGCCAGCGACTCCACCGCGTACACTCTCCCCTCTACCCTGACCGCAGCCCCGACGAAGGAGTATGCCTCCCACCCCCTAAAGGCGCCGAAAACGAACAGGAACAGCGCTATGGCGACAAGAAAACCCCGCATGCCCGAAAGCTTACCCCGCTGTACCTATACCCGCCAACAGTCTCAGGCCCGACATTGCTATTTTTTTCGGTCAGTATGCTAGGCTCTGCGAGGTCGTAGTCGAGAGCGACGCGCGTAGGAGATTAAGACCATGAGCACACAGCCTGGTCGACACGAGCCACAGGAGACGCCCGATTTCCGGGGAGATCCGTTGCCTGCGCCCAAGAAGGATGAGGCCCTAGTTTGGCCGAACACCAAGCTTGTGCTGCTTGGGGACCTGCTCGCGGCATCACCTAATCTTACTCGCAATGATGTCGGGGTGTTTATTCAGGAGCTGGCACCGCTCTTTAACCCCGATGTGTCCGAGGAGGTTGTAGCGAACCTCTGTGGTGCAGCTAAGCCGTTTCTCGCTGCCGGGGCACCTATCGCAATGACCTTAAAACTTTGCTCCGACCTCCTGGAACAGTCTCCGCCCGCGGAGCAGCTCACGACCGAGCTCTTCACGGAGCTGCTCAAGGCCGACGCGGCCCTTCGTGACGCTAGCGGTCCCACAGCCGAATCAGATAGCAGTGGGGCCGAGTGTACATCAGAGCGCCGCTCGCTCCTCCCGTACCTTACTGCGCTCAGCTTGCTACGCCCTGGGCTCTGCGGTCGTCATGCGGGTACCTCTGTTCGGGCCCTCAGCGAGATACTGCTACTTGCGCCCTTACAGCCCGGCCGGCCCGCACAGAATCACCGACTTCTGCGTGAACTGGATCCCCTACTCTCGGAGAGTGCACAAGCAGAGGACCTGAGCTGCTTAGCCGCTCTGCTTCGAAACGCCGCTCCAGGCGGAGTTTCCGCGAGAGCGGATTGTTTCCGCGGATTTTGTTCCCTCGTTCCGCAGCTTCGCGCCGAGGCGCCATCAGTATGGGGGGAGGTAAGAGTTGCCACCCGGGCTGCGATGCGAGCCGGGTTCCAACAGGCTTGGGAGATTATCCCCGCCCATGCGGAACTTCGACGCGCCAGACGCTCCCCGACACTTCAACGCGCATACCTGCTCTCGATGGCGGAGCTTGCCAAGGATCCCTCGACGCCTGAAAGCCCAGCCAAAACCGCCTTGTTGATCGCGAGGCTCTGGGCTGCCCTGCCGCCACCGGATAGCGCCTGTCGCGATCTCTGCGCCGCCCTCGCGCAACTTGGGCCAGAGCAACTCTCTGAGCGGCTCCTGCGCGTCACGTCCCGCGGCGTTCAGACCGGCGAGCCTGAGCCCGTTCATCTCGCGCAATTGGCAATGCTTGCAGGGGGTGAGACGCCCGTCTCGACTTCTGAGCCCCTTCCTGGGCGATTCAAGCGGAGGCTTAGACTGTTGCATTCAATCGGCGAATTATCGGCCGGCCATGCAAGCGCCTTTCAGTTTGACCTGCGGCGCCTGCCGGGGCACGTCTTTAGCCCCCTGGTTCGCTCGGCTCTTTCTCTGGGTAGCCTGAACCTCGTTCACTCTGAAGAGTTCCGGTCATTCCCGGGACACGGCGTCTTTCTGACTAACTTTCTTTCGCGGGCTGAGGAAGCCCCGCTTAAGCAGCTCCTCGCCCCACTAAGGGCAGCCTCACAGCTCTTCGAGCAGAACCTGCTATTGCTTCCCCAGGCGAAGGTCCTCTGCACTCCGGGATTGCTTGTCTTCTCTCCGCCATCGAGTCTGACCCTCCCCATCAGGAGCGACCAGCGTCGCCACTTCTCCCTCGCTCTCTACAGCGAGAGCCACCGCCAGGTATCGATGGTACATGCGCTCCTCGTGGATACTACTTGGCTCAAGGCCAAAGTCTCTTTCTGCTTAAAGGAGTGGCGTGCCGGTTGGTCAGCAGACGAATCTCACGACGCCGCGGCGGACATACAGGCCGCTGGGCTGCGACCGGAGCAGGTCCTGGGTGAGAATGGACCGAATAAGGTGATAGCACTCGACGTATCTTCGCCACGCGTTCTGCTAAAAGGCTTCGCTGCCTCCGTCCCTGAGGCAAGCAGCCGAACGCACCCCGAGGAGCTCGGGCGCGAGATAGGGCGGTACCTCGCCAGGACACTGGAACTCTTCTCAGCATGGCGAATCGGATGGGCTCATGCGCACAAGGGTCTCGCAGGGGTTCCCGCCTTCATCGAGGAGCAGGCTGCTTTGTCCGACGGTCGGCGAAGCACCCAATCGCCTGCCTTAGACCCAAGGCTTACCCCGCTCGTTGATGCCCTGACTCTTCACCACGCCCTCGTTTCAGGGCCAGCGGGCCCCCTCCCCACAGATCCAATGCTTGTGACCGCCAAAGTTGATGATTACGCTGAGGCTCTTGACGGCGATTTCGTATTGGATGTTAGAACCCTTACCGCCCGTTCTCACGGGCTTGAGAAGGAGCTATTCGAGCCAGGCACTCCATTTCTCACCCCAAAGGTGAAGCGAATTTGGATTGAACGATTCCTTCCTTCGTTGGAGAGAAATCCCCTACAGGACCTGCGGTTTATCGAGCGAAGAGAACTACCCCGCCGATAATCGACCGGCTCTCCTCAGTCCAATATTGAGGATTTTCTGGAGCAACGCCTCATACGAGAGCCCGGCCTGGCGCGCCGAATCCGCGAAGTCCTCGCCGTTTGCAATCTCTGGGTTTGGGTTAGCCTCAATCACGAAAATCTCCCCACTCTCTTTTAAGCGCAGGTCGATGCGTGCGTAACCAGTAATACCCAAGGCGCGATACGTCCTCCGGCACACGTTCTCAATCTTCGACCGAAGCTCGGCTGGTAGGTCCGTCGCCTCTCGACTCGTGATTCCGTGCTTCTTCTGATACTTCGCGTCCCATTTTACACGCCGAGTGGCGATTCGCGGCGTGCCCTCAGGCATCTTCTCGAAAACGAGCTCCCATATCGGAAACACGGTCAGGCGGTCATCTCCTATAACCCCTACGTACAGCTCCCGCCCCTCGATGTACTCCTCTGCAATAACGTCGGTGTTATGCTTCTCGTGCATGAAGCTGACGCGCTCTTGAAAGTCCTTGTCGTTGTCAACGATTGACGACAACGATATCCCGAGAGATGCCTCCTCAATCTGAGATTTTATGAAGAGGGGGAAGTTGAGCTTCTTGGGTCTGCGGACAGCGCGACCCTTATGAAAGACAGCAAAGTCAGGCCCGGGGATTCGATGATATGTAAGAACTTTTCTTGCCAACGCTTTGTCGCGCGAGAGGATCATTCCGCGCGGGTTGCAGCCCGTGTACGCAACCGGAATGAGCTCTAGAAAGCTGACAACATTCTGGTCATACAGCGGCTGATCGTGAAACTCTTCCAGTAAGTTGAACACGATGTCGGGCTTGAACTCCTCTACCTTTGTCCGGATCGAGCCGAGATCTGACCGCACTCCCAAGATCTCCGCATCGTGCCCCATCGCCCGCAGGGTCGAGAGAACGTACTGCTCAGTGCGCCAGTCCTCGTTGTGATAATTTTGGGACGCGGGGACCTTCTCCGGCGGAATGAGGTCTTCGTGAGCAAGGCAGAGGACTCGAACCTTCTTCATGGCTCTACACCGTCACAGTGCGACTCGGTGCCTGCCGCTGTGCAGGTAGTTCATTGTCTGAACCGTAACGAGAACCGCAAACTGCTTGAGGGTCTCGTCCTCGGCGAGCGTTAGTCGTAAGCCAAGCTCCGAGGATCGCACCATCATCGCCTCCAGTACCCGATCGATAGTATACTGGTAGGTTCCCGTCCAGCGGGAAACGAGGCTGCGGATGTGCCTACGCCGGCGGCGGATAAACGCCGAGGCGAGCTGAGCCTTCGAGAACTCCTCGGAATCGGAGAATAAGCTGCGAAGGTCCTTGTCGTAGAAACTGGGAGTTTCTCGTCCGTACTTCGCCTTCCGAGCTTGGTAGTGCTCACCGAGGGTCTTGCTGAGCGCCGAAAGCGGGTCGAGCACCCTCTTGTTCTGAACAGGCGCGGGCCTTCCTGCGATCTCTGTCATGAGCCGCTCCATGTACTGCAGCTTTCGCAGGGCTGGCCAGCCCCGGTAACGCTCACGCCATTGAGAGTTTGGCGCAAGCCACACAGCAAAGGTCTCGGCAAAATCCTCATCGGGGTGACTCTGGGCGTACCAAGCGTCGAGGTGAAGAACGAAACTCTTACTGTAGGGCTTCGGAGAGTAGTACTCCGGGTACGGCACGGACGTTTTCCCGAAGAACTTCTTCCGCTCCTGCTTAAGCCGGAGCCGGAATGCGTTCTCAATCGCGTGCCCGACCTCATGCCGCAGAATCTTGAGGCACCAAGCCTCTTCTCCACCCTCGACCTCAAGTAGCTGCGATTTCTCAAGTCGCTCGAGTCGCGGATGGGCTAAGTAAAACGGAACCGCTATCCCAGGGATCCCATCTGGGCAGAACCACTCGTCCGAGAGCCAGTAATGCGGGTCGAACAGCAAGTCCCTGGCGGTAAGCTCGGATTGCACCGTTGCGATGCGAGCCTCCAGCGGCGTCCCCTCGATCTGCAAATCGAGATCGCACATCCTCACCTGCAGGAGTTCGTCGTCGGTCAGCTCCGCCCACCAGTAACGTTGCTCGGCACGAGCATTATCAAGCGCCATACTCTCGCGCTTCCTCTCAATTCGTTTCCGCCTTCACGGCTATGGCTGCCTGTTGGATATCGGCGGACGCATGACGGCTTGTCTGCTCGCACTGAAGCTCTGCCAATCGGCTTGGACCGTCACCTGCAAGGTTCTCCATCGAAAGCGCTTCTCTAACTGCAGCGCCGACCGTATCCTTGCGATTAGTCAGCTCGACCACGTAGGACTTCCCGGCTTGAGTCGGGAAAAAGCCCGCGCAGTGGCCTGTCACGACTATGGCCGGACAAAGGTGTTCCCTCACGTCGCAGTACGCATCGGCATCAATCCGGTAGTTAAAACTCAGGGCGTGGCTCCCGGGAAGTATGTGGAAGTCGGACGAGAATCCGTACCGTGTGCTCTCCACGGCACGACCATCAATCACCACACTTCCGAAGGTCATATTCGGCTCAGAGCGAAGCAGCGACAGTGCTGAGATATCGCTATCAGGACGAGCCTGGCCGTCGTAGAGCTGCGTGGAGCAGCCGCCCACGGCGGCGAGGAGCAGAAGTGCAAGAACACGAAGCTTAACCATACGCTATTCAACGCTCCCCGAATCTACAGATAACGCAAGGTGGCGCTTACTGCCTCGCGTGATTAAGTCGCAGGTCTCAGTCTGCTCGTCGTAAACAAGGAGTACATCGCCCCTCTCCAACTGCCCCATCACCTGAGCAACCTTGTCGTCGAGCGATACTGCGCGCTCTGACTCCGAGCTTACGGAAGCCCCGTAGCCGTAGTCAGTACCCTCGCGCAGCACGAACTCTTCGATAACGCCCCGGAGCGCATCGGACCTTAGCATGGTGTACGGAACTATCACGCCAGGACTATAGCAGCAGCGCGCCGGCTGGCAACCTTAAGAGCGCCGAAGATGCTAGTGTTGATGCCCCCCTGGGCCGTGTGCGTGCCCGTGCTCAACCTCTTCTTTAGTGGCCGGGCGTACGGATACCAGGGTTATCTCGAAATGCAGGGGCTCGCCGGCCAGAGGGTGATTGGCGTCCAGTGTAATAGCTTCCGGCTTCATGTCGACAATCCGAGCGGGAAGCCGCTGGCCTCCGTCAGACTGCAGCTCAACAATTTCACCGACCCCAACCGTCTCAGGCAGGCTCCAGTGCTCCCTGGGTACAGTGATAATGAGGTCCTCGCGCTTAATGCCGTATCCCTCCTCCGGTGTCACCACCACCTGGAAGGCATTTCCTCCAGCCGCTTTGCCCATCATTGCGCGCTCCAGACCCGGTACAATTTGGCCATGTCCGTGCAGGTACGCTAGCGGCTCGCCCCCGTCGGACGAGTCAAGGACCTTTCCGTCTCTATCTTTGAGGGTGTAATGGAAAGAAACGACTGTGTTATTCGCAACGAGGTGTAGGTCGCTCATAGACTCTCCGCACAAATGGCCGCGCTAGGATACGAATACACCTCAGCAGGGCTGGTTCTCGCGGAGCCTAGCACACGAGATCTAGCGGAGCCACCCGCCTGTTTCGCTGCCCAAAGGGTCCAAATTGGGCTTGTTTTCGCTGCTATGGTAGGCTTTCCGCCGTTATGACAGAGCTACTCTCTTCAGGCGACCTTGCTGCCCAAACCGCCAAGCGTCGCACATTCGCAATCATTAGCCATCCGGATGCCGGGAAGACGACCCTGACGGAGAAGCTGCTCCTCTACTCCGGGCAGATCGGCGTGGCAGGAATGGTGCGCGCCCGCAAGGGCGGTCGAGCAACAAGCTCAGACTGGATGAAGCTCGAACAGGAGCGTGGCATCTCGGTTTCAGCCTCCGCCATGCAGTTCCCGTACAAGGGCACGATCATCAACGTGCTGGACACGCCTGGCCACCAAGACTTCAGCGAGGACACGTATCGCACCCTGACAGCGGCCGACAGCGCCGTGATGGTGCTCGATGGCGGGAAAGGTGTTGAGGAGCAGACACGGAAGCTCTTCGCTGTGTGCAGGATGCAGCGCACTCCGATTCTTACGTTCATTAACAAGATGGACCTGCACGGGAAGGACCCGCTTGAGCTCCTGCAGGAGGTCGAAGAGGTGCTCGGCATTCAGGCAGCGCCGATCAATTGGCCAATCGGGCACGGCAGCGGCTTCAAGGGGGTGATCGACGTGGCTTCGCGCCAGGTGATGCTCTTCAAGAAGTCCGAGCTGGGCGGCGCTGCGAAAGCCGACTTCTCGACGGTCTCTTTTGATGAGGCCAGGCGCAGCGGCGCCCTAAGCGACGAAGAAGCGACTGCGCTAGAGGGCGAGCTTGAGCTCCTGATAGCTGCCGGGAACCCGTTTTCGCGTGAGGCCTTTCTGCGTGGCGAGATTACGCCAGTCTTCTTCGGGTCGGCGCTCACAAACTTCGGCGTGGAGCCGTTCTTCGACTCATTCACTGAGCTCGCTCCGCCTCCACACGCGTACCCGGCGGATGCTTCGAACGGGGACACCGTTGAGGTTGATCCGTGCGCGCAGCCCTTCTCCGCTTACGTCTTCAAGATCCAGGCGAACATGAACCCGAAGCACCGCGACAGCATGGCGTACATGCGGGTCTGCTCGGGACGCTTTGAGCGTGACATGGTGGTCAAGCACCACCGCTCCGGAAAGGAGATCCGTCTCTCGCGCTCTTACAGCCTTGTTGCTAAGGACCGAAACACTGTCGACGAGGCGTACCCAGGCGACGTGATAGGCGTAATTAACCCGGGCGTGTTCGCGATTGGCGACACGGTCTCGCTCCAGGGCGGCTTCAACTACAAGCCGATGCCCCAATTTCCGCCAGAGATTGTGGCGCAGATTCGCCCCACCGATGTCCTTAAGCACAAGCAATTCGAGAAGGGGATCACGCAGCTTGCGCACGAAGGGGCGGTGCAGATCCTCCGTTCGTACAGGAACCCGAAAGATCCCCCACTCGTTGCTGCTGTTGGGAAGCTTCAGTTTGAGGTGCTTCAGTTTCGACTGAAAGAGGAGTACGGGGTCTCGTCAGCGATCGACTTCCTTCCGTACCGCCACAGCGTCTACGTTCTTGGCGACGTAAAGAGCCTGACCCTCCCGATGGGCACCTTTATGGCGCTCGATGCCCGCGACCGAAACGTGCTCCTGCTAAGTGCCGAGTGGGAGAAGAAGTACGTGCGCGAGAAGAACCCTGACCACCAGTTCCCAGACTTCGTGCGGTAGCGCCTGTACCGGGCTGCTCGGCCCGTAGTATCCTTGATCCGTGAAGATCTCCCTGCCCCCTAACTACCCACATGGTGACCTGTTGGAGGAGTACGCCTTTAACCAGACCGCTGAGGAGAAGCTCTCTTGGCTGATGGAGCGGGCAACGCTGCACGACCAGGTGCCTGCGGGCGAGCTAACACCTGGGAAACGGGTTCCGGGCTGCGCTTCGGGTCTCTGGCTCACGGGAGAGCTGCGGGATGGCCGAGTCTCTTTTAACGCTCGCAGCGATTCGTCGATGGTCCAGGGCGTCGCTTGTTTCCTGTGCGAGCTTTGCAGCGGCATTTCACCGTCAGAGGCCGGCTCACTCACGCCTCAGCTTGCAACACAGCTCGGGCTGGAAGGGCTCCTCAGCACTACTCGCAAGAGGGCGGTCCACAGCACCCTCGCCTTCATCACAAATTTTGCTGCAGGCAGCGGGGCTCGATAATGCGGCTGTACGACGCACACAACCACCTACAAGACGAGCGTCTAGCGGCGTTTATTCCAGAGCTGGTCGCTCATACGACCGCCTCGGGTCTTGTCGCCATGGTTGTAAACGGCGCCTGCCAGCAGGATTGGGAGGCGGTTCTTGCGCTCGCTCGGCGCTACCCCTGCTGCCTACCCTCGTTCGGGGTTCACCCATGGTACCTCGACACGATAACGGAGGGGTGGCAGGACGAGCTGGTGCGGCTCTTACGCTCTACCCCATCTGGCGTGGGCGAGGTCGGCGTGGATGGCTATCGTGAGGATATCGACCATGAACTGGAGGAGCGCGTCTTTCTTGAGCAGGTAGCGATTGCAGCGCAAGAAGACAGGCCGCTCTCCATCCACGGCCTGCGCGCCTGGGGGCGCCTCTACTCACTCCTAAAAAGCAGCAAGCTCCCCTCAACCGGCTTCCTGCTTCACAGCTACGGCGGGCCTAAGGAGATGGTTTCTCAGTTCGCTGGCCTCGGCGCCTTCTTCTCGTTTCCCGGCTATTTTCTCGGCGCGGGCCGCGAGAAGAAGCTTGATGTGTTCCGCTCCATTCCGCGCGATCTGATACTTGTTGAGACCGATGCTCCAGACCAGCCCCTGCCTCCGGAGCTAGAGCGCGCCTCGCTTCCTGCTAGTAAAGACGGAAAAAGGGTGAATAGCCCAGCGAACATCGTAGCCGTCTTCAGCGGTCTAGCTGCGGCTCTAAACGTACCAACAGCCGAACTAGCTACGCAGGTTGAGCGCAACTTCCTGGCGCTCTTTGGGAAGCTCCTCCCGAAGGCGGCATCCGCTTAGCTTTCCACGGATAGAGCGGCGCTGCGAGATCCGTTGTAAGGAGCCGCACCGCTTCAGCCGCTATCGCGAAGCCAACCGCCCCGGTAACGAACACAGCACTGCCAAGCCCATCGTTGCAGCTACGGCGCGTAGTGCTGCCTTCGCACACAGGCTTGGGCTCGTTGCGCTGCTTGGGAACATACACGCACGGCATCTGGAATCTGGCCCGCTCTCCGCCCGGAAAGCCGTGACGCTGTCGAAGCTCCTTCCGAACGATCTGAAGCATCGGGTCGTGAACTGTGCGCGCAAGATCTGCCACCTGCACCCCACTCGGATGCAGCCGATCCCCGGCGGCTCCGGCTGTAATAACAGGCAGGTCGCGCTTTGCACACTCGGCGAGGAGCAGCGCCTTGTTCTCGACACGGTCGATCGTGTCGATTACGAGAGCGAAGCCCGGCGCAAGGATTGCGCTAGCGGTTTTCTCGGAGAAGAAGCTTCGGACAACCTTTACCTTGCAAGATGGATGGATCTCTCTGACCCGCTCGGCGAGTGCGTCCGCCTTCGGCTTTCCGACTGTGCTCGACGTTGCCTGCACCTGCCGATTGATGTTGGTCACACAGACTTCGTCTAAGTCCACCAGCGTGAGCGCTCCGATGCCGCTGCGCGCAAGGGCCTCGACGGCCCAGGAGCCAACGCCTCCGAGCCCAACGACGCATACAGAGGCGCTGCTTAGCCGCACGAAAGCCTCCTCGCCAACTAGCTGCTGCACGCCCTTAAAAGTATCTGGATGGGTGACCATGACGCGGCGCATGGTACCAGAATCTTTGCCGCTAGTCATAAGGCCTGGACTAGCCGTTGGGCTAAACCCTTAAGATGCTAACCTCCCAAAACGAGACGAATTTGCTACGCTGCCGTGATGCGCGATGCGGATGTAATTGTGGTTGGAGCGGGACTGACCGGACTCCGGGCTGGCCTGGAGCTTGTTAACGCCGGGCTCTCTGTTCTTGTCGTCGAGCAGTCAGCCGGGGTTGGCGGGCGGATGCGCACCACTGCCCACGACGGCTTTCTCCTCGACCACGGTTTTCAGGTGCTGCTTGCAGGATACCCCGAGCTCAAGGCCCTACAGGGCTTGGACGCTCTGCGGCTGGCGCCCTTCGATTCGGGCGCCCGAATTCACTGTGACGGGGGTTTCGCGGACTTCTTCGACCCGCGGCGTCACCCCTCAAAGCTTCCAAGTGTGCTCGGCTCGCCCGTCCTCTCGTTTACGGACCTTCCGCGGCTCTTCCTCTACGCGTCCCTCTTTCCGCTGCGCGACCCGGGAGCAACAGGGGAATCCACCGATGCGAGCATCTCGCGCTTCGGCTTCAGCGAGCGCTTCGCAAACCGCTTCCTGCGGCCGTTTCTCGCCGCCATCCTCCTCGACCCAACACTCTCCTCGGACAGCGCTGCTGCGCGCTTCTACCTTCGTGTCTTCTCGCGCAGCTCAGCCGTGCTGCCAGCGCAGGGGATCCAGGCTTTGCCCAGCCTGCTTGCGCAGCAGGTTGGCGTCAGCCACATCCTGCTAAATTCACGAGTCGAAGGCGTTCAGGCGAACGAGGTTGTGCTCGCTTCGGGAGAAGTGTTGCAGTGCCAGCGGGTTGTCGTGTGCTCCGATGCGCCAAATGCCGCAGTTCTCGGCGGTCCCGAGCAAACAATGCCGCAGAGGCATTCGCGCACGATCTACTTCTCAGCCGACAAGGCGCCCTTCACCGAAAAATTAGTCTGCTTGAACGGCAGCGGGTCAGGAATACTGTCGAGCGTTGCTGTGCCGAGCAATGTGCAGCCGAGCTACGCTCCCAGTGGGAAGGCACTCGTGTCAGCGACCCTTCTTGGAGCGCAGGCTGAACTCCCTGAGGAGCAGGCTCGCTCGCTCGCGCTGCAAGAGCTTTCGGGGTGGTTCGGGCAAGAAGTAGCCGACTGGCGGCACTTAAAGACCTTTACTATCCCAGCCTCAGTTCCGGCCCGTCCTAGGATGGAGAGCGGAGCGAAGGTGCATCATGGAGTTGTGTACGCCGGTGACTACCTGTCGTACGGCTCCCAGAACGGCGCCCTGCGCGCGGGGCGCGAAGCTGCGGCGCTTGTCCTGCAGGGTTTTGACCAGTGAGATTACCCGACCTCGCTACAGCCGCCTGAGAACAACAGCGCTACGCGCTGGCAGGTACAGTTTAACAGCGCCGGCGCTAGAGGTCTCGTACTGCACTGCTGGGTCGATGCGATTAAAGCCCCCAAACTCCGCGGCGTCACTGGTCAGGGCCAATCCGTACCGTCCCGGGTTAATAAAAAGCTCGTACCCGTCGTAGGAGCGATTGGGGTCGAAGTTGAAGGCGAACACGAGCCCAGCACGGCTGAACACAAGCACCTTGTCAGCAACATGCTCGTAGTGCTTGTAGGCCCACGGCTGCTCAAGCAGCCTCGTCGCTGAGGCGAGCGAGACCATAGCGCGGTCGAACTCAGCCAAGAAGCGGTACTTCAGGTTTGGGTCGTCGCGGAGGCTCCACTGCCGACGAGCGTAATGGAACGACCAGCCGTTCCCCTCTCGCGGAAAGTCGACCCACTCGGGATGCCCGAACTCATTGCCAATAAAATTGAGGTACCCCTGACCGGCCAGGCCAAGCGTTATCAGCCGAATCATCTTGTGCAGCGCAATAGCTCGGTCGATCACGAGGCTCTCGTCTGACAAGCGCATCTTCCAGTACATCTCGGCGTCGGCGAGCCAGAAGATCGTAGTCTTGTCACCAACGAGCGCCTGGTCGTGCGACTCTACGTAGTTGATCGTCTTCTCATCGGCACGACGGTTAGTGAGCTCATGCCAGAGCTGCGACACATTCCAGTCCTCGTCGCGCACGTGCTTCAGGAGCTTTATCCAATAGTCTGGGATGCCCATGGCGAGCCGATAGTCGAAGCCAGTTCCGCCATCGGCCTGCGGAGACGCAAGCCCCGGCATGCCGCTCACCTCCTCTGCGACGCTGATGGCATCTGGCCGGAGCGTGTGAATCAGCTCATTTGCAAGCGAAAGGTATGCGACCGCATCCTCATCAACGTTCCCGCAGAAATAGTGGTCGTACGAGGATACAGCCGAGCCGAGCCCGTGATCGTGGTAGATCATGCTCGTTACGCCGTCGAAGCGGTAGCCGTCGAAGCGGAACTTGTCGAGCCAGTAGCGGCAGTTCGAGAGCAAGAAGTGAAGAGTCTCTGTCTTTCCGTAATCAAACAACCGGGTGTTCCAGGCTGGGTGCTCGCCGCGGGCACCGTTGTGGAAGTACAGGTCGTACGATCCGTCGAAGCGGCTCAAGCCCTCTAGCTCATTCTTCACCGCGTGCGAATGAACGAGGTCCATAATAACCGCGATCCCCATCTGGTGCGCTGTGTCGACGAGCTCCATTAAATCTTCGGGAGTCCCGAAGCGCGAAGAAGGGGCGAAGAAATTGGACACCTGGTATCCGAAGGAGCCGTAGTACGGGTGCTCCTGCACGGCCATGAGCTGAATAGTGTTGTAGCCGCCATCTTTGATTCGCGGCAGCACGTTCTTCGTAAACTCGGCGTACGTTCCAACCCGCCCATCCTCCTGCGCCATGCCCACGTGCGCCTCGTAGATGAGCGGAGCGCGCTTTGGCACCCTAAAGTCAGGCACCTTCCACTGGTACGGAGTGGCAGGGTCCCACACCTGCGCGCTGAACAGCTTCGTCTGCTCGTCTTGCACCACTCGGTTGGCAAAGCTTGGCAGCCGCTCGCCGTTACACTCCCTGCCGTTTTCGTTCCAGTAGACCACTAGCTTGTAGTGCTCGCCGTGCTTCAGCGCTGAGAGCGGGATCGAAACATCCCACGTGTCGTGGTTCCGTCGCACCAGATCGTAACGTCGATCCTCTTTCCAGCCTGTAAAATCGCCGATGATCGTTATGCGAGACGCGTTAGGAGCGCGCTCGCGCAGAACCCAGGATGATGCAAGCTTATGCAATCCGAAGAACTCGTGACCGCGCGAGAAGTCCTCAAGAGATACCCTGCCAGCGGTAATTCGCTCCCTGAATGAGCTCGCCATCCAGCCGCGATGGGCGATCGCTCCTGCGTAGGGAGCTAGCCATGAATCGAGTTGTACGAGACGTGGGATCTGATCTGTTGAGTTCACGCGGCGATAGTAGCCCAACGCCGCGATTTTAGGGAGTGCGCCTCTGTGCCAGGGGGCAACCAGCTGCTACCATGCACGGCATGACCACCACAGCCGAACCAGCAAATGTCTGCCACGTACTAGTCGTCCTTGATGGGGCGACCGAGGATATCCTTGAGGTCTTTAAGCTCGATTCCTTCAGCCTGCAAGCCTTTAGCGAGCAGTTTGATGTGCCGACTGAGAGCGACCCGCAGATGCACGACCGGTATGCGGTTGGGCCTGACGATGAGGACTTCCTCCGCGACTACCTCCCGGAAGGGATGGTGTTTGATTTTCGCTCCAACGCCTATTTTGTCGAGGCCGTAGAGAACGACTAGGACGTTGCTGATTCCGGAGCTTCAGCTGAGCCAACTCCGAAAGCCTCGCGGAAGAGCCCCTTCTCAAGGAACCGCGCAGCCTTCTCAGATAGGCTGTAGCTGGGCACGCGATGAACATCCACCTCTCGCTGAAGCATATGCACCTCAGCTATCTTGTCGAGGACCGAGCGGGTTTTGGCGACGAGCTGCTCTTCGTCACCGGGGAACCACTTAAATGCCTTTGCTAGAGTCTCGATGCCTACGGGCTCGTTGCTCGACTTTTCCGAGAAGAACTTCATCACATCGGAGAAGCGCTGCGAGCGCTCAGGGTACTTATCCCATTTAAACCAGCGCACCAGGCTTTGCGCCTCGTCGCGCTCGAGATTCTCGCCGCGCTGCTTCGCTCGGTCATCTTCGACCGCTACAGTAACCCGCTCAAGCTCTTTAAACGTGCTAATGAGGTGCCGCTCTGCCGCCTCAACTTGAAACGCCGCGCCACTGCTTGGTGCACGGAGCTTAAGCTCGGCCAAGCTCTCCCCAAGCGAGAGGCATTCGTGCTTTGCGCCCTCGACACCTCTCAGAAACGACCTTGCGCGCTGGGATTCCGCTCTCTCTGTGTTTCGCATGACTGCTTCCTCCGACGAGGAAGCAATAATAAACCCGAACCGGTGCTAGTAAAGAGCCCAACTCTGGTCCGATCGGATCAGGACAGATCCAGACCCTCTCGCTGCCGCTAATGCCCTCGCAGGGAATCATCAACCCGGAAGATAATGCGGCAGCGCACCGAGAAGGAGGCGACTTTTCCGTCGCGCACAATGCCCTTCATCTCACGAATATCTACCTCGGAGATCGCCCGCACCGTCTCGGCTGCCTCCCGCACGCAGAGCTTTACGGCCTCATCCCAACCCTTTGCCGACTCCCCCGTAAGCTCGATTGACTTGTACAGCGCCTCGCCTCCGCTCGCCGATGTTGATTCCCCCCTGTAGGCGGATGTCTCCCCCATAGCCCCTCCAATCAAAGTAGCGATAAAAGCACTGGTGTTCGAGGAGCAGTATGCGCGCCGATAGGCTGCGCCCACTCATCGCTGAATACCCCTCCCGCGGTACCCTGCCCAGAGACACTTCACCCACGGGAGATATTATGTCGGAAACAAGCTTTTCTAATCGAGAATCGTCGAGACCCGCGCCTCGCTTGGCACGTGTTCGGGACGGTGCGGTATTCGCCCTGGGGCTTGGTCTAGGGGCGCTAGCCGCCTATCTACTCGACCCTAATGCCGGCGCGCGGCGGCGAGCCGTCTTCGGCGACCAGGCCCGCTCAGCCGCCCGAAGCTCAGGCCGACGAGGGTTGAAGGCGCTTCGCCACACCCGCAACCAGCTTGGGGGCGTGCTCGCCAACGCAACTGCTTTTTTTACCCCAGTAGGACCCGCGAGTGACAGAAAGCTCGTCGAGAGGCTCCGCTCCCGCCTTGGGCATGTCGCCCAACACCTCGAGAAGCTCGAGCTTGACGTCCACCGAGGGGATGTGCTCGTGCGTGGACAACTTAAGGAAAGTGAGGTGCAGTCCCTTCTAAAAACAATCGCCTCAACACGCGGCGTCCGGTCGGTTACAGACAACATTGAGAGGTATAGCGAGGGTCAACAGCCTCTCCAGTAACCCTAGAGCCGCTCAACGATCGATTTATGGCCGGCGAGCCAGCTTTGCGTGCCTGAAATCGCGGCCTCCACCCGCTTCAGCTGCTCTTCAACCGCCGCGTTGCCCGTGCCGCCGCGACTTGTTCGCCGGTTTACTACCGTCTCAAGCGAGATGGCGTCGAAGATGTCTTCGTCGAAGAGCGGGGAGAATCCTTTCAGGTCGTTCAGCGAGAGCGATAGGAGCTCACAACCCTTGGCAACACAGTGCCCGACCAGCTTTCCGGCTACCTCGTGCGCCTCTCTGAACGGCAGGCCCCTCTTCGCAAGGTAGTCGGCAGCGTCGGTCGCATTAACGAATCCCTGCTCTGCTGCGGAGCGCATACGGTCAGGCTTCACCCGCATCGTGGAAATCATCTCGGTTGCGACCTGCAGTGAACCAAGGAGCGTATCAGCAGCATCGAACAGACCCTCTTTGTCTTCCTGCATATCCTTGTTGTACGCGAGAGGAAGCCCCTTTAGGACCGTCAGCAGGCCGACCAATGAACCAAACACGCGCCCGCTTTTTCCCCGGATGAGCTCTGCGAAATCAGCATTCTTCTTCTGCGGCATCATGCTGCTGCCGGTGGTGAGCGCGTCGCTCAGCTCCACAAACCCGAACTCTCCAGTAGTCCACAGCACGAGCTCCTCACCGAGCCGCGAGAGGTGAACCATGGCCGTGCTCGCTGCGCCTATAAACTCAAGCACGAAGTCGCGGTCGCTGACTGCATCGAGGCTGTTCTCGTATACCCCGTCGAAGCCTAGCTGCTTGGCAACGAGCTCGCGGTCGATTGGAAATGTCGTGCCTGCGAGCGCTCCAGCACCGAGCGGGAGCACATTAGCCCGCTTCCACGCATCGGTCATTCGGCCGATATCGCGCTGGAGCATCTGCGCGTAGGCGAGCATGTGATGAGCAAAGAGAATCGGCTGGGCCCGCTGCAGGTGCGTGTACCCCGGCATGATCACCGCGGGGTTTGCCTGCGCCTGTCCGACGAGGGCCTCCTGCAGGAGCAGCATCCCCTCAACGGCTTCAACGATCTGCGCTCGAACGAAGAGGTGACAGTCTGTCGCCACCTGGTCGTTGCGGCTGCGAGCGGTGTGAAGCTTGCCGGCTACCGCACCGATCTCTTCAGTCAGGCAGCGCTCGATGTTCATGTGGATATCTTCGTCCGAGGCGCGCAGCTCTACTTCTCCGCGCTCCAAGCGCGCCCGTACCTTCCTCAAGCCGTCGGATATCGCTGCGGCGTCCTGCTTCGAGATGATGCCGGTCTCGCCAAGCATGTGAACATGCGCCAGGCTGCCCTGGATGTCGTACGTCGCGAGCCGCCAATCAAAGTGAATCGAGGCGCCGAACTGCTCCGCGAATGAGCTTGTCGCCTCCTTAAACCGTCCGCCCCACAGCTTCTTCATAGCACCCCGCAACAAACGAAAGCACGGGGACTGTAGGACTTTTGGGGGCTCTTTTACAAGATATCCCAGCTGTAGCCGCCCTTCGACAACGTGCCGTCGGCCAGACGCAGGAGGTCTCGGTCGCTGTTCTGAACCAGCCCCTTGAGCGAGTTAGAGACTCTGGTTCTTGCGAAGTGGGTGTAGACTCGAGCCAACGCCACCTCGTCGCCACAGTCGTCGCCCGCACGCTCGGTGATAATCGAGGAAACCCGGGCCAGCACACACATTCCAACGAAGAGATCGATAGCAGAGTCAGCAATCCGCTTCGTCACGAGCTGCTCGCCGATGATCGCCTTGCCGTGCTTCTTCAGCGTCGCCTCTACGGCCTGCCCAAGCTTTGAGGCCCCCTTCTCAAGCCACGCTGCCTCCGGCTTGAGCTGGGTTGCAACTCTCCAGAAAGAGCCACGACCGAGCGGAGTAACTTGTGACAGCTTGCGGGTGGCATAGCCTGTCAGAAGCCCGAAGCCCTTGATTGGATCGTTGAAGATGCCGCTTACGCCCTTCGCAACTCCCTTGAGGGAGTCTCCGGCATCCTTCATCCCTGAGAGCCCGATGTAGAGCCGCAGGATCTCATTAGTGCCCTCGAAGATCCGGTTAATGCGACAGTCGCGAACTACCCGCTCATACGGGTACTCCTTCATGAACCCGTTGCCGCCAGCAATCTGAAGCGCCTCATCGGCTACCGTCCAGAGCGCTTCGCTCACAAACACTTTGCTCGCAGCGGCTTCGACGGAGAAATCCTCTACGCCGGCGTCGATTAGCGAGCCGACAAAAGACACGATGCTTTCGGATGCGAAGCAGAGCATCGTCATGAGCGCGATCTTTTCTTTCACAAGCTGAAACTCAGAGATGCTCTTTCCGAACTGCTTGCGTTGCGTTGACTGTGCAACCGCATGCTCAATAAGACGCTTCATCGCGCCTACGCATCCCCCACCGAGCCCGGTGCGGCCATTATTAAGAACGGCCATAGCGACTTTGAAGCCCTTCCCAGGCTCGCCGAGCACACACTCCGCAGGAACCTGAACGTTGTCGAAGCGGACGGTGGTGGTGCACGATGCCCGAATCCCCATCTTGTCCTCTTTCGGCCCACTGCTGACCCCCGCCCATTCGCGCTCGACGATAAAGGCTGTCATCTTGCCGCCTTCTCCCTCCGTCTTGGCGAATACAGTGAAGAAACCTGCGGTGCCTCCGTTGGTGATCCAGATTTTTTCACCGGTCAGGCTCCACGACCCGTCACCGTTCTGGGTGGCGTAGGTCTTGACCGATGCCGCATCGCTTCCTGACCCAGATTCCGTAAGACAGAACGCGGCAATCATCTCGCCGGTTGCCAGCCTCGGCAGATACTTTTTCTTCTGCTCCTCAGTGCCGAACAGCAATAGCGCTTTAAGACCGATTGAGCTGTGCGCACCGATTGTGAGCGAGGTCGAAGCATCGTAGCGGCTCGTTTGCTGCAGGACCCGCGAGTAGCCCGAATTTGACAGCCCCAGCCCATCGAACTCGGCTGGAATGATGAGGGAGAAGAGCCCGAGCGCCTTAAGCTCCTCAACGTACTCCTGTGGCTGCTCGCCCTTTTCGTCGAAATGCCGAAACTGCGCCTCCTTCCCCGACATGAAGCGGTCCACGGATTCGAGCACGAGGGATAGGGACTCCTTCTCGCTCTCCGAGATCTTCGGGAACGGGAAGAGCCGACTGTCCCTAAACTCTCCAAGGAAGAGCCCCTTGGCCGGGCTCTCGTCTGCCGGGTTGGTGGCTTCTGGCTTCATTCGCTTACTCTCCTTTCTCGAGAAGAAAATCTGTCATTCGCGCAAAGGTTTCACCGCGCTTCACCGGCGCGCCATGCCCTCCATCGGCCCACAGGTACCTGGCGCGTGGCCAGGCTTTCCGCAGGATTGCAATCTGCCCACGAGAGACTAGCTGGTCCCCCTTTCCGCGCACCACCAATATAGACTCCTGCGCCGTCTGCGGGTCACGCGAAAGTGGATAGTGGTCGGCAAAGAGGTCGCGCAGCGAAGCAAGATCAACCCCGCTCGCAGCCGCATCAGAACTCCCAAAGCGCTTGATGAGCAGCTCGTGCGCCATGTCCCCCATCGACACGAGCGGCACAAGGAGAGCTACGCGCCGCAGGACATCAACCGATGCCCAGAGAGCCGCTACGTACGCGCCGAGGCTCATCCCGACACAGGAGAGCCGGCCGTGGCCCCGGCTCGACAAAAACGCAGCCAGCGCTCTCAGATCATGCAGCGCGTGCGCCATCGCAACACAGGTCCGAACGGGGTCGATACTCGGAAATAGCGGGTCGCTCTCAGGCACCCCTGCAGGCCGTCTTCGCCCGTGAAATGGAAGCTCAACCAGCGCCACGTTGCAGCCGAGCGTGTAGAGAAGCCCGGGCATGAAGGCGAGAGAGTTCACTCGCTGATCGCCCATCGTCCAGCCGTGAATCGCCACAATTGTTGCTCGCCCCTCATGGTCGTCATTGTGCTCCCACAGCCGCACGTACGAATTACGATTCGATTCGACTGTTTGATACGAGGGGTCGTGCATCCAAGAGGCAGCCGGAAACTCGGAGCGAAACTCCAGGTCAACCACACTGCCGAATGGGAACCCGTGAACCGGTACGACGGTAGGCAGCCGAGGTGGTCCAATTGGACGGAAAAGATCCGCGATCGCCCCTTTTGCGCGCAGCGCGTGCAGCCTCTCTTGGGACGCCCGCAGCACACTCGGCTCTAGCCCTGTAGAAAACGCATCGAGACTAACTCCCTCCAGTGTCTTGCCAAGGCGCTGAAGTATTCGATCGAGCCCTCCGCCCCCGAGCATTGTGAGCCGCTCGACGTCGCTCAGCCGCGAGTCGGATCTTCCATTCAAGAAGCAGAAGTCTGAGGACGTCTTCGATGACGTAGTCTCTTTTGGCGGTGGTTTGCTCACACTCTCCCTGGCGTACATTGCGGTCCTCGTAGTCCACGAGTGACCGCATCAGGTTAGGATGTGGAAACTACTGAGAGAAGTCCGCACTTTCTGGGGCGCATAAGCGCACCGGGCGAATTTCTGGCTTGCCAGCGACAAAACACCGTCTCGAGATGCGCTCGCCCCGCATCCTCGCCATGCCCGCAGCAACGGAAACGACCAAGAATTCTATGGGGCTACCCCGATCGTCAGGGCGTTGTCAGATACATCCAGCCGGCTCAGCCGGTTACGCTGCCCATCCTTCGATGGCTGGAGAGCCAAGCCGCTCGCCCAGCCGCTGAACCACTCTGCGGCCTGAACTAGAGCGTCCCCCTCGACCGGCTTACTGTTAAACGAAAGCGACTGCAGCTCCACCCGAACCGGGAGCGGCTCGTCGACCATGAGAAGAAGCTTCGCGCTGCCGTCGGCGTTCATGTAGCGGCTCTCGCGCGCTCCCAGGATAGTTCGCGCCAGAGGGCTTATCGCAAAAAGGCGCGAGAGCTCCACCGACCCGGCTACCCGAATCGTTGGGCCGGAGATCTCTACCAGTAGCCTCGGTCCAGCGATCTCTTGGGCTAGGGCCGTAAGCTCGGCAGATGTAAACGTAACACTCCCCACGCTCCCCTTCTCGGAGGCTAGCTTTGTTAACGCTTGAAGCTTCTCTGCAGCTGTAGCCTTTGCACTCTCAGGAACGGGCACACTTTCAGTCGTCGGCCCCTCTGCGCTGTAGGTGTCAACGGCGTTACGCACACTGTACACAAGGTACGTCGCCACCCCGCCCAGGACGACCAGGAGCAGAACGACTGCGACCAAGCAGCCGTAACCGAGGCAACCGAACGAGCCCTTGCGCTGTGAAGCTTGAGGAGCGCTCACGGATTACTGAAGCCCAAGCTGCGCGTTGTTGACATCGAGCGCAAAGGCACAGCTACGGATGGCGTTTAGATCCTCGCCCCCAAGTTGGTCGTAGCAGACGCGGCAATTCTCGAGGGGCGAGGGCATCAAGCCATTGACCTTCCACGACTCGCACATCTGCGCAGCCTTCGGCGCACAGGCGGAGAGGGTTGCGGAAGCGACGACGAGAGCGAGTGAAAGACAAGTTTTCTTCATATTTGGCTCCAACAGTGACCTTAGTGATTTTTAGCACAGCAAACTCAGTGACGAAACTACGAACAGTGGCAACAAAAAACCGAGGGCATGCTGTTGAGGGTGTCTGCCCCGCCGCCCTCCTTGCGGCCGAAACTTCCCAGCGCGAGCCCGCGGAGAGATTTTTTTACAAAGAGAGCGGCGAGAGCAACGAGGAACCCCTCTCTGCGCCGCTACTACCTTGCGAGTGACATCCTGAAAGCTTATTGGGGTTGGGAGAGGCAGAGCGCTTCTTTCATCCCCTCGCCGCTCTCTTTGTGGGTGCGGTCACCCAACAGAGAAACCGAGTCACGGTCGTGGTCGGTGCTGAGCTGCGTCTCTGCAGGCATAGGAAGAATCCAAGGCGCGGCGCTCTGCAAATCAACCGCACAGCAATACAATTTGGGGCTTTTTGGTTAGGTAACGCGGAGGCGCAGAGAAGGCGGAGGGCGCGGCGTTGGCGCTTTCGTATCAGAGAGATTACCCCCTCCGCTAGAACCTCCCTGCACCTTCATCCTCGACCTCCTCGAGCTCCGCGCCTCCGCGTCGATTGACCAATTGGCCTGAACGCGGAGAGATCTCGCTATTGTTAGGGTAGACCCAACTCGTCAAAACTCCAACGCCTCCAAAAGCTCCTCCCGCGAGATCCCCTCCGGCTCTGCAACGGCTGAGCGCTCCGGAGCCTCAACATCGCCAAGCACCTCAGCCTGCCGACGCTCCTTTCGGCGAAGGTTCCAATGAATAATCTCGTCCACCTTACAGCCGAGGAGAGATATAACGTTCACCGTGCCGCGCTGCCCGATACGATGGATTCGGTCAACCGACTGCATCCAGTGCTCTGCGTTCCAGGTTTTGTCGATGTAGACCGCAGTCTGCGCTGCGGTGAGCGTTATTCCGACGCCTCCCGCGGCGGGCACCGCGACGAGGATCTTCGGCTTCTCCTCTTCCTGGAAGGCCCGCACTGTCCTTTCACGCTCAGCCGCCGGCACCTCTCCCGAGAATGGCGCGGCGCCAAGCTCCGCGTACCGCTCACAAAGCTCCCTAACGTTGCCCAGGTAATTCGTCCAAACGACAATCTTTTGGCCCTGCTCCCGAACAAGCTCGGCAACGATTTCGTCAAGCTCAAGAAATTTTGCAGGGTCCCCTTTCCATTCCGGGTCGATCAAGCGCGGGTTCGATGCCACCTGAACCGCCCGCAGGTACTCCTCTAGGATGTTGGTAATTTCTCGCACAAACTGTTCGCCCGAGAGGCTGCGCATACGGAGCATGAGCGCCTCGCGAATCTCGTCGTACCGCTCTCGCTGGCTACCAATCAGCTCGATCTCTCGAACCGAGAAAGTCTTCGCCGGAAGATTGACAACTTTCTCTTTTTTGCGCCGTAGCATCAGCTCCTGAGCCCTCAAGATCGCTTCGTCAACCTCTCCGTCGTGCCACTTCTTGACGGCGAAGTCGCTAAACTCGGTCCCTAGCTCCGCTACACGAGAGAGCCACTTGTAGTAGCTCTTTCCGAAACGCTCGCCATTGTCGAGAATCTTCACCTGCGCCCAGAGATCACTGACATCCTTGGGCGTAGGCGTTCCCGAAAGCAGCACTCTTCGGGCGCAACCGGGCGCGATCTCGGAGATCGCTTTAAAGGTTTTTGCCGCGTGGTTCTTTACCCGTTGCGACTCGTCGAGGCACAGGAGCGTTTTGCGCTCTGCAGCGATCCGCTTCAGCTCAGGAGTCACGTACGAAAGCCGCACCCCTTCATAATTAACTACTACGATCTCCTGCTCCTGCGACCCGCTTGCAAGCAGGCGTAGGGCCCACGCCTTCTGGTTCTTGTCGCCGGTTAATGCTGCCGCCCGAAGCTCCGGAAACCACATCGCGGCCTCGCGCAGCCAGTTTCTCACGAGCGAGTTCGGGCACACGACAAGCAAGAGCGCGAAATGCTCCGTCCTCCTGAGTGCCGCGTAGGCGGAGAGAACCGAGAGGGTCTTGCCGAGCCCCATGTCGTCACCGAGGAAGGCGTACGGCATCTCCTGGAGCCAGCGCACAGCCGTTCGCTGGTGCGGAAAGAGCCGCTTCGCTTCATCAGCTTCCAGGCCGGGAAGCTCCTCTAGCGCAACATCTTCGAGCCCGGCGTAGTGGGCGCTACGCTCCCGCAGCAGCACTCTCCTCTTACATTCCTCAAGCAGCGCTTCAAAGGAGGCACTGCGCGGCACTTCCGGCAGCCCGTGAACCTCACACAGCCGCGAGACCTCTGCCGCTACCGTCGGGAGCTTTGAGTCGGGGATCTCCGCACTGATCTGGGCCTGGCCTTTGGCGTACTTAGTGCCGAGACACTCAGCGAGCGAATCGAGAAACACGGAACGCAGTTCGCTGTCAGGCGGAAGGTTCATCACGAGCGCAGCTCTTCCGCTTGCAATCGTCTTGAAGAGAAGCGGAACATCGAGCACGTCAGCAGCTACATCGTCCACCGGGCCGCGCTGCTCCTCGGCCTCAGCCAGTAGCGCCGCCCTCCGCTCCGCCACGTACGCCGAGACCTCTTTGGTAAAATAGATCGGGAAGGCGAGCGTCCCTCGGCGGGCCGAGAGAGCCAAGAGTCCGCGGCCATCGAGCTGCAAGGCCCCCTTCTTTGAGCCTCGTGCGGCCGGCGGGAACGCGAGCTTGAACTGCTCTGGAGTGAAGAAGCACGGGCGAAACTCCTCCGCAGCTCCGGCCACCTGAACTACAAACGGAGCAAGTAGCGCTGCCGCAAGATCCTCCCCGCTGCTCGTGTCCGGGCTCTCCTGAAGCTGCTTGCGCAGAGCACTCGAACCGGAAAGCGCCGCTCCAGCAACGGCATCGACAGCGAAAAGGACTTCCTCGTCCCGAAGCTTCTTCAGGAGCTTCGAAAGCTCCACTGTTGGGACCGAGTAGGCGGAGTCAACGGATGAATAGAGCGCTCCGCGAACCCTTCGGACCATACGCTCAGCTTTTGAGCTAACCCGTGGCACGACCCGAAGTCTGCGCTTCTCTGGATTCAGTCGCACGACCAACTCCAGCGGAATCGCAGCGATCGCCCTCTCTGCAAGTGCGAACGGGTCTGCCCGGAGAAGCTCGAAGGCTCCAGGTGGATCTAGCGGGTCCGCATCGGCAGGACCGAGCGCGTTGAGCGCTTGCTGACCCGCGAAGCCCGAGCGCGCAAGAACATCTGGCAACTGCTCAAAAGGTACCGTCCAGCTCTTATCCTCCGGGGAGTAGCGGGCACCCTTCGTCTCCTTGACGGCTTTGACACGCTCTGGCGCGTAGCGGAAGTCTATGCGGGCCAAGGCACCAAGGCGGAAGACGGAGTACGCCGGCCCGCTATCGCGGCTCCACGGGGGCTTTCTTCTAAACTGGCGGGGTAGTGCCATGGCGGCGTATACTGCCACAGTCGCGTAGAGTGCGTACACTCTTTGTAAAGGCAGGGGCAGCAGCTCGATGGCGCACGTAGGCGTTCACTCAGTATCAAAATCCTTCGGTTCCCAAGCCGTGCTCAAGTCGGTATCCCTCGAGATCCCCAGCGGCGCGTTTTTCTTCCTACTTGGGCCTTCTGGATGCGGCAAATCGACCCTTTTGCGGATAATTGCCGGCCTCGAGCGCCCAGACGCCGGCTCCATTTCGATCGATGGCAAGGACTACACAGCCGCGCAGCCCCAAGACCGTGGGATAGGAATGGTATTTCAGCAGTACGCTCTCTGGCCCCACATGACTGTTGAGGAGAATCTGCGCTTCGGCCTGCGCGCTCGTAGGATACCCAAAGACGAGTCAGAAAGACGCGTTGCAGACGCTTTGCGCCTGGTGCAGATGGAGAGTTTCCGCTTCCGCTACCCACATGAGCTCTCTGGTGGACAGCAGCAACGTGTGGCGGTCGCGCGCGCTCTAGCCGGCCAGCCGAAGGTGCTGCTCCTCGACGAGCCTCTCTCTAACCTCGATGCGCGGCTGCGCGATGAGATAAGGGCAGAGCTACGTGAGCTGCACGCCAAGCTCGGAATTACGATTATCTACGTGACGCATGACCAGGAGGACGCTCTCACGCTAGCGAGCCACCTGGCGCTGATGCGTGATGGACAAGTCGTGCAGGAGGGGGCCCCTTTGGAGGTTTTCCAGCACCCTTCATCGCCGTTTTGCGCCTCCTTTCTGGGGGATGCAAACGTTATCCGAGTGCAGGTCTCGAACGGTTGCGACGTTTCTCTTCCGGGCCGGCCGCTGATCAGGCTTCCGTACTCAGGACCTACTCGCAGGGACGGCGAGGCGTCGATGTGCGTGCGCCCAGAGTTCGTTCGCATACACCCCGCAGGCGCTCCTCTAGGCTCGACGATTGTCATCGGCGGAACCGTGCGTTCGTCGACCTTCCGTGGCGCTTACCAGGACCTAGTTGTGCTGATCGAAGGCGGTGAATCTCTTCGGGCCCGCGCAGTAGCAAGCGCGAACCACGCTCCGTTTAAGCCTGGCGATGCAGTATCTATCGGGTGGGACGCAAACGACGCGTCTCTTATGGAGTGATCCGCGCTAATACCCGATTCGGGGCGAGGAATCAGCAGGCTGCGAACGGTGCGTTACCATTAGGTAGACCGGACCGGTGCCCTCATTCACGACGATCGTGCGTGGACGCACCCGGTACGAGCGCGGGTTGAGTCGTGCGCCTCTATGCCGAAGGCGCCTAAGCTTCACACGCACGCGCTCACCGGCCGGTACCTTTGCGGAGAAGATGCCATCACCATCGACTGAGACCGACTCGACGCGACCAACCCTCCGAAGCTCAATCTCCCCGGACAGAAAAACGGCCATGGTGTCGCAAAGCTCGTTCGGCTCAGATTGAAGGGCGCACTGGTTAGGGGCCCCGACCAGGCCACTAAGCTCAACATCCTGAGCGACGGCGCAGACCGGAGCTAGGCAGAGGACAACGGTAAACGCTAGTATGGCGGAATTGAGTGCTTTCATGGCGGTTCCCTCTAAGCTTTGTGGCACTTAGTGTTCAGGCCTGCGCCAAACTGCAGCGACCGGGGCTGACTTTCTCTCGACGGCGACTAAGGAGCGTATGACCAAGCTGCGCCTGTATCCCCTAGTACTTCTCGCCGTCTTTACCCTGTTTATGGCGTTCCCGCTCTCTCATGTGCTCTTGCAGGCGTTCTTTGTCAACGGAGAGCCCTCCCTGCAGTTCTTTCGCTCCATGGTAGAAACGGAGTTTTACCGAGAGGCGGTTCTAAACAGCCTCAATTTAGCGATAGCTGTCACCCTTTTATCTACTCTCGTAGCCTATCCGCTGGCGTTCCTTCTTGGGCGGTACCGCGTTCCAGGCGCGCCCCTTATTCATACTCTTCTGCTCTTGCCCCTGGTTGTGCCCCCGTTCGTAGGGGTGCTCGGAGTCCGGCAGCTTTTCAGCCGATTCGGCACGGTAAACGTCCTTCTGCTTGAGCTCGATGTCATCGACCAGCCGGTGCGATGGCTGGGCGGAGGGGGCGTTGCTGGCATCATCGCCTTGCAAGTGATCCACCTAGTCCCAATCCTGTACCTGACCCTCAGGGCATCCCTGGCAAACACCCATCAAGCCCTCGAAGAAGCTGCGCTCATGAGCGGAGCTTCGCGTGCCGAGGTGATTCGCCGAATCGTCATACCGATGTCATTCCCCGGTTGGTTTGCAGGCGCCACCCTCGTTTTTATCGGGAGCTTCACGGACCTCGGAACTCCCCTCATCTTTGAATACCGCAAAACCGTTCCTGTCCAGATCTTCAACATGCTCACCGACCTTAACGAGAACCCAGTCGGCTACTCCTTCGTGGTCTTCACCTGTTTCTTGAGCGTGCTGCTCTTCATCCTTTCGAAGGCCTCATTCTCCTCGGGCAGCTACGCGTCTTCCGCCCGAATCGCAACTACCTCAACGCTGCGGCAACTTCCTCGCGGGCTCTCGCGCACTTTCGCCTGTTTGGCCCTCGCGTACGCGCTCCTCTGCCTCATCCCGCAAGCGGCACTTCTCACGCTCTCACTCTCTGACGAGTGGTTTATGACCGCGCTTCCAGCGAGCTGGACGATACGCCACTTCGTTGACGTCGTGCAGCATCCGATTACTGCCCATAGCCTATTTACGAGCCTATGGCTCAGCGCAACCGCAAGTGCTCTAACCGTTGTCGTCGGCTTCCTCACAGCGTACATCGTCGTGCGTTGGCGCGGCCAAACGAGATCGCTTTTCGAAGCGCTCTCCATCATCCCCTTGGCGGTGCCGGGGATCGTGTTTGCATTCGGATACGCCGGAGCCTTCGCGGGCACCCCACTCGACAACCGCATCAACCCATTTCCTCTTCTGATCGCGGCCTACGTAATTCGCCGTCTGCCCGCAATGGTCCGTTCAGCGGCAGCGGGGCTCGAAGAGGCGAACCAAGCTCTCGAGGAGGCGGGGCTGATGGCTGGCGCGTCTCCCCTTCAGGTGACCCGCAAGATTCTCTTTCCGCTTACAGCGCGACACCTCGCGGTTGGGGCGATCCTGACCTTTGCGTACTCTATGATCGAGGTGAGTGACGGCCTCCTGCTTGCGCTTGAGGAGCGTTTCTATCCGGTCTCGAAGGCGATCTATGCGCTCATGGGGCGACCAGACGGTCTTGAGCTTGCCGCCGCCCTCGGCGCAATCGTAATGCTCATTATGGTGATCGCTTTCTATGCGACGGAGGCGCTTTCTGGCCGTGGAAGGGGCGCCAGGCTGCTTGGAGCCGCCGTGGCGCTTCTCTTATTGCCGAGCAGCCAAGCTCACGCAGAGCCAGACGAAGTTGTCGTCGTGAGTGCTCACTGGGAGGGGATCAAGCGCGAATTCGAGTGGGCATTCACGGATAGCTATCGGAAAAAGACCGGACGAGATGTTCGCGTTCGGTGGCTCGACCTTGGGGGCGTGAGCGATGTCGTAAAGTACCTTAAAGGTCGCTTCCGCTCCGATCCGCGCTCGCTCGGGATCGATGTTATGTTCGCCGGTGGCACGGATGTTTTTCTGGACCTTGAGCGAGAGGGGCTCCTTGAGCCGACAGATGTCTCTCCTAGTATTCTGTCGCGCATCCCCGCGCAGCTCGGTGGCACGCCACTCTACTCTCGTGACGGCTCATGGTTTGCTGCGGCACTGAGCACCTTCGGCATCGTCTTTAATCGGCCCGCTCTGCAGCGGCTACAGCTCAGCGAGCCTTCCTCGTGGGCCGACCTAGCCAAACCTGAATACTTCGACCTCGTAGGCGCGGGCGACCCCCGAAAGAGCGGCAGCATGCACGCCATGTACGAGATAATTCTGCAGGGGTACGGCTGGCAGGACGGCTGGCGCCTGATAGAGCAGATCGGCGCGAACGTGCGGAACTTCTCGGGCGGCGCGAGCCAGATCGGCAAGGAGGTGGCCACTGCCGAGATGGCGCTCGGACTTGCGATCGACAGCTATGGGCTAGACCTGCTTCGCCGCTACGGGGGCGAGCGGATAGGGTTCGCTGTGCCGACAGACTTCCCGGCTGTAAACGGAGACGGAATCGCAATCCTGCGAAATGCTCCACATCCGGACGTAGCCAAGCAGTTTCTTGAGTTCGTCCTCTCCGAGGCTGGCCAAAAGATCTTCTTCACCAAGGTTGGTGTTCCGGGTGGCCCTGTGCGCTACGAGATCGGGAAGTTCTCTGTGATGCCGGACCTGTACGGCAAGGTTCCTGCGGCTACAGTTGTTCCGCTAAATCCATTCCTGATGAAAGGACTCGTCCCCTATCGGGCAGATCTCGCTGCCACGCGCTCGAGCCTCGTTAACGACATCTTTGGGGCCTTCATCATCGACTCGCACGATAGCCTTGTTGCTCGCTGCCGCGCCTCGTCAGCGGGCGAAGGGTGCGTGCGAGGAGTACCTGTAACGGAGGAACGAGTAACCCAGCTGTTGTCCGCTGGGGCCTGGGGGACCGACCCTGTCCTGCGCGGACGGTTAGTGCGGGAGTGGGGTAACGCGGCCCGCATCAGAGATGGCGGAATCCTATCCGCCCTCACCTGGATGCCATCAGCAGCTTTCTGCTGTCTGCTCATCCTCGCCGCCGGCCGCTCTATTCGGCGGGCGCTGCGATAGTTTTTACGCAACCCTCCCGCAGCTAGCCACGAACACCCTCTATGCAAAGAGAGAGGTACTCTCTCTTTTAACGAGGAGTAAGGTATGAAAACTCAGTTGGTGAATTCGTACTCATGCCAAGGGCTTCCGGGACCAGAGCCAAGCGATCCTATCAATCGCTCTAGTGAGTGGCTCTTCGTCTCATTCGGGCAGGCAACATTCGATGCGGAGGGTCTTGAGAGCCCAGGCCGATTCTTCTCCCGCGCGCTCCACTGGCCGGGTGGCGCGAGTGGCGTAACGATCGGTCGAGGCTACGACATGGGAAGCCGCACAGCGGACCAAATACAGGCGGAGCTGACGTTAGCCGGAGTGCCTGAAGCGGGCGCTGAGCTGCTCTCGCGAGCTGCCGGTCTTCGCGGCTCTGCTGCCAAGGAGTTCTTTGAAAGAGAGCGCTGCGCAGCTCCGATTCTCACTCTTGAGACACAGAACCGGCTCTACGAGCAGGTTACTATGCCCGAAACAGTGCGCGACATTCAGCGAATTCTCACCAAACCGGATGTAGTTAAAGCGTACGGCGCTGTTGCCTGGGCTGACCTTCCTCTCCCCGCGCAGGAGCTCCTGTTTGACCTGCGGTACCGCGGGGATTTCACCGCCGGGACTCGAGAAGTTCTACAACCGCTTCTAGTCGCGAGTGACTGGAACGGATTGGCCGACCTTATGCAGGATCAATCGCGTTGGATAAGCCGAGGAGTGCCGGCCGGCCGCGCCAGCGCTCGCGCGAAGATGGCGGAGGGCCTCCGAGAGCGCGAGCAGCCTTTCGTGGAGCGTTAGAGGTCTACGCTCTCGCCGAGGGCTGCCTTAAGTGCTCGCGCCTCCTCTTTGTGGCGCTTAATATCCTTGAGTCTGCTGTTGAAAAGCGACCAGAAAAGAGGCTGAGGGAGGCGCTCGCGGTCGCGTGCCAAACGCAGGACTGTGTCCTGTAGTGAGGACACCTCCTTGGCTATCTCCGAGCGCTCGGATGGCTGATTATCGTCGTCTTCGAGAGATTTTTTCTCCACCCTTCTAGTGTAGCCCGACGCTCGGCTTAGGGCGAGGAGTAAGTTGCCGGAAGGTTATCCAACGGCCGTGCGAACAGGCACTTCGCCGCGCCAGCGGCGGTAGTCATTGAGAATCTTGACGGCGTACCGCATCACGTCTCCCGGTATTCGCCTTTTTCCCTTCCCCGCAGATTCGACGTGTCCCGGGCCCCAGTTGTAGGCGACGAGAGTCATTACCTTGTCCCCGCCGTACCCCGCTTCAAGCTCTTTGAGAAATGCGATTCCGAGCCTCAAGTTCTGCTCAGTATCGTACAGCTGCACCTTCCGCACGTTAAGCTTGTCGGCAAGGTAGGCGCCTGTTTTTGGCATTATCTGCATCAGCCCTCGCGCGCCGACGTGAGACCTAGCGAGAGCGTTAAATCCACTCTCGGACTTGACCACCGCGGCAACGAAGAGCGGGTCGTAGTCCTGTGCCAGGCTCTCACGCACTATCCGCTCGGCGAGCTGCTTTGGGTCTTTGTGCTTAGGGGAGTGAAGCTGAATGATCTTTAGGACTCGCTGCGTAAGAGCAGAGCGAGAAGACTTGGGGAGCTCGGGGCGATATGTCCGAAGGGCATCCTCTGGCCTCTTCGAAGCGGGGGATCGTCCGGAGCTGCTCTTTTGCGCTGCTTGAAGGGACATCTTCCTCTCACCGCTCACGGGCGCAGCCTGGACAGAGAGCGGCGTCTCCCTTAGGACGGCTGGCGTAGTGCGCATGCGCTCAACGTAAACCGCCCGATGGTAGGTTGCCTTAAGGTAGTGCTGTGCGACTTTTCTTGCCTGCGAGTGGATCGACCCCTGGTCAGCATCAGGGTCTCTATCGCTTGCGCTGCGACTAGCATCCACAACCTCTGGATATTCGGAGGCCGCCTCGCCACCGTGGGGAAAGAGCGCTCCGTACGCCGCCCCGGTCGCGAACATAAGCCCGATTAGAAAGGCCCCCGCCGGGGATGCCGACTTTCTATCCGACCTCCCGCTATCGGCCGGAGGCTGCGAAGTGACAACCCTCAGGCGCTTCGGCGCAGCGATAATCCTGCCGCACGGCAGGGTCGGCGCGGGCGTCCTCTCAGGCGAAACTCTGGATAGATCGGCAGGCATATCAAACCCATATCGCGTTGGCCGACCGATGTGGTTCAGGGAAAAGGAGGATCTACCCGAGCTAACCCCCTGAACGCACATTACACAGGGGCGAAATGCAGCGAACCGAGAGCTGTCGGCTACTCCAGGAGCCCCAAAAGCTCGTCGCGGCTTAGGGCGACCTCGCTTCGCTCCCCCACAATTTCACGGGAGAGCTCACGCTTCCGATTCTGGAGCGCCAGAACCTTCTCCTCGACCGTGCCCTGAGCAACGAGCCGGTGGACTACTACCGGAGACTCCTGACCGATGCGATGAGCCCGATCAGCAGCCTGGTCCTCGGCGGCAGGATTCCACCAGGGGTCGAGAATGTACACGTGGTCAGCAGCCGTCAGAGTTAGGCCGAGGCCCCCTGCCTTGAGCGACAGCAGCATGACGTCCGGCCCTTCCGGGCGCTGAAAGTCATCGACCACTCTCTGCCGGTCGTTAGTCGAGCCATCGAGCCGCGAGAACCGCAGCCCCTGAGCCGCTAGCCTTGGCTCGATCAGGTCGAGCAGAGAAGTCCACTGGGAGAAGACCAGAGCGCGGTGCCCCTGCTCTTTTGAATTCGAGAGAGCCTCCAGCAGGAGATCCACCTTGCTTGAGCGCTCAGCCAGGACTCCAGGCAGTAGCCCACTGTGGCAGCAGGCCTGCCGCAGCCTGAGCAGCGCCTCCAGTACCGCCAGGGGGCTTGCGCCATCCTCCAGCAGGCTTGAAGCCTCACTGCGGGCCGCCAAGAGGACTGCGTCGTACCGCTGGCGCTCCTCGGGGGAGAGCTCACACTCCAGCACGACCTCTGTCTTCGGGGGAAGCTCCGTTGCCACATCGCGCTTCAGTCGTCGCAAAATGAACGGTGTCACTCTGCGCCGCAGCTCGGCAGACCGGGTAGCATTTCCCGAAGCGATCGGACTGGCGTAGCGCCGCTCGAAGTCTGCGCGGGTTCCGAGAAGTCCTGGCTGGAGGAAATGCATCTGGCTCCAGAGGTCCAGCAGCGAATTCTCAATCGGAGTGCCACTCAGGCTCAGACGCCATGCAGCGCGCAATGAATACGCAGCTCGCGCAGTAACGCTGTCAGGATTGCGGATAAGCTGCGCTTCATCCAGCACCACTGCGTCCCACTCAATCTTGCTGAGCTCCTCGATATCCTGCCGCAAGAGCCCGTAGCTGGTAACGAGAATATCAGGCAGCTCCCCGAGAGAGCGGCTACTGCCGTGGTACACAGAGCAGCGCAGGCTAGGACGAAATCGTGCGGCTTGAGCCTGCCAGGATCGGAGAACCGACGTCGGCGCCACCACAAGCGTACGCCCCTGAACAACACTCAGTGCTTGCACGGTCTTTCCGAGGCCCATGTCGTCCGCTAGCAAGCCACACAGCCCGTAGTCGCGCAAAAAGGAGAGCCACGCCACGCCCTTCTCTTGGTAGGGGCGAAGGGCACCTTGCAGTCCGTCGGGGAGCTTTGGCACCGAAAGGGTCTCGCGTTCGTGCAGCCCCCGTCGAAGCTGCTCGAAGTATGGAGGGGCGCAAATACCTAGGGCATTACAAGCTTCATCAACGTCGGGCAGGAGCACTGCCGGAGCCACGGGCCTGCCCTCTTTGCGCTGCGCTAACAACCGAGCAACGATATCCCGGTGCTCCGCGTGGAAAACCGACGGAATTGAGAACCACCCCTCACCTGGAACATGCCAAACTCGGCGACCGGTATCGGCCGCACTCAGGACATCTTCCGCGGAGATCTCTGCTCCAGCCGCTGACCTAAGCCTCAGCCCAAGACCCTCTGAGTCGCCCTCAAGCGAAACAGCGAGGTCACCGAGAGGGCGAAAGGCTGAGAGCGACTCGCCTGTCGTGTCCCAGCCGCGCAGCCGTTCAGCAAAAGCTGCAGATTGGGCTCCAGAGAAGCCTTTCGCTTCGCCAAGCTTAAGACCCAACCGCACCTCAAGGTCGCGTGCTAGCCGCCCTTCCTCCGCTGGGTCGCGAACCGGGACTTCTCGATTGGAGTGCAGTTCCAGCTTCCCTAATCGCACCTCCGCAAAGGCAGGATTCCCGTATACGAGCCTCGGTATAACCGTTAGCGACCCAGCGTCGCTGCTTACAACTGTTTCAAGAACAATCCTCGGCGTCGCCGCGCGGGCGCGCGGCAAGAGAGCGCTCTGTACCTCGACTTCTATCTTCGCCCGGAGCGCCGGAATTACCCGAGACGCGAGGTTGGCCCCCTCCTCCCGTGGAAAGAATTTACCCTCTCCCTGGAGAACGGAAAGCTCATCTGCGCCGAGCCCGCTGTCAGCGACGGCATACAGCACGCCCTCTTTCAGGGCCGCCCCATTCGAGAATCGCTCATCCACATCAACCGCGAGAACCCAGCGAATCCGCCAACCATCTGGCTCCTCCGTCACCACAAGCTTCGGTCGTAGCGGCTCGGGCGATGCGCTGATCGGCGACCCGTCAAGCTCAACACAGGAGACGCGGGAGAGCGCCTGAACGAGAAGCCCCATGACGCGCGGCTCCAGCACGCCGCTCTTCGCTCCAACGAGAACATGCTCAACGAGCACATCCGCTTCGCTAACAACCAACGAACGCCCGCTGCTGCGCAGCGCCTCCGCGAGAGCCCCGCGCACATCTTCTCTCGCGCCTCCATGGAGCAACGCACGCGAGAAGGCGAGGAAACCACGATCTCTCTTGAATGTGTGCACAACCGACGCCCCGCCGTGGCTGCGGGCACTATTGGGTGATGCCAGCCGCCCCTGTCGAGCGCACAACACGGCAGCAATAACGTGTCGACACGGGTCCTCGCCGAGGGTGCAATCACACTGCCACGCTTCATTCTGGTCTGAGAGCGCGACCGACCGCACGGGATCTCGCGGCCCTGTCATCAGCCGAAAGAAGCGCTCGCCATCCTGGCTCGGGCGCCACTCTACAACCTCAGCGCTACGCGATAGCTCAACCCCCGCTGACCATGCAGCAGGATCTGCAAGCTCCTTCGTGAGCGCGAAGAGCTTATCCATACGCAAGCTGGGTCGGAGAGCACTCCTCGCCGACAGGCGTGAACGGTTGGTAATTTGGGGGCAGCTCGCCTCTCGCGGCTGTCGCGCGCTCAACGAGGAGCAGCAAGTCTCGTGAGCACTTTGCCTGCTTCACGGAGTCAAACCAGTCGATTGACCGGCGCTTGTGGGCGTAGTTGAGCCACTGCTTCATTCGGGCACAGGTCCTGCGGTCAGCCTCACCAAACTCACGTGAGAGGCGGTCTAACACACGCATTATCCCGAGCCAGCCGAGAGTGCCAGCTTCTAGTCCCTCCCTTGCGGGCGACAGCCCTAGCGACAGCGCGCAGTCTCGCGCGAGCGTGAGGTTCGAGAGAGCGCCCCGACCGATCATAAAATGCTCACAACCGCTCTGATCTTGGCAGCGCCTCAAGTCATCAACGCTCCAGATCTCGCCATTCGCTACTACGGGGATATCGAGCGCCGCGCGAACGCGGCCAATTGGCTCCCAGTAAGCGGGCGGCGTATACCCCTGCATCTTCGTCCGGCCGTGAATCGTTATCCAAGCCGCTCCTCCACGGGCGGCGCGCTCGGCGTTGCGCTCTATAGCGCTCGGATCATCCCATCCGAGACGGAGCTTAGCTGAGACCGGAATTCCTGCGGGCACCACTGAGCGAACCGCACGCACGATCGCCTCGATGCGCTCGGGATATTTAAGGAGAGTCGCTCCTCCGTCGTGCCGATTCACCGTCGGCGCAGGGCAACCGAAGTTAAGGTCGATCCCCCGAGCGCCGCACGCCACAGCTCGAATGGCAGAATCCGCGAGACGATCCGGATCGCCACCCAAAAGCTGTAGCTCAACCGGAGCGCCGCTGGCTGTGCGAGAGCCTTTCTCAAGCTCCGGCATAGTTTTGCGGAACACATGCTCAGGGGGCACCAGCGCTGAAATCCTGAGAAACTCCGTAACGCAGTACGAGAAAGGCATGAGCGAAGTGAGCAGCCTGCGCATCAGCGCATCTGTAATGCCATCCATCGGCGCCAAAACGAGCGCCGGCTTGCCCTTCACGATGTACATACTGCTACGCCTTAGGGGCGGCCGAACCGAGCGAGGCCACGATCGACTTTAGATCGTCGTTAAGAACTCCTCTGAAGGCCTCCATGGGCACTACGATCTCGGTAGCACCGTACACATACGGAGCGATCTCGTACGGGTTGTAGTGAATCACGAGCCCGCCTGGGGTAATTCCAAAATTGTCCGGTACTAATATCGGCTCGCCCGGCTTTACGAAGAAGCCTGCTTGAGATAGCGACTCTCTTGATGGCACCTCTCTGGCTCGCCGGAACTCGGTCTCGACAAGCTTCTCGAAGATTGCGCGCGAATGGGGGGAGACCAACTCATCGATCTTGAGCCGCTTCCCACTCTTGACGTCGAAGGTCATGAGCCGCCGCTCACTAAAGCCGTGGGCGCCGCCGAGAAAGCCCTCGCTATGGATATCGAGGGAGATCACATCCGCATTCTGAAACAGCACCGTCGCTGAGCGCGTTATCTCCCAGTCACCGAGGGTGTCACTCATGCCCGGCTGGGTCCCCTCATCGTAGCGAGTCTGAAGCTCGGTCATGAGGAGATCTTTCGTAGACTGAGCATCTTCGCTGTCGATCGGGGCGTACAACGCCGCTTTCACTTCACGCTCAACAAGCTCCCGCAGCGCGGGTGACAGGTCCGAGGGGAGCTCGGGCACCGCACCTATGGAAGCGCGGATACAAGGGAACGGATTGCACGCGCCGATCAGATCGGGCTCTGGGGCACCGTTCGGAACGCCACTGCCGAGGCTCGGCGCACAGCCCACCGCTAGCAGCCCAAAAAGACAGGCTACACCCCCAAGGACCAAAGAATTGTTTCGCCTCATAACCGCCTCCGTGACGGGGCAAGGATACCCCCGCACAGCACGGCTCGTCAAAGCGCTAATCGGGACAACGCAACTGAGGCGAAAACGCGGCTTTACTGCGCCTTTACCTTGCCTCTGAGCGAGCGCCCGCGCTTGAGTGTCGCCGCCATGTAGTCACGGTTAAGCTGCGCAATGTACTTAATGCTGATCCCCTTCGGACATGCCTCTTGGCACTCGCCGTGGTTGGTGCAGCCTCCGAACATCTCCTGGTCCATCTGGTGAACCATGTGAAGAACGCGCTGGGTGCGCTCGGGCTGCCCCTGCGGAAGGAGCCCGAGGTGCGTAACCTTCGCGGCAGTAAAGAGCATCGCGGAGCCGTTCGGACAGGCTGCAACGCAAGCACCACAGCCAATGCATGCTGCCGCATCGAAGGCCTCATCGGCGAGGTCTTTCTCGATCGGAAGGGAGTTCGCCTCTGGCGCAGCTCCGGTCTGCACCGACACGTAGCCACCAGCCTGCTGGATCCGGTCAAATGCCGACCGATCAGTTACGAGGTCCTTAACGACCGGGAAAGCGCCAGCCCTGAAGGGCTCGATGTAGATCACATCACCATCCTTGAAGGTGCGCATGTGAAGCTGACACGCCGTGGTCAGCTTCTTTGGACCGTGCGGCCTGCCGTTAATCGACATCGAGCATGAGCCACAGATACCTTCGCGACAGTCGTGCTCGAAGGAGATCGGCTGCTCACCGGCTTCGACCAGCTTCTCGTTGAGCATGTCGAGCATCTCGAGAAACGAGGAATCCTCGCTCACGCCGTCAAGCTTGTACTCAGCGAAGGCGCCCGGCGCCGAAGCTCTCTCCTGTCTCCAAACAAACAAAGTCAGGTTCATCTCTCGCTCTCCTTACTTATAGCTGCGCGTGGCCAGGTGCGCGTTCTCAAAATTTAGCGGCTCTTTCGACATGTCATGCCCGCCCCCCTGCTTGGAGCTCCAAACGGAGACGTGGCAGTAATCTGCGTCGTCGCGCTTCGCCTCGCCGTCTTCTGTCTGGTGCTCCTCGCGGAAGTGGCC
>CAYPUA010000023.1:0-49494 GCA_964413875.1 uncultured Bdellovibrionales bacterium
CGGCCAAGGGGCGCTGCTTATCCCGCTCGGCGCTTTTGCCAAGGGGCTTCGCCCCTCTCGCCCCCTGATCGGGGGCTTCACCCCGTGGCTTCTTCTCGCTCGGCGTTCGGTGTCGCGCTCGGCGCTCCGGCCAAGGGGCTTCGCCCCTCTCGCCCCCTGATCGGGGGCTTCACCCCGTGGCTTTCTTCGCGCTCGGCGCTCCGGCCAAGGGGCGCTGCTTATCCCGCTCGGCGCTTTTGCCAAGGGGCTTCGCCCCGTGGCTTTCTTCGCGCTCGGCGCTCCGGTCGTGGCGGTGGGGCGCTTGCTGCTGAGGTTGGAGCTGGAAGCGGCTAGACTTACCAGTGAGGCTTGGGGGAACATCGGGGGCGTTAAGCTCGGCAAACGTCTCTGGATCAATACAAATATGCAGCAAGCCCAACAGCACCTTCCTACCGATTACACCATTCGGCTGATGCGCGATTCGGACCAAGCGGAGATCTCGGCTATCTGCGCGACGGTCTACCCAACCGAGCGCCCGTACACCGAGGAGGAGCTGCGCGCACACCACCAGCTCTTTCCTGACGGGCAGTTCGTGGTTGAGCACACCCCTTCAGGTGCTGTCGCCGGGGCGCACTTCACGCTCATGGTGAACATGCTCCACTTCCATGTCGACGACTCCTGGGACACTCTCACAGCGGGCGGATCCTTCGCCGATCACGACCCCACAGGGCACACACTCTACGGAGCAGATCTCTTCGTTCATCCGGGGCACCAACACCATGGCCTCGGTCGCGCATTGACCGAAGCAACACGGGGGCTGGTTCGCGAGAAGGGCTTGTGGCGAATGGTTGGTGGCAGCCGCATGCCTGGCTACGGCGGCGTAGCAGGGTCTGTTAATCCAGACGACTACATCCTGCGCGTGAAGCGCGCCGAGATCTCTGACCCCGTGCTCACTGCTCACCTGCACGATGGGTGGGACGCCATCACTGCGATACGCGGCTACCTGCCCCACGACGAGGAGAGTGCCGGCTGGGCGGCAGTTATTCAGTGGCTGAATCCTGACTCACCGCCACCGCCGGATTTCGATCTGTCTCGAGTGCCGAGGAAGGCTTGAGAAGATGCGGGGGCTATGACGCTCCCTTGTTTCTCCCCAACCAGGCCGAAAAGATCTCTTCGCTGAAAACCGGGAAAGTCTCGGCTTGTACCGCCTCTCCATCCTCTAGTCCGGATAGGCAGTAGCCCGACTCGGTGTGCTCTACGTAGAAGCACGGCCGCGACGCCGCAACACAGTCCATGAACCAGGCGTTCTTGAGCGCCGTCCGCGTCGAGGGATTCACCAGCAAGTAGCCTCGCCCCCGAGCTACAGCTAGGCGCTCCAGCTCGTCGAGCCGCAACCGATGGCGGATCTGCCGGCTGCCGCAGCGGCTCTTTGAGGGCTTGCCTCGCACCAGCCTAGCCACGTCATCCTTTGTGACCGAAAGCTCGCTTTTCTTCATTCCTCCATTCCCCCAAAGAGGGCCAGCTGATTCCGTTCTTGAGACTGGCGCGCGGAACGCCTGGGCTCTCCGCGCCTACGCTGCCCTGAACGCGCGCGGCTGCCGTGCCTGCGAAGGACCCCTTGGGCTCCCTCTTTGGCCTCAGCTTTCTTTCGAAAGGTCGTAAGGGTTACTTTCGCGTGCTGCACCGCCTCTCGATGATCGACAATCCGCTCCGGGTATTCGCGCCCGGGTAGGTAGCCTAACTCGCTCCGCTCCAGCGGAGAGAGCTTCCACGGAGTGTGGACGAGGTTGCCTGGGATCTGCGCGAGCTCGGGCACCCACTGGCGCACAAAGTCTCCGGATTGGTCGTGGTCAAACCCCTGCTTGACCGGATCGTAGATTCTAATTGTGTTGATGCCCGTCGTCCCCGACTGCATCTGAATCTGGGAGTAGTGAATACCCGGCTCGTAATCGAGGAACTGCTGCGCGAGAAAGTGTGCAAAGAGGCGCCAATCGAGGAAGAGGTCATACGCGGCGAAGCTGACCAGCATGGCCCGCATCCGAAAGTTGATCCAGCCAGTAGCAAGCAGATAGCGCATGCAGGCGTCAACGAACGGATATCCAGTTTTTCCCTCACACCATGCCTTTAGGTACAGCTCGTTGCCCGTCCTTCCTCTGACCTCGTTCAGAGCGCGCACAAAGCACTCGTGCTCAATCTCTGGCTCGCTTTCGAGCTTCTGGATGAAGTGGCAGTGCCAGTGTAGCCGCGAATCAAAAGCTCGCAGCGAACGCAGCCATCCGCCACGCTCCAGCGGAGGCGCAGCCCTAAGCTCGATCTGTCGAGTGCGAGTCGCCTGAACGACTTGTCGCATCGAGATATTTCCCCACGCCAGGTACGGGCTAAGGCGCGAGCCGAACTGTGCCGCGGTGACCGGGCTCGAAATCCCGCCGGAGTAGCGCTCACCGCGCTGAAACAGAAAAGAGCGTAAGCAGCTTGCAGCGGCTCGCTCTCCGGGGAGCTGGTGCAAGGCAGAGGGAGCAAAGTCGACCGGAGGTTTCGGGATGCTGCCACACTCGATCGAAACAGGCCGTAGCCGATTCGGGGTGGGACTCAGGGCTGTCGCCATCGTTTCCTCCCAACGCTGGCTCCAACGGTCGCGGCTCTTCAGGCGTCGGATCACCCCGTTCTGTCGGCACTCATTCCAAAGGATTCCCTGCTCTCGGCACCAGGCGAGCACCTTTCGGTCTCGGCTGAAGGTCTGCCCGTTCCCCGTCTCTTCGTGCGACCAGAGAACGAAGGTACCCAGGCGCTGCCGCAGGTCCTCAAGCACCTCAACCGCCTCTCCCGTTCGCACGACTAGAGGCTGCCCGAGCGCAGCAAGAGCATCGCGCAGCTCCCGCACAGACTCAGTCACCCACCAGCGGTGTCGGGAGCTCATGTCCGGGGATCGCCATAACTCTGGCTCAAAGACATACAGAGGAAGGGTTGGTCCGACCGCTGCTGCCGACGCAAGCGCTGCGTGGTCGGACACACGCAGATCGCGCTTGAACCAAACTACCTGTAGCTGTTTTGTGGAACTCGTATCCTGCACACTGCCCCGATGTCCAATTCCAAGCAGGATACGCTACCTAGCGCACGAAACCCAAATGGGCCGGGCCTTTTGGTGTAGTAAACACCGCGAACCTCTCTCCGGATCCTACTCACCCTCTTTGACCTGCACCGGGCTCCTCATCGTGAACAATAAGTTTCTGCGGTTTGTCTGCACGAGGCATTTGGAGACACCTGAACAGGAGCGAGGAATGTGGTGCAGGTGCAGGAGGATGACAAGAATAAAGACAAGGAGAGTGTGAAGCGAAGAAACGCTCTGCTACAAGCTCCTTGAGATGGTACGCCACCTTCTTCAGAGCACCCGGAGGCCCTTTACTCCCCCGCGCTCAGAGTGCGCAGCTTCTCCTCGGCACCCGAGAGCAGCTTCCGCAAGTGCTGCACGAGCACGCTCCCCTTCTCGTAGGCGCCGATAGCGCCATCGAGCGGCAGGCTGCCGTTCTCGACTGCTGCCACTACCTGTTCCAAGAGCTTGAGCGACTGCTCAAAAGAGAGCGCTTTGAGTTGCTCGTCGGCTACCTCGCCCGCCAAAACCGACTCAAGCGTCACTTCCTTCGATGATCCTACCGTCTTTGCCATTTTGACTCCTTTGAAATCTCCTCAATGTTTCCTGAAATCACGCCATCAGAAACCGCAACTTCGAGCGGCGCACCGACCGCAACGTCGCCAACCGAGCGCACGTGGCGCCCCGACGAAGATACGATACTGTACCCGCGCTCTAGAACGCGCTGAGGGCTGAGCGATTCGAGCCGGAGCCCGAGGTGCTCAACTGTCGCGGTGAGGGTCTCCACTCGGCGGCGACTCGCCGCTGAAAGCCTCGTTGCCAGCGTATCAACGCCGCGAGTGCTGAGTTGAGCCGAGCTTCTGCCCGCTTGAACAAGCCTGTCCCGAAGGCCTTGCACCTTAGCTGAGAGGTTCTCAACAACTCGGTCTGGCCGGATTCTGGCTAGGCCAGACTCTGCAGACTTCACGTGCAGCCGCGCCTCTGCCAACACACCGCTTACCCTCGCGCCGAGCCGCCCAGCAAGCTCATCTACACGCTGCGCGCGCGGCTGAAGCCATCGATCGGTGTCTTGAAGCCGCCGCTCAAGCTCTGCTACGCGCAGCATGAGGTCGCTTGCCTTCGGCACAGCCATCTCTGCCGCCGCGGTGGGAGTCGGCGCCCGCATATCCGCGACGAAATCGCACAGCGTTGTGTCAACCTCGTGTCCAACCCCCGAGATCACAGGCGTGCGGCAAGCAAATACCGCCTTCACCAGCTCCTCTTCGTTGAAGGCCCACAGATCCTCCAGCGAACCACCCCCTCGGGCCACAATGATCACATCGACTAGCCCTGAGCTGTCCATCCTGCGCAACGCCTCAGCTATCTCAGCCGCAGCACCATCACCCTGCACCCGCGTGTCAGCGAGGTAGACCGGCATCGAGGGAAAACGCTCGCGGATCTTCACCATCATGTCGTGAATCACAGCGCCCGTTTTTGAGGTGACGATGCCGACAGCCTTAGGAAGGAACGGAATCGGCCGCTTGCGCTCTGGAGCGAAGAACCCGTCCCGCTCAAGGCGCGCCTTGAGCTCAAGGAACTTGCGTTGCAGGTCGCCCTCTCCGTCCTCCACCATGCGGCTGACAACGACCTGCAGCCGGCCCGAGGCTGGGTAGACGTTCGGCCGCCCGTGACAGCGCACAACAAGCCCCACCGCTGGACGAAACCGAAGCGTACGGGCTGTCCCCGCCCACATCACGCACGACACCTGGGCCCCCTCGTCCTTGAGCGAAAAGTAGATGTGGCCGCTCTGCGCTACAGTGATTTGCGAGATCTCACCCCGAAAAAGAAGCTGCGGGAAGTTGATCTCAAGTATATCGTTGAAGAGACGGGTGACGTCGGAGACCGAAAGGTACTCAGGCCCGTCTCCAGGTGCCCCGCTCGCAGCGGCGCGTTTTTTGAGGTTTCCGTCCACAGTGGTGACACTACTACGAAGAAAAATTAACTCAAGCGGAACCCAGAAGCGCACCAGGGTTGGTCCCTACAGCCGACTGAGCCGGTACTGGAACATCATTTTCGCGTCGGCGCTGCTCGACCCACTCCTGCCGTACGTTGTTACGCCCCGCGTTCCGCCCGAGGTCGCACTCGCCGTTGCTGCGGCGCTTGGACTGATACTGCTGCCCTGCCTGGCGCAAGGCCGGATACAGAAAACGATCTCTCGCCTCAGGCTCTTTAACCAGGAGTCGCTCAAGAGCCCGTCGAAGGCCGCCTACGCCCTTATCCTCTTCGCTGTTTCGGCTGGCCTGCTTCCGAAGATCTTTGTGGCAGCCTCACTCAACCTCTTCGTCTTCCTCGCGGTGCTGCTCGTGCTAGGAGCCGTGCTGTCAAAAAATTTCCGCAAAGCAGTCTCCGAGCAGCGGCTTGAGTCCTCTCTCATGCAAGAGAATCCCTGGATCCAGATCGAGCGCTGGGAGACGCAGCTCGTGACCCTCAACGTCATTCCACTCGCAGCTGCGCGGGCGATCGGGTTTTGCGGCGTACTGCTCGCTGCCGATCCGGGCGACTTTTTGCCGCGCCTGCCGTACTTCGTCACCTGCCTCGCGTTCCTCGCGATGCTCAGGCCGGATAAACGGCTCTTTCTCGGACACTGCAAGCGCTGCCGCCTCAGCGTGCCGATTGTGCTCGTCGACTATGGGTCGTGCCTTCGTTGTGATAAGGGGCTCTTTTACTCCTACCTACGAGCGATGAATCCAGGGCTCTTTCCTGTGCCGGAGGAAGCACACCAAGCAGAGGCTACGGAGCCCCCACCCAGGGGGAGGTGAGGACTTCCAAGCCGGCTGACAGAGCTGCATTTCCTCCTGCGAAAAGCAGCGCCCTATGATAGGGATGTCTGTGTCAGCTGGTGTGCTCTGCCGCGCGTGTCCGAGATCCTGCTAGCGAGAAAAGCTGCCATGCCAAAGGCTCCAACTATTATTCTTGCCACACTTGCGGCCTTCGCCGTGTGGGCGCTCAGCACCGGCTGGACACCCGAGATTAACTACGAACGTGTTACGTGGGGGATGTTCGCAACTTGGCTCGTCTCTGTCAGGATCTGGTCTCGGCTCCGAGGTCGCGCGTTCCAATCGTGCGGGTTTCTCTGCACATGGCTCGGAGATCTCTTCTTCTCTTTGGCCCCCGGCAGCTTTCTGGTCTGGTACGGGGCTTCGGCGCCGCAAGTGCCCTCGTACACCAGGGGTGGCATGGACGTATGCGATCTTGAGCCCGGCTTCTGTGTCTCGGGAACTCGCGCCTTTATCGGATTCGGGATCGAGCTGCTCGTGGTCGGGTTCGTGATTGCCGGAGCACTCTACTTTGCGAAGCCTCGGCCTAAGCGCTCGGATCAATCTTAAGGCAGCGCGAGGGTTACAGTGACCCGCGGGTGGGCTGTTTGGAGACGGTGCCGTGTGCGCCCCACTAACCGGGAGCGGCCTCGGCAACGGTTCCAGTTCCGGTTCCGGCTGCGGCTCCGCAGCGCTCAGCGGAACTCCCGAGCGAGGCTCTAACCCTATCTACAGTAAACAGCCCTAGGGCTGCCTTACACGGAATCAAGCTGAACAAACTTTTTGGGAGCAGCACTAGCTCTTGAACCAAGAGAAGATGCTGCGGCGTGATGAGCGCTGCGCCTCGGAGCCAGCCTGATCGTGCACTTCGCTATCTGCCCCCATGCCATCCGGACCGCTGCCTGAGCCGAGCAGAACACTCGCACAGCGCACCGGCTGTCGAACAGAGCTGAGGATCTCTCCCGAGGCAGAGAGCAGGCTCACCGAGAGCGTAAGGCCATCGGCACTCTCGCTGCCAGCATCACACTCGAATTCACACACCGTGTGGCCGAGACCAACTTGCTGACGCGCCCAGGCTGCACGCTGCGCCGTTCCGAGGTTTCGGCGGAAGGCCTCGACGGGCTTCTTCCCTGCCGCATGCAATGCGCAGGAAAGCTGAAGCCCCTGCTCCAGTGCCCGGCCGCGCGGGATGTTGACCGCAACGCTGCAGGCGATACGGCTCGTCTGCGGAATGAGCGACGCGACAGCGTCGGTGACACACGGCGTCGGGGCGCCGACATCAACAACTTTCGGCTCATTTCCCGATGGGGGCTTGATAAAGAAGTCTCGGTTCTGTGCAACCAGTTCCTCCCCTGTTAACGAGAGCACGCGCACACGCGCAACGAGCGCAACCTTCTGAAGGCCTCGGCCGCCGTCCGGCGAGAGCGACCACCCGAGGATCTCATCCTTGCCAAAGTTGGCGGCAATCGCGTGGCTTGAAAATCCAGATGAGCTCTCAACGCACACGCCGCGGGTCACAGGCTTGAATCCCATGCCGAGCGGATCTGAGAAGGCTTGCAACAGCAGATGGCCGTCCTCACGCTCTATCGAGATCTCTACTCGGTAGGGCTTAAAGAGCTCTCCTACCCGACCCGACGCAAGGTCAGCGATGTGGCGCGATGTGTTTGTCGGCGCGAAGACAGCCTCAACTCGCACGCTCTCCTCTCCACCGAAGCTCCAGGCCGGATCAACCTCAAGAGTGCGGAGCTCGATGCCAATATCTTTCGCTCGCTCCCCTTCCTGCTCTGGCTCCACTACGCGACCGGGCACCTGCACTGTTACGAGCCCGATATCGCCGCACAGAATCCGGTCATCCGAGGAAACGACCACAACTTCGCAGGTGAGCGCGTGCGTGCCTGGCTGAAGCAGCAGGAACTCAACCGGAATATCGACACACAAACCACGGTACACCGCCCAAGCTCCGCGCGGGTGCAGCACCCGGCGGTAGCGGTACGAAGAGACTGACTCAACTGCTCCCCCCAACTCAGCAGCGACGTACGGTATTCCGAGGGAGGAAAGCTCGACTACGTTGCCTTTTGAATCTACGAAGCGGCACTCAAGGAGCACACTTTCGCCTGCATGCATGAAGAGTGAGAGGTCGAACTGGGCCGAAACCGTATGACGCTCCCAACCAGCAACCACCTTGTGGCCCGAGGCGACGCGCAGGTCGGATATCCTGTCTCCTGAGACAACATCGTGCGGCCACATGCCGATCGAGTGAGGAGCCGGAACACCGCTCGCCAGCGCCTCGTGCGGCGGAACGCAGATGCTCTCCGGCTTGGATGCCGAAAGCAGCTCCTGCCCGTCATCGTCGATCACCGCAACATGGAGCTGGATATCGCTGCGCCCTGCGGGCAGATCGAGCGCCGCGTACGGAACGAATGCGCGGATGTCGTCGATAATCAGTCGCTGCGCGTTCGGACGAATCGGGACAAGGGAGCAAAACCGTGCGTCGTCTGCGGCCGCGCCTTCGCCGCCTGGGTCAGTCCAGCTCGACCAGCCAGGTCGCGCGCGCACAGCCTCACCCCCTGCACGAACTGAGACGCGCAGCCACAGCGGCTGCCCATCGTGGCCGACGAGCCGGAGCCCGCACGAGACGAAGCACCCCTTCGACGCAAAAACTTGGTGGTCGTGCATCACCTCAAACGAGAAGATCGCGTTGTCTTCCTCGCCTGACGGCAGCACCGCGTCCGACGCGAGGTCCGCTTTGCGGGAATGGTGCACCTCAAGCCCCGTGAGGCTCGACTTGCGCTTGACGTACCACTTGAGCAACATCGTAAGCTCGTCAAGCTCCCGCCCCACATCGTACTCGCTGAGAGGACCGGGTGCTGTAGCGTGGCGCTGCGAGGCGCTCTCCACCGTCTCTATCCCGGCTGCATCCTGCACCTGCTGAGCACGTCGCACGAGCCCAGAAACGATCGCCCCTTCAACTGAGCCGGCACAGAGCGAGCTCAGAAGCAGCGCCACGTTCGGCTCCATCGAGTACACCCCAGTTTCGCGGTGCGCGATTCGGCGGATTACTCCGAGAACAAGCTCAGAAACTTTAAGAACTGCCTTGCGCGTGCCGCTCACCGGCCGCACTCGCAGCCTGGCTGCCTTGCGTAGCGCTTCTTCAAGCGGAGCAACAAAGAGTTGTAGGGCGTCTGAACGCGCCACAACGAAGGCTCTGATCTCTGCGGGCGTTGCTCCTCGCGGCTCGCGGTACAGCACAGGACGGGAGTGTTTTCCGTTGGTAGTAGAGGCAGCTGCCATGCCGGCAACAACTGTGCGTGAGACCTTGAGCGGAGAACCAGTGTCTAGTTGGGCACTTTCCGTCCCCTCGTCAATCGGGGACTCCTTCTCAACAACGCTCATCTGAGGACGACCTTGATACTGCGAAACTTACTTCAAAAAAGGAGCTGCTCTTGAGTGACCTACTACGCAACACGTGCGAGACAGTTCCCTGCTCCCCACGCGCCACACAATCCCCACTCGCGAGACTCACCACCCTGTCGCGATTACCAGTAATTTCAATTACTTGTGGCTCAGTTTATTCCTGATGCGTAGGGTTGTAGGATACGCCGTCAAGAAGTTCCCGCTGTGTGGCGAGGGACCCTGTATGTACCCGCATCAGAGCGAAGTTTCAACCCGTGTTGTGGTGGTTCGAGACGGTTTGTCAGTCAACCTCGTTTCGGACTATAAACTCGCCTCTCCCTAATCGAAGGGATGGCACGATCCACTCCGAGACAACTGCAAGGAATTCACTATGGCGACCGAAGTCAAGATGCCCCAGCTGAGCGACACGATGAGCTCGGGAAAGATCCTCACCTGGAAAAAGAACGAAGGTGACCAAGTTAAGCGCGGCGACATACTGGCCGAAGTCGAGACCGACAAGGCGAACCTTGAGATCGAATCGTTCTTCAACGGTGTGCTGCTAAAGATCGCAACGCCAGCGGGGACGAATGCCAAAGTCGGCGAAGTGATTGCAGTAATAGGTGCGGCTGGTGAGTCAGTTGCAGCTTCCTCCGCGCCAAAGGCAGCTCCAGCAGCAGCGCCGGCTCCACAAGCCGCTCGCCCGGCTCCAGTGGCAGCACCTGTTGCGGCACCAGCCTCAACGCCAATGACCCTCGTGTCAGGCAGTGACAGGATTAAAGCCAGCCCGCTCGCGAAGAAAGTCGCGGAAGATCTCCAGGTAAACCTCGCCTCTGTGCGCGGCTCGGGCCCTAACGGGCGCATCGTGCGGCGCGACGTGGAGGCTGCTGCTGGCGGCTCCGCTGCCCCAGCGATGCACGCGCCCCCAGCTCCACAGCCATTCTCCACGACCCCTGCCAATCAGGCGCCAGCCCGTGCGGCGATCCCGGCAACAGGCACACTGACTCCGCTCTCGCGCATGCGCGAGACGATCGCTCGCCGCATGCAGGAGAGCGTAACAACAGCTCCTCACTTCTACTGCACGACGTCGGTTAACATGGGTGAGGCGCTCAGGCTGCGTGAGGTGCTTAAGGAGAAGCCTGAGTTCAAGGGCATTAGCGTCAACCACCTCGTCATTAAGGCCGTCGCGTACGGCCTCAAGCATGAGCCGCGAGTTAACGCCGCCATGAAGGACGGGCAGGTTTACCAGCCCGGCCAGATCAACATCGGCATCATCACCGCCCTCGACGATGGGCTTATCATCCCAGTGCTCAAGGAAGTCGACACGATGGCGCTGCGCGACGTCGTGTTTGAAGCCCGCGCCGCAATTGAGCGCGCCCGAGCTGGTCGTCCTAGCTCAAGCGACCTTTCCGGTGGAACGTTTAGCATCTCCAACATGGGGATGTTTGATGTTGAGAACTTTACGGCGATCATCAATCCTGGACAGGGAGGGATCCTGGCGGTTAGCGCCGTCAAGGAGCAGCCTGTTGTGCAGAAGGGGCAGATCGTTGTCGGCTCCGTGATGAAGGCGACGGTGTCGGTAGACCACCGCATCATCGACGGTGTCATGGCGAGCACCTTCCTCAAGCACTTCAAGGAGGCTCTTGAGATCCCTGCCCTCCTGATGGCCTAACCGAGGAGCCGCATGTCTGTTGAGGTCCCCCGCAACGCTACGACGATCGTGAAGCCCTCGTGGCTCAAGGTGCGTGCTCCGGGCTCGCCCGAGTACCTTGAAACGCGCAAGATCGTAAAGGACCTCAAGCTCCACACCGTCTGCGAAGAGGCGCAGTGCCCAAACATCGGGGAGTGCTGGTCGCACCACACAGCCACGTTCATGATTATGGGCGAGCTCTGCACGCGAAAGTGCCACTTCTGCTCAGTAAAAAAGGGCAGCTCCGAGACCCTCGTGGCACTCGACCCTAACGAACCCGACCGGGTTGGACTCGCGGTGAAGTCGTTAGGCCTCAAGCACGCAGTCATTACCTCTGTCGACCGTGACGACGTCGCCGACAACGGCGCGGGGCACTTCAACAGGACCGTCTCTGCAGTGCGCAAGTACGCGCCTGACTGCAAAGTCGAGCTGCTCATCCCTGACCTCAAAGGCTCGCGCAAGGACTTAGAGACTATCTTGGCCTCGAAGATCGATGTGCTCAACCACAACATCGAGACCGTCCCGCGCCTCTACAAGAAGGTGCGCCCAGGAGCAGGATACGTGCGCTCGCTCTCGATTCACCGCTGGGCCAAAGAGATCGATCCGGGCGTTGTGACCAAGTCTGGCATCATGGTGGGCCTCGGCGAGAGCCGCGAGGAGGTCCTCGGTGTTATGGATGACATGCGAGCCGTAGGGATTGACGTCATGACGATCGGCCAGTACCTGCGGCCAACCCAGAAGCAGCTCCCCGTGCGCGCCTTCATCACTCCCGAGGAGTTCAAGGAGTACGAAGCTGAGGGTATGAAGCGCGGCTTCAAGTTCGTTGAGTCCGGACCGTTCGTGCGCAGCTCCTACCACGCCTGGAAGCACACCGCCGACGTCGAGATCCGGAAGTAACCGTGACTCCCTCCCCTGGCAGCCTGTACCTCATCCCCAGCCTGCTCGGCGAGGCTGCGGTCGATGCATCGCTCCCAGCAATCGTTGCCCAAACAGTCTCGCGCCTCACGCACTTCCTGGTGGAAGACGAGAAGAGCGCGCGGCACTTCATTAAGACGCTGCTGCCTGACTGCAACCTCAGAGCGCTCTCCCTTGAGCGGCTGAGCGAGCACACCGCAGCCAGCGAACTGCCGCGCCTCCTAGAGCCGCTCGTGGCCGGGCTCGACGTTGGAATCATCTCTGAAGCCGGATGTCCCGCAATCGCCGACCCAGGCTCGGATGTTGTGCGCCGTGCCCACGATCTGGGAGCTCGGGTCATCCCGCTTGTGGGTCCCTGCTCAATGATTCTCGCACTCATGGCATCTGGGCTGAGCGGGCAGCGTTGGCGTTTCGTTGGGTACCTGCCAGTAGCGGACGAGGATCGGCGCGCCGAGCTGCGCGCGCTTGAGGGCGAGGCTCTCCGCTCAGGAGAAACCCAGATCGTGATGGAGACGCCGTACCGCAACCAGCGCTTACTGCAAGAGATCCTGACTGCCTGCCGGCCTGAAACCATGCTCTGCATTGCATCGAACCTGTCCGCCCCAGAAGAACTAATCCAAACTCGCTCGGTAGCCGAGTGGCGAAAAATTGCCCCAAACCTGCCCAAGGTGCCATCCCTCTTTCTGCTCGGCAGATAATTCTTCGTTCAGCATCTCGGCTCCGCGTGAAATCGAGCCGCTACTCTGGGCGCTCCCGGCTAGTGAAGCTTACGCCGAGACACTTTACCCGGGCACGGCACCGGGAACGGCGCCGGTTCCGGCCCCGAGCAATCCACCTGCGAGCCACGTGAACTCTAGCATCATGGGAAGCCTGTGGAGGGGTGGGCCGAAAGGGGCGATGTACGGGTCGATCTACCTTGTCCCTGTGCACTTTCTCGCCCACCCGATTCCAAAAAGAGCCGAAATATTTTGTGGGGACCTGCTCACAAAGAGAGCGGTTAAAACGGCGAGGAAGAGGGATTTTAATCTCTACATGCACCCTGCTGGCTCAAGCCTCTCGCTGCCGTCTTTGTTCAATTGTGTCGACCGGGATTATGTTCACAAAGAGAACGGCGAGGGGGAAGAATTTTAATCTCTAAGGGCACCCTGCTAGGTCAAAATCCTCACTGCCCTCGCTGCTCTCTTTGTTCAATTGTGTCGACCGGGATATGTTCACAAAGAGAACGGCGAGGGGGGAGGGATTTTAATCTCTTAATACACCCTGCTGCCTCAAGCCTCTCGCTGCCCTCGCTGCACTCTTTGTTCAATTAAGTCGACCGGGATATGTGCACAAAGAGAACGGCGAGGAAGAGGACCCTAATCTACCCCGCTCCCTCTAGCCTCTCACTGCTCTCTCTGCCCTCTTTGTTCAGTCGTGTAACTGAGAATGTGCAAACAAAAGACCGCCCTGGAGCCAAGCCGCGCGGGTCAGCTAACCGCGCGGTGTTATGCCGAAGGCGAGAGCGAGAGTCGGCATTAGCTCCGAGCCCCTTTCACGCTCCGCTAACCCGCTGAAAAAGTTCAGTGTTTACACAAGTCTGGTAACGGTTTACCTTCTGTTCTTTATTACTTGCTCTTCCCGCACGGAAGAGAAGGCCCCGCCCCGCACATGAAGCGCATCAAGGGAACAACGCTAGCTCTGTTTGGGCTCTTCTTCGGACTCGTGCTCGGGTGCGGCGTTGTCGGCATCAAGTACTACCTCGTTCAAGAGATCGTCGATTCGCTCGACTCAGAGGTCGAGGCGTCGTGCGACTGCAAGCTCGTCTTCGATTCTTTCTCGCTGTCCTTCCTGCGGCTCAAGGGGCGCGCCACTAACGTTCGTATCGTTGAGAAAGGAGTTCCCCGACTCTGGTTCGACGAAATCTCAACCGACGTCGATATCAGCGAGATTCGCGAAAAGCGGGTTTACCTAGAAAACCTGACCCTCTCGGGGGGCACAGCAGACGGAGTAGGGCCTGACTCGGTCATGTTCCGCTTTATCGACCAGCTCACAAAGCCTCTGCCACCCGAGCAGCAGGATCCTGACCGCTGGCGCGCCATCCTCAACACCCTGAGAGTTGAGAACACCCTGCTGCGCGAGCCGCTCGGCGAGAGCGAGATGCTCTTCCTCAACACCTCAATGGACCTCAAGCGAGAGGGCGAAGAGTACCTGCTCAAACCACGCGTCGGCGACCTACGGTACCGCTCCTTCTTACCTGGTTCACAGAACGTCGATTCGGAGCTGCTGCTCGGAAGCCTCTCTGCCGCCGTAAAGATCGAGGATACTCGGGTGCTTTTCGATCGGGTCGAGGTTGGGCGAAACTCATCGCGCGCATCGATCCAAATGGCAGTCGACACCGATCATGGCGACCAGTGCAGAGGCGAAGCAGGCTTCGAGCTCACCCCAGACTACATCGGGCTGCCGGACTGGCTGCTCGGCTCATTCGAGGCGAAAACCGCTGTGGCTGGCACGCTCGGCAGCCCAACCTTCCAGGGCCCACTGCGCGCCAAGCCGGATGCGCCCCTGACGCTTGCGTTCCCGAATGCCAAGCCGCTGGCGCTTGAGTCTTTTGGCGCCGACCTCTCGGTTGACGTCAACCACGGTGACCCCGTGGTAACGCTGAGCAACATCATCGGCTCTGCGGCCGGCTCAAGCCTCAAGGGCACTGTGCCCCTCACCTTCTCCGATGAGGGGCTGCGTGCAGGTTTCAGCGTCGAGCTTCCTGAGTTCAACTTCGGCCCCTTCGATCTGACGAAAGCATCAGCCAGAGTTGAGATCTCCCCGGATGGCGACGACACCGTCACAAAGCTCGCGGTGCGCGCACAGGATCTGCTGCTGCAGGGAACATCGCTCGGTCCCTCTACCCTCTCCATCACCATCAAAGGAGACTCTCTCGATGTAGCAGCCGATATCAGCAACTCTCGCCAGGGCTCCCTCAAGTGGCGCGGAGCAATCGACCTCAGCGGCAGCGAGCCGCTGCTCTCGAGAGGAAACTTAACCCTGTCCAACTACCGCTACCTCTCGACGAAGCCCTCGGAGGGCGGCGCGCTCAGCCCAGTGGCAGTCACGGCAGACCTCTCGCTTCGCGGCCCCCTCGACCTTGCAAAACTCAAGATGGAGGGTGAAACCTCAGTCAGCTTCCCTTCGACACCACAGGGAATGACCATGAACGGCAAGAGCGTCCTAAAGGACGGCGTTCTTACCGTGTCGCTCCCCGGCTCAGTTTACAAGGGGAACGCAAATCTGCGCGTAGACCTGGCCGGCTCAAGCAGCGGACGGCTCAACGTGGCGCTTCCCGGGGTCCCTCTCTCGGTCATGGTGCAGGGCGGAGATTGCGGCTCGATCAACGCCTCGCTCGACTACTCATTCCAGCTCGCCAAGCCCCTTGAGGGAACAGGCTCAATTGCGGCCGAAGAGATACAGGTAGGCTGCGCTCCGTACGTGCTCTCCCTGCCTCAGCGCTCTAACTTGCCAATCGTGGGGGGCGCGCTGAAGCTCAACCAACTAAAGCTAAGCGGCAACGCGTCGACCATGACGCTTAACGGCGAAGTCGGCATCGCCAAGGGCTTCAACCTCTCCCTCGACGGTGGCCTCTACCTAAGCTCGCTCCTGCCCCTCATGCCCGCGCTCGACAACCTGCGCGGCCTGCTCGTAACCAAGGTCGCGCTCAAAGGACCACTCGATGACCCGTCCTTTCATGGCTCTGCCGAGCTTTCAGGCGGGGAGTTCGGAATTCATGAGCCAGATGTGGAGGCTCACAAGGTGGCTGGCAACTTCACCTTGAACGGCAAGGGGATATCTTTTGAGAAGCTCACTGGATCGGTGAACTCGGGCTCCTTTGAGATGAGCGGCACGGTCTTGCCGGCTAACCCCGAGAACTCCTCACTCACTGCACGCCTAAACCAGGTCACAATTGAGCCGATACCCGACGCTTCAATCACCGTGTCCGGGGACTTCAAGCTCGGCACCGGCCCGCAGCAAAGACAAACTTTGAGCGGCGACCTCGCGATCAACTTCGCCGAGGTAAAGAAGGAGTTCAACCTCAACAAGATCATCGTGAACGCCATCTCCGGCTACTTCCTTCCGAGCCGCATCAAGCAGCAGGCTTCGTCATCATCGAAGCCGATGGATCTCGATCTGGATGTGCGTATCCACGCCCCACGCAACATCTTCGTCCTGACCCCGTTCTTCAGCGCTGAGCTAAACGCCGACATCCGTGCCACGCGCTCCATCTCTGAGCCAGCTCTCGACGGCAAGATGGAAATCCTGAGCGGCTGGGTCGGCCTCAAGGGGAACCGCTTCGACATCACCTCAGGCGAGATCGCCTTCAAGCCAGGAAACCTCACGCCGCAGCTCTCGATCTCAAGCGAAGGAAACGTGCGCACCCCGACAGGAGACACGATTCTTGTCATCCTGGAAGCGGAGGGTCCCCTCACCTCACCACGCATCATCCTCTCCTCCGATCGAGCTCTCTCACAGGACGAAATTCTCGTGCTGCTCACCTCCAGCCGTTCGCTGACGGGACGTAACATGGTGAATCGCTTCTCCGGCCCGATGCGAGAAGACGACCGTTTCTTCTTCTCAAAATCCTCATTCGGCAGCATCGGCTCCTTCTTCAGCAGCCTCTCTAAGATCGACGTGCTCTCGTTTGAGCCAGCGTACAACCCCTGGACTGGCTCGATTGAGCCCTCAGTCGTGACGAAGAAGAACCTCTCGTCGCGCCTTGACCTAGTGGGGGAGAGCCTAATGGGCACCGTGCAGAGTTCGCGGGCGGGCGTCGTCTACAACCTCTCGCCAACACTCAGCATCAACGGCTTCGTCCAGAACATCAGCAACCAGAGGAACAACATCGTTAGCTCCGACCTGACTTACACTATTCTTGCAGAGCAGTCGACCTTCATCGAGTTCGAGATCAATGGGATAGACGAATTCAGCGAGGACAATATCCTCTCGGCGGCGCACCTGAGTGTCGGCTCGCGCGTCAAGAACACCGAGGAGAGCCTGGTGTCGGTAACGCGCGACATCGTGCGCTACATGAACATGCAGGGACACCTCGCGGCCACTGCGGACGTACAGTGCACCGAGGGCGAGCCGTACTGCCGCAAGCTCAAGATTGACATTTTCGAAGGCCCACCCTTCACCATCGCAGAGATCGCAGTTGATGGAGACGGCCTAGAGCCGCGTTTTGAGAAAGAGCTCCGCTCCGAAGTTGAGCTCGGCGACCCTGCCACTAACTCAACCGCAAACAACCTGGAGCGAGACCTCGTCTTGAGCCTGCGACGAGAGGGATACATCGCTGCACGCATCTCACCCAGCTACGAGGCGATACCGGGCACCTCTACTGCCAAGCTGATCGTCACAACCGACATCCAGGAGCCGATCTCCTTCGTCTTCAAGGGGAACACCGTCTTCTCAGACAGCGACTTCCTTGACTCAATCGACCTCTTCACCCGCCGACGGCCCTTCGGCAACAACACTATCAAGCTGCTCCTGCAAAACATCGAGCAGATGTACCAGCAGCGCGGCTTCCTCTTTGTGCAGGTCTCGTACACCGAAGACCGCACCAACTCAGAACGTCTCATATACCAGATCACGATTAACGAAGAGGCCCGAACAAAGGTGCGTCACCTGCAGATTAACGGGCGCACCGGCTTCTCAATGGAGCGCATCCGTGCGCTCATGGACGAGCTCGGCTACAGCGAGCAGAAAGAGCTGCTCGCCCCTGAGTACGCCGTGCCCTCCGACCTCGACACCTTGCGGGATATCCTCACCGTCGTCTTCCAGCAGGAGGGCTTCACCGACGTGTCGGTCTCGTACGCCATAGAACCGTCGAAGGACAGCGACACTCTCGACATCACGTACACCGTCAGAGAGGGCGAACCACACCGAGTGCGGGCTATCACCACTAACGGCCTGCCCGCCGGCGTCACCGCTCCTTCACTTCCTGCAACCCCAGCCTCCTACCCCAAGGTAAACCAGTACATCGAGCAGCTCGTGGCTTCACTCAAAGACGAAGGCTACATCTTTCCGTCCGTTTGGAGCGACGCAACGGCAGACGACAGCTCAATCGAGATCTCGATCGACCCTGGACCTCTCACCACCATCGGCTCCATCTCGTACGAGGGGCTAAGCGAGCTCTCGCTCGAGACCGCCAAGAGCTTCACCAAGATGCATGTCGGACAGCCCTACCGCCTCGAAGCAGTCAATGCCACCAAACGTGCCCTGCTTCGCTCTGGGCTCTTTTCGCGAGTCGAGGTGGTAGCTGCCGACGGCGAAGTGAACAGTCCGAACGAGGCGATCATCATCCGGCTCGCAGAGCGCCCCCTCAACACCCTCGAAGTCGGCGCTGGAGCAAACTCGGAGTTCGGACTGCACCTGTTCGGAGAAGCGACTGACAAGTCGCTCTTCCAAGACGGCCGCTCACTCTCCTTCCGCCTCGATACCTACCTCGACCAGCTCCACTTCTCGGGCAACAACGCAGACAACATCAGCCAGGGATTTGCGAGCCTGCGCTACCTCGACCCCGAGTTTATGGGCTCCAACTACGTCCTCACCGAGGAAGCCCGCTACCAGCGCCAAACCCTCTCCACGTACGAATTCGACCTCGACCGCTTCCTCATCGCGTCGTACATCTTCCGGCAGTTTCACCACGGCGTTAGCCTCTCAGCCGGACACTCACTCGCGCTCGACGACCTCTTCAACGTCAATCCAGACGCCATCATCGGCCCGCTCGACGATGGACACGTGCGCCTGAGCTACCTCTCGGGAGTGCTCAAGTACGACAATCGCGACGATCCGCTCCTGCCGCGCTCCGGGTACACTACGACCCTTGAACCGAAGCTCTCGATGGTCGGTATCGGCTCCGAAGCTAACTTCGGAACCATCGTCGGCACCGCAACCGGCATCGTGCCGCTCAAGCCGCTCGGGGAGCGATTCTCTCTTGGATTAGTCGCTTCCGGCGGGCTCTCGCAACCGTGGGGCAGCACCACTGAGATCCCTATCACCCAACGCTTCTACCTCGGAGGCCGAACCACCGTACGCGGCTACGATCAGAACTCGCTCGGCCCGGAGGGTGAAAACGGGGCAATCATAGGAGGCGATACTATGCTGCTCGCTAAGGGGCAGTTCCAGTACCTACTCTTCGATTCTTTCAGCACACATCTTTTCCTGGACGCCGGTAACGTCTGGCTGCGGCACGTCGATTTCGACCTCTCTGCGATCAAGCAGGGTTCAGGCGCCGGCTTCCAGTACCTCTCGCCGATTGGCCCAATCGGCCTCGACCTCGGCACCCCGCTCAACCCCAGCGCAGGCGACCCGCGATTCTTAGTCACCTTCTCCGTCGGCAGCGTCTTCTAAGAAGCCGCAGCGCTCCAAACCACCCCCAAAACGGGTATGGGGAACGGCCCCGGTTTCGGCTCCGGCTCCGGTGCCGCTGCAAGCAACAAAGAAAGGCTCTTGGTGGAATCGAGTGCGAAGCTCGATGCGAGGAGTTTTCACAAAGAGGTCAGCGAGAACAGCGAGAGGTCTTAAGCTTGTCTCTATTTTCCCTCTCTGCTCTCGCCGCTCTCTTTGTATACAATTATCCCTCACTCACTTGTATCGGTTTCGTGCACGGGCTTTTCCGAAACGTTCGCGTATTTGGGAGACAGAGACCGACGGCTCTATTTCCGGTGTTAGCTCGATGCGAATAAGGCTCACAAAGAGGTCAGCGAGAAAAGCGAAGGGTCTTACGCCTGTTTCTATCTTCCCCTCTCTGCTCTCGCCGCTCTCTTTGTAGCTAATTACCTCTCGCTCACTTTTATAATTTTCGGGGACGTTCACGTGGAAAGGCGTAGTTTATGGGTCAAAGCAAAGGCTTACGCCATCGCTGCCCTCGTTACACGCAACTCCACGAGGAGCCCATCGAGACAGCTTGCGCACAACTCCCAACTGACACCCCCCTCCATCCTGAGCTACAATCCCAGGATGGGCCCCATGCGCTCTCTAGCCTCTGCCTGCCTCCTTGTAGCGCTCTCCGCCTGCCGCTCGCTTGTCTTCATGATGGAGGTTCCTCCGCTCACTCCGCAGGAGCCCATCGCGCACTCTGTTGTCGCGCATCGTGGCAGCCTCCACACGGGGCTCCCAGACAACTCTCTTAGTGCTCTGAAACAAAGTATAGCTGCCGGGATCCCATTCCTGGAGGTCGACGTGCGTCGCTCTTCTGAAGGAGAACTCTTCCTCTTCCATGACGGGAGCGTCTCTTCCTCAAATTCCGAAGGGCCCGCAGAGCTGTGGGGCGAAAAAGTTCAGTCCCTTTCCCGTGAAGCCCGCGAGAGCGTGGTCCTCGCCTCGAACGAGCGTATTCCCCTCCTCTCTTCAGCGCTCGACACGGTCCGAGGCTCGGGCAGCGCTCTACAGCTCGACTTCAAGGGCGAGTCCGACGAGCTGGTCTTCGCTGCACTCGACCTGCTCCTTTCGCGCGGACAGCTGCGCGACGCCGTCCTTCAGGTTCGCTCGCCTGCGCGGATACCGCGAGTGCTAGCGCGCGCCCCGGGGGCTCGGATCGTAGCCCGTGTGCGCTCTGCCGAGGCCCTAGAAGAAGCCCTGCGCTACCCCGTAGAGTTCGTTGAGCTTGAGCGCTGGGCCACCCCCCAAGCGATTACGGACGCCCACCAAAAAGGGGTTAAGGTCCTTGTAAACATATCTGGAACCTCCCTCGACGAGCCGACCTCGTGGGCCTTCTTCCGCAGCCATGGCTTCGACACCATCATGTCGGACCGTGCTGACCTGGCCCTAAAGCAATCCGAGAAGTAGCTCACAGTCTGGATACGGCTTTGCAGGCCCCTAAAATCGCTGCCGCTTAAGCCCTTTTGGGCGATACAGCTTTTGAGTAGTATCCCGGCTACAGTTATGAGCACACCATTTACCGTATCCCCCGCCACCATGAAGCGGCAATCGTTCTACCTAACTATCGCCATCCTTACGGCGATCATGTACTTCCACCTCGCCACTCCGTTCATAACGATTCTGTTCGGCTTCCTGATGTTGCACTACCTCGGGAAGGTCTTCCCGAAGAAGCTGGCAATCGTCGTCTTTAGCATCCTCTTCGTCGTGCTCATCTACCTCTTCGGCCACTTCATCTCTGAGGCCGTCGGCGCCCTGCCAGCGGCTGCAAACAAGTCGATACCCATCATCGTTGACTTGGCCAACAAGTACGGCTTCACGCCCCCGTTCACTGACTCAGAAACTCTGAAGTCCTTCTCAGTGGTGAAGATCAACTCGCAGCTCCACTCCGCTTTCAAGTTCCTGAGCATCTTTACCAAAGAGTTCGTCTACGTAATCATCGGAGCAGTGGCGACCTGCGCTGTCTTCTCCAACAGCTCAATTGACCTAGGCCGTGGCTCCTACCGGCTGCAGAACAACTTCTACTCCGAGTTTACTCGACACCTCTCGGAGCGTTTCCGATGCTTCTTCGAGAGTTTCCATACCGTTATGGGTGCGCAGGTGATTATCTCTGCTGTAAACACCTTCTTTACGGGACTCTTCCTCTTCTGCCTCTACCTGCTCGATACCCCACTCCCCTACTCCTTCGTGATAGTAGTAGTGACCTTCCTCTGCGGGCTCTTGCCGATCATCGGAAACCTGATCAGCAACACCGTGATCTTTATGATCGGGCTTACGCAGTCGATACAGCTCGCTGTCATTTCTCTTGTGTACCTAATTGTGCTCCACAAGTTCGAGTACTTCCTCAACAGCAAGATCATTGGCGGTCGGATCAAGAACCCAATGTGGCTCACCCTCCTAGGGCTCCTGGTAGGCGAACGGGTCGCGGGCATCCCAGGTATGATTCTGGCACCAGTGCTGCTTAACTACCTAAAGCTTGAGGGCTCACAAGTAGAGGTAGCGGCAGCGAAAGACCCAAGCTAACCCCCTGAACGCCCTGCTCTTTCCTGGCATTCATTAAAGACTTGGCGCCAACCGCCTAAAGTTCCTGCAACCACCCCCTCAGGGGCTGCATCGAATCGATCGTGCCCTGTGGAGCAATTCCGCTCCATCGCACACTGTTTCTGCGCGTTTTGGAGAATTCTCCCGCAGGTTTGTAGAGGTCGTTATGCTTAGCGCCTTAATCGTCGATGACTCGCTCAACCAGGCCTCTACCCAGGCGCTCCTTCAACTGCTCAGTGATGTTCGAACGTTCGCTGACATCGCAGTGGTCAGTGTCCGCCCGCCCCTCTCACGCCCCCAAGACTCTCGTTGGATCACCGCAGATAACCTCGTCGATGCCCTCGCGGAGGGAATTAATACCGCCTCGAGTAAGCGTGTCCTGATCATCAGCTCAACCCTGGCTCTTGGCACCGGCGATATCGCCAAGATGGCTGCTGAGCTTGAGAACCGCTCGGTCCTGGAGCATACCGTTTACCAACCAGCAATCGGCGGAAACGTGATCGAGCTTGCTGAGATGTCAGCAGACACGATCGTTGAGTCGCTCAAGCACAACTCAGTCTGGCCGCTCGTGTGTGTTGCAACTACCCGCTACGCCCTGAGCGCCACCAACCCGTCTGGCTGCACCTCAGTCACAGAGTACATCGCACAGACCCTGATTCGATCACTTTCCGATGGAGATGCCATTACAGTTTCTTCAACCGCCACCCCGATGGTAAGCCCAGCCGATGCGGCACGCCTCACCGAGCTTTCGGCTGCCCAGCTCGCTCGTTGCCTGCATGCCGCAGTTGACTCGCTCAACATCGAAGAGCTCTTCCCGCAGCACAATTGGATGTCGTTTAGCAAAGAGAGCGCGGCAACAGCGTACCACTCCCTGGCGGCTCTTTTCCTTCGCTTCGGCGACCAGAATGCTGCCACGCAGTGCCTGGAGTGCAGCCAGCGGCTTGAGGACAGCCCGCGCTACTTTGCGCTCAAGGGCTTGATGCAGAACGCTAACGGGGAAACGCTGGGCGCAGTGGCAAACCTGGTCTCGAGCCTCCAGATGTACGAGGAGCGCAAAGCCAACGCATCGCAGCACTACATCACGTTCTCGCCAACAGACCTCGAAGTGGTCCAGACCCGGCTCGCTCAGGGGCTCAACGCTCTGAACGACAAGGACAACGCCCGCGCGATCGAGCACTTCTCTCAGGCAGTCTTCAACTTCGACCCCTTCTTCGCGCAGCACGGCGTTGAGCTGATCCGCAAGGCGAACTAAGCGCCGATCTAACAGCCCCAGCGAACGAATTTGGGACGAGCAGCTCCCCTACTCTGGAGCCACGCTCTGCAGCTGCGCTGAAACCCTGTCGAGCACGCCGTTGATAAAGACTTTGGCATCCGGCGCAGAGAATCGTTTTGAGATCTCAATCGCCTCATTGATGCTGACCTTGTGGGGGACATCACTCAGGAAAGCCATCTCGAAGATAGCAAGTCGCAGAATGTTTCGGTCTACCCGAGCCATGCGCTCAATGCTCCAGTTGGCAGATGCTTTTGAGATCTCGCCGTCAATAAACGTCACGTTCTCCACCACACCACGTACCAATGAGCGGCAGTACTCATCCGCCACCACACGCTCAGCGGCATCGTCGTCATCTAGCTCCTGCTGCGCCGGAAAGTGACTGAGGAAGAACTGTAGCGCCTCGGGCGAGAACTCGCCGAGCGAGTCGAATTGGTAGAGAGCTTGAAGCGCCGCTTCGCGGCACAGACGCCTAGAATTTCCTTTGCTCTCTTCCACTGCCAGCTCCTCTCAAAGAACGCAGCGCACGCAAGGCAGTGAATTTGCCTTTACGTGACGCGCCCCCGAGCGTATCACAGATTTTCTGGCTACGTCCGCCCCCGATTGCCGCTTGTGCAAAGCGGCGATATTCCTCAAGAAGCCTCTGCGACTACTTATGGCGCGGGATCCCCCCCCCCCTCACAACAGGACATCGACGCCAAGAAGCGCGCCGCGCCTGCTACCGTCTCAGGCTTAAAATCCAGCTCCCTCAAAAACCGGGCGTAGTGGGCCCCGAGATACTCCATCTCCATGTAGCCAGCCGTGAGCCGCACCATCTCCTCCATACAGCTCGGAAGCTGCTCGTCAGTGCTCCCAGTTGCCAGAAGGAACAGGCGCTTTCCCTTGAGCTGCCGGCCGAGGTCCTTGCGCGGGCCCAGCAGGTCTGCGAACCGGTCGATGAACGTTTTTAGCTGAGCGCTGAGAGAGTACCAGTACACCGGACTGACCAAGCCAATAGTATCGTAGCGCAACAGCTTTTCGATGGTGGGTATGAAGTCATCCTCTAGGTTGCGTGCATGGTAGTCGAAGAAAGAGATCCGGAGCTCTGAGACGTCTACAACTGGGAAACCAACTCCCTCATTCGCTCGCTGCACTAGGCCATAGGTGTTGCCATCGCGCCTCGATGTTCCGACAACGAGGATTGTTCCCTCTGCCATCTTGACTCCCTGGTTATTTGCCCGCTGCACCTTGCGGAGTTCGCAGGACCATCAGGTGCTCATCGAAGTATTGCTCTCCGATTTTAAGCACTCGCGGATCAGTTCCGTACACCGAGAACCCGAGTTTCTCATATAAAGCCAAAGCCGCCTGGTTTGTTGTCACAACCACCAGATGAATCTGCTCCAAGCCCTGGATTTTTTCGGCGCGCGCGAGCAGCTCCGTAACGAGCCTGCGCCCGATGCCCTGTCCCCGGGCTTCCGGAACAACGTACATCCCCCACAGCATGCCGCGGTGACTGGTTTTCTTCGCATCGTCGAGCGCTAGCCCTACAGTGCCGAGCATCTGGCCGGTTTTCGAAACCGCAGCAAGCACAAAACCTCCGATAGCTTGCTGCGCCTGCATTCGCGCCAAAGCCTGCTCATCCGTCGTGGCCTGGAAGGACTCAACGGTCTGTCCAAATGCCTCGGGATGCTCGCGCAATCCGCGAAGCCGCAGCTCTCGCCATTCACGAAGCGAGTGTGGACCAACCGAAACTATCGGGTCGAGCTTGTTTGGATGATTAACGGGATCTCCGTCCGATTTTATCATGGCCTCTAACTGTACCCCTGGGCGAGCTATGCCCTGTGCTGATATGAATTCAGAGCAAGTCACCCGGTGCGGAATTCTGTCACTTCCCTGCCCTACATACCACTGAGCACGTGCCCAACACGCGCAGCGGCCCTACAGCAAATGCCCAAGCTTCTCCCGCTTCGTCCGAAGGTAACCCGCGCTGCACGGATCCTCCGGCGTCAGCATCGGCACGCGCTCGACGATTGAAATGCCGTAGCGCTCAAGAACGGCACCCTTCTCCGGATTATTCGTCATTAGGCGGATCTGGCGAGCGCCGAGCGCGAGGAGCATGTGGGCTCCCACCGCGAAATCGCGCTCATCGGCGCGGAAGCCGAGGCGCAGGTTAGCCTCAACCGTGTCGAGCCCCTGGTCTTGCAGCTCGTAGGCACGAAGCTTGTTCTCAAGCCCAATCCCGCGGCCCTCTTGGCGCAGGTAGAGCACGATCCCAACGCCTTCTTCAACAACCCGCTCCATAGCCCCCGCAAGCTGATTGCCACAGTCACACCGCCTGCTGCCGAACACGTCGCCCGTGAGGCACTCCGAGTGTAGCCGAACCAGCGGCGCGTACGAGGCGGGAATCGCCGTCAGGTCGCCCCGAACGAGGGCAAGGTGCTCTCGCCCGCCGACGTCATCTGCGAACACTGTGGCACGGAACAGCCCAAAATCAGTCGGCACATCCTTCGTGCTGAGCTGACGAACCGCAATTTCATTAAGCATCCGGAAGTGGCGAATCTCCGCGATAGTGGTGATCTTTAAGGAGTGCCGTGCGCAGAAATCGATAATCTGGTCTCCACGCGCCATGGTTCCGTCGGGATTGAGCACCTCGCACAGGATCCCCGAAGGCGTCAGGCCAGCAAGGCGCGCCAGGTCGAACGACCCCTCGGTGTGCCCCTGCCTTTTGAGCACCCCCGCGTCGTTGGCGATCAGCGGGAATACGTGGCCTGGAATGATGAAATCAGAGGCGGTGCTAGCTGGGTCAACCAGCATGCGCATGGTGTGGGAACGAGCGGAGGCCGTCACTCCCCTACCCGCCACATCGCGGTGATCGACACTAACAGCGAACGGAGTCTGGTGCGGAGAGTTGTTGGTCGTTACCTGCAGCGGCAGGTTGAGCCGGTTGGCTGTCTCGGCCGAGACACTAACGCAGATAAGACCGCGCGCCTCTGACATCAGGAAGGCTATCGCCTCGGGCGTTACGGCTTCAGTGGCTAGCACCACATCGCCCTCGTTCTCGCGGCTCTCGTCGTCGAGCACGACGACTGGCCGCCCCATACGAAAGTCCTCCAGAACGTCCTCAAAACGGGCTATCGGCAGGCCCTGATGTGCGCCGGAAGAGCTTTTCATGCCCATCTCTAGGCGTTCTCAGCCTTGTCAGGCTGGTCAACGTTGGTGGGGGTGCCTAGGCTCTGTAGAGCGTCCACAAACTGGTTAACGTCAGAGAACTCGCGATACACCGAGGCGAAACGGACGTACGCAATCTTGTCGAGCTTGCGCAGCTCGTCCATCACGGCTTCACCAAGAATGCGGCTGTCGATCTCCTTCACGCACAGCTCCTGCATGCGCTTCTCAACCGCCTCAACAGCAGCGTCGATAGCCTCAGCACCGACCGGCCGCTTCTCGCAGGCACGCCGGAACCCTCGACGAACCTTCTCGCGATCGAACGCCTCTCTGCGCCCGTCTTTCTTGATTATCCCTGGCAGCACTAGCTCAACACGCTCGTAGGTCGTGAATCGGAATCCGCAGTCCTGGCACTCGCGCCGACGACGGATTGCGCCACCGTCTCCACGCGAGTCAGTGACCGATGATTTCTCTGAGGCGCACTTTGGGCACAACATACAGCCGAGAATCTCCTTTTACGAAACCAGGCGGTGCTTGTAGAGCGGGAACTTCCTGCTGAGCTCCTGAACGCCAGTTGTGACCGACTTGAGCTTCGCCTCGTTTCCGCTGTTCTGGAGCGCCTCGACGATGAACGCGGCGACCTGCTCCATCTCCTTCGTTCCCATGCCGCGAGTCGTGAGGGCGGGCGTTCCGAGCCTCACGCCGCTACAGATCGTGAACGGCTGCGGGTCAAACGGGATGCTGTTCTTGTTGGCGGTGATGCCGACCTTGTCGAGCGTCTCCTCGCCCACCTTGCCAGTGACCCCAATCGGACGAACGTCAACCAGCATCAGGTGGCTGTCTGTGCCGCCAGAGACGATCTTGAGTCCGCCCTTAATGAGGGCAGCGGCGAGCGCACGCGCATTGTCAACAGTCTGCTGAGCATAGCGCTTGAACTCTGGCGTCAAGGCTTCCTTGAACATGACCGCCTTCGCAGCAATCGTGTGCATGTGCGGTCCACCCTGGAGCCCAGGGAAGACTGCCTTGTTGATAGCTTTCTGGTGCACAGCACGACCCATAATCATTCCCGAGCGCGGTCCGCGCAGGGTCTTGTGGGTCGTCGTGGTAACGATATCGGCGTACGGCACCGGCGAAGGGTATGCCCCGCCCGCGACAAGACCCGCGTAGTGCGCGATGTCTGCCAGGAAGATAGCTCCTACTTCGTCAGCAGCCTGGCGGAACACCTTCCAGTCGAACTGGCGCGCGTACGCTGAAGCTCCTGCGATAATGAGCTTGGGCTTGTGCTGCCGAGCGAGCGAGAGAACCTCGTCCGGGTCGATCATGCAGTCTGCCTCGCGCACGCCGTAGCCTACGACCTTGTAGTGCATGCCGGAGAAGTTTACCGGGCTGCCGTGCGAGAGGTGCCCACCCTGATCGAGCCGCAGCCCCATGAAGGTGTCGCCTGGCTTGAGGAAGGCCTCGAACACTGCCTGGTTCGCCTGCACGCCGGAGTGCGGCTGCATGTTGGCGAACTCGGCACCGAACAGCTCACAGCAGCGAGCGCTGGCGAGATTCTCCACCTCGTCTACTACGTGGCATCCGCCGTAGTAGCGCTTGCCTGGCTGCCCTTCGGCGTACTTGTTCGTGAGCACAGAGCCCATCGCCTCAAGCACCGCTTCGCTCACGAAGTTCTCGCTTGGGATCATCTCAAGACCGTACTCCTGGCGCTCAGTCTCGCGCTGGATGAGGCTGAAAACCTCAGGGTCAACGTCACGCAGCTTCTTGGTTCGGGCTTCGTAGGAAGGGGTCGAGGACGACATGGAATCTCCGGAGTCTATAGACGAAAAAGGGACCGCGAGGGTCCCTGTGAGCATATCAAATAGACGCCTTTTTGAGAGCGTCAAATTGACTGCGGTCGAACATTACTTCTTCTTCGACTGGATGTACTTCGTGACATCCTCTACGGTCTGGATCTTCTCAGCATCCTCGTCCGGAATCTCCATCTCGTACTCCTCTTCGAGAGCCATGATGAGCTCAACGATGTCGAGAGAGTCCGCACCGAGATCCTCGATGAACGAAGCCTGAGGGGTAACCTCCTCAAGGTTGACGCCAAGCTGATCTACGATAATCGCCTTAACGCGCTCTGCTATCTCCTCAGGTGTAGCCATGAAACCGATCTCCTAATTGGTTTACTCACTATAAGACGAGTCGAGTCCGTTCTGTTCCGAGCGAAGATAGCGCTCCCTAACGCCCACGAGCTTTTTGAGACCGTGGAAGCCCTCCCGTCTTTTGCTCTTTTCGGGACGGCAGCTTCACTGTTTTAGCAAAAGCCACCGACCTCAGAAGAGCCTCTTTAGAAGGGCTACTGATCCGAACGTCGAATCGCCCCCGATCTAATTAGAGAGGGCACCAATAGTCAAGAGGTTGGGGCTTAACTAGGCTCCTACCACGTAATAATCGACACTTACGCTCTTTTTGCCTTCAAGCCATTGTTAAAAGAGCGCTTTGGCGGAAACAGGAGGTATCTGTCGGGAATAGAGGGAAGCCCGAAAAAATGGAGATTTTTCGCCAAAAGCGGGCTTAAGACGGCAATTGTGGCACCATATCCCTCTCCAAAGTGAGGGATTCCACAATCGCCATGCGATCACAAAGACAGAATCGAAACGACGAGGGGCGGGATCACCGCTACAATCCGCCCCGTTTCAGCATAGCAGAGGCACGCTCGGCTCTCGGGCTGCCGGATGAAACGCCCGATCATCAAACTGCCCAGCTCTTGAAGCAGCTCCTCGAAAACACCGCCACCTTGCCTCCCGCGATGAAGCTCGCCAGCGCGCACGATACTGTGAAGCGCGCTTTCATCTCCGGCAAGCCCGATCTCTTCGGGCCAGCTGCCGAATTAGAGGCCCAGAATCGGGAGAAATTGCTAGGTGTCCTCGACTCGATACGCGAGCTGCGCTCTGGACTTGAGAGATTTCGGGCTTTCCCGCGGTACTGCTCAGAAGAGATGCCTGGTTCGCCCGCGGCAAGCTCGGATGCTCCGCATGTCAGGCTCAACGAGCACTCACTGCCGCAGCGACCTGTAGACGTGCGCCCCGCCCGATCGGTCGATCTTCAGAGCGCCGTCTCATTCCTCTCGGAGAACCGTTTTATCGGCCCAGATGCTCGCCCGGATATTCCCCCCCTCCCCGAGCTCGGGAAGAGGCTCCGCGAGCAACACGGTGTGGAGTGGAAGTGGAACGACGAGTCGCACAGCTGGGACCCGAGAAAAAAGAACAGCCCACAGAACCTCTTCCGTGCCGGAAAGCCGTACTTTGATGATGTGTTAAAGCAGGTGCGCACGGGCATGGCTCAGGACCTATCCGCGCCTGCCGTAACGCTGATCAGGAGGTGCTCCGAGCTCAGCGAGGCAATCCCAAGGCCCTTAATTCCCGGCACGACCATCCCACAGGCCGTCGTAGCCAAACAGAGGCTCGCTTTTTTTGCGTTCTTGGTTGCTGCCGGATTGGACCACTAGCGGTAGTGGCCCCAGGCGCACTACATGTACATCCCGCCATTGATACCGATCGTCTGCCCAGTGATGTAGGCAGCAGCATCCGAGGCGAGGAACGACACGAGCTCAGCAACTTCATCAGCCTGTCCGTAGCGACCGAGCGGAATGGCCTTCATGTGCTCAGCGCGCAGCTTCTCGTCGAGGGCCGCGGTCATGTCGGTCTCGATAAATCCTGGAGCAACGGCGTTCACGGTGACGTTGCGTGAGGCGAGCTCCTTTGCCATCGCCTTGGTCATGCCAATCAGACCGGCCTTTGACGACACGTACGGGACTTGCCCCGCGTTACCCATCTCGCCCACAACCGAGCTGATGTTGATGATTCTCCCCCACTTCGACTTGAGCATCAGCTTCGCGGCAGCACGCCCGCAGAAGAAAGCCCCCTGGAGGTTAACTGACAGCGTCTGGTTCCAGTCATCGTCTTTCATGCGCAGCAGGAGCCCGTCGCGCGAGATCCCCGCGTTGTTGACGAGGATATCGAGCTGGCCGTGCTTCGCCTTGATCTCATCGAACGCCTTGTCGACTGCAGCGCTGTCCTGCACCGGGAACTGCATAAGCTCGCCATCGCCGCCGACCTCACGGATTGCAGCGAGGGTCTCCTTCGCAGCGTCTGGCGAGGAAGAGAAGTTTACAATCACGTGCGCGCCGTGCTTGGCGAGGTTCACAGCGATAGAGCGGCCGATTCCGCGCGAAGCTCCGGTTACGAGTGCAATCTTTCTCTTCGTCTCTGTCATGGTTTTCTCCTGTTCAAAATCGTTCTTCGGCTAGCTCTCGCGGCGCTTGGCGCGGGCTTTCTTCTCGAACACGCGCGACCAGCCATTGCCCCCGTCATCATCGAGCGGCCCCTGCTTCACATCGAGGCTGCTCAAGGCCGCACTGAGCTTCTGCATCACAGACTCGTCGACGAACTTCTGCGCCACTCGGATGCCGTTCATGACGGCCCTGCTCGACGACGAGCCGTGGCACTTGATAGCGATGTGGCCGAGACCGAGCAGCGGAGCTCCGCCGTACGCCGACGGATCGAGCTTCTCCTTGAAGACCTTCTTGAGCACCGGCTTGGCGAGCCAGAGGCCGAACTTGGCGCGCGGGCTGCTCTCGACCATCGCCTTGATAGAGTCAACGACCAGCCCGACGCTGCCCTCCATCGCCTTGAGGACGATGTTGCCGACGAAACCGTCGCACACGACGACATCCACGACGTCCCGAGCGATATCCCTTCCCTCGACGTAGCCTATGAAATGTACTCCCTCAAGCTCTGCCAGCATCATCGCCGCAGCACGAATAATATCGTTGCCCTTCGCCAGCTCCGTGCCGTTTGACAGCAGCGCAATGCGCGGCTTCTGGACGCCCAGAGCAGCCATTGCGTAGTGGTGCCCCATCAGGGCGAACTGAACGAGCTGGAAGGCCTGGCAGCCAGAGTTTGCGCCTGAGTCGAGCAGCACCGTTGGCGTGCCCGAGAGGCCCTTCGGAATGAGAGATGCGATGGCAGGCCGGGCGATACCCGGCAGAGTTCCCCCGACGAAGACTCCAGCAGCCATGATGGCGCCGGTGTTTCCCGGGCTTACGACCGCAGATGCTTTCCCTTCCGCGACGAGCTCGAAAGCGACACGAATGGAGGAGTCCTGCTTGCCGCGTATAGCGAGCCCAGGGCTCTCGTCCATCGAGATAACCTGGGAGGCATGGTGGATAGAGATTGGGAGCTGATCGGAGCCTGAGGCGGCTGACAGCAGCTCTTTAAGCTGCCGCTCTTCGCCGACCAAGATGGAGGGAATATTAAAAAGGCGGGCCGCTTCGACCGCGCCCGCCACTACGACCTTAGGACCATGATCGCCGCCCATCGCGTCGACTGCTACCGGTAGCGTCGCCTGTGGTTGGCTCGAAGTCTCTGAGGTCACGGTTTTTCTTCAGGTGTTCGTGCCCGATTACGCTGCTGCCTTACCCGCGCGAAGCTCCTTCCCGCGGTACGTGCCACAGCTGACGCACATACGGTGTGGGAGGACAGGCTCAGCACACTTTGGGCAGATGATCGCGTGAGTGCGCTTCAGGGCATGGTGTGAACGCCGCATGTTGCGCTTTGAACGGGATGTACGCTTTTTGGGAACTGCCATAACAACCAACCGAAATAATTACATTCTCTCGAAACGAGAAGCGAGTTTGTAGCACGCTTCAGGCGGCAAACTCAACCCTACCACTCCTTACTGCCGTGGGTGAGCGGATGGGACACCGCTACGCACGGGTACTTGCTCAGGAAGTTCCTGATGCACAGGAGGTAAGCCCCTAGGAAGCCTAGGAAAATGCCGATCTCCATAAACCCGAGAGGGATCGTGGTCGGGCTGATTTCCGGCATGATGAGCAGGTAGCGGTCGAGCCATACCCCTGTCATCAGCACGAAACAGATGGCAGCGTAGGTAACCCGGTTCTTCTTGAGGTCTCGGCTAAGGAGGGTGATGAACGGGATAATGAACGCCATCGGGAACACGATCCACGCCAGACCCTTCCAAGGGAACTCACGGGTACGGAGGATAAGCCACTGCGTCTCTTCCGGCAGGTTTCCGTACCACTGCGTCAGGAACTGCGACCAGAACATGTAGCCCCAAAGCATGCAGAAACCGAAGTTGAGCTTGCCGAGGTCCCAGAACTGCTGGGTCGTGATGAGCTCACCGAGAGCCGCCTTCTTGCGAGAGAAGTACATCGACATGAGCGCGAGACCGGCCCAGCCGATGTAGATCTGGCTGACGAAGATGAACGCCCCGAAGAGGTTCGAGTACCAGGTCGGGTTCTGCCCCATGATCATCTCGAATGCGAAGAGCGAGATCGTCACTGCGTAGCAGAACACGATCACCGGAGCTGCGTACGACATCTTGCGCTGCAGCGGTAGGACCTCGCGCTCGGCGCCCTTCCACCCTCTCAGAAGGTAGCGGTGAATCGGGAGATCCCAGTCCGACTTGTCCTTGGCTCGCTCACGGGCAAGGCCGATATCTCCGCGAAGAGAGAGACCTACGAAGCGTGCCATAAGGAAGAAAAGAACGAAGAAGAGGCATGCGAAGCGGAAGTACACAAATCCTGGCTGCATCCAGAACTCGCGGCCCGGCATCGGCTGGCGGCCCCAGAAGAAGAGGTACTCACGACCGAAGTACGTCGTAAGGAGCGCAACGAAGGCTACCGGAAGATATGCCACGTTCGCCTCGGCTAGGCGCCGAATCGGAGCGCCCCACTGCGCGCGGACGATCTGCATAATTACGCAGGTCATAACGCCGCCGAGAGCGAGCCCTTGGAAGTACACTGCATTGACGAAGAACGCGCCCCACGTGGTGCCAGCGTCTCCAAACAGGAGCCCGTAGCAGAACGTGAAGATTCCAACAAACACCAGAGCCCACATGTTGAGGTAGGTCTTGGGCTTGATCGAGATCGGTCCTGCGTCGACGACCTTCTCGATGTTTACCGGCACAGTATGAACGTGCGACATCTTGCTTCCCCTTCCTAATTTACACCCTGCTGACTCTTAACGTAGTTGACGATATCCCAGTGCTCAGTTGGCGAGAGCTTCCAGCCGTGGCCAGGCATCAAGCGGATACCGAAGTGAATAGTTGCGTAGATGCTGCCCTCTGTGCGCGTTTTGTAGACGTCTGAGGTCAGATCCGGCGGCGTCTGCAGCGCCTTCAGGCCAACAGGACCCGGCGCGTACGGCTTCTTGCTGATATCGCCGTGGCATGGCTGGCAGTTCACCGTAAAGAGCCGCTTTCCATTCGCTGTCGACGTTGGGTCGCCGTGCAGCGGGTTGACGAGCTTCTCTGCGTCCTCACGCGAGGCCACGTAGTAGTCTGACATGCCAAGCGCCACAGTGCCCGGAGCCTTCTCGCGCATGATAACTCCCGTGCGCTTCTGGACATCCACCATGTCGTCGTTGAACGGCAGAGCCGTTGCCTCTACGGCTGCAAACGCGCCGAGCGCCGCTGCCACCAAAGCTGTCTTTCCGAATCGAGCTGCTTTCATGAGCCCCTCACCTCAACTTACAAACTGTCCCGCACATCGACTTCGTCCGCGCCTGCTGTCTTGAGGCGCTTGCTGACGTCTGCCACCTGCCCCGCCGAGCAAGCAACTACAACGCCGAACTTGTCGTGCGAAAATCTTGGGTCGTACCCTGCGGCGCGAACGACGCTCGGGATCTTGCAGAAGGCGAAGATCGCGAAGAGTGTGCCGAGACCGCCGAAGAGGATCGTCCACTCGTAGCCCGGAACGAAGAATGCCGGAATAGAAGCGATGTTCTTCGCCGAAGTGCGCATCGGCCAGTCGAGAGAGCAGAGGATCGCCAGTGCCCATCCGCACACGCAGCCCGTAAAGGCGCAGGCGAATGACACGAGCCGAACCGGGCTCTTCTGCGGGTAGGTGACCTCCTCGATCTCGTGGCGCGGCACCGGCGAGTACATGCGCCAGTCGAGGTTCGCAGCCTTAACATTCTTTACGGCCTCAAGGGCGTCATCCATGTAGGTGAAAACGCCGACTACTGCCCTGCTCGTTGACTCTACCATACGTAACGCTCCTCTTAGTGCCCTGCCCCAACCGCGGCGTGCCCGTGACCGTGCCCTTCGTTTCGCATCGGCGGCGGGAGGATCTCCTTGATCTCAACGATCGCTACCGACGGGAAGAACTTGATGAAGAGGGTCATCCACATGCCGAACCAGCCGAAAGCTCCGACAGTGATGCCGACCTCGACCCACGAGAAGTTGTAGCCACCCCATGCCGCCGGTATGAACTCGCGCGTCAGGGACTGGAAGATAATGTTGAAGCGCTCAAGCCACATGCCGATATTGATGAAGATCGAGAGCACGAAGAGGAACGGAATGTTCGTGCGGAGCGACTTCACCCAGAGGAGCTGCGGGAAGATACAGTTGCAGAACGTCATTCCCCAGAACGCGATCCAGAACTCGCCGAAGGGGCGGAACCAGAACTGGAAGCGCTCGTACGGGTTGTTGCTGAACCACGCCGTGTAGAACTCGGTGATGTAGGAGTACGTTACAACCCCGGAAGTCATGAGGATGAGCTTGCTCATCGCATCGAAGTGGAACGGGGTAATAAGGCGCTCAAGCTTGAAGGCCTTGCGCAGCGGGATGATCAGCGTAACTACCATCGCTACGCCCGAGAAGATAGCTCCTGCTACGAAGTACGGCGGGAAGATCGTGGCGTGCCAGCCCGGAACGATGCTCATCGCGAAGTCCCACGATACGACTGAGTGCACTGATACTACGAGCGGCGTCGCGAACGCGGCGAAGATCAGGTACGCCGCCGTGTAGTGCTTCCACTGAATGTGGCTGTTGCGCCATCCGAGCGAGGTCACCCCGTAGAGGGTCTTGCGGAAGCGGGTCTTCGCCTGGTCGCGTGCCGCTGCGATATCCGGGATGAGCCCAACGATAAAGAAGGTCGCTGAGATGGTGAAGTAGGTCGAAACCGCGAACACGTCCCAGAGGAGCGGCGAGCGGAAGTTCGGCCAGAGCGCACGCTGGTTCGGGTACGGCATGAGCCACAGCGCGTACCACGGACGGCCAAGGTGGATGATCGGGAAGAGACCGGCCGTCATAACTGCGAAAACCGTCATCGCCTCTGCAAGACGGTAGATCGGCTGACGGAAGGCCGCGCGGAACAGGTATAGCACGGCCGAGATGAGCGTTCCTGAGTGCGCGATACCTACCCAGAATACGAAGTTCGTGATGTAGGTTCCCCACCCAATCGGGTGGCTCTTGCCGGACTCACCGAAGCCGCTCCACATCTGGTAAAACCAGCACGAAGCGCCGATGGCGAGGAAGAAGAGGCAGGTAAAGAGCAGCAGGTACCAGCCGGTTCCCGGTGGCTCGAGCATCTTGAGGATCGTGTCGTTCACCTCGGCGTAGGTCACCGGGGCTTCTTTCTTTGAGTGGTGCTTCTCTTCCATACGAAGGGTCTCTTGTAACGTTCCTCTTAAACTTACGCCTTGTAGCGGATGTCGTTCAGGTAGCTCACGGCCGGCTGCGTGTTCAGGTGGTGGTCAAGCACCTTGTACGCACGCTCGCTCTTCTCAAGCTTGCTGACGCGGCTGTTCGGATCCTTGCGGTCACCGAACGTAATCGCCTGAGTTGGGCATGTCTGCACGCACGCTGGGGTTATCTCGCCATCTTCAACGAGACGGCCGAGGTCCTTGGCAACGTCCTTCGCTTCAGCGATGCGCTGGACGCAGAAGGTGCACTTCTCCATTACTCCCACAGTGCGCTTGGTGACATCCGGATTGATCTGCCACGAGAGCAGCTCCGGCCACTCGTACTGGAACCAGTTGAACCGGCGCACCTTGTACGAGCAGTTGTTCGAGCAGTAGCGAGTGCCGACGCAACGGTTGTACACCATCGCGTTCATGCCCTCTTCGTTGTGGTAGGTCGCGTAGACCGGGCACACCGGCTCACATGGAGCGTTCTGGCAGTGCTGGCACATCATCGGCATGAAGCTCACCTTGAGCTCCTCGCCGCCATCCTCCGTCGGAACTGAGTCGTAGTAGCGCTCGATGCGGATCCACGCCATCTCACGCCCCTGGGCAACAACCTTCTTTCCGACAACCGGGATGTTGTTCTCGGCCTGGCAAGCTACAACGCAGGCAGAACAGCCGGTGCAAGCAGCCAGGTCGATGTTCATGCCCCACTCATAGACTGGGTGTTCACGCTGCGTGTACATCTGCTTCGGCTCGTGGTGCCCCTCGCCGTGCCCACCGCCGTACGCTGCGCCGTGACCATCGCCGTGACCGTGTGCTCCTGCTCCGGTGATGAACGTAGTCCGAGCAAGCTCGCGGCCCTCTTGTGAAGAGAACTCTTGGACGCTCACGAGGTCGCCGGAGCCGAGGCCTCGTACGACTGTTACCGGCGCGCCAGTAAGAACGAGTGCGTCAGTGCCTGCAGCGATCTTCTTCGGCAGGAGCGAGAAGACGCTGCCGCCCTCTCCTGTGCTCTTGGCGTAGCGGCCGTAGGCCGAGTGGCCCTGGCCAACCGGCACGGCAACGATCCCCTTGTGAACGTGCTCAGTAACGTAGGCAGGAACGTGAACCTCTCCGTCGTTGGTGCGCAGGATGACCGCGTCGCCCTGCTTGATGCCCTGCTCCTTCGCCGTCTCTGGATGGATCTCAGCCCAAGCTCCCCAGACTGCCTGAGTGATCGGGTCAGCAAGCTCTTGCATCCACGGTCTATTCGCCGCGCGGCCGTCGAACGACTTAACTGATGGGTACGGGTACAGCATCAGCTCGCCGTGGTGTGAAGGCTTAACGCTAATCCCGTACGAGAGCGAGAACACCGCCGGGTTGACCGACGCTGTCGCTGCAGGCATCGACGCCGGAGCGACGAAGTAGCCGCCCTTCTCAAGGCTCGATCGCCAGAAGGTCTCGCTGTCTGCGCCGCCCTTGCCGGACGTGAGCGTCAGGTAGCGCGACTTTACGTACGCGTCGAAGGTCTGGCTCGCATCGAGCTGATTTCCTGCGTTCGACGCGATCGTGAGAAGCACGTCGCCAAGGCTCTTCGTGTCGAATATCTGGCGCATCGATGGCTGGATGAGCGAGACGCTGCCGTTTGGCAGAGTCACGTAGCCCCAATCCTCAAGCGAGGTGTGGATCGGGAGGATGTAGTCTGCGAGCTGCGCCGTCTCATCGAGCTGGCTCGCAAATGCCACCACGAGACCAGCCTTCTTGCCGGTGCCGTCACCCTTGATGCCGACTCGATTGAGCGCGTAGTGGAAGCCGAAAGCGTCTGGGAACGAGAACTCTGGGTTCGTGCCCGCCGTGATGAGAACGTCGACCTTGTCCGACTGCATGTCATCAACGAGCGCCGCGAGCTTCGACGCAGACGTCGAGGGCTTCTCCATCGAGGCGATATCCACTGTCTTGCCGACGTTGCCGAGCATGACGTTAAGGAGGTTCGTTAGCACGAGGAGCGGAAGCGGATCTGCTGTCGATGTTGAGGCGCCGCCTGAGAGAACGAGCGAGCTCTTTGCGTCAGCTAGGTACTGAGCAACGAGCAGCAGCTTCTCCTTCGGAATTCCTGTCTGCGCCTCGACCTCGGTAGCCGAGATCCCCTTCGTGAGCTGCGCGAGCTTGCTGCGAACATCATCCGATACGCCCTTTGCGCGGCCGCGCTCGATCATCTGGCCAACGAGGAAAAGCGCCACACGCACCTCCGAGCCGAGATTAGGCTTGAGCCACAGGTCTGCATTCGCGCCCGTCAGCGAGAGCCGAGGCTCGATGTGAACGAAGCGCAGGGGCTTCTCAGAGCGACGCGAGTCAGCCCACTGGCGTGCGTAACCGACTGGGTTGCCCCAGGTCTCAAGGAAGTCCGCGCCGAAGTTAACGACAACGTGCGCCTTGTCGAGCTGGAACGTCGGCACGCCGTACGTGCCGTAGACCATCTCAGCCGCCTTTGCGACGGCAACCGGCTGCATCGGATCCCAAACGACCTGGTTGAAGCCAAGCTGGGTAGTGAACGCAGTAGCGAGGTCCTGCTGGCCGCTCGGAAGCTCGCCGGTGAGCAGCACCTTCTTGTTCGTTGCGTTTGCGATCGCATCGTTCAGCTTGCCGTACACCTCGTCCCACGTCGTCGGCTCGAACACTGGGCCGGTAGGCAAGGTGCGGACCTTCTTCAGCGGGGTGCGGATGCGGTCTGGATCGTAGAGCGACTGAAGCGAGGCCTGGCCGAGAGCACAGAGGCTTCCGCGATTCACCGGGCTGTCTGGATTCCCTTCGACCTTTACGGCACGCCCCTCACGGGTACGGACGCGGATTCCGCAGCCCGTCGTGCACTCGGTACAGGTGGAGCTGTACCAAACAGAGACTCCCGGAACCATCTCGGGGATGCCCTTCACGTTCGGCAGGATGTTCTGCTCGACCGGGTTCGCGCACGCAGTTGCGCCTACCGCAGTGGTCGCGCCGAGCGCTTGCAAGAAGCGGCGACGCGAGATCTGCACCAGACCCGTTCCCTCTTCGCTCTTGCGGCTTGCGTTGAGCTGTACGATTTGACCTTCCATCTTGGACCCCTACGAAACGCTTGATCTTCCTTTCCTGGCCTATCCCTCGGGACTACCGATGCCCGTGGCACACGAGACAGTCGATGCTCGCACCACGCTCGCGGTGACAGCTGATGCACCATCCCATCTTCATCGACGAGACTCGCTCAACTTTCTCCATCTCCGGAATCTGTCCGTGGCACTCCTGACAGGTGACTCCGGCCTTAACGTGACGCTTGTGATTAAACTTGAGGTAGTCCGGCATAACGTGAACCTTCACCCACGGAATGGGCTGGTTCTTGGCGTACATGTCCTTCAGGTACTGGATATCCTTCTTGCCCTGCTCGCTCTTGCCCTGTACGAGCGCGCCGTGACAGCCCATGCAGGTCTCTTCCTCTGGGATCGCGGCGTAGGCTGCCTTGCTCACTGACCAGTGGCAGTACTGGCACTCCATCTTGTTCTGCTGCACGTGGATAACGTGGCTGAACTTGATCGGCTGCTCCGGGCTGTATCCGCGCAAGCGCGGTGGCGGACCGAAGTAGCGAAAGTGATCCGTGATGTTGAAGTCCCATAGAGCTGCCTGCCCGTCGTTGTACACGCCAGTACGAACACCGAGCTGTGGGTACTGCGACGCACTATCTTGCGCGGTCGCACTGCTCGCGACTCCCCCCTGCTGCGCAAAAACAGCTACGAGAGCGAGTGCCGAAACACCTGCTCCTGCGATTGCCAATCTGATTCTTGTTATCATTGGTGAAGCTGATACGAGGAAGTAACTAGCCCTGGGGGGTACCTGTGCAGCACCCGACAGAAACCAGCTATGCCTACTACGTAATAAAGGTGAAGCTAGCTCCCGCTGACGAAGGCTGTGGGGCGGCGACCGTAGTCCGGGAAAAATCCCCGCTTGCGCGAGTCATAAAACCCGAGAAATAAACGAAAAACGTCGTCCCGGCCGAACCTTAAAATGTCGTTGGGCTGAGCTTCGGCGTAACATTTAGATCGAAATGAGAAATAAGGAAATATCCAGTGTCTATAAAACACTGTTTACTTTAGGCGGGTAGCCTCTTTCGGGTGGGAAGGATGACGGTAGAGAAGCTTCACATGCGCTGTTTAATCAACGGGAAGTGGTGCGATGCCCGCTCTGGCTCAACATTCGAAGTCAATAATCCGGCGACAAACGAGCTGATCGCGACTGCTCCGCTGATTGATCGCGAGCAGGTGGAAGAAGCGATCAGTAGCGCAAATGCCGCATTTCCAGCGTGGCGGGACCTCCCCGCTCGGGAGCGTGCGCGCATGCTGCGTGAAATCGGCGACTCTCTGAAGCGGCGCGGAGACGAGTTCGCGCAAATCATCACTCGCGAACAAGGAAAGCCGATCGCAGAGTCTCGCGGCGAAGTTGCCTACTCGGTGAATTACCTGCACTGGTTCGCTGAAGAGGCGATGCGCGTGTGCGGCGACATCATCCCGTCCGACTCGCCACAGAAGCGCATCCTGGTGCTCAAGCAGCCGATCGGCGTTGCGGCAGCGATCACCCCGTGGAATTTCCCAATCGCGATGCTAGCGCGCAAGATGGGCGCGGCTCTCGCCGCTGGCTGCACATTCATCGCAAAACCAGCTCCGGAGACACCTCTGTCAGCGCTGCTGCTCGGGGAGTTGTGCCAAGAGGCGAGAATTCCGGCTGGCGTGGTCAATATTGTTACCGGAGATGCGGCGATGATCGGAGCAGCTCTCATGGCGTCTCCGCTCGTCAAGAAAGTTAGCTTCACCGGCTCCACCGAAGTTGGAAAGCTGCTCATTCGACAATCCGCTGACACCGTCAAGAAGCTCACCCTGGAGCTTGGCGGAAATGCTCCTTTTCTCGTACTCGACGACGCTGACCTTAATCGAGCGATCGACGGCGCCATCTTCGGAAAGTATCGCAACGCTGGGCAAACCTGCATCTGCGTCAACCGCTTCCTAGTGCACGAATCCCGCGCTCAGGAGTTCTCTCAGCGGCTCGTTGAGCGCACCAAAGGGCTCGTTGTTGGAAACGGGCTCGATGAGAAGACAGCTATTGGTCCGCTGATCAACGACCAGGCACGCGACAAGGTTGTCGGACTGCTCAATTCCGCAGCTTCCGACGGCGCCACATTCCTGTGCGGCGAAGGAGCGCAAAGGGCTACTTCACGCTTCGTCGAGCCGTGCGTCCTCACAGGAGTAAAGCCATCGATGCGCATCTGGAACGAGGAGATCTTTGGGCCGGTATCGACTATTACGACCTTCTCAAGCGACGCCGAGGCGATCTCGCTCGCCAACAACACCCCGTACGGCTTGGCAGCCTACGTCTACTCGAGCAACCTCAGCCGCGCGCTTCGCACAGCAGAGCTGCTCGATTTTGGAATGGTGGGGATCAATGACACCGCGATCTCCAACGCGCAGGCGCCGTTCGGCGGGGTAAAGCAGTCCGGGTTCGGTCGTGAGGGCAGCAAGTATGGCGTGGACGACTACACGGTGCTCAAGTACCTGAGCGTTGCGTAGGCTTCGAGCCCCACATTTCCCTTGATTTTGGGCCGCGCCTGGCTGATACAGATTCGAGTTGTCCCTTCCGAGCCCCTGCTCATGGCTCTTTTACAACCTTCAGCTCCGAGTAGTTGCTTCTCTGTGGCTGCCTTCACGTGATCGATTAAGAGGATCTCGTGAAGGGCAGCGTGCTTCTTCTCAGGTAAGGTTTTTCTTCTCCTACAAAGGGGGCTCAGACTCATGGATGCGTTCAGCACCGGCGATGTGGCGAGGATTACTCGCTCGTCTATTCAGATGGTGATCAAGTGGTTGGACAAGGGAATGTTGAAGGGATGGAGAGTCCCCGGCTCAAAATTCCGGCGTGTCAACTACTCAGACCTGCGCAGATTTATGGTCGCTCACCAGTTGCCGCTCGATCTTTTAGAGCAATCGGAGAGCTTCGTTCTGCTCGTGTCGGATGATGAAACACTGCGCTCAGCAGCCGCTTCGCTCAAGGTGTGCGAGCGAAAGGTTACTTGCGCCAATATCTTCGAGGCTGGAATGATCTTTAAGGGGCTCGAACCGTGTGCGGTCATTATTGACTGCGAACTCGGAAGCGAAACAGCCCACAAGGTCCTTCGCGCGGTTCAACAGGGAAAACCGGCGACTCCTGTAGTCGCAGTCTCCCATCGAGACGGCACCGGAATCGATTCCGTGCCGTGCATCGCAAGAGCGGACTTGCCAGATGGCCTCGCCGCTATCTTGGGGCCATTGCTTGGGAAGGCGTGACTGCTCTTCTCGGGGTGGATGGGGCGTTGCCAGTTGTTTTGCGAGAGGTTCTCCTCTGTAAAGAAGCTGCACGCTTGCCCACCTCCTTCCTTCCAATCTTCTAGAAAACTGTCGAGTAGGTTACGCGCGGTTTTGAGCGCGCCCGAAAAATTTGCGCCACAGTCACGGCCGTTCACGTAACGTAGAAAAAGAAAGAGCCCTGTCCAACTCTCGCTGGACAGGGCTCTCCGAAGAGAAGGAGGGCCGATTAGCCTTCCTCCTCCTCAGCCTCGAGCTCAGCCGCAGCCGATGCAACCTGGCATCCGACCAAGAGCTCGTCCGTAAGAGTTACGGTCTCGCTCGCGTTGAGCTTGATGCCGCCGGCAACGCAGTCATCGCCATCCTCATCAACGAGCTTGATGTCGTAGACAGAGGCCGGGATGTTGTTGAGCGTGAACTCAGAGCCCGGCTCGATGGTGTCGGACTCTCCATCGCCGAGCTGATCATCGCCCCACTGCGACTGGTTGGTCGGCGAGAGGTAGAGGTTAGTGATCGTCAGAGACGACTTGTTCGTGAACTTGACGCTGACGCCATCCGCAGCGAAGGCATCAGCCGATACGGCAGAAACCACCAGCGCGAGCGCGATTGAGAGGGAACGATTCATACTGTTCATCCTTTTGGTTTAAGATACTACTGTCTCGGAACGCTTCAGGAGAGGTACGGCGACTGCAGGATTCCCCGCCTCACCGAAAACGCCCTTGCGACCTGCCTGGGGCTATACCACAAGCCCCGCTCCCCCTTCAAAGAGTAAATCCCCTCCAAACACCCGGCACCGGCAACGGTCTCGGCTCCGGTTCCGGCTCCAGTTCCCGCTCCGGCTCCGGCTGCGAAACACACAAATCAGGGAGCGAGAAGGCCGGCAAAAGTGCCCAGATTCGGAACTACTACCCCCAACTACCCGCAGGTCGGCGTTGCGAACGGCCGCCGCTCCGGCTGCGGCTGCGAAAGTAAAAAATAAGGACGGCTGGTATGCGGTGCCGGAGCCGTTCCCGGCGCCGTTCCCGGCGCCGGCAACGGGACCTGTGCCGCTCAAGATGTCACGGCGTGCGAAGCAAGAAGCTCAGGGAGTGTTACAGGTGCTATTTCCCCACACGTTGCTGACCCGAGCCTTGAACCATTCAAACGCCGCATCATCGTCGAGGGAGCCGTTGGCCACCATATCGATTACGTGTTCGGCAACCCGAATGTAAACACGCTGCAGGGCGCCTCGGCACTCGACGTACGGTGACTGGTCGTAAGGAATTGAGGCGCTCCAGAACCGAATTGCATCTTGGAAATCGCCCTGCTCTGCCGCCTGGTCCGCCTGGGCATTCAGGCTTCGAAAGCGGTTGCCCTGGTCGTCATCACCATCAGAATCAGCAGGATCGTTGTCGCCGTATCCAGAGTCGTCGTCGCTTTGCGCGGCAGCAGCGCCGCTGCACGTCACAAGCGCGCACAAGAGAAGCGTTTTTGAGAGCACGCGAATCATGAACAGAGGTGTACCACAGGAGCTTCAAGGCTGGTATGCCCCCGAAGTGGAAGCATGTGGCAAATGCTGAGGCAGCACAGGCCACTGCTAGGCTCCGGAAGCCAAAAGTCACTACGCTTTGGGGAAGGGAAGAGTGGCGTAGGGGAGCGTCTTCTCCCACTTCTTGAGAAGGCCAGTCTTGCACTCGTGGCTCCAGAGCAGCACCTTCGCTGGAGCGCCGTGAGTGCCGTCTGGCCCAATCGATTGCTGTATCAAGATTACCTGGAGCGCCTCGATTCGCCTCTTCGGGTCGTGCTCTTCGAAACCACGCCGGCACAGGTATCGGCCAAGACCGAGCCGTTGGTGCTGGCGGTCAGCGGAAAGCAAGTTGCGCCAGTATTTACGCCATCGGTCTCCGGGGAACGAAGCTGAAATGGAATCGGGACGCCTTGGGCCCGTGTACTCCTCGCCCGAGAAGAGATCGACCGTAGTGCCGTCAGCACGCACAGCCGGAATCATGAACCAGCCGTCGGAGGTAATCGGGCGAGAAAACATCTCCCATGACTGATCAATCCCGAAGAAGAACGCAACATGAGTCAGCCATGGAGGACGCAGCGAACTTTTAAGGCCCGTGAACATGTTTGCGGAGTTCCAGACTACGAGAAACACCAGAAAAAGGCCGCCAACGGCCTGCGTTCCAGCGCGCTGCCACCGCGGCACTGCCTGAGCTCCTGCAGCAGCCGGAGCCGCGAGCAGCTTCCCCAAACCGGCTCCTCGAACCTTAGCTGCTATCGCCTCCCAGAACCCGGCAGTAAGAAGCGGCAGCCAACCGACTACCGAGATCAGGGTAAAAAGACCCACTTTCAGCGTGAGGAGGATGATAAGGTGAAAGAGCATCATGACGGCGATGCAGATGTTGCGAATCTCTGGGACACGCCACGGCAAGAAAAGGAAGAGCGGCACCACCATCTCGACGGCTAGGGTGCCAGTGCTGAGCGCCTGGAGGACGGAAATCGGAAGGGTTCCCATGAGGTCGCCTACCCAGGTGGTGTACTGCTGAAGCCACAGCGAGTAGGCCAGCCCCAACCCATCTCTCCACTCTACATTCTTGTACTTGGCCATGCCTGTGACGATGTACACACTGGCAATCTGGGCGACGTACGCAAAGAGCAAGAGCGAGGGGCGAATCGGCTCAGCTCGTTTGGAGCGGGCATCCACCGACCAGACGTTGCTGACTGGCAGGACCATCGCAAAGAGCACCAATATCCGGAACAGCACATCCCCGCCCTGAAGGATGACAGGATTTCTGTGCTGGATTGAAACGAGCAGCACCCACGAAGCCACTGCAACAACCCGAGTTCGGTAGCCGAGAGCCAGGCACGCGCCACTCACGGCGGTCATCAGGAACAACACCGCCTGAAACCAGGCCGCTCCGCTGCTCATGAGGAGGGAAAAGTGCGCACTTGGGTTGTGTTTCTCAATCACAACCACGCGCGGCAGAACCCCAAAATCAGTGTAAAAAGCGCGCATGTCGATCAGGCGCAGGGCAACATCGAGCACGATCAAAGCGCCGAGCGATATGCGGAAGAGCGCCATGGAACGGGCGTCAAGCATCCCAAGCTCAAGAAAGCCGCGCTGTAGCCCGGCAGCGAACCGAGCCGCAAACCCCTGAACCCTATCTCCCGGCCCAACGTGTTCGGGCAGTTCCTTCTTTTTCGGCAGCACGTCTCTTCCTCAGCTTTTCTCTGATACTTCCCTCCTTATCTCCGGCGTGCCGTCGGCGCAACTGGTGGCGTGTCAGCAACTGGAAAATCACCCTCAATGCGCCAACATCGCTGCCTACGGACCGCGCGGTGCCGCCGCTTTCAGGGACCACCGAGCTCAACCGAGCCCAACGTCGAGAACCATCATCGTGAGGAAGCCCAAGCCGAACCCGAGGGTGGCCACGTCAGTCGAGCGATCGAGCTGAGTTTCCGGAACCACCTCTTCAATTACCACGTAGATCATCGCACCCGCGGCAAACGCCAGGGCGTACGGCAGTATCGGCTGCATCTGAAGGACGGCAAGCGCGCCGATGACACCTGCAACCGGCTCGACGATCGCTGATAGCTGCCCGTACCAGAAGCTGCGAAAGCGAGAGAGGCCACTGCGACGCAGTGGGAATGAGACCGCCAAGCCCTCTGGGAAATTCTGCAGCCCGATACCGACAGCGAGCATGATCGCCCCAGCAGTCGACGTCTCTGGGATGCCGGCGGCGGCGCCTCCAAAGAGCACTCCAACTGCGAGCCCCTCCGGGATATTGTGAAGGGTAATCGCCAGCACTAGCAGAGTCGTTCGGTGCCACTTGGTGGAGAGACCTTCCGCTTGGTCTTTCGGGAAGTTGATATGAAGGTGCGGCAGGAGCTGGTCGAGCCCATACAGAAATAGAGAGCCCATCGCAAACCCGATAGCCGCGGGGATAGCCTTGAACAACCCCTCCCCTTGCGTCATCTCGATCGCTGGCGCGAGGAGCGACCAAAAGGAGGCTGCGATCATTACGCCACCAGTGAACCCGAGCATGCCGTCGAGCACACGGCGATTGAGGTCGCGGAAGAAGAATACGAGCCCAGCGCCCGCCGCCGTCAGGAGCCAGGTGAAGGTCGTCGCGAGGAGCGCGCCCCAGACAGGGCCGATTGATTCGAAGAAGGAGACCAGGGAACTCATACTATAGCCCGGTAGCCTAACCCGTTTGGCGCGATCCGGCACCAACTCTGTTCTCCTCTTTCCCTAACCTCGGTCGGCAGCCGAGTTTGTTGGTTACTTAACGCGGAGGGGCGGAAGACGCGGAGGGCGCAGGGCCATCGTATCCGTTAACGACTCGGACGATTCCACTCTTTAAGCGCAGGGCATTGAAGTTAAAGAGCAGGCCAACCTGCTTCCGGGCGAGCCTTTAATAGGTGGGGAGTTGCATACGAGGGAATTCTGTTAGGTGCTCCACTGACTTTAGCTCAAAAATCACAGAGCTCTCAACCAGGAGGTCAATGCGATAGCCTCAGTCCAGCAGTTCCCCTTTGGTAAGGGCCGGCAGACCTACCTCCTTGGCCACTAGCAAAAAGTGCTTTTCAAGTTCGCGAAACAGGCAGGTTTTGTAGACCTGCTCGAAGAGTCCGGGCCCAAAGTGCCGGTGTACCTTAATGGAAGCTGCAATAATCTCGGCAGTAACGTCATTAATTTTCATCTGTGCTCTGCGCGTGTTCCGCGCCTCCGCGTTACATACCCAAAATATTCGGACACAGAAGAACTTAGTTACTTACCGAACGAGGCACGGTTAGCACTCGGGGGAGAACACAAGCGTCGGCGGACCTGTCGCCCGTCACGCAGTCGAGCCCCGCCCAGTTCCAAAGGAGCTTTTCAACAAGCCAAGGCCCCCAACCACCTACTAACCCGTTAGGCTCAGTATGAGTCAACGCAATGCAGAGGTGACAGAACGAGAAATACGCTGGAAATTGCTGCGCTACCGCCGCTGCCCGCGCTCTGGGAAGCTTTTCCCACACGCCTTCTTGCACGCCTCGAACTTCTTCTCCGCCTGCTTGGGCCACTGGTCGCAGCGCCACATGGCGATCAGTCCCCAGTAAAGCATCTCCGAGGGCTGTCCGGTCTGAATATTGTCGGCACACTCTCGCTTAAAATTGTTGCAGGAGAACTCTCTCAGCTCTTTCTGGTCAACTTCGACATCCTTGAACTCGTCGCAGCACTGTAGGCAGTCGGCGCGAGTGCCCTTGCCCTTCTTCTCCTCCTTGACCTCCTTGGCACAGTACTGAGGATCGGAGATTGGTCCCTCCTCGGGCGGCTTCTTAAAGACTTTCGCCTGGCAAGGGCACTCCGCCGGTTTCCCCGGAGCTTTTCTCTTACATCCACACACAGGCTCACTGAGCGCCTTGTCGTTTGGCCACTCTGGGGCCTTGCCCATCAGTCGGCACGCCTCTTCGTCTGATACCTTGGGACCATCAAAGGGTCCGCCCACATCTTCCACCGCCGCCACGTTGAACGTGTACCATTTCCCCTCTATCTTGCACTCGGTGACGCTGTGCTTCAGCGGCTGGCCCTTACAGCTTAACGCGAGGTACCTGGCGTCAAACCCTTGAGTCTCGCAGATGTTAAAGATGTCGTGCGCTTTCGTGTCGCAGTGGTTGGTGATGCTGTACCACTTGCTTGGGTCAGGGTTTGCGCTGTTTCCGCACTGGTTGAGGACCTCGTTAAGGAGATGTTCGCCACACTCGTCGAACTTAGGAATAGGTGATGGGACCGGTGGTGCGGGAGGCGCTGAATCGCAGGAGCCTCCGTCAAGGCTGGCGCACTCTGTATGCGAGGGAGGCGGACCCTGAGCTTCGGCAGCCACTACTGATCCGAATACTAACGCTGAAGCTATGAGATGCGAGAAATTGCTGCGGGACTGTCGTCCGCCGCCTAAGGTTTCCATATGACTAGCCTCGCGCAATCGCACAAACTCAACTAACTGTCACCAGCGACCCCTGAACCCTTGAATCTCTTTTGGCCCCCTGCTACTTACGACCTTGAGAGGTAACCATGCACCACTTCGCCAAACCTGACCAGATGACAAAGCTCGCACTGCATCCTGAGGCAAAGCGAGTCGAAGGAGCGTCGGGTCTCTCGTACCTCTCGGTCCCAGAAAACACACTCCGCCCGGATGCGGTGAAGCATCTCTGTCCGCTCACGAAGACCGAGCGCTACCGGGATGTGCTTGTAACGCCGCTTGCGCCGGATGGTACGATGCTCAAGGGACCCTACGAAGAGTAGCGATGCCCGCGAGACCTTCGCGCACTGGGTCATTTGCAGTCCATAACGATCGGCGGAAGCTTTCGCAGCTTCTCGTTGCCAATGAGCTCCAGTCGTCGCGCCTTGCGAATGAGCGGTTTTGAGCGCTGTCTCTCTCCATAGGTGACGAACTGAGAACGAATTACAACTCGCGCGGTGAGGCCCCGAGAGGCCGCATAGAGGCTCTTTAGGGTTTGGATTGCCTGGCTTCGATCGACCATGCGGCAGAATTTTGGGGTTGTGGGGCATGACTTTGTGACGAGTGGCCAATCAATAGTCACCCCGCGCGCAAGCTTCAAGTACCGCTCCGACCGAGCAGTTGAGCGCAGCACATCGAGCCGGATCGAATCGCGCATCGCCCGCATCGATTTCACATCACCTTTCTTGAGGGGCTTGGCCTCTATAAGCTGCAGACACGCACGCTTCGTTAGATTTGTGAGTTCAAGTGCTATCGAATCGAGCTCCGACAAGAGTCGAGATGTGCCGGAGTCGATGCACTCATGAGGGCATTCAAGCATCAACTGGTTCAGTGGCGTCTGAGCGCCGTTGAGGAACCAGATCGGGTTATCTACCGCACTCACCGTGGCAACTCCGAGGTTTTCACCCGGCACAAATCGCTCCGGCTGCCCTCGATCGACTTCACCCGGCGAAAGCCTGTTAAGCGCTCCTATCGGAATAGTGACTGTAAATGGATTCGGATTCTCGTACCCAACCAGTGCAAGCCGCTTGCCAGAGGCGTTTGTGGCGCATGCGCCGATAGGCCTTACTGGCTTGCAGGCTGACGTCGACGCATCCACTCGCGCCTCCGACACGGTATAGCCCGAGGCCTTCAGGCGCCACAGCAACCCTTCTCCCCGGAAGGTAACTGCGACCGCCCCTGGATGATCACCAGCAGCAAAGCGAGTTGGAGATGAAAGCCGCTCACTGCCCGCAACCATCTCGTTGATCGCATCAGCCGCTGCATCAGTCTCAATCACAACTTCGGAACTGCCTGCGTTGTTGTATGTAAAGTACGCAGTGCGGGAACCATCGACGTTTTGGAAGACACACGCGGCCTGCACGGACACCTGCGCTTGAGGCAACACCCCGCCCCCACCATCGGTTGCAGTTCCACTATCAGTCGCAGAAGACGTATCGGTTGAAGTGCCAGAGCCAGTATCCGTCGCTGTTGACGTATCAGTTGAAGTGCC
>CAYPUA010000024.1:0-357 GCA_964413875.1 uncultured Bdellovibrionales bacterium
AGGAAGAGAGCGTCTGCGGGTGACAAGACATAACTCTTTGGAGATTAAGAGGCAAAAGAGGTAAGCCGTATGAGACGGGCCATAACATTTTTTAATATAGCTTGCCTGTCGCTCCTGACGATTGCTCCACTGGGAGTGGGCTGCGGCGGCGGCACTTCAGGAACCTCCTCAACAGGTGAGCTTAAGCTTGCGGGGTCCGCCAAAGATTCTAGCGGGGCGCCCCTCGGTAACACACCGATGTTGGTGCGTTCAGCTAGCGATAATCAGGAGCTGCTTAGCTCGGAAACTGACGCGCGAGGTGATTTCGGTATGTTGCTTCCCGGCGATCAATCCTCTGTATTGGTCCAGATCGATGGC
>CAYPUA010000024.1:367-7517 GCA_964413875.1 uncultured Bdellovibrionales bacterium
ATGGCAAACAGTCGCAGCCGATAACACGCGCTTTTACCGGGTCAAGTGTTGTATCAACCATTCTGGAGCGCGCGGATTCGGGGGATCTCACGACCCCAGGGGGCTTTGAGGTTCAAATAGATCCAGAATCCCTGTGTAGCTCGGTCGGCACCGAGAACAACGAGCTCTTTATTCAGGGCGACCTCACTCCTTCGTGCTTAGTGAAACTCATGCTGAGCTCGTCGGATTATCCACTCTCAACCTTTAGCGGCGTTCTAAGGTCTCGATGTAGGGGTGGTCGGGTGGCCACTGCGACGTCGAGCCCCGATAGTCAGAGCGTGATCTCCGTGGACCTATGGAGCGCTGCAGAACAAGGCTGCTCTCCCTATGAAATACAGGTAGGTTCGTCGCAAGACCCTTCTCGGGTGGTTGTCATTCCCATTCGCTAGGAGATAGTTCGGATGAACCTCCCAGAGGATAGCGCGGCCGGATCTTCGTCAACCATCGCGCAAGCTTCTCCGTAGGGGTCTCGCTCTAAGATTTCCCAAGGCGCTTGGGGTGACTCCTTCTTTCGGGACCGAAGAAAAAATGCGGATGGCATATTGTGGCCTGCAGTGAAATCCAGCCTGCAGATTAAAAACGTGGAGGCACGAGGTGCTGGGAATCACCTCGGTTGAGGATTACAAACAGCCAGGGACTGCAGATCTGCTTGCCCAGACTGGGTCGAGGTTCTGATTGTACAATACGAGGTTGCCGTCGGGCTGAAGAACCAATTTGGTTGCATTCGAACCGGCCGTGCGTGAACTCCAAATGGGGATACCGCTCTCCCGACGTAACGCCACATCTCCATCGGACTGTAACTTTAGGCGGTAACGACTGTTTTCCCTGGGTGTCTGCGTCGACCAGATACTGCCCCTATTAACCCTATAGATTACAAAGTTACCATCCCTCTGCATGACCGCATCGAAGACACACGAAGGAAACCTCCCAAATGCCTGTAGCCGGGCGCCCTCTTGAAGCGCCCCACCGACGCTCAAAGTGGACGGTTTTTGAGCGGGTTCTGGGCATGCGCCAGTGAGTGCTGGCTTACCTCTCGCCGATTCAGCCTCCGGACTCTGCGCTATCGCTCGAATCACCTCAGGTTTTGTTAGCTCACCACTACCTAAGGCGTCTCGCCAAATCGCGACCTCCCAGGCATCCGGACACCGCTTAAGTTGAAGCCGGTACTGTGTTCGAATGAAAGGGGCCATTCCTATCAGTCGCTCGCGGATTTCATTACGAAGCCGGAGCTCCGTTACACCCCTTTCAATAAACCGCGGCAGTTCGGTGCGAACTTCCGCATCACTTGGAAGGCGCCCTAACAACTCTTTATACACATCATCAATGATAAATCGGAAAACTGCCTCGGCCCCGGTGGCGGGAGCTGGCTGTAGGGCGTTGCCTCGTGAAGGCGAGCACGTATTCGTATTCGGAATAAACCCCGCTAATGACGAAGCAGCATAGTAAGCTGGGCCAATCTGTTGCGTGTTTGATATAAATCGCGCGAGAGAGCCAGGCGCTAGCGCATAGTCATATAACTGGACCCCTTTGCATCTTTGATTTCCGACGTTGGGACCGACGTAATTATCCCCGATCTTTACATTGGCAACGTCGGACCCGATCACGAAGCCGGCGGGGGCATTTACGGCAACGTTTCGTTCAAACGTGAAACCTCGAGTAATCTGCGACCTATACCATCCAAGCGATCCCACAATAAACGCCTGGCCACATCCATACCCCCCACAATCAACGTAATTATCAGTCACGGTCGTCCCGGTATAGTTACCGCTTGTATTGGGCCAAGCGTGCAGCATGATCGCTCCAAACGAGCTCGTAGCAAATTCACCCGAATGGGTGACCCGATTGAACGCAATCGTGCAGTTCGTGCACTCTCCAAAAATAAGATCGATATCGGTGTTGTTTCTAAATTGATTTCGGGCGACCAGGGCGTTTGAGGCAACAAGAACCGTTAATCCATCAGCCCAGGGCCCAGCATGGGTCCCGCCATTCTCAAAAACAGAGTCCGTAATTTCAAGCCCGTTTGCTGAGGTGATAATTGCCTGTGACCCGCAGAGCGTATTGCGTATCACGCTCTTTCGGATTTTGATGTTATCGCCAACTAAGAACACTGTTGGAGAAAAGTTGCCACGATCGCATCGAGCCCCCTCAGAGGTGCGACGCCTCTCGCCTCTCGCGTCGATAACGATATGGTCAAATGTTACACCGTCGGGCGACGACACATTGTGGAACATGACGGCAGGAAATTGACTATTTGCATTTGCAGTATCATTAACGTCACCCAGAGTTGCCGCAGCGTGAAATATCGCACATTGACGCGCGTTGAATCGAGTACAGGTGGGCTCTTCAGGAGCGACACCCTGGCTCCGTAGCCCTATACCCCTCGCAAGTCTTACGGACTTCCCGAGGGTGTAGTTCCCCGGGCGAATCTCTATCATGCCTCGGCTCGGTGCGGCATCGATGCATCCCTGCAGGATGGCACTCGCGTCATCCTCCCTATCTCGGACACTTTCTAGACCTGGGCACTGCTGTGGTACCGAGGCCCCCTGTGCCTCCGAAATGTTAATGCCTGCCAAGCTACAAGCGCAGGAAACGGCGAGGTACATGAGGAGCTCCGCCCTGCGGCGGGTGCAGCAGGCTAGCCGCGGCTTATTCGATGCCATCACGGTTCATCCTCCCGAATTCCCAATCAAAAATGAGCAACGGCTGATGTCGCCGAGTGCTTTAGAGTTGAGCGCTGTATTTCCCTGTGCCAAATGTCGTAGAGGGCTTGGTTGGGGCTAGTGGGCCTATGTTCCTTGGGGTTTTCAACGCCGTAGCCGGACTACCTTTAGACTCAGGGGGCCGGCTCCTTTGACCCGTCGGGCTTTCGGCGATCAATTTAGAGCGAGAAACGTTGTAGTTAGCGGACCGAGACTACGCAATGCACCCAGCAGCTGAGTTCGATAAAGCACACTACTACGCCCCATTTGCATAATAGAAATATCGGTCAAGTTAGTGTCGCATACCGCGTCATGCGAATGTGCGCTCCCTTAGGGTTGGTTTCGAGGTTTCTGATGAGGGTCTTTAGTTGGTTGCTGGCGACTTTAGGCGCTTTTGCAGTGGGCACCGGTGGTAACCAGCTCGCCTTTGCGGCTGGCGGCATTAATGGGGCCATTGTCGATGTTCCAGGAGCCGACATTCACCACGTTGTTATGACGCCCGAGGTCACCTTCCCGTTTATTCATCACTTTATGTGCGTCTACATCTGGGACGGAAAGAAATGGGTTGTTGGAACGGCCGGTGAGGTGAAAGATTCGGCTGAAGAGCTAGCGAAGTGCCAGGAACGGCTTAGTGCCAATACCACTAATCCTCCTTTCGTCCTTAGTGGGCCCGAGTATCTTAAATTTGAGTCCGAGTACCTCGACTTCATCCTGAACACTGGGCTCGCCGACTACGCCTGTAAAGCAGTCGGTATGATCACCTGCCCTTTCACGTGTGGATACGGCAAGCCGTGTTATCGTGAGAACGTGCAGATCCAGGGTATATTGACCACAATTATCGAGAAGCGGGCTTCCCATCCGTTACAAAAAGTAACAACCGAAACTGCGGAAGTGTTTTAGTCGCTGAGCCCCTGCTTTACGCGGGGAGAAACATCGCGCCCATTCTGGCCCACAAGGATCATGACGTTTTCAAGGAGAATCTCCTTGCCGGCGTCGGTCGCGGCGTCGGTGCGAAAATCCGAACTAACGCCTAGGTCAGACACATCCCTGATAAGGGCGGGGGTTCCTCGGGGTACGCCCACGATGACTTTGCTCCTTTAGCCCGGGTGCTCTGGCTCCTTCAAGGAGACAACTCCCTGCCCTACCTACCACCCAATAAATCTTCCGGCCGTAGATGCCAAAGCTCACCAACGTCTGCGCGGCCTAGGCACACTACCAGATTCCTCCTGGCGTTCCGCGGTACGCTGGGAACCCTTGGCTCTACAGCAACCTCTGTCAACGGAGGCAAACCGACGTATAGGTGGGGCGGGTATATCTAATTTGGTTGTCAGTGGTAGGATATCTCCCCATAACTCGAACAGAGACGCACCTTCTACCGTGCGGTGATCTAAATGATATAGGAGTTGATGTGTTGTTAGGCAGGTTTTCGATAACTTTCGTCGGCAGAGCGGTTGAGGAGGATGCCCAGCCCCGCGTGCGCAGGGCGCCGTCGGTCTCCTGACTATCTGTTTCCAAGAATTTTACCTCTAGCTTATTTGGCCCGTCCTGTCCGTCGGAGGGGGCTGTATAATTAATGGTCAGTGTTCGGCTGCTCACACTCGTACTAACCAGACTTGCAGTGATTTGTGGGGCGTCTCCATTAAGTCGGCATTTAGAAATCCACTCGACATGTGAATAGACTGTCGAGCTCTGTAATGTCAGCCCTTTACGGGCAGTCAGAAGGATGCAGTCCGAAGTACCAGTGTTGGTTGTTGGGGGAGCGAACGTTGTGCTGCTCGTGGGTCCGCTGCTCGGAGTTAGGACGACCCTGACCCAGCTGGCGTTGCGTATTTGGGTTTGCAGATCCGGGAGCAATACAGTCTCATCTGTAATTTCATGGGGTACCGGAACAACCTTGTATTCGAAGAAATTTTCGACCCCGTTTTCGAACTCCAAATTCCATGTGGGGGGAGATACGCTAGCTGAAAGCTCTAGCGTCGGTATGTTTGGAAACGGGCGTCCGGAACCATTGAATTCCGAAAGGTCAAAACGAAAAGTTTTACGCTCTCTAGGGACTACGCCACAGTTAGTATCTACTCTTATGGCTTGGCCGATGGAGACGTGTATGTCGGAGTTTCCATTGCGTGTAAGTGTAGCCCGATACTGTAGCCCGTTCTGAGCGTCTTGCCCGAACGTGCCCTCCTTAACCCACCCCCCAGTTACCTGTATGCCTGATTCGTCGAAGGTTACCGCTTTTGAAAATTCAATGGTGATTGGCACCTCGGAGGCGGTCGAGCTCCCCCCATTCGGTAGAATTCTGTAATCGACTCTACGAACTTGCAAAGTTTTGGAAGCCCTAAGGCTAGCCTTGTTGTTTATGTCCGTCCCGGCACCGTCACCGACTGTAAAGGTTTGCTGTGAATACGGATAATTACCCGCCCCCGGAAGTTTGCTCATGAGGGTGTAGTCTCTATAGGTCATGACCCCACCCTGAACTATGCCATCGGAAGAGTACACAGGGCGCGACACAGGGCTGAAAGTGTCGGGTGAGAACGTCACTTTAGCGGTGTCAAACTTCTTAATCCTCCGGGTGAAGCTGAATTTGAGATTTTCGGAGAAGTCGCAGATGGGGAGTTCGGGGGTGCGGATGTAGTCCCAAGTAATGGTTACTGCATTGGGTGCTGGAGTTGGCTTGCTGGCCCCGGCTGAGGACATGGTGCCTGTTAGAGGTTGGTCGTCTCCAGGTGCCGCGTTCGATGTTCCTGTGCTCAGCGATTGGTCTCTGGGGTGTACTGCGTCTGAGCCGCTGGTATTGTTAGGTGAATGTGGCTCGTTTTGCGATGACAACTCATGGATGACCTCAGTAAGGCTCGCTCCTGAGGCAAGGAATGCTGCCGTGATTCCCCGCTCTTTGTCGCTAGCGTCCCTACCAAGGATCATGGGGAACACTACATTTGACACGCTGGTGAGCAGACTCTCTCCTGAAGTCTTGGCCTGAGACGAAGGATCTCGTCTCCTGAGGGCCGTGCAATCAGACCTGTCGGCTGCAGGTATGGGAGCTGCGGAAAATACCGCCTCGACGATTCTGCCAGGGGGGGCGCCTGAGGCATCCCTTATGACGGCGCCCGAGGATTTCGCGAATGCCGCGTTCAGAGAGTTTCCGCAGAGCAGGTTACCGGTCCTTGCTAGAATTGCGTTCTTTCCGAGAGCAACGATCGGTCCCGGACCAAATCTAAAGCCGTTGAGGGCGTGCGAGACTGTGTTGTTGCGGAGCTCGATAATGCCTGGCTCGTCTTGGACCACGGTCGGTTTCTGCCTATCCTGCTTATCCCTCTTCCCGATGTAGAAGGCTGTGGAGCACCCAAATACATCGCAGTCTACGTAGTTGTCTCGCACTGCAATCGACTTCCCAACGGCCCTGATGCCAGCGATAGCGAACAATTTCGAAGAGAGAGGCTGCCAGACAACGTTTCCCGTAACCTTGCACTCTTGGCAAGAAGTCATCGAAATACCAAATTTAGAGCCGCTCTTGAGAAAATTATTTTCTATCATTACCCGACTACTTTTGCTCACGTCGACATGGCTGGTGAGTTCCGTTTCGGTGCCATTGTCGGAGAAGCGACTGCCTGACAACGCGACGTTCGAGGAGTCTACGACCAGGAGAGCACTATTGCCGGCGCTGTTACGCAGGTCTAGGGAGCGGAAGTTGCAGTTTGTGCAGGATCTAATCGAGAGTAGCGATCCACCTGAATTCTCCCGCAGAGACTTCATTCCGTCGAGCTCTAAGTGGTCGAAAGTGATATCCTCCCCTGACACGACAAACAGAGATTCTCCTGATTTGGCTCCGCGTCCACTATTTTTTCGCTTCTCACTCTGTTCGCGAAAGATTGGTGCGCGCAAAAAAACAGCGCACTTGACTCCTTTTTCTGGGTTGCATGGAGGAGTATTTCGGGAAACGCCCGTGGTGCTGAGAGTTACGCCCCTCCGTTGAACTAGAACAGGACGGCTTAATGTGTATACCCCTGGTTCGAGCTGAATATCGCTGGAGCCTGATTCGGCGATGCACCTTGATAAATCGGCACTGGCGTCTCTTTCAGTATTTTTTAGAGACCGCATTAACTCACAAGCCGAAATGGGCTCTTGAGCGTAGGACGAGTGACACGCTAATTCAAGCCCACAGAAAACCAATGCAATAAAAGAACTCTTGGGTTTCATCCCGCCTCCTAGCCCCAGATCCGACTTGGTGAGTAGGATCGGCTCACCGGGCGTTTTCCTTTAGGGCCTAGTGCGTTTACTTTATAGGGGGGCTACTTCGCTCTTGTTCTCCCTGTAGGGGGGCTAGAATGTCACTGCGCGAGCCGTGTAAGCGATCGGAATAATCCAACATTTTCTCCCTGTAGGGGGGCTACTCTTTTCTCTCTCGCCGTAGGGGG
>CAYPUA010000024.1:7617-47913 GCA_964413875.1 uncultured Bdellovibrionales bacterium
CTGTAGGGGGGCTACTCTTTTCTCTCTCGCCGTAGGGGGCCTACTTGTTTTTCTCCCTGTAGGGGGGCTTTCTCCCTGTAGGGGGCCTACTCTTTTTCTCGCTGTAGGGGGGCCACTCTCTCTCTGCAGGGGGGCCACTCTCTCTCGCTGTAGGGGGGTCACTTTCTCGCTATAGGGGGGGGGCTTTTATCCACCTGTAGGGGGGCTACTCTCTCTCCACCTTCTCTCTGTAGGGGGCCTACTCTTTTCTTTACTCTTTTCTTTTTCTCCCTGTAGGAGGAGCGCCACCTCGCCCCGCCCCCTCGCAACCTCTCTTTCGCACCTCCGAATAGACCCTCATGGAAAGGAAGATGAAATATCACCCCCACGGCAGCGTCCTATTTTGCACGTTCAGCCTGGAAGAGGGCCTACTACTTTTAGCCAATCCACTGTGTAAGGCGATCGTGAAGAGCTGCCTCGCGGCAGCATGCGAGCTGTACCCCGTTCGGATCTGCCACATCCTTGTCGAGGCAACACACATCCACATTGTTTTAGTGGTCATAAACCCCGATCACGTCGATGCATTTGTTCGTCATTTCAAGACCGAGTCAGCTCACATGATTAACGGGCTTCTGGGACGCGATAAGCGGACACTGTGGTGCGAGGGGTACGACAGTCCGATCGTTCTCACCCCGGTGAGAGCTTTGATTGCAATAGCCTATCTCTATTCAAATCCAGGCAAGGACAACTTAGAAACCTCGATCGACAGGTACCCCGGCTTCTCCTCTTGGAAGATATTTCAATCAGGTATTTTCACTCGTAAGTGGAAACGTCTGAGGCGCCCCCAGTTTACCCCGATCACACGAGACGCTAACAACCCACGGGGATACACGAAGCGCACAGAGGAGATTCTGGCAGCCTCAGATGAAACGCTGACATTTACCCTTGAGCCGAATGCGTGGATGGAAGCGTTTGGTTATCACTCGCCGGAGGAGCAGCAGAAAATGAACGATCAGCTGATTGAACGCATCAGATTCCTTGAGGAGCGAGCTGAAAGAAAGAGAGTGCGGGAGAAGAGGCGCGTGTTGGGCCGAGATCGCCTCATCGCACAAGTGTTTGATACCAGTTATCGTCCCAAACGACGTGGGCGGCGTATGTGGTGTCTGTCGGAGAAGCGCCGTGTGCGGGTCGAATTTATCAGATTTTTCAAAGCGCTCATGCAGAAGGCGAGAGCAGTTCGAGAGAGGTGGAAGCTGGGGGATGTTGCGGCTCCGTATCCCCCGGGTTTGTATCCACCCTCTATGCCGAAGCTCGCTAACGCGCTTGGTCGCTAGTTTTTCGACCTATCACATTTGTGCGTTCTCCGATTCGCAGCGGATACGTGTATCTAGAGCTGCGTTTGTGGTGATCTTCAGCGCTCTTCCTGGACGGCTTTAGCCGGCTTCTGCTGGGGGCTCCAGGGGCTTCACTCCCCTTGGTGGTGCGGTAGCCCGGGTACAGAGGAAAGACCAGCTAACGTTTCGTAAAGCCGACCTTTTTTCCCCGGCTCGGTAGCGCCTAACAGTGCCTTGTTAGAGCACAGGCTTCTTCCTCCCCGCCATACCCTCAAAAGTTGCTGCGTTAGCTGCAGACCTCCGGGAGAACCGAAAAAGATGATTAGCTCAAAAAATCAATCGCAATGTGCTGCGGCTGCCCCTGCCCCCGCGGCTGCAAGCAATTCCCCCGAGAAGCGGCTCGGCTACTTCACAAACGATAGCAGTTCCTCGACATCGTCGAAGCCGACGCAGGGAGAGAAGCTGCTTGAGGCTGTCCGTAAGAATCCTGACTACCAATTCGCAGAGTACTGCATCGAGGAGAGCCGGAAGAAATCCGCTTCACCGCTCGATGCCCAGTCAAGCCGGGTGCTCGCTCTCGAGTATCTCGACAAGGCCCTCAAAGAGTTTCCGCAAAGTCATCATCTTCACCTGAAATCGGGGGTGGTCTCCCTTCAGGCCGGACTTCTGAATCGTGCAGTTGACAGCCTTCGTGCTGCCCTCACGTGGGGGCCCGAAGATGTCCAAAATGTGATTGGCCTCCTGTCGGTTGCATCAGAGATGTTAGACTCCTCGCCAAACAAGGCGGGAGGGTCGCCGAAGCGTGACTCGCTTGCTAATAAGGGAATTCAGCAATCCTTGGCGCAGGGAAAATACGGCGAGGCATTCAAGACCGCCCACGCTGAAATCAACCGCATGCTGCAAAATGAGCAAGACCCTGACCAGCACACTATTCAGCTCATGAAAGCCGCCGCGATGAAGATCGGCGAGGAGCGCACCTACGTGGCGTCCCTGGTGGCCCTCGAGGCCAGGGGGTTCCTTAGTGCCTCGGACCCAGAGTATTTGCCCATAGGACCTCAATGGACCGATCAGAGGTACAGCGAGTTCCGGGAAGAGCTCTCTGACAGCGACGGTTGGTACCAACGCTCCGCCCTGTGGGAGACGTTCAAGGTACAGGATGTTGCGCCAATAAACGCGACCGCTGTGGCCGTGGGGCCGGGCGCTGCGAAGCGTCAGCGATAGCCAGTTCGTTCGCGGAGCAATGGTTGCCCCAGCCCTTAGAAGCGCACTCCTCCAGTATCGACGAACGTAAGCACCCGCCTCACCACCCGTCCGAAAATTCCCCTCGGAGCAAGCTCCCTCACTTCCGGCGCGACATCCCCTGATTGGAGCGCCACAAGGAACGCCCTCAACAGGTCGCGCCTCGCGAGAAGCTGGCGCTCCCCGCCTCTGGAGGTAATGACCTCGTTCGCTCCTAGACACGCGTGCAACCCGAGAGGCAGCGACGACCAAGCGGAGCTTTGGAAAAGCTTTCTGCACAGGGAGTCCGACACGGCTTTGGGCCAGATAGAGAGCTTCAGGAGCCCCAGCGGAGAAACGAACGGACGAAGTATCTCTCGCAATTCCGCACGCGCCTCAGCGCTCGGATGAGAGAGATCCGCACAGCCGAAATCGAAGTGCGTTAGCTGAACCATCGGCTCAGGCCCGTCGTTCACGTCGATCAGGTAGTTGCCTGGATGCCGGTCGTGATCCTTTCCCCGTCCGGCGAGTATCAGCCGAATCTCGTTCGCTAGTACGGCAAACGCCGCGGCTTGAAGCACAGAGAATCGCCGGTCCTGCTCATCGGGGCTCATATCCCCCCTTTGCGCACGTTTTCTGAAGTCTGCGAGCAACTCCAGCAGAGGAAGCCCCACTGCTGCCTGCACCTCCTTGTTGCCAGACACCTTCATGAAGTCGGGGTCCGGCTTCGCTTCACTCGTTCTTAACGGAGCGCACTTCGAGCGCACTGTGATGCCCGAGAGCGGGAAGCGCATCTCGAAAGTGTAGCCCTGCTCGGCTACTTCCTGCTGTGCCCGCGGCGCGTGGGCGAAGTCACACTCATTCGTCAGGAGAGCTTTGGCCTGCGACGCCATCGGGGCAAGGAGTGAAAGACGCCTGTCTCGCTCGCCGAGATTGGCGCCCATAATCGCGAAATTTCCGAGCCAGTACTGGCTATCGACGTGGGCGCCAGGATGAATAATAGAAAGGAAGCTGGTCTCGGCCCCATTTTTTAGCTCGACCGACAGGCACATGGAGCCCGCTTTTGCACGCCCTACCCATGCCTGAGAGGCCCCCTTGGGGCCATACTTCGCAATCAGCTCGTGCATCGTCCAGCGAGGATACTTGACCGTCTCATCAAGCACATCGTACAGCTCTGCCTTGATAGCCCGCGGCGTATCTGGGTGGTTTCGGATGCGCTGCAGCATCTTGTAGCCAGCCGGACCATGAGCGCCCAGAAAGAGCCGTGCTATCCGCCCGACAGATGCGCCGTCTCCCTCTCCGCGAGCCCTACTGCCCGCGCCGGCGAGGATAGAGCACGCCACCATAAATTTCTGGTGGATGCTGCTGCCGTAGAATTCAAAGTAGTCATCGATCGAGGACTTGAGAAGATCCCGCCACTTGTCCAGCCCGGTGAGCACTGCTGGAAACAGTCGCCGTTGCTTAAAATCCTCGAACCCAGCGGCCCCCGGAGTGTCTTTGTCAGTCGCAAGGGTTGAGAGCAGAGCACCCTTCGCGCGTATGCCAAGCTGAGAAAATCGCTGGTGTAGAGCCTTTAGGTGGAAAGCTACAAGGGGCTCTGCAGGCCTAGCGCTCTCTCCTCTAAGCCAGCGTTGGGTGTCTCCATTGCCCCGCCCGCCTGTAATGCGCAAAAGAAAGCCGCCGTCCAACTCGTGCACAATCTTCTCCGCAAGCCCGTACGTTCGCTCATCGCTCGGCGAGCGATCAAGCAAGAAATCAAAAAGGGCCTCTCGTATTGAGGATGCACTCGGCCTCCGCAGCTGTACCAGGGCGTTGTGGATCTCTACTGCTCCAGCATTAAGCACCTCGGGTGTCTGGTGCGAAGTCGAGAGAATCGCGTCTGTCGTGAGCTTCCCCTGCACATCTCGCGGTGCGATCAGGTTGTCGCGAAGATACTCAGAGATCGGTGCCTGTGTGAGGAGCTCGTCGGCAAGACGCTCCAAGATCTGCGCCCGCAGAGCGGTTGGAACGTGCCTCTCATCGAGAAACGCGACAACCTTCTCGACCTCATCCCTGAACGCCTTCGAGCCATCATCGTGAGGAAGCCCAACCGCCTGTCGAACCAACGCGGCGAAGCACTCCACCGAGCTCTTCACGAGGAATCTCTCAAAGGAGGGGTCACTCGTGCGAACGAGGTACACTGACGAGGGTGGTGAGCCTCCCGTGCGCTCCCAATCCCACCGTTTTTCCGCGAGGAAATCCGGCAGCGAGAAGTACCCGTGGTCTCCTGAGGCGAATGGGCGAGGGGTGAGCAGCGCTGACACAAACTCTAGTCGTGCTCCGAGGCCACCGAGCGTCGCATAACACCCTTCAAGCTCGCGATGCAGCTTCTCCTGGATTTGGGGAGACCGCCCTATAGCCCCCATAGCAGCAAGTCTCTGGTAGCGGTCGAGCAACTGCGCGCTGCCTGCATCGGCTTTCTGGGAAGAGCTCACATGAGCTGACTCCGCAGCTTCAAGCACCCCATCGAGCATCTTCCACCCGGAGGCTGTAGCGCAGAGGTCCGCAAATACGTGCAGCACGGGGAGCGGAATTTCCCGCTGCCTCCACGTCCGGAGGTACAGGTTAATGTAGTATGCTCGAGCATCGATCAAAGCCTGGGCGCGGCTGCCGCCACGAGACGGGAGCACGGGAAATGATTCCCGTGGAACTCGCGTAAGGCTCGCGGCGAACGCTTCCGGAGAGAGGCTGGTATTCACGCCTAACAGAAAGCGCAGGCGCCGCTCCGACCCTAGACACTCCGCAAACACGTCCCGCACCCGCTCCTCACCCCAGCGGTGGAGGGGCGCACTCTCCAAGCCGTTCAGTCCAGATACGATCATTAGGCGTTCGGCTCGGCTGAACACCTTGTCGGGGTCTAGTCGAACGTAGCGCACGAGTGGATGCTCAGGGTCGACCCTTGCGCCTTCCCACATCTCGGTAACGTCCCGCAGGTATCTCCAATAGACCTGGTTCGTTTCGCCTCCTAGCGCTTGGGCGGAGTCAAAGATAATTGACCGCACAGCGGCGCCGTTGAGGTTGCGGCCGCTGTCCTGATACTCCTCAACCGCAACAGCTCTAGAGATGCCCTCGACTAGCTGTTTCGCTAGTTGGTGAGAAGCCCTTAGCGACCGCGCATCAACCAGCCCAAACGGATGCACCTGGGGAGCAACGAGCCATCCGTGCTTTCGGAGCAAGCTCCGGAGGGTCGCGCTATCGCTAAGCTCGCTGGTCCCCACTTCCGCAGCAGCTTTCTCTGCCCTTCTCAGCAAGAAGCGCGCGAACCGTCGCTCAGTATCAGCCCATGCGCCACCCTCGACAATAATGTCGCGCCCATCATCTTCCGCGCGCTCAATCGGCGACACTCTTTGAGGGAACTCGAGCGATATGCCCGAACGCTCAGCGATCGAGAATCCGCTTAAGGAATCGGTATCAGTGCCCCTCCGCAGCGCCTCACAGAGTGGGTTATCATGCACTCCAGTGAGCAGAGAATTGATGGCTTCAGAGATTCCGCAGAATCTCATAAGCTTGTCCAGCACGCTGCCATCAGTGTGTTCATGCCGATTCGCAGCAAGCTCCGCCCGCAGATTACGGTGCGCTTCGAAGGGAAACGGAATCACGTCTCCGGCTTGCAGACGATCGAAGTCCTTTCGCGTAAAAACACGCTGGATCTCCTCGGCTCCGGAGCCTGCAATCGCCCTCACCCACGTCTTCTGGTCGTCTCGAGGATACGGCAGAGAAACTCCGCGCTCTTCAAGCCGCTTGAACGCCTCCTCAAGCACACTCGTTGCATCGACCAGCTCCAGCTGCGATGAGGCCGTAATGAACCGAGCCACCTTTGTGTCAAGCCCGGCAAAGATGCCCCAGCCCTCGGGACCGAAGACTTCTCTCTGGCGGTCGTAGAGCCCAGCCGCAGCGCCACCGTCCTGACTGTGCCACAGCGCCTCGCTGATCGAGTCGACATCGGCAGACCTGCGGACCTCGGAGACGAGAGCTGCATTTCCCCGCAGGACAAGTGCTAGGTGCGTGCAGACATCTGCCAAGAGCGGGATAGCCGTCCGTCGTGACAGCAGGTCGCGGTAGTCACGGCAGATGTCCCCGAGCGCAGCGATCGTCTCGCGCGGAGATTGCGGAGCAGAGAGTCGCTGGTGCAGCTCGAATTCAACGGGCGCGATTACATGAACTTGCCTGGTTGAATCAAGCACCGCTTCAAGACGCTTGCGCCAGCTATCTCTCGGCAGCGATTCCCCTTCTAATCCCTCTACGGAACCTTTTCGACGATCTCGTTCGTACGCATCAAGCGAAAGCTTCTCGTAGAGCTCAGCCCGAATCGGTATCGAAGCGTGAACCTGCCCATGATCAAGAACCTGTATGCTTGACTCAAATCGAGATGCCTTCCCTATCATCTCCCACGCCAAAGTCATCGCCTCGGGCTTGAACCCAGCCCGCTCCATCATCGTGGCAGCCTGCTTGTCGCACCATTCCTCCTGGAGCATGCTATTTCCGCGCGCCCTGAAATTCCGCTGAAACGCTGCGTGCCCAAGCTCGTGTGCGAGGATTCCCGCTAACGCATCGATACTCATGCTCCCGCCGCGCAACTCGGGCGCATCGAGCAGGGAGGCGATCAGGCCTCGGCTAAAAAAGAGGTCATGCGAGAAGGTGTCAATCGCTGCGTTTTGCGACTCCTTGTCACATAAAAACACCTGTGCCGGTGTAACTTGTAGGTATTTGAAGCTCTCTGTAGCTGAACTCAGAAGGCGAGAGGCGATCTCGTGCACCACCGCTTGAAACTCAGCAAGCTGGCAGGAATCTGGCGGAAAAGCTCTCTGAGTGACGTGCATTAGCTTGCGGTCAGCGTGCATCGACTCGCGAAGCTGGTTGAGGGTGGCGGTTGCTACCTCCTTAGCGGAGGCCTGCCGCGCAGCACCTTTCATCCCCTGTCCGGAGCGAGCAGGCTCTGAAACCGAATGACTCGCGGGTTGTTGAAAGATATTGGTCGGGGTCGCTGTCATGCAGTACTACTTCTCTGCTCTAACTTCAGCAGTCGATTAACAAATGGCTGATCAAGCGGCAGCCCCTAGATACGAGGGTAAGTAAAACGACAACGCTAAACAAATTCAGGACTCAAAAGCTCTGGGGGTGAGGTGAGAGCCGCAGGGACCCCAGATCAGGACCGTGTTCGAGGGGCTCTGGCTCTTTCGATTCGAGCTAGAACAGTCTCAAAGCGACTGCGGCTTGGGCAAAGCACCGACCCACGCTAGCAGCGTTACCAGCTCAGGTGAGAACACGGCGCCTCAAGGCTTGATGACCCCTGTCTGGACTACTTCCAACTGAAACGACTGTGGCTCGCACTCCCTCCTACTGAGGGCAAGGCTTCATCGCCCGGGCCGCCATGCCAAACCCTGAGAGCAGCCCGCCGGTTGCAACGGGCTCGCACGGCTCAGGTTCGTTTGACTCGGTGGAGTCTTCATGTCCGCTGAAAGCGCTAGCTTCTACCGCAGCATTTCTATCTATCGAAGCACCTTTCACGTTCAGAGGGGGTAGCGAACCCGGATTCGGCAAGAGCGTGTCATCATCGACCCGCTTATCAACACCGCCCGCTCCAGCCCCCTTAACGTTTATCGGTGGTGGAGGATGGGGAAGAAGCGTGTCGTCGTCGAGTCGTTTGTCGACATCGCCAGCTACACCTCCCTTCACGTTTATAGGTGGCGGAGGATGCGGAAGCAGCGTGTCGTCATCGAGCCGTTTATCGGCATCGCCGGCTACAGCTCCCTTCACATTTATCGGTGGCGGAGGAAGGGGAAGAAGTGTGTCGTCATCCACCGCCAATGCGGGGTGCGGAGACACAAATGACGCCACTACCAGGCCCAAAGTGAGAGCCAGTGATCTCTGACGATTGAAAGAGTTTTTAGAACGCATATGACACCTCAACTACTGCAAGCGATAGTTCGGTCGCTGTTTCTTCAAGCTTTAGCCTCTCCCTCTCAGTTTCTTTGAGCTACCTCGATTTTACGAAAAATCGCTAGTCGCTCTTCAGGCAAAAGCCCGGCTTTTGATACCTTACCGACGTTGCGACGACCGCTCCACCCGTTTAGTTACTTGTTGCAGGAACTCGGACCGCCTACACTTTTTCGGTCTGCGAGGGCCATTTCTGGCGCAGATCGACGATGTAAGCCGCGAACGTTTTTGAGAAGCTTTTAGCTTATTCAACGGTGTGGACTAAGGAGGATGGTACGGTGCGGAACAGATTATTTGTAACGGTCGTAGCAGCAGCCCTCTCTGTAGGAGCCCTATTCGTGTCGTCGAAAGCAGTCGCGCTTGATCATAACGACGGGAAGGTCCCAACCGAGAACACCTCGTCGATTGCAATCAAGATGCCTTTTCCTTCTACGACCATCCTGGGACAAGATTTTTCGTATCCTCACGGTGTGCCGCTGATTGAAGCCTTTTCAATCGAGATCCCGCCCGGCAAGCAGACCCCGCTTCACAAGCACGCCATCCCGATGTACGCCTACATCACAGCCGGTGAGCTCGAAGTAGACTACGGAAGCAAAGGGAAGCGAACCATCAAAGCCGGCACCGCGTTCGTAGAAGCGATCAACTGGTGCCACTTCGGCCGAGCCGTCGGAACCGAGCCCGTGAAGATCCTGGCCGTGTACCTGGGCCAGCGCGAGCCGAACCAGATTCAGCCGGAGAGCTGTGAGAGTGCAGAGTGACGCACTTGCGGATAGCTGCCCAGCGCCTCTTTGCATGCTGAATAGCTATGCTCGATAGGAAGCCGGAGCGGTCCAAAAAACAGGTTGCGGAGAATTAGATTTTGCCCTTACCCTCAAGGTGCGAACTCACAGTCCTTATCGGAGGCAAGGATGAGCGGTATCGACGGAGAGGTCATCGCCCAAAGGGCGAAGGATCTTAAGCAAAAGGCTCTCAACCTCTGGGGGCGTGCTACTAGCGCACAGCGCGTCGCCGTTGGTGCTGGCATCGCTGTCTTTGTCTTGTTTGTGGCTCTCCCGATCCTGTCAGCGACTCTGCGGGTAGTCGGCATGGGCGGAACCTCGAATCCCTTGCCGGCTTCTCAGCGAGCCTATTTCAACAAGCTTTACGCGATGCAGAAGAGGAAATGGCAGGGATTCGAGCCAACTCGAGCGGGACAAGAGCAGCGCAAAGCTTTTGACGAGCAGTTTGAAGAAGCTTTCATGCGCGAAGTCCCGGTGGTTGGATGGCGTTGTTTCATTAACGATCCGCATCGCCCCTCTTACGCCCAAAGGTGCACGATGAAGAATCGCCATAAGGACTGCATAGGGCTCAAAAAGCCCTGCTTCGTTGACCTTCTGTTCATGTCGGACAAGGACTTCAGTAACGGGTACAACCAACCCTTCGGGTCAGTAGACCTTCAACTGAGTGGTGATGCCCTAGCCAACCAGCAACTCTATCTCGGTGATCTTCTTGAGTTTGACGGGGTAATCAGAAAGCCGGGCGCTGTCACATTCGGGACACCCTACGAAGTCACTGTTTCGAGCGTTAGGGTCGTCGCCAAAGAGACCTTCACCCGTGACGAATATTTGGATGAGTGATTCACAATGCAGCCCTGTCAGGTCGGTTCTCCGTCTTGCGCCCAGGTGACCAGGGCTCTCCCTCACACTGCATTGCTGGCCGGATATCGCTTTTTTCGAGGTCTTGTTGCTCGCTCCGAAAAACGCCCCTGATTAACGCACCTTTCCACCCCCTCCCGGCCCAGCCCCTAAAGCTGTTCAGAATCCCCCACTTCCGCTATACCTCGCCGCTCAGGTCGCGGTGGACGCATCCGGTTAGTTGACCGCCCCCCTACGCCGCGGACTGCGCGTCGTAGGGGGGCGGTCCCAAAATGGGAGGTTTTAATTCTCACCAGGAGAATCTGATGACACTCTACGAGTGGGCATTTGAGTTCTGTAAAGAGCGCGGGATGACTGAAAAAGAAGCGTTCGCTGTCGTTGAGAAAGCGATGCTTCATCCGGCTGCGGAAGGTGTTCGTGAGCGGTGGGGAGAATCGTACGACGATTATCCCGAACCGATGCGGAAGCTCCTGACCAAGGCCATCTGCGAGAGTGCTCTTGACTGGATTCAAAAGGAGAATCCGAAGGCATTCTTTAAGCCGCTCTTCGATGGAACGATCCCATCTTAGAGGCCTTACGGAGAGTGTCGATGAGTTTTTTTCGGCGTTTTTGCGCTACCGTCGACCTCTCCAAGCCTTCTCAAGAGCAATGCCAGACCTGGACTGGATCTAATCACCGACTTTCGGCGATAGTACCGCTCTAACTTCGGACCCAAGTGCACCACTTAGAGAAAGGGTACAAACCGACATGACTTTATTTGATAAACCTGTCCAGATCCCTGCTGACCAAGTTTCCTCCCCTATCTTGAGGCTCAATCCTCCGTCCCTGAAAACAAGCGCCACTCGCCCAATCGTCATCATCGGAGCAGGCACCATCGGCCGCCTCTTGGCCACCGAAGCCCTGCTCGGCGGAAGAGACGTCCACCTCATCGACCAGAGCCCCGCCGCTCTGGAGACCTCACGAGCTGCCCTACAGACCTCTATCAGAAGCGAGCTGCGCGAACCTGACGCGCAGCAACACGCCCTTAGCCGCCTGACGCTCACTGCGGGCGACCTTCGCAGCGATGAAAAGATCCACGCCGCTCTTCAAGCTGCTGCGTGCGTGATCGAGGCTCTGCCGGAAAACAAGGAGCTCAAAGAAGAGATTCTCGGCTCGCTCGATGCCCTCGTGCCCCACACGACCCCGATCACGACTGTAAGCTCGTCATTTCCCGTACGAGAGCTTCTGCAAAGAACCACTTTCAAAGAGCGCTTCATCAACACCCACCCACTGCAACGTGGAATCGCCGCCGTTGAGGTCATGCCAAGCGCCGACACCTCAAGTCAGACCCATCGAGAAGTGTCCTCGCTCTTTCAATCGATCGGCATGGTGCCGGTTGACGTACTGAAGGAGAACGTTGGCTTCATCTTCAATATCGTCTGGAGGAACATAAAAAAGACAACCCTTGAACTCGTAGAAAAAGGCGTCAATACACCTCAAGACTTCGACCGAATCTGGATGATGGCGCTAAAGACCAAAATCGGACCCTTCGGTCTCATGGACATGGTCGGGCTCGACGTCGTTCTTGCGATCGAGGAACGCTACGCCAAGCTCTCCGGCAAAGAGGATGATCTACCACCAAAATTCCTGCGAGCAATGGTCGAACGCGGAGAGCTCGGCGTAAAATCCGGTCGCGGCTTCTACGCGTACCCCGACCCTCAGTACAAGCGTCCAGGCTTCCTCGAGCGGGGCGCCAACACCGGCAGTGTCCCGCTCCAGCCAACGCGAGATACCCTGCTCGGCGCCTGGGACCTCGTCTCCTTTACTGCCACAAAGGCAGGCTCTGACGTGATCTCACATCCGATGGGCGAAAACGTGAAAGGCTCTCTTCTCTACTCGCTCGATGGCAGCATGTCGGTAGCCCTCATCAAGCCAAACCGCGCGGCCTTCTCCTCAAGTGACCCGCTCGGCGGAACTATCCAGGAGCGTGCGGCCGCTTACTCGGAGTACTTCGGGTACGTCGGAGCTTTTCGCTACCGAAACGGTATCGTGTACCACGACGTCGAGCACTGCTCGTACCCGAACTGGAGCGGCAGCTCGCTGCTCCGATTCGCATCCTTAGACGAACAGGGACTCCTGACACTCTCTACGCACCCAGTCGAGATCGGCGGCTCGATCGGCGTTCAGAAACTTGTGTGGCGCCGCAAGGGGTAGCCACACGCCGATCGTCACCAGTCAGACATTTGCGGCCCCCCTTCAACTCTTTCCTCTTTTCGCATTTCAAACTCTTGGGTACGTTCCCCGCATGCAAAAGCTCATCTCAAGCCTCTTCCAACGCTCCATCGTGCCGGTCACTTTTTCGCTCCTCATCGGGTGCGGCGGCAGCAGCGGCAGCGACACTCCACCACCCCCAGACCCAGATGCGGATATTCGGATTACCGCACTCTTCGACCTCTCTGGTCCCGGCCAAACCCTTGGGCAAGCGAGCAAAGCTGCCGTCAACGAGTCCGTTGAGCTTTCGAGCCTTCAGGGTATCAAGGTTTCGGTGCAGTACTACGACACGCAGAGCGACCCCGCCAAAGCGCAAGCCGCCGTCGAGGAAGCACTCGCGAATGGAGTCTCAATCTTCCTAGGGCCCCAAACTAGCTCAGAGGCTCGCCAGATCCTTCCGACCGTCAACGAAGCCGGAGCGCTCGTGATTAGCCAGGGAAGCACCGCTTCATCCCTAGCTATCGCAAACGACGCCCTGTATCGCATGATTCCTACCGACAGAGTGGAAGCTCGTGCGATCTACGACCTCGCAGTTTTCCGTGGGGCGTCATCTTTTATCACCATCAACCGTCAGGACACCGGAAACCAGGGCCTCGCCGATTCCTTTACCGGATACGCCACTAACGGAGGCTCCATTGTTCTTGCAAACCTTGAGTACCCCACATCACAGACCTCTAACTTCTCAAGCCTAGCGAGCGAGCTATCCGCAGTAGTCTCTGCTAATCCAGACGACTCCATCGCCGTTTTTCTCGCCGGATTCGATGAGGTATCGTCGGTCCTCGCATCGTGCGCCTCACAACCCGCTCTTGCAGGCATCGCCTTCTATGGCGGAGACGGCTCGGCTCTCGCAACAACGGTTACATCAGATCAAGCTGCTGCCCAGTTTGCAAACGCAGCCGCGCTTTTTCCGAACGCTCTCCTTACGATCCCACCTGACTTTATGGAATTGGCGAAGCTCATCACCGAAGCCTACGGCGGAGATCAGGTAAACGCGTTCGCTCTAGCTGCCTTCGATGCAGCCAACATCCTCTCGGATGCCTACAAGCAGAATCCCGACTTCGACACTCTAGGCGTTCGACGGACAGCCTTCGTTGAATCTGCCAACGGCTACCAAGGAGTGACTGGTGACATTTACCTCAATCAGGCCGGAGACAGGGCCTCTGGCGCCTACGCGTTCTGGGGAATCTGCCCAAATGGGTCGCAGTACCAGTGGTCGCAAGTAGCCGCGTGGAATCCAAGCTCCCCATCCTCGCTCGTTGGCACTGCCTCGTTTTCAGGATGCGGCTCTAATTGAGCGCTTTGACTGGGCGACTGGGACGGCTAGGAGACTGCGCTGGTTGAGAGCCAAGCGCAGACGCGGAACCTGGCGGTGGCCCAGCAACGGGAGGCCCCGTGTTTACCCCTTAGTCCGACGGTGCTAAAGGTGGAGACATGAGTGCTCCCGCTGTCCCACCGTACTGGCAAGAGGCTTGCCGCGAGCTCAGCCGCTCCGACACGATCATGCGCCGCCTGATAAGCGAATATCCGGATGCGCGCTTCGGCTCCCGCGGCTCTGCGTTTGAGACCCTGCTAAGAGCCATAGTAGGGCAGCAGATATCAGTCAAAGCCGCGCAGTCGGTGTGGGAACGCTTCGCCGCCAAAGCGCGCGAGGTATCCCCTGACCGCATACGCAAAATGCGGGTAGACGCACTCCGTTCGTGCGGCCTCTCAAGCCAGAAAGTCACGTACATCCGCGACCTCGCCTCGCACTTCTCTACAGGCAAGCTACGTCCTCGGGGGTTTCACGCCAAAACCGACCAGGAGCTGATCGAGCTCCTCTGTGACGTGCGCGGCATCGGCCAGTGGACAGCCGAGATGTTTCTCATATTTCACCTCAATCGCCCCGATGTCTATCCGCTCCAAGATATCGGCTTGATCCGCGCCGTAGAGAAAAACTACCGGGGTGGCGCCAAGATCTCAAAGCACGAACTCATATCGATCGGCGAACAGTGGCGCCCCTGGAGAACCGTTGCGACTTGGTACCTGTGGCGAAGCCTTGATCCGTTTCCAGTTGAGTATTAGAGCCCACTTCGTAGGCGCTGTGGATCTTTTAGTACTCGCTTTGATGGGCCCGAGGCTGAACTCCGACCAAACCACCCAACAGCAAGTTAAAGCCTCACCTCTGTCCGAAATAGGCGCTATTAGCTGAATTACTCGTGGCTCGAGCACAGAACAGGCGGCTTAATCTCTCTCAAATGCACTCTGTTCAGCAGAGCGTATTGAGTCGCCACACCGGCTGACAGATAGTACGCCCCCTGTATGACACTCCGCCTAGACAACACGCCACGAGAAGCAAGCTCGGTAGCAAGCCACGAGCTCTTTCAATCGCTCGCCTTGCCACCACGAACGCAAACGATCCCCAGCCGAATTCAGGCTCCCTCGGGGCGCATATGGGAGATCCCTTTTACGATCGAGCACAGGGAACCCTTCGATCCATCGCAAGAGATGCTTCAGATGTTCCCCCAAGAGAAAGGGGCGATTCGCGCCGCGTGTGAGTTTGCCCTGAAGTACGCCCCAGCGCAGCTAAACGATTTTATTTCATCGCTGCAAGTATTTCAGTCTGGATGGCAGATGCAGGCCGGGCTATCGGCTGTAGCCGGTACCGACACAGACACTCCTCAGTATAAGAACCAGACGCCTGTCGAGAGCCATGAGAAAGCCCCTCGTCACATCGACATTCCCTCAATCCCCGACACCAATTGGGCATACAAGCGCCACTTTAATCCAGGAAATGGCATCAACTACCAACTAACAGACGACCGGTGGCTCGCCGCTTCGCACGGTGAAGCCACCTCCGACATCGGGTCAATTCTTGGCTACATCTCCCACTACAACACGTTAGCGCACCGGTACGACTCTGCAGCACTGCGTGATGCCGTCTTCTTTGGCAGGTTCAGCGACCCATATAAGACCTGCATGCAGATCTGCATCATGGACCTCAAAGTACCGCCGCACTTTGTAGCGTTAATTCACTACGGACTCGGGTTTCACTTTCTCTCTGAAAGCAGCCTCGGTTGGTGGAGCGATCGTAGCGCAGCTCTTAATATCTACTCACCAGAACAGCAGCTCTTACGAAGATCAGCTTTTAGGGCCGGAGACCGGCTCTTTGCGGAGATAGTGAATTTGTACGTCGAGGATTTCGGCTAGTTGCCTGAGGCTTTCGATACTTGGCTCTCTTTCGCTCTTAGTTCTCTAGTTCCGCTGCTGCGCGACTCAATCGCTGCAGGAGTAAGGAAAGTGAAGTGGTGCGATCTCGTCCGCAGAGAATCTAGCTTCTGCTCCGTCTACTCTCCCCAATCATCTCCAAGCCCCTCATAATCATCATCCAGGGTAAACTGCGAGCCACCAGACAGCCCATCCCAATATCCGAAACGCTCGTGCGGCCATCCCCGATGCTCCTCCCGCTCCTCCGCGAGCCTCTCCAGGTTCTTGTTCATCCGGCGCATCTCGCGAACGATCTGCTCCTGATTCCGCAATGCCTCCCACCGCTGCATCTCCGCCATCCCTGAATCCGCCTGGTAGATCTTCTTCAGCTCATCCCAGTCGGCTTGTGCAACCGTTGGAAGAAAAATAGCTAGGCACATAAGCAGTCTCATATCGGCTCCTGAGCAACCAACAAATCAAGCTTTACTGACAGGAGGACACCTAGTACCCATACCCACCGATCGGATTTCCGAGAGCGTCGTTTGGCACGATGCTTGTGGTGCTCTCTGTGACGATGCCGCTCCCGCCGAGCATCGTGCCTAGAGGGTCCCTTCGCTGATAGGTTTCGGTGAGCACACTGTAGCCGGTATACCAGCCGCGACTGTTGGGTCGATTCTCTATACCGTACCCCCGCATCGGCTGTCCGAGGGCGTTGTTCGGAACAACCTGCGTGACCGTCTGCTGAATCGTTCTGCTTTCACCCGGTATGCCTCCAAAGGGATTAAGGCGATCCGATGAGGAGGTAACAACGCTGTAGCCGGTATTCCAGCCGGCGCTGTTTACCCGCCCCGGCGGCGGCATAGGCGCTTCGATGATAGCGGGGGGAGCAACCACCGTCACACCGTAGCCGTTTGGGCGGTACGGATAGCCCGGTTCTGCCTGCGCTACTAGTGCAGGGAGGAGCCCAAGCAGGGCAACAGCAAACACAGCTGGCGAGTCCATATGACCTCCAAAGAGAACGACTATTCAATTATCCGGTGCCCCTGGCTGCTTCTCAAGGAACAAACCGAGCGTGTACCAATAGCTGGAACGGGTGAGGGGTTTAGGCCTACTACACCTGTCCCGCCTCGGATTTAAGGCGCTGAGCGCCCCCGAATACACCAGCGTTAGGTAGTCTATGGCCAACAGCGGCGTCTCAGCTGCAGCCTCATGAGCGCCAGTTGGAGCACCAACACCGCAGAGCACGGGTGTAACGTGTTCGCGCCTACGCCCAATCGCACCCCGACAGGCGCCATCATCGCACTTATGACGGCCATCCTTGTGTCTCGGCCGGGCGATTAACTAGCTTGTTAATGGCCCTCGGGCTCTCGACCGTCGGTGTAATGTCTCTGTTTAATTGGAGCTAAACGTGACCCTCGTCCAAAAAGCCAGAGTAGTCTGCGGCGTGTCAGCTTTCTTGTCGTTCCTGCTCTCTGTGTACTTGTGGTTCTCAGGCGATAGGCAGGCAGGTATCTTCGTCGGTATCTGGGTGCCCTCGATTCTTTCCAGCGCCTACTTAGTCCTCCCAAGCCCAAAGGAGTAGCATGAGCGATGTTGGTATTTTCCTAGCCGGATTGTTCCTGACCCTGCTGTGGGGAAGCGTTGTCGGCGGGCTTATCTTCGCCGCGCTAAACGGCGAGAAGAGCCAGTAAAAGCAATCTTCGTACCCTCTAACTATCGAAGGCTCTACCGCTCCATACCGGCTTTTGGTAACGGAAGGCAGGCTTGTATCCAACGTCGCGGAACGGCTCTTGGTAGAGCACGCTCGCTGAGGATGCTGAGGGCGGCACGAGCCACATCCACTTCCCGTACGGCTCGCGCTGCGCCTTCTGCTCGTTCCTACAGAACTCAAGAAACTCGTGCCCGATAGCATGATGGTCTGAAATCTTTACCCCATCTCGGTCGAAGGAGTGCAGCACCGCTTCATTGATCACAACCATTGCTTTGTCTCGCCACAAAGACCGGTCGTTGGATATGTCGAGACCCATCGCCTCAGCAACCATCGGCAACAAGTTGTACCGGTTGGTGTCTGTAAAATTACGGGCCGCAATCTCGGAGTCTAGGTACCACCCGTTGAACGGCGCGAACCGGTGCAGGATGCCGCCCACATCGAACAGCATATCGCTAACTGCCGGCACACAGTACCAGCGCAGCCCGAGCTCCGCGAACCATGCGTGGCTCGGATGCGCAAACCGGACCTCGTGTCGGCAATCGGCTGGAAGCTCGAAAAAGATCGGCTTCTCACCAGGGACTTCAATCACGAGAGGCAAGAGATCGAAGTCCGTTCCTGCCGGCTCCCATCCAAGCTTCATGATCCGTGCCGTAATCTCGTTCTGCGCCGGATCGCCAATCTGCTTCCCCGTGCGCAGCCGCATACCGGCGTACCTAAGTAGCTGCGGATTCCAAATCCGAGTGCATGGTTTCTTCGGTGACTCAGGAGCGAAAATGCTTATAGCAGGACGCAGATCCCCACCATTGAAAGCAAACCGCAGGTGCTCAAAAAGCGCATCCGCAATTTCCGGTGGACTAGTAATGTGGCGGCAGTCACGCAGGTGCAACCCGCGCCAGTAAAGCCTTCCGACGCAACGCTCCGCGTTTCTCCACGCAATCTGAGCAGCGAAGCCCAGCTCTCCCGTCGTCGGAGTCCAGGTTCCGCTCTCCTTAATCTCCTCACGCACCTGTTTGAGCCGGCTCGCCGAATCACCCCCCACCTGAGTCTCGTTGAAGAACTGCGCAAGGAACCGCCCCGCCTCATCCTCAACCGAAAGCTTGCTCTTGACCGGCACAGGCTCTCCCGCAGGCCAGGCAGGCTTAAACCCTGGCGTTCTCCAACTCCCAGGTTTAGCTATGGCTCCCTCACCCCGGTTAGGGTGCTGAAAGCTCTCTGCAAACGCGGATACTCCGGCTACACTCTCGCAGGCCGCAAGCACCTGCGCATTGAAGCTCTGAGGACCACATACGATTACTTCGCAGGGCGAGTGCGAGCGCGCAACATCTGTCCAATGAGCCGCGCTGGGACGCCCCGATACGGTGGTCTGGACCTCGCGGAGCTCAATCATCCCTCCAGCTGCGGCCGTCCGGAGCTCTGATAGGTACGGCGCGCTCTCGATGTCGCGATACACGTAGTGCACACATACTCGCCGAGAGGCTGAGACCCCGCGCGCTGCCGCAATGGCAGTCGTGATGCCGATTCCAGCGACGATAAAGACCAGCGCCCTACGATCTTCTCTGTCTGGACAGAGATCTCCCTGTGGGTACGATACCTTCACCAGAGAACCCTGCGCAGCTTGGCAAATCCAGTTCGAGAACAGCCCGCTTTCCTCGATCTTAACGCCAAGCTCATACTTCTCTGGGCCGAACGCTGTAAGAGTATAGGGCCGACCAACCCAGCGCTTATCGAGCAGCGCCTCTACCCGGACGTGCTGCCCGGGGATCGCCACGGGTAGCTCCCCGCCAGCTGCCGGGCGAAGCGTTGCGGTTACCGCTCCGGAGCACAGAGCTTCTGTCTCCATGCGGCAAAGAATTGACTCCTCGCGGCCCAGCAGAAGCGGAAGTCGCGAGCGGCAACCACCACAAACACCGCCGGCGCCAGTCTTATGGATTAGTTCGTCTACCGTATCGACATCCTTTGCAGCCATCCGGAGACAGGTAACAGTCGCGCTCGTGCATGCACAAACAACCTCAGAGCCGGCATTCACCCGTTCAGTGGCGGCTTCGCTGAGCCACTGCCCTGTCGAACGGAGCGCATCGAGCTGCCATGCCTCAAGTTCCGCGCCTCGAAGCAGGTACGACATCGCTTCCGGAAGGTCCGGCCAATCCTGCTTTGCAGTCAAGCCCGCGAGCCGATTCCCCGGATGCGTGACGAGAAACGACACACCCTCTAAAGGCGTAGAGATGGCTACCGTATCACCGACGGCTTCCGTCGTTCCGGCCTCTACCATCTTCTCCTGAGAAAAATACCGCACTCGGACCCTTCGCCCGTCAGGCTGCGCGTAGTCGGTGACTACGCAGCTTCGCCCATCAACCTCTCCGAGAAATCGATACGCTGAGCCCAGACGTGGAATAGAGTGCACGTAGCTCAGCGACTTTAGAGTTGTGCCGGGTCCGGCGTGCGAGTGGCCGGCCGCGTGAAAAATAGCTGCAGGTATCTCCAGAAGCTCAACTGCACTCGCGGCGACGGCCTGAAACTGCCGCGCGCTGCCCGAAACGGCCTCCCTGTCGCCGAAAATAAGTCCTGCACCGATAGTCTCAATCGGAACCGGACACCCGGGAGGGAAGAGGTTTACCTCTCCCGTTAGCACAAAGAAGGCTGACTTTGCTGCATCTCCAGCCCGATAAATCATCTCGCCAGCAGGAAACTGCCTCGGCACCATGGCTTCGGATTCGGCACGCAGGGTCGCCTCTCCCAGCTCGGCTGAGAGAGCACGCAGCTTTTCGATTGCTTGCGTCTTTCCAGCCTCATTGAGACGAGCAGCCGCTTTTCCATCTGCTGCGAGCAGGGACCGGAAGAGCTGGAGCGCAATAATCGCCGCACGAACTTCTGTAAGAGCGATCACAGTCGCATTCGCGAAATGCCGGTCTTGTCGCGCGCTTTGCTCACCTATGAGAGAGCCCGGCTCAGACACCACTCGGATAAGCGTCGTGTGGCCATTCGAGTCCCGGGTAAAAATCCCCAGCCGCCCTGTGAGGAGGATGAACACGCCGCGGGATCTTGCTCCTTCCTGAATCAGGACCTCCCCCTCCGGAAATTCCGTTGGAGCAAGTTGCCCGCTCGCTTGTGAAAGCTGATCGGGTCCGGTTTCAGGAAAAATCTTGGCTAGGTGCTGCCCAAGAGAAATAGCGAGATTTGCGTCGTTTTGAGCAGGGCTGGTCATCGAAAAACAGTGCCAGAGAAGCCTTTTTGTGACAAGCCAGGTTGAGGGATCTGTAGCTCAGGCTTTTCTGGTGTACCTCGCGGTGGGCGACGGGGTAGAGGTACCAAGCTGGGTGTGGGGCACTGACACGCAGCCGGCCGGGCCCGACCGATAGTGGCCCCGTGACATCGAACGCATACCGCGTGACGGACGGAGCCTCTAGGCACACCGACTTGGGGAACCCTCAAATACCCTTCACAGACAGTTCTCTCGGATGATCGGCGCCTTTCATATACGACACCTTGTACCCCCGGGGCCGCTACTACAAACGCTTTGACTCACGAAATTTGAAGGAGCAGAGAGGGCTAATTATCACTCCGATGGCACACCTGTCGATCTCCAAACCCGTCGCCGCACCTCGCACAAAAAACCTCAAGTTCATGAGAAGCCCTAAACAGCTACGAGCAGCTCATCCGAGCGACACTTTTTTCGAACTTACGAGCTACTTCTGCCCCCTCGTCAAACACGTCCCAAACCTGTCAGCGGTTAGAGCCGGAGAAGAGATGCGTATTGATGCCCTACTAAAAAGCTACTTCAGTTCCCGGGAGCAGCGAATCGAATCTGGACTGGTAGACGCTAGTAGGGCCTGAAAAACGTCTTTTCAACTTAGCATCGGAGTCTCCGTTTTGAGTGCATGCATATCCGTAGGCTCGCTGCCCTTGCTTGGTACATCCGGGATAATTGAAGTGACTTTGACCTCGAACGAGTCGCCGAGGAGACTGTGCAACTTGGGGACGCAGTCGAGCCGGACCCCGCGCACCTGTTAAACCCGTCTTACTACCTTACACCGCCACACAGTCAGTTCGAATAGCGTACGAATGGTAGTTCGACAGCCTCCAATTCCTCTGATGCCCCCTCAGCTAGCCACAAACGGATCAGAAGAGCGCGCTAGGATCCGCAGTGGTCGAGATAACATGTCCACTAGCGCCGCTCCCGGCGCTAGCCGGGATGTTGCTTCCCCCCGATAGAAGTCCGCCATTTCCACCATCTCCCCCTGAGCCGCCACCGCCAGGTCCTCCCGCACGCGGACTAGAGCTGACGTCGAGGTCATGGGAGCCGCCCTGGCCGCCCGAGACATCAAGGGTCGCCCCAACAGAGGTAATCATTGGGGAAATAAAGTGGATAATTCCGCCTCCACCGCCGCCACCGGGGCCAGTGGCTGTCGAAGATCCTCCGCCCTCGCCACCAAACGCATTGATTGAGCTACTGGCCCCACTCGCAACCGAGGTCTTCGATGCAAGAATGACCACTCCACCCCCTCCACCGGAGGAGCCGAGACCAACATCTTCACCGTTTGCGTTGATGACCGAATTGTTCGTCACTGGGCCATTGCACAATACCACCAAAGATCCACCGCCCTTTCCTCCAGTTGTGGTGAAGCCCCCCGCACCGCCGCCACCGGCAAAGGAACCGGGATACCGCAGAAGAGCTGCCTGAAAGAGGGAGAGTCCAACTCCGCCTGAACCACCCGTACGATTCACGGAGGAACTCCCAACCTCGCCGCTCATGGCAGCTCTGGCCGAGATGCCCGAATGAGGCGGAGCGTACGCCGGCATGATCGTCGAAGAGTCGGTGCCAGCCGCCTGTCCACCCGAAGCTCCAGTTTGCACACGAATAAATCCGTTGTTGACGAAACTCCCTGTGCAGCGAATCACTGTTCCGCTAGGAACAGTGAGCTGGACTCCGCTATTAATAGTCACGTCGGTGAATTGCGCCGAGGCATCCGACAGGGTCTCATCGGAGGCAACGACTTTTGCTCCGCTCGATCCATCGCCGTAAATGCGTAGCTGGCCATCTAAACCCGTCGGACCGGAAATAGCGGAGACCTCTCCTCTCCGGCAGTTTCCAGTGCGTGTGGCGGAAGACAGCGAGGTAATGACTTTCCCATTCACGACCCTGTTGGTCGCCCGCACGCACGTCGACTGAGCAAGAACCTCGCTCGGCATTATCGCACCGACCACGAAACTGAGAGCCGCCAACAAACAGGCCGAAGAGCGAGAGAGAGCTTGAGAGCTGAACATCATTCCACCAAAAAGAGATACGCTTTGAGGATTAACCCAACTTCCACAGCACAGAAGAGAGCTTACAGAAACAGACCGATTGTCGGTACCTGTTTTTGCCCATTAAGGCGAATCGAAACAAACACCCCTCAAAGAGTCTAGTGCTTAGCTCAAAGAGCCCCTAAACAACTGCCAATATTACAGCTACTGATTATCCGGATGAATTCAATCCAAGCACTGAAATCTTTTCACATCAATATTCACCGCATTTCCTAAAGCTCTTCCCCTTGATTCTCTAACTGTCTGCACGCTCAAGCCTTTATCAGTAGCGGCATAGGCTTTGCTGGAAGCCCTCCAAGGCTTAGGGCGCATATGAACAAAAAAACAGCAACAAGACTTCTCGCATGCATCGTACCAGCAATTTTGGTTTGGACGACGACTACGGAATCGATGGCTCAGACCACGCTACCGATGCCAAAGCGCACGGACGGTCGAGCTGCACCCGCACGCACTCCGGCTAAGGGACCAACCCCAATTGCAACACCTATCTCGACGCCACCGTACTTTGCACCAACGCCGTATCCGACTCCCCGCCCACGCCCGACCATCTCCTGGCGAGACGCCAATTCCCAAGATGTCGCCATGTGCACGAGCCTCGCGGCAGCTATAGCAACCCTAGCTTGGAACGCCGGAGCTATCGGCTCCGGAGCCTCTTGGGCCAACACCACTGTAGCGGAGCTTATCGGGATGAATCCGAACACCCTCGCTGGGCTGCAACTGCTAGCTGGCGCACTCGGCTACAGCACAATGCCAGACGACTGGATGCAGCTCTCGCTGGAGCATTTCTTCTCAACTATCCTTCGGCCGGGTTGGGACTCTTGTAAACTGATCGTGGAAAACTTTACATCTCTGCCGGCGACCTTCCAGATTCTCACAGAGGAGCCTGATTTTTGGGTTCCTCGTCCAAACGACTCGCCAGGGGTCTCAATGGGCCGCAGTTGCGCCGAGCAGTGGCGGAACGGGCGCAGATCTCTGAGCCTTCAGGGCTGCCAGATGTGCTGCGAGCAGAACCTGTCAAATCCCGCTCGCCAGCAATCGTGCAAGGCAGTCTGCCTGGCGCAGTTCTCCTAGACCGGAGCTGCTCACCCGTTCCGGGGCACGGAAGATCTCTTCTGTCGCCGAACGGGTCGATTGTCGGCCCGAAACAACGTGCCCGGAGCGAAGCAGGCACCGCAGAATTGACACAACGTAAGCGGCAGGGCGCTCGTTTTCTGCAGCCACGGAGTGAAGTCAAATCGCCGCGCATGCTACTACCAAGCTCGGTTCTCGAAGTTCACTGATGCCAGGCCAGAGACGTACCGCCGCGACAGATGCGCTGCAGCACGGATCGGCATAAGTGAGATCTGCTTCCACTACGGACGGAACTCCGGCCCGGCCTCATCTTGAAGCGCGCCTCAGGCGAACGCAGCGCAACCGTCATCGGAGCAGGTCGTTGTGCCGATGAACACTCCGACTCCTTCCCCGACTGCCTGCACATCGACCCACGTTGAGAACTGTGGAAGCCAGCACTATGAGGATTACGACTACAACGCTGAGCAGCTCTCTCTGGATTCCTGCTCGCTACTTCGGCAACAATATCCCGATTTTTACGGCCTGCAAGAAGCAGAGATAGATTCCGAAAGCTCGGTTTCACTCCGTCCAACCTTGCTTAGCAAATGCTCGGTTACCATACTGCTGACCAAAGAGTCCTTGGCTCGTCCCCTCCTAGGATTTCAGTCGGGATAGGCAGGAAGACTTTTGTCGAATAAACAGCGGGAAAGAAATGAATCTACAGCCATCGAGAGCCAGCAGTGAGCAACTGATTCTTAAGTCCCTCCATCACCCTGACTTCTACGCACGACTGGTTTCCTCCGTAGTTCGGGAGACCGGCCTGTCAGCGGAACAGGTAGTCGATATCGCCAAGAATCATGAAGATATGAATGTCTTTAATTTCAATGAAAACATGTTCGTCGGACTTAAAGACCGCAAAGAGGCTTACGACAGGGACGCCCTCGAGGGCATCAACCCCTTCGAAGCCAGCTTTAAGGGCGAAGAATTCCGAAGGGCGGTGCTCGGCGGAAAGCCACGGTTTCCGGAGGAGACTCTCTAGTCGGTTAGCCTCCTATCGAATCGAATGGGCGAACCCCTTTTCAAACCAAGAGCTCCTTAGCACTCGATAAAGAACGCTTCAGGCCAACACCGCGCAGGCACGAATTCACCGTGCGCGACCGCAAGCAGCATGAAATTTGATTCGACTCTTCCTATCCCACCCGCTCATCCACAATTCGGGGCGTCTTCCCTGCGATAGTAGGAATTGCCCCGCGCTTTGCTACCTCCACAGCGAGGCAGCCTGAGCTCTCTAGCGCACGGAGAGCCGGGATTGTCCTGAGGAGCGCTGTACGGACGGTGTCTTCAAGCACCCCTTCCCCCTCAAAAACAATCGCAACATCTTCCTTGCCATCGGATGACCGAACACGAATCTGGAAGCGCTCGCCAAGCCCTGGCACGCTACGCCCCGCAAGAGCTACGTCGTCCGCTCTTAGGCGCAGATCCCCAACGAGCACTTCAAGCTCGTCCACTCTTCCCCGAAGCTCAATGATGGGAAGCGGCAACCCGCAGCTACAAGCCGAATCAACACGCCGCCCGCGGTCTCCAGCTCGGTAACGAATAAGGGGCTGCAGCCGCCTGTGCAGGTGCGTGACCAAGATCTCCCCCTCCTCTGCCGGCAGCCCCGTCGCCGGGTCCACTACCTCGACGAACACGTCTCGCTCAAGGATGTGGTACCGTTCCGTCCGACGGAGCGCTTCACACTGCACACCGAGCGTGCCGCACTCTACGTTCCCGTACACGAGCGCGATCTCGGCGCCGAGCGCCTTCTCCATAAATTCTCGGGTCTCCGGAGGAATCGTCTCGCCGCCACACAACACTGAGCGAACGGGAGGAACTCCGCCCTCGATTAGGCGAACCAGCATCGAAGGCACACCAACTATCGCCGTCGGGCGAAGCCACGTGAGGGTCCTCACCTGCTCTTCAACATCAAGTGGGAGCGTTGCGCCTACCGGCAAGAGTGTCGCACCAAGAATCTCAACTGCTTCGTGCATGCCGATCCAAGCGGCCAAGAGGCCTCCTGGAGGAAAGATGTTCGCCACGCGGTCATCCGGCGTAAAGCCAGCGAGGCGCATAGCCATGGCGAGACCTTCAGCAATTCGATGCTGCTCGGCAAACTCACGGTGAACTATCTTCCGGGCGCCGCTCGTGGCGGAGGTGCTCACCACAACCGACCCACGCGTTGGACCCGTCAGCAGATCTCCGGTGCCATCTGCAGTCACGTGCTGCCGGATGTCATCCGGGCTGAGCATCGGCAACGAAAGGAAATCTTCCCAGCTCTGCACCCGGCGAAGCGAGCGAGCATAGAAACGGCTGTGCTCGGCAGCATACGCGCAGAGGGCAGCGATGCTACCGAGCACTTCTTCCTTCAAAGGGATCCTCTAGCGGGCAATCGATCCCCGCTTGGCGCCGATGCTGCGCAGCAGGTCCTTGTTCTGGCGGACCAGAGCGTAGCTCTGATCCTCGATGTTATCTTTTCCTGATAGGTCTGGCATCGCTGGGACTGGGAGCCCAAGGTGCTGGGCGATGCTGCGGAGAATTGCGTTGTTGTACGCGTGCAGGAAGCGGTTGTTCTCAAACGGAGTGCCGCTCGGCAGATCCGGGCGGGCTGGCATCGGCGCCCCGAGCTTCTCTGCCAGATTCGTGTAGTCGAGCTGGCTCAGGAGCGCCCGCACACTGTTCTCGCTTATGATGCTGTACTTCGGGAGCTGCGGCTGAACGTGCCGCAACCCTTCCTTGCCCATAATCTTCTCTTGAATCACCTGCTCTTCACGGAGCAGCTTGTTGACCTCTCGCAGCTCCTTAGCGTCGGAGTTCGAAATAGTTACGGCGTGAAGAACGGTCTCTTTGTCTTCTGCTTGGCACACGACACCTGAAGACAGAATCAGAGTAGAAACCACTAGAGCTAACTTTCTCATCGCGAGCATTCTCCTAGTTGAGTAGACACTTCTGCGGCATAACATCGGCCGACTTGGAGCCACAGACAGCCGAACGACCGACGACCCATCCAGCTCCCAGCTTTTAGTGTAGCGTTCGGAGAGGTGTCAAGCGGCTCCTTTCCCCGCAAACAAGAGCCCTTTTCGGCGCTCAGAGCGAGATGATACCCTTTTGCCCAACCCCCTCCCCTTACTGGAGACCAATTCATGAACCAGAAGACAAGCCCATACGCCCCCGCGATCGTTGCGTTCATCTTCGCCGTCAGCACTCTCGCTATCGGGGCAGGGCTCGGCTTTGGCCTTGAGATGGACAACATCAGCTCCGCCAAGATCTTCCGCCTCTCTCTCATCGCGGCTCTTCTCGTCGGATGGGGCGTCATGCTCGCAGCTCGGCTCTCCCCTAGGTACGCCTATCTTTGGCTCGTGCTAATTCTCTTACCACTGCCGCTCGGATTTTATCTGGTTGGTGGACCCGGGGAGAAAACCCTCAGCCACACCCTGGTTGTCACCGCAGCCCCTCTCGTTTTGGGTCTCCTCGCCGCCGGATACCGGCAGTTCAAGTACAAGCGAGGCGCTTAGCCGCTAGCCGCCCGGTAGCGAGGTTTCCCGTGCGCCAAGGCTATATTGCGCCACGCTGTGACTTCAGAATTCGACCCAAAACGACAGTATCAGCCCTTAACGGCTGGTAGAAACTGCCCCCGACGCGCGCCATATGAGACTAGCCGCGCTAGCTACCTCATAATTACAGGTGAGCACATCGCTCAAGATTGTTCGGAAGATCCAACCGGTGCCAGGCACCAGAAGGGACTCCAATGTATCCCCTCAAGGGTACGATTGGTAAGACTCCAACGTTCGAAGGAGAAACCCAGGTCCTAAACACGACAGGGGGATTCACGCTTCCCATTATGGGAGGGAGGGTCCTACTGGCGAGAAGATCGCTCACGGATCCAAAAGGGAACCCCATCCCGTACCCCGGGTGGTGGAACTGCTTGGGAGGCGGAGCATCTCAGGACGACCTCTCCGTTGATGCCGTAATCGGCCGTGAATTCACCGAAGAGAGCATGTGCGATCTCGGTGAGATCAAGGGTCGTGCGGGTCGGGCGATGAGCGTCATCTCAAGGCGTCCAACGGCGATCGGGCAACCGATCTCTGTGGACACCGCCGAGGCGTGGGTCGTCGCGTTCAAGGGACAGCCGAAGCTCACCGACGAAAGTCGGGAGTTCAGGTGGTTCTCGTTCTCGAATGTTCGCGACGAGCCGGAGATCGTGGGCAGAGACATCCGCCCCTTCGGACGAACCATGTTGTTCGTCCTTTGGGGCGTATCGATTGCCCAAGACCCGGTCTACCGCGGGCCAGCAACCGAGGCGCTGCATGAGAAGCTGCGGGACAGGCTCGTGCCTTCCCCCAACTACAGGCTCATGTGCGACGATCGGTACTTGGTTCGGGTCCAGCTCTCTCCTTCCGGCGAGCGTGTGGTTGAGGTTTGGCATAACCTCTCCCTCGCACCGGAAGCAGACAGGAACGGGATCCTTCCAGGCGGTCCGCTCTAGCTTTCGGTTTTTGCGAAGGTAACCAGGAATTTCTATTCCACTGAGCTCAAGCAGTTTCTTGAGCACCCCTTACTCTTCTTCTCCAAGTTCTCCAAGCAAGAAGTCCCCTAAATTGCACGTGGTCGCGCTCTCCTGAATTAAACCGAGAAGTGGCTAGCGTTGCTACGAAGCGGTTCCGCGCGCGGAGTGTCGGATTATAGAATCGGACGATTTCAAACCTGCAGACGGGTTCCGCAGAGATTTAGGAAGAACAAATTAGTATGTGCTACTAGTCACCACGTACAACTACATGTAGCTCATCTGGCTGCGGACGCTCAAAGCTCGCCAACTTCTCTCGGATAAAGCCCTCGGTAGTCCAGAACGAGCCGGAGCGGCTCAGAAGCCGCTCACAAATCAGGCTCTCATCACAGTCAACGAAGATAACCTCGCAGGCGCAACCGATCTCCGCCACTTTTCTCCTAGCATGCTCCCTTGAATCCCGGCTCCAGAATCCAATATCAAGGATTACATCCTGCCCGTTGCAGAGGCACTGAGACGCTACACTCCAGACAAGTTGGCAGATTCGCCCGAAGCACGCGTCGAATTCCTTATGGCTGAGGGGCTCAGGAAAGATCTGCTCAACCCACTCATCCGGCGTGAAGCGCACCGCTCGGCGCCTGAGCGCAAGCTCTTTTGCGTAAGTGGTTTTACCCGCGCCAGCGAATCCAACCATAAGGTATGCTGTTGCCATAGGCGATTCTATAACGCACCTGGGTGGGGTGCGACGACTCTTTATTTTGCAGTTTAGTTCGTTAGTGCTCGTGAGCAAGTATTGATACGTCACAGGAGCGTCAGCCCGCTGCATAGCTGCAGTATGTCCCCTGTCTTGCCCCAATTGTAGAGGCGCTCACCTGCATGCTGAAGAGCTTTCGCTTTCTCATTACTGCTTCTATCTCATCGCTATTGCTTCTTTGCAGTGACGGTGCGTATGCATGTTCTCCGGCTGACGACTATGACCCGAAAGCGCTACCATCCCTGGACGACAAGTACGCAGTGTTCTTCGGTAGAGTGCAATCGGTCACCGAAGAAGAGTTTGAAGCCGTTGCCACATTTCGAGTGTTGCAAGTGTGGAAGGGGCCAAAGAGTGAGAGCCTCACGGTGGCTACTGACGACCAGGCGTCTTGTGGCCTCGGAAAAACATTTTTTAAGGAGGGGCATTACTATCTAGTGTATGCCTACGGGGAGCCGCGCAGCCCTCAACTTGGGACCGGACTCTTCTCCGGCACAAAGCAGATTGTGCATGCCTTTGGGATTTGGCATGCGCCGCCGGACCTCATGGTTCTTGGACCTGGCAGCCCCGTGCGCTAAGAGCCAGGTTTCTGGGGAGAACAAATTCCTCGCCTGCTGTCCCTATAGCCGAGCAACGGTCTGAAAATTCACTTGCGAAGACTTCTCTCCTATCTCTATCCTTATCGCCTCGGCGCAAGTCAAAAGCAGGGCTCCCCCATCGTTTTCTGGTCAGCGCCACAAACCTAACCTGTTTTTACGGTGCCACGATGAAGGCTCGCACAAATCATCTCGTACTTCGGCCACTCACCCTCGTATGCTCGACGATAGCGGCGCTCGCCGTATGCGGCACTAGCGCGGAGTGCCAAGCGCAATCAGCTTCGTATCTCTGTGCGAAGGGCGACGCTATTGTGGTTCGGTCGAAGTGTAGCAGCGGAGAGAGGGCCATCACCTCTCTAACAGCTCTCTCGAAAAAAGCTCAGTCGACCACCCTAGCTTCTGGCAAGACCGTCAGCGGTATCTTCGGCATCTTTATGCAAGCATCGGTGCTCGATGATTTTGATTACTCAGAAGCGTCTTTCCCCCTCAAGGCACCGGTGAACGTCTCTGACTCGGACGTTATCGTTAAAATCGACGAGAACAGCGACAACGACTGCGAGGGGCAGGTATGTGGTGAGTCTTTGTATGACTCGCGGAGTGACTTATGCCGCGGTAGTTCTGCCGCACCAACGGCACCGAAAGGAAAGCTGTGCATTTACATCGACTACTCGAGCAACGTTAAGGCACGTTCCGTTGGCGCCGTCATGATTGGCGGAAGGGACCCCGCTACTGGAGACCATTTCAGTCGGCAGGGATTCCAAGTATACGCTCTTACTGGCTCCGGTGGGCCCGGAATTAATCTGAACGGCACCTGGGCATACACCGCTCCGTAGTGTCAGATCACTGAAAGCGCTATCAGCTCCAATCGATTTTTGACGGACAGATAAAAGGAACCTAACCAAGCCCAGCAAAGATGTATGAAACCTTTGAGAGTTGGTCAGGTTGCTCGACACAGGTAGAGGATTAGGATCTTCTACTGCAATCTCGGGTCCTGATCAGTCACAACCCACGCTGAATCCCGATCGAATCTGGCCCAAAGAGAGAATCTCTGGGAGGCCAGTGCAGCTTCGGGTTTCGCGTCCTCAAGCCAGCGCCAAACTGGCTTCGGGTGCGTTTTGACAGGAAAAGCTTTTATGAGCTCCTCCTTGGTGCCCTCCCACAAGGGATCAGGCTCTCGCTCCAAACCAAATCTAACTCGTATCTGGTAAACCATAAAAACCTCTCTGGCCCTGTGGGCCGGTTAGGAACGGAGAGCTTACGGCTGAAGTGCTGTGGGAGCAAATATCTGGCGCGATATAATGATTTAGCCGTGAGGAAGTAGCTTTATGGTAGTCGGTTTTTAGTCGGATTGGTAATGCTGTGGTCCGGCTCTAAGATCACCCCTTATGAAATATCCCTGGTACGAGGGGCATCTACGGGAGCCCTCAAGCACGGAAGCAGCCCCGCACCTGCGAGGCTTGCCTGTGAAGGCTATCTACCGGATACACCCCGCATTCGGGCCATCCCCCTCTGAGTCTGTCTCAAAGCGGTTATTCTTCCACGTGTTTGTGCAGGCGTTTATCCCCGCTCGGATGTCTAAAGCATCTGGGACAATCGAGGGATCGCTGCTGATGTAATTATTGCGGATGAGGAACCCGTCCGCTGTTGAGGGGAGAACCAACCCAGCCGCCGGACCGAAGATCTCATTTCCTTTCATCACGGTAGTGTAGCCCGAGGCGCACAAGCCGCCTAATCGATTGTCCGTGGCAGCTGTCGTCGCTGTGTTTCCTCGCACGGTGCTTCCGACAGTTGCCACGAAGAGACCGCACAAGGAATCGGACTTAAAGTCGCTATCAACGATGACGATCTCCTCTCCTGCGATCACGCCTCCTGAGCTCAAGCCGCCTTGTGCCTTGACGCGATAGATCTTGCACCTCGTTCCAACGAGATTGAATGCGCTACGCGAGGCGTTCGGGAAGTTTTGCGAAGTAGTTACAGTTACGCGCTTGACCAAAGTGTTATCGACGTCCTTCAGCCGCACTCCTAGATTGGTGAACTTTATGTCGCGAACTGTGTGATCGCCGCCAAGCACTACATTTAGCCCATACCTGTCATCGATAGCTGTGGCTGATGACACCCTTCCGTTTTTGATAGTGACCCCTCGCCGGCCAACTACGTTGATCGACCCGCTTCTCAATGGCGGCACACCCTGAATAGTGTGCCCGTTCAGGTCAACCGTGATCCGGTCCTCGGCGATGATCATCGGCGCAAGACAATCTCTCTTAAGCCTGACGCTCTTAGTGACGGTTCCGCACGGCTGCAGGTCAGCACACCAGGCCTTGGCTACCGGCAGAATCATTACTGCAAGAATCAGTGATCGAACGAACGTCATGGCCCCCTCCTCCTCATGCCCCGTTGGCGCTCGGGTCTAGCCTGAGCTGCGTCAGGTCATATAGCACCACGACTTACCGTAAATTATGATAGGCCTCAGCGGCGGGACGCGCGGGATGAGATGCGCTCTCCGCTGGTATGGGGCTACTTTTCATCTCCTCTGGTACATCTCCTCTGGCACGGGGCTACTTTTTACAACCCCGAAGCCCGGATAGCCGGCGAGAGCCCAAGGGCGCTCAGTAGTAACCCCATACCAGGGCAGTAGTCTGGTCCCCCCGTCACGACCAGAGGCATGTCGCGACTCGGTGATGGGTGAAACTTGGCAAATCGGCTCTACGCAGTGCCAGCGATAGGCGCATGCGCAGCTGACCCTTGCGCGTACCTGCTAATTTTGAGGATAACGTCCTCGAACCAACTTTGCGCCCTGGCAGCGGTGAGGGTCTCAATTGTATTTCCCCAGTGTGGCCCAGACTCTTGGTGGGTAGCGGCTAGGAGCTTGCCGCCCTTTGTCACAAAGAAAACTCCAAACGAGTTGCGGCGTTCAGCTTCGTAATAGGTACCTATCAGATGTGCAGCCTCACCATTGGGGTCCATCTGGTGAATCATACTGCCGTCGCACATCGAAAGCCCTTTTCTCCGATCGGAAATATAGAAAATGCTTAGAGGGTTCCACTTTTCCTTGAGCGGCTCCATGTTCGCAAATTTTTCGAGATTGGCTGCGATTACTGCAGGAGATAAGAGGTCTTGTACGGTCTGTCGTATGCGAGGAATAATTCCCTCTAGTTCCCTCTGTGACACCGTGTTGTACTGAATCTCGAATTGATTGCCCCCGTTCGGAAGGTCAGGACCAGAGTACTGCTGGGTGGCGGCGAACAACCTGCCACCCCCATCAACGAAGAGAACTCTGATATCATTTATGTGAGCCTGCCTCCTGCTTATCGCCAGAATGTGCTTAGCTTCCGCTCCCGGGTCTATGTGTCTTATCGTATTGGCATCACACATCGCGTAGCCTTCCCAATGATTGACGTAGTGTATCGTTGCATCCCCAATTGACAGCGTCTCAAGGTGAGCAAATTGACAAAGAGTGTGGGCAATTGCGGCGAGCGATACGTGATTATTTTGAAGTGTCATGATGCAGTCCCCGATGTTTGGTTAATTGCTAGACGCTCCCTTGAATGACACACACGACGTTTCCAACCAAACTAATTTGCCAAGGGACCACCAGAAGGAAGTGACAATTCCCCAGGCGGATTCCCCCGGTGGGATTCCCCCGGTGATTCCCCCGGTGTGATTCCCCCGGTGCGGGGCTACTTTTAGATCCTTCGGGCATCTCCCCTCTGGCTGTCCGCTGGTATGTCCGCTGGTATGTCCGCTGGTAATGTCCGCTGGTACGGGGCTACTTTTCTCTCCGCTGGTATCTCCGCTGGTACGGGGCTACTTTTGGCAAGTTCGCAGCGAGCATAGCCGGGGGGGCCACCGAGTCGCGCGGAGAAGTAGCTGTGTACCAAAGCAGCCTTAACCGGACAGATTCAGCTTTCTCAGATCAGCCGTCTCAGCCGCCTGTGCTCCTCCGGTATGCTCCTCCGGTACGGGGCTACTTTTTGTGCTCCTCCGGTACGGGGCTACTTTTTGCAACTCCGAAGCCGAAAGAGCGGACAGGAGCCTCGTACGCGAGAATCTCCCCTCCCCGCCAGCTCGGTATGAGTAAGTTTCGGGCTCCTCTGGTACGGGGCTACTTTTTGCGGGCTCCTCTGGTACGGGGCTACTTTTTGCACCGTCGAAACCAGAATACTCGCGGGATGCCGATGCGCGCCGAGAAGTAACCCCGCACCAAAGCACCCTCAGAGGAATATTCAGGCGGGTATCGTGCCTCTGGGACAGTCGGAAGTGACCCCGTCCCAGTGAGGTACCCAGCAACCTATCACCCAGCGCAAAATCATGCCGAGATTCGTGAATATGTGGTTCTACAGAAGCCGGGCGCGCATGGAAGAGATACTCGGTCGAATGTTAGGGGACCTGGGCGATCGGGTTGGTGGCCCGATGACCTTTCGATTTGTGCTACAGCCCACCGTCGCCGTGTTTCTCGGAGTGCGCGACGGCCTTAGGCTGGGGAGGACGAGAACGCCCCTTCTTCGTTGGGGAAAGCCGCGGAAACCCGGAACAGAGCGCGGGCTCATTCGAATGATCTGGCGTTCAGTACGAGTTCTGTTGCTCGTCGCGCTCCTTCTAGACTTTACCTACCAAGCAGTCGTGCAAAGCTCGTTCTACCCGGGAGAGGCCGTCATCGTGAGCTTCGGAATTGCCCTCGTTCCCTACCTCGTGGTCTGCGCTGTGGTAAGCGCGTGCGCCTGTTACAGGGCCCCTGTAATCCAACGATAAATCCCTATCGAGCAGGCTTCTGAGCGTCGAACAGTGCCTGCTTTCCGAGTTCAAGCGCGGTCTTCGCATCGAGCACTCCAAAGAGCTGGATGCACTTCGCGACGAGCCCCGTCCAGCCGGTTTGGTGGCTTGCGCCAAGCCCGGCGCCGTTGTCTCCGTGGAAGTACTCATAGAACAGGAGGTGGTCACGCCAGTGGAGGTCTGTCTGGAATTTCTCGGTACCGCCGTAGACGGCTCGCCTGCCGCTCTCGGTCCTCAGAAAGATGCTGGCAAGGCGATCAGATATCTCCTTTGCTACTTCAAAAAGGTTCAAGAGCTTTCCGGATCCTGTGGGGCACTCAATTTTAAACGTATCACCGTAGTAGAGGTAGTAGTTTAGGAGACCGCGAATGAGTATCACGTTGACCGGCATCCATATCGGCCCTCGCCAGTTTGAATTTCCCCCGAACATCCCAGAGTTTGATTCTCCTGGGAGGTAGTCTACGCGGTACTCCCTCCCCGCTACATCGAAGGTATAGGGGTGTTGTTGGTGAAATTTCGAAAGTGAGCGGATACCGTAGGGGCTGAGAAATTCATCTTCATCGAGCACCCTCGTGAGTATGCGGCGTAGGCGCTCTGGATTAACAAGGGCGATAATTCCACGCTCGTACACGCCGAAATGCCCCGGTCCTGCGGGATGGAGCGATTCCATCAGCTCGGGCATCTGCCGCATCCGAGCTTGGAATAAGGACGTTGCAGTAGGCACCCTATCTCGTTGCCACTGCTCGATTACGGTAGTGGCGCACAGGGGAAGAAGCCCGACCATCGAACGCACCTTTAGTCTCGTCGAGGTGCCATCTGGCAGACGCAGCAGGTCGTAGTAAAATCCGTCTTCCTCATCCCACATGCCATCATGCCCGGGGCGATTCATTCCGGCGGCGATGTAGACGAAATGCTCAATAAACTTGCCAACCATGTCCTCGTAAATCGGATCGTGCGCCGCAAGTTCAATCGAGATCTCGAGCATGTTCTGGGTAAAGAGCGCCATCCATGCGGTGCCATCAGCTTGCTCTAAGTATCCTCCGGTCGGAAGCGGAGCACTCCGATCGAAGATGCCGATGTTATCGAGACCGAGAAAACCACCCTCGAAAACATTCTTGCCGAACCGATCTTTGCGATTAACCCACCAGCTAAAGTTCAGCGTCAGCTTATTGAAGGCAGATTTTAGGAAGGCATAGTCAGCCTCTCCTCGGAGCGCCTGCTCAGTGCGGTGCAGAAACAATGTAGCGAAGGCGTGCACTGGGGGATTCACATCGCTGAAGTTCCACTCGTAAGCGGGGAGCTGCCCGCTCGGATGGATGTATACGCCGCGCAGCATCAGCTTTATCTGCTCTTTGGCGAAATCTGGATCCACAATACCTAGCGGGAGAGTGTGAAAAGCGAGGTCCCAGGCGGCGTACCACGGGTACTCCCACTTGTCTGGCATGGAGATAATGTCGTCGTTGATCATGTGGAACCACTCGCGGTTCCTAAAGTCGCGGCTACCTCGGTGCAGCGGATGGGCACGGTGCTCCTCCAACCAGGCGTCGCCATCCCAGAAGTAGTACTGCTTCGACCACAACATGCCCGCGATAGCCTGGCGCATAACGCGAGCTGCGTCGGCAGAGATAGTGCGCGGCGTAACTGAAGCGTAAAATTCATCCGCTTCTCGCGCTCGGCTCGTGAGTATCTCAGCGAAGTCAGCTCCAAATGGGGATGACTGGCTTTTCGACTGGTTTGCCAGCTCAGAGGCGAGGCGCATCCGCACCGTGTGTGACTTCCCAGCCGGTATCCGCAGCTGGTAGTGAGCCGCAGCCTTCGTGCCTTGAAATTCAGGATTTACGGCGTTTCGCTCCTGCCCAACCACATAGTTATTAATTCCATCCTTCAGGTAGGGCCCCACATCCGGGTAATTGAGCCCCAGTCGTGCGTGGTTGGTTGAGTTTTCAGTGAACAGGAGGGGCACCTCGCCCTCACATTGCAGGGTGTACCTTCCGAGGGTGTGGTGCTCGGCCACGATGGCGCTTGTGCCATCGCCCCCCGGGGCTCGCTTGAGCAAAGGCTTCGGGGCTTGCCGCGCGAGCCATGATGCCCAGTCGTTACGAAACCAGAGTGTTGGCAGAACGTGAAGCTCCGCGTCATCAGGACCGCGATTGTGAGCAGTAAGTTGTATGAGAATGTCGTCTGGCGAGCTCTTTGCGTACTCTATGAATACATCGAAGTATCGGTCTCCATTGAACACCCCGGTATCGAGCAGTTCATACTCCAGGTCGTACCGAGAGCGGCGGCGATTGGTCTCCACTAAGTCGTGATACGGGAACGCCGCTTGAGGATACTTGTAGAGGAACTTCATGTAAGAGTGAGTCGGCGTGCTGTCGAGATAGAAGTAGTACTCCTTTACATCTTCGCCGTGGTTTCCCTCGTTATTGGTGAGTCCGAAAAGCCTCTCCTTTAAGATGGCATCTTTCCCATTCCATAACGCAAACGCGAGGCACAGGTGCTGCTTGTCGTCGGAGATCCCGCCGAGTCCATCCTCTCCCCACCGAAACGCGCGTGAGCGCGCGTGGTCGTGGGTGAAGAAGTTCCACGCGTCACCCCCCTCGCTGTAATCTTCACGGACTGTGCCCCACTGTCGCTCGCTTAGGTACGGGCCCCACTTTTTCCACAGCGCGACATTATCGCGGGCCTGTCTGAGGCGGTTCTGCTCTTCGGTCATATGGGCTCCATCCCTCGTGTGGTCCCATGCCATGCTCTAACGTGCCACACTGCGGCATGGTTGAAGTGGAGGCGTGCGAAGCTAAAGCCGAGAACCAGGCTGTAGTAGAGCCGGTCGTGGGGATGCTGCCCATGATGGCGACTACTATGGGAGGAGCGGGTTTTCCCGGAGGCATGCTGGTAGGGCTGCTGGTACGGGGCTACTTTCCGCGATTGCGTTCTGGGTCCTATTGCCTCCCGTGTACCGGTACGGGGCTACTCTTGCTTAGGGTCCGAGCGAACTCAGGCTCACAGTGATCAATCTAGGCAGCGATCCCACTCCCATACCTAAGGCAAAGCAGCTCTGTTCAAAGTAGCCCTGTACCAGTCGAGTACCAGTTGAGAAACGACGAGTAGCTTTGCTTTTGCCACACCTCATCTTGAACACTCCCCAACTCCTGTGAACGGTCATGGCCCCCCACTCGCAATGGCAGTAGTCAGAAAAGCTAGTCTAAGGAGGCAGGTATGGAATACAGCACATCCCAGGAAATTAACGAGGAACACAGTACGTTCAAGGGGCCGTCTTTGAATCTCCAGAAAACCCCTTCGGAAGCCCTGTCGCCAGATGTATTCATACTCGGCGCAGCTTTCTCCATAGGGACCTCGCTGGTGCTTCGTCTCTTAGGCCAACGAGAAGACGCCCAGTTCGTCGGGCAATGGGCACCCACCCTTCTCGTGGCTGGTCTTTACACGCGAGGAGAGTCCCGCCTCTTGAAAACGTTACGGGGAAAGAGCGCCGATGTGGAGCCGGCTGCACGCCAGGTGATGTGAGATTTTGCTTTGCTTTTGCTTCTGGTACGGGGCTACTTTTTCCGAGTGCGAACCGGGCCCCGTCCAGATAATTCACACAGATAGACCGCTCGCTATTCCGCTGGTACGGGGCTACTTTTTGCAACTCCGAAGCCGAAACAGCCGGCGAGAGCCCCGTGCCCGGGAATCTCCCCTTACCACCGGCTCGGCATCGGTACGTTTGCGCTATCCAGCGCACCCCGAGCCTTAATTCATTACATTCTCAGCAGCGCAGCCATCGCCGGCGGGCTTCCCAGCAAGGCGGTCCTTGATCCACGGCAGGTAGAAGGGTACCGACGCCGGTGGTGTCGTGAAATGGTTCTGCTCGCCGGGCAGCTGCACGCGGGCAACGTTTCCGCCGAGCGCGCAGATCTTCTTTCTGTAATATTCACCCATGACTGGAGGCAGGGTCGTATCCTTGTCGCCGTAGAGAATGAGAACTGGGGCTACGGGCTTCGTGTTGTTGTCCACAGAGCCGGCGACGATCGCCTGTGCCCAGGCGAGGGCGTTCTGCGGCTCAGGCCGCAACAACTCCTTGTAGGAAGCCCCGTAGTTAAAATTGATCGTGTCCGTGCTCACGTGAACGCATTTGTCGAGGTAGATCTGGTCGAGGACTTTTGCCGCCTCTTCCGTGAAGATGTCACTCAATTTGAGCGTATCCGGAAAAGCGGCCTGCGTTCCCCACATATTCATGGACATGTGTGCGAAAGCGAAGCTATCGACGGACCACTCTGAGGAGAACGCCTTTATCATCTCCTCAGCCCCGTCCTGGTCAAGGGTTTCAGGGCTGTACATAGCAAGATCCGGCACTGACATAGCAACGAACCCAACGATATCGAGACCATCAAAGGCTGTCCCCTTCTGGGCGATGTACTCCGCCTGAGAAGAGGCCCCGACAGTCGAACCCGCTCCCTGCGACCAGCCGATCATGACAGTCTTCTTCCCGGCGCCGGTCTCTCGCATCGAACCTGCTGCGCGAGCTGCATTGATAGCATCCCGCCCGTTTGTTTTTGCCACTGCATACTGGTGACGGCCGCCACCGCCAAGCCCCTGGTAGTCGGTGCCCACAACGACGTACCCATCTTTGATGAATTGCTCAAGGCTCGGCAGCCCGTAATCCATCCACGAATCCCCGTTCACCAGGAAGTACTCGTTAAGAGACCGCGCCGGGTTTTCAACCTGCGATGGGCCGCAACTTTGAGCATTCCCCGTCGTTCCATGTGACCAAGAAATAATCGGACGAGTGCCCGCCGCGGCGTTACCTTTTGGCGCAACTACGAGCCCCGTTGAGATAGTTCGCTTGTCGTTGAGATCCGAGGAGATGTACGCGATGCGCCACGCCTGCGCGCCCTCGATTGGCGTCTCAATCTTCTCCTTTTTGATGACCTGGCCAAGCCTCCCCTCAGGCTTCATCTTCATCACTGCCTGGTAGAACGGAGCCACAGCGGGCTCAGCAAGCGCAACGCGCGGCAAAAAACCGAAGGCTGCTAGCAGAGAGAGGAACAAGGTGGCTTTTGTAGGCATCGGAGTGGTCCTTTATCTTACGTAGGTTGGTCTAGCACAGCGGACTTAACCCCGGCGTTTAGCCGTGGCAAGACGAAAACGCCTCTCTGGCCCACCAGCACTGCACCCGATTTTGCCTAATCGCTGAACTGCAATGACGCCGCGCAGCATTTCAGCCACTTATATAGCCTCTGCCTAAAGTGTTGGGCTACAGCTACACTGGCGGCTATGCGGCATGGATAAAACAACCGCTCGCCTCCCACGCAAGGATACTATGGTAAAGCTCCCTTCGTTTCTCTGTTGTGCAGTCATGGGCACGATTGCCGCCGTCTGCATGCTTCTCGGCCCCTCAGATGCTGCATCTTCTCCACCTCAAGAAAAACTCTCGGATGTATTCGCCCCGAGAATGCTCGGAGCAGACCTCGCCTTCTTCGAAAAGGTAACCGGCCCGGCCAGGAACACCTTCGGCGATACCAAGACCTATGATTTTGCAGGATGTGAAATATCGGCAGGTGTTGCGGGCGGCGCCGTCGAATCGCTCAGCATCTCCCTAAGTCCAAAATGCACGTTTGACCTCAATCCCTTCTTGCCGAATTTCGCAGGCAAGATCCCTAAGCTTGTCGGAATGACGTTTGGACAATTTGACAAGCTCAGTCAGTCACAGGGCACTTTTTACGCAGACTGCCTGTCAGAATGTGGCAATGCCTACGACCCCGTGGTGTACGAGCATTGGTCTAGCTCACGAGCAGATGACTTCCTTGAAGTGATGCTCGGCGCGACCCAGGCGGGTGATGCAGTCCTTGATGCAGCCGATTCGTGGCAATCCGCCATGGAGAAGGCTGAGGGCGCAGACTGGGTGCAAGAGAGGAAGTTTAACTGCGCCCCCAAACATAACCAGGTCGCCCACGAAGCCTTTCGCAATGTGGCGATAGACCAGATTACTATTGGGCACCAGCTTCG
>CAYPUA010000025.1:0-43118 GCA_964413875.1 uncultured Bdellovibrionales bacterium
GGCGTGTCCGTCGGAGTGCTCGTCGCCGTGTCGACCGGCGTATCCGTGGGCGTATTCGTTGGAGTGTCTACTGGCGTGTCCGTCGGAGTGCTCGTCGGAGTGTCGGCCGGCGTATCCGTTGGAGTGTTCGTTGGAGTGTCCGCCGGCGTATCCGTCGGAGTGCTTGTGGCCGTGTCCGCCGGTGTATCCGTCGGGGTGCTCGTTGGAGTGTCAACTGGCGTGTCCGTCGGAGTGTTCGTTGGAGTGTCCGCCGGCGTATCCGTTGGAGTGTTCGTTGGAGTGTCCGCCGGCGTGTCCGTTGGAGTGTCCACTGGCGTGTCCGTTGGGGTGCTGGTCGGGGTATCGACAGGCGTATTCGTGGGTGTGCTCGTCGCGGTGTTGGCCGGCGTGCTTGTTGGCGTGCTGGTTGATGTATCCACCGGCGTTTTGCTCGGAGTGCTTGTAGGGGATTGGGTGGGCGTTCTTGTGTTGGTCGGAGTATGCGTCGGTGTATTCGTTTTCGTCGGCGTGATAGTCGGTGTAGACGTATTTGTAGGTGTATGGCTCGGTGTGTTCGTCTTTGTGGGCGTGATCGTTGGAGTCGATGTGTTGGTAGGCGTGTGACTCGGCGTATTTGTGCTCGTCGGCGTGTATGACGGCGTGTTCGTGCTCGTCGGTGTATTGGTCTGGGTCGCAGTCGGAGTGGTTGTCGGCGTCGAAGTCGAGGTGTTCGTTGGTGTGACCGCCTGGGGAGATGCGGGTGCCATGCCCGCCGTAACATAGGTGGGCAGATACCGGGCCGTCAGCGTGCCGTCACCGAGCTGTCCGTTCGAGTTTGATCCCCAACACCGAACAGCGCCGGAGCTCAGAACGGCGCATGAGTGGCGTGTGCCGGCGGCAACTCGCACAGCGCCGTACCCCAGCCCCGACACGTCGGTAGGCAGCGCCGCATCGAGGTTCGAGCCATTCCCTAGCTGTCCAAAATTGCCGTATCCCCAACACTTCACCCCGCCCGAGGCGATACCGCAGGTATGAAACGAGAATGAGCCAGTAGCTAACTGTGAGAGCCCTCCCGTTTCAAAGCCCCTCACCGGGGTTGGTGAATTGACGCTGCTCCCTGCCGCCACACTGCCCAGCTGTCCATTCGAGTTGTAGCCGGCACACAAGCCGGCTCCACTCGCTGTCAGCAGGCACGAATGATAGAGGCCGCTGACTACCGACTCGATGCCGGAAGACGGAGTTGGGAGTAGCTGTGGCAAGGTGCTGGAGACCGAAGAGCCAGTGCCAAACTGCCCCCAATAATTCCCGCCCCAACATGCCGCCCGGCCATTTGAGAAGCGGGCACACGAATGATAGTGGGCTGCTGTTACCTGCGTCGCGAACCCTTGGCTATTCGACACTAACTGCGGCAAAGAATTTGAGCTAGTCGTCCCATTTCCAAGTTGCCCATATATGCCGTAACCCCAGCAAAAAATCTGTCCCGCCGCCGTAGTGGCGCACGTGTGAAGAGCGCCCGCAGAGACATTTGTCACTGACGTTCCCAAGTAGCCGCCGGAAACCCTGACAGGCCGCGCCTGGCCCGTGGTGGATCCGTCTCCGAGCTGCCCGTAGCTGTTGTCGCCCCAGCACCATAACTCGCCAGACTGGGTTCTTGCACAGGTATGGATGTAAGAAGTGGATATCTGAGCTACGCCCGACAACCCCACAACTTTCACCGGAGTTTGGCTGGAAGTGAAGCTCCCATGACCAAGCTGCCCCGACCCGCCATTGCCCCAGCAGTACACCTCGCCAGCACTCGTCAGTGCACAGGAATGTGCGTCACCCGCCGCAACATCAACTGCCATCGTAAGAAGTCCCGGAGCAAGCGGCTCAAGAGTCGGAGTTTGAGTCGCTGTGGCAGTTGGCGTGATTGTCGGCGTAGCCGTCGGCGTAGGCACCGTCCCAGTCGACGGCCCAGCACCTGCCCAGACCTGTGATGAAGAAGCCGTCAGCCGCTGCGTCTGCGTGCCGTCGCCAAGCTGCCCGTAGCCGTTGCTTCCCCAGCACCGGACACGACCGCTCCACAGAACCGCGCACGCGTGAGACGCGCCCGTCATCACCCGGCGCGCCCCTGACTCAAGACCAATCACCTGCGTCGGAGCGTACACGTTCCCGGTCGAGTTGTTCCCTATCTGCCCGTAGCCTCCGTACCCCCAGCACTTCGCCGCCCCAGATGCCACTCCGCACGTGACCAGTGAGTTGGCGCCTGTCGCTATCTGCGACAGACCTCCCGTCTCGTACCCTGTCACTGTCACTGGCGAGTATGCTGTGAACGCTGCCTGGTTCCCTAGCTGCCCGTGGTAGTTCGTCCCAAAGCACTGCCCAGCGCCGCTCGATGTCAGAAGGCACGAGTGGTACAGACCCGTCGTCAACGACTCTATCCCCGACGTTGGCGACGGCAGCAGCGTAGGCGAGTACACAATTGTCCCGGTGTTTGTTCCTAGCTGCCCGTAGGCGTTGTACCCCCAGCACGCTGCTCGCCCAGTCGTGTACCGCGCGCACGTCTGGTACTGACCGGCTGAAACCTCGGTCGCAAAGCCGTGCGACACCGACACTTGCTGCGGCACCGTAGAGCTGGCGCCTGTCCCGTTCCCAAGCTGCCCGAGTCCGCCATTGCCCCAGCAGAACACCGCACCCGCTGTCGTCGTCGCGCACGTGTGGCTCGCTCCTGCCGACACGTACGATACTGCCCCTATCCCTATCACCCGGACCGCCTGAACCTGGTTAGAGTACGACCCGTTCCCTAGCTGCCCGTTGCCGTTGTACCCCCAGCACCAAAGCTCCCCTGTCTGCGTCCGCGCGCACGTGTGGTTTGACGACCCTGATATCTGCTCAATCCCCGCAGGAAGACCAGAAACCCGCACAGGCAACAGCTGGTTGCTGTACGACCCGTTTCCTAGCTGCCCGTAGCTGTTCAACCCCCAGCAGTACACCTCTCCCGACACCGTCAGCGCGCACGTGTGGTTGTCCCCAGTCGCTACATCCACCGCTGTCGCAAGGTACTGTATCGGCGTCGGCGTCAGCGTCGGCGTCGGCGTCATCGTCACTGTCGGTGTCGGTGTCAGCGTCGATGTCGGGGTGTGAGTAGCTGTCGGGGTGGCAGATGGCGTAGCGGTGCTCGTTGCTGTTGGCGTGCGAGAGGCTGTTGCGCTCGGAGTAATGGTGGAAGTCGCCGTCGCCGTGCTGCTCGGCGTGAGGCTTGGCGTTGAGCTATTGGTTGCCGTGGGGGTGCGTGTTGCCGTGCTCGTGGCCGTAGGAGCTGGGCCACTGCTCGGTCCCGCTCCGGCCGAAACGAACACTGGCGTCAAAGCTTGCTGTGTCGCGGAACTGACCCCAAGTTGCCCGGATGAGTTAAGCCCCCAGCATTGCACGCCACCTGAGAGCAAGACCGCACACGAGTGAGAGATGCCTGTCACTACACGCCTAACACCTGACTCAAGGCCGGAAACTTGGACAGGAGAGTACGCGTTCGAGGTGGAGCCGTTTCCGAGCTGTCCGCTGCTTCCCTTGCCCCAGCACTTGGCAGCTCCTGAAGCGACGCCACAGGTATGGCTCGAGATTGGCCCAGATACAATTTGAGAGAGCGCACCACCACTGACTGCTACCGGGAAGAATGAAGACGAAACACTCTGCCCAATTCCCAGCTCTCCACTGTTGTTCCCCCCGAAGCACTGAGCTGCACCTCCACTGCTGAGGATGCACGTGTGCTGATTTCCAGCCGAGACAGACTCGATCCCGGAGGATGGATTTTGTAGCAGCAGCGGAACCAGAGACGAAGTGCTCGAGTACCCGTTTCCGAAGTTCCCGAAAGAGCCAAGCCCCCAACACGCGACACGGCCATTAGAGTACCGAGCGCAGGAATGATAGAACCCTGCCGATACCTGCGTCGCGGCTCCCAGATATGAGGCAACCTCAGTAGGTGAGTAGCGGTCGCTTGAGTAGTTGTTGCCAAGCTGGCCCCACGCCCCCCACCCCCAGCAGAAGATCCGGCCCGAGGCAGTCGCAGCGCAGGTGTGTCCATATCCTGCCGAGACGTGGACTACGGATTCGTTGTTGACGGAGATCGCCACCGGTGTGGGAACCGCTGAGTTCGAGCCGTTTCCGATCTGGCCGAAAGTGCCTGAGCCCCAGCAGTACACCTGTCCCGATTGCGTTACCGCACAGGTATGGGCGTAGCCAGCCGAAAGCTGCTTTACTCCCGACAGCCCCAAAACTTTTACCGGCGCACTGCTGCTTGCACTGCTGTTGTTGCCGAGCTGGTATGAGCCATTCGCCCCCCAGCAGTAGACATCACCGAGCTGCGTCAGAGCACACGAGTGATCGCCCCCGGTGACGACATCGGTGACGGAGTTTAGGACGCCGGACGGGAGTGGGGACTGCGTCGTTGTGCCCGTCGTGCCCGAGCGAATGAGCGCGCCAGTGGTAGCCGTCGGCGTAGCTGTCGGCGTCGGAGCCTTCTTGTACGAGTAGCCCGCGACCCACACCTGCCCCTGAAAACCGGGGAAGCCAGAGAAAATAGGCCGCACATCCACCGGCGACCCGGTGGCAAAGCTCAGCACTCGCACGCTCGCTGCACCCCCAGCGCCTGCCCCAACCAAGACCTGCGTAACTCCGGTGCGCCTCTTCTTTGTCGCACCCACCGAGATGCCTCCCCCGAAAGCGGGGTCGAAGGCGAAGAAATTCTGAATGGCGAGCGCATTGTAACGTCCGTCAAAGATCTGGAGTCTCGGTCCTCCCCCAGCGCCAGCACCAACGATTATGTCCGCGTAGCTGTCCCCGTTGATGTCTCCTCCGGCGACGAATATTCCGCCGAAGAAGTTCCCCTCAAACGCAAAGAAGTTCCGAATCTCCGCCCGATCGTAGCTCCGGAAAACCTTTACGTGAGGGCCGCCACCTACCCCCGCACCAGTGATGATGTCGTCTCTGCCGTCGCCGTCGACGTCCGCTGCTGCTACGCGAACCCCTCCCCTGAAAGTCTGATCATAGGCATAGAACCCAGCAATCAACCCGCCAGTAATCCCATCGAACACCTTCACATGCGGCCCGCCGCCCGCTCCGGCTCCAACGATGATCTCGTCTCGGCCGTTTCCATCTATGTCTCCGGCTGCAACGAACACCCCTCCGCTGAAGCCAGGATAAGGAGCAAGGTAGAGAATCTGCGCAGCGGGGTTTGCGCCGTTTCGCACCGTGACATCGCTGCCGCTGCTGCCTCCAGTTCCAACGATAATGTCCTCGATGCCGTCACCGTTTACGTCTCCGGCAGCAACAGGTGCGCCGCCGCCGTACGCCTGGTCCCAGGCAAAGAACGAGGCGGTCTCAGTTCCGCTCGGGCTCTGCAGCACCCGCACGTGCGGGCTACCCGTTGCTCCAGCACCGAGCAGGATCCCTTGGTCGTAGCTCTGAGCGTGGGAAATTCTCGGAGCAAGCAGAGAGAGCGAGGCAACGAGCAGCAGCAAGATCGCTCCCAGCCGCGCACGCACGGGTGACCCTCCAGGCGAAAGCCCGTGGCGCAGCCGTGCAATACCTGTCCTTCGTAGGACCACCTCTGTCTTCTCCCCATGAAGTGGGCTCTCTAGCTCCTTGAGAAGCCCTCGGTAGTCGTATCGGCTGACCGGGCTAAGGGCTTAAGAGCGGGAGCGAAAAGGGGTCTAGCGGCCTCTAAGGGAACCCGCCGCCTTGGCGCCGCGCTGCTGCCGGGCAAAAGACGAGAAAGTGCGTCGCTACGACAGGTTATCCAACGCCAACGTCAGCGATCCAACCAAGAGCTGGTCGTAGTCCCTAAACCCCCCGGCGTTCGGAAAGACCCCCTGGGTGTCAAACAGCACCCGGTACTCGGTGCGCCACAGGAGCCAGTCGGTGAGGTCTACGTCGACGTTCATCGAGAGTCCGGTGAAGTTGACGCTCTTGCCGTTGACGGCCTCGATAATAACCTTGTGCGGGTCGGCGTAGCGCTCGACGCGCGTGCCGAGCCGCACCACATCAGAGAGCGGCTGCTGCACGAGCCACGACCAGCCGTGCCACCACGCAATGTCGCCCTGCTCGCGCTGGTCCTGCACGCCGATGTCAAACGAGAACGAGCTTTGCCACCCCGACTCGCCGCGGTACAGCGCGATAAAGTCGTTGAAGAAGCGTGTGCCGTGAATGTCACCGAGGAAGGTGTTGTGCGTCAGGTTCCACCCCTTCTCCCTTCCCCACTTGACCTGCGTCCCGAGCGCAACGCTCTCGTCAGCCGAGATGTTCTGCCAGCCGCGCATCAGGTGAAGCTGCGCAACGAGCGTGTCCGACACCTCATACGTGGCGCGCACGCCGCTCTGGTAGTAGGGCGAATTGTCGGCGATGAGCGAGCGCGTGTAGTTAATGTCGTAGCTTGAGATCCAGCTCTCGCACCCGATGTGCGAGAAGTAGATGCCGGCATCGATCCAGAGCCGCGGCGAGACGTGGTAGCCGACGAACCCCTCCTGCACGTAGCGCCAGAACTCGTCTGGCTCGGCCTTGTAGTTCGCAATGACCGACGTGCCGTACTGCGCAGCGAGCCGCCCGCGCCAGCGATCGCTCGTCAGGCGCGTGCTGACGAAGCCGAGGTTAAGGGTGTACTCCTCGTTGTAGTAGGCCTGCGTCGTGTAGGGCCGCTCCTTCGAAGGGAGATCGTTAAAGTCGTGCGCGTAGTAGGTGTCGGCAAAAGCAGACGTCTCAAGCCTTGGCTCTGCCGAAACGGCTCCTGCAAAAAAACAGCACGTCGCCGCAAGAACCCCGAGCGGAAACTGCGCAAGCCTCAGCAAACCATCAGCCTCAAGGTATTCAGCTCTTAAAGAAGCCAAGCTGCCCGAGCCTCCACAGTGCGGACTTTGCGGCCTCATGCGGGTGGCCCGCGCTCGCAGCGGCGCTGACGAGCGCCTCCTCGCCAAGCGACCCATCGGCTCGCGCCACAACCTCGCGCTCAACAGGGGCAAGTGAGAGCGCCTCGTGGCGAAGCGAGCTGGCCGGCCCATCGCCACGCGCCTGCTCGCGCGCTGAACGGAGCGCCTGCCGCGGCGCAAAGCTCTCTGGCGCGCCATCGCAGGCAACCTCGGCGAACCCAGAGCGCCAAAGGGTAAGGAGCGAGCTGACGAGGTCTGCCTCCGAGATCTCCCCTGCCCCACTCCGCGCAGCGGCCTCACGCACCTGGGAAGCCAGGCCGCCGAAGGCGCCAAGCTCTCCGAGCGCCGCCAGCACCCCTGAGATCTCTCCCGCGGGCGCCTCGATCTCACGGCCAGAGAGAAGCTCCCGGAACATCTCCTTCTCGCCGCTCGCTGAAACTCGGCGATACGACGTGCGGAAGAAGAGCGAGTGAAACGCAGATGCCTTGAGGTCTCTCTCAAGACGCAGGTCGTCGTGGCACAGGATCGTCTCACGGAACATCCGGTTGCGGCACAGGTCGAGCACCTGCTCGCGCGCCACGATGTCGTGGCTGAGCTGCCGCATGACGCTTGCAACATCAGCACCAAGCCCCTCGGCTGACATGAGCGCGACCTTCGCCTCAGAGAGGAACTGCAGCCCCTCGCTCGCCGCGCGCTGCGCGAAATCCGCGAAGAGGCACGGCTCGTTGTGCTCGTCTAGGTACTCGTGCACAAGGTACGACGGCTCAGAGAGGTCGAGCCGAGAGACAGCCTCGCGCAGGTACGAGCCGTATGGGTCAGACGGCTCATGCCGCACCGAGGCAACGAGCTTGAGCAGCGCGAGCCCAGACTGGAGCCGCTCGTCAGGATCAAGCCCGCCAGTGAGCCGCGCTCCTACCTGCATCACGTCGCGCACCGCGCCGCGCTGCCGCCAGCCCGGGAGGACGTTGTAGCTCACGAGCGCAACACCCTGTGGGCGCAGGGCCCGCTTGCACAGCGCCAAGATCCGCTCGCGCAACGTGTTGCTCACCCACGAATAGAGGCCGTGCACTATGACGTAGTCGAACTCGGCGCGTGGCGGAGAGTAGCTCCCGATGTCAGCGCACACCCACTCGGTGTTCGAGAGCCCGAGCCGTTCGCTCGACGCTCGCGCTCGCTCAATATGCTCGCTTGCGAAATCAACCCCGAGGAAGCTGCCCTCGGGGTAACGCTCGGCTAGCCCGATGAGGTTCCCGCCGTCACCGCAACCTAGCTCGAGCACCCGGGCGCGGGCTGGTTCCATCGCCGCCACACCGTACAGCCGTGCGATCGCACCGAGGCGAGTCGGATCGCACTCCTTGCGGGGAAAGGTTTTATACGGAGTTTGGGCGTAAGAGAGCTTGGACATACGTGGGGCTACCTGCCCGGCATTGTGTGCTAGTACGAGCTTGTGAGCAACCAGATTGATAGCCGAAGCGGCGCTTTAGCATCACACGAGCCAGCGGCATCATCCCAAGATTTATCGGCTTCTGGTGAAATCGCCGCGGAGCTGCGGCTGCTAGCGGTTGCTCAGCTCTGTCTCGGTGCGCAGGGCGCGGCTCCAGGAGAAGGGCTCTGCAAGTCCCGGCGCACCGGTCAGCTTCGGAGCTTTTTGGTTGTGTAACGCGGAGGTGCGGAGGACGCAGAGTACGCAGCGATGAGGCTTTCTTATCAGGGAGCTTGAACACCCTGGTCGCGCCTCGGTGCATCACTTTCCGTGACCTCCGCGACTTCCGTGCCTCCGCGTTACTTAACTAAAAGGCTTGGACACCGAGAGAGCCAGCTCTTCAAGAAATCGAGTGGACAGGCCTCGATTTTGTGCCGACGCGAGCGTTACCACCCACTCGACTCCACGCTGAGCCAGCTTACCGACAGCCGCACTACCGTCGCTTGGCCCCCTTCTGCTGCCCGAAGAGCTTCTGCTGCATCAGCTTGGAGAGATCGCCCCGCCCCGCTGGATCCTTGTCGTAGTTCCGTAGAGTATTGTTGCCGGTATCCACGTACCGCATCTTCGTCGTCATGCGAACTCGGTACGGAAGGCACGGCACCCTGTAGATCTCCATCTGGAGAAGCTGCCCCTTGGTGACTGGCAGGTCGTAGGGATACACCGACACGTTGCTGCCGAAGGCCTCGGAGGGATCACTCGGCAAGAGATCACGAGAGATGAACAGGAGATCGTAGAGCACCTTCTCTTTCTTTACAGCAGGATGGTGCTCTTGCTTGCTCGTCTTTCCCCCTTCACAGGCCGGTGGACGTTGAAACGGCGTCGGAGTCGGCGTTGCCGTCGGAGTCGACGTAGGTGTCTGCGGAACCGGAGTCGGAGTCAGTGTAGGTACGATTGCCTCCGGTGACGGGAATGGAACTCCCTCTTTTCCCCGAATGTGGCCCAGCACAGGTTGCGGAGTGCCGAGCTTCTGGTTCTCTACGCTCTTCTTAAACCAAGTGGCCTCCTGTTCAAATTCCACTAAACCAGGCCGCTCGAGCGCGAGGCTTGGCACCGGCACCGGTGTGCGCGTGGGCGTCGCTGTGGCGGGGAGCCTTTTCCTAACCTCGTCAAACTGCTTCTTGATATCCTCCGGAGATACCTGCGCGTGCACGCTCCCTGGCCCACCAAGGATACAGGCTGTAGCGAAGAGCGCAGCTAAAGCAAAAATTTTCAAGTACCCCGCCACGCAAGCCATTCCTTAAAACTCAGAGAGCTCTCCAACTGAATCGGACTGAGGAACCGCCTTCGGATCAAACTCTCCGAACGCGTTGAGCATCCGATCGAGACCAACAACCCCCTCGACAACGTAGCCACCCTTCTCGGTCTGTACTAACCACACCGGCGACTGTGATACCTGCACCGGTGACGTCAAGCTCGATACCGGCAGGAGCATAATCCCTCGTTTGCGCATCCACTCCTCTTCACGCCCAGAGATGTTTCGGTAATCTCCCAGGTGCGCTACGAGCGAGACGTAGGCCAGTCGCTGGTCTACCAGACGATGTACCGTAGCAAGAACTTGGTCGAGATGTGCTTGGTCGAGGGAATTGACGAAGAGCGTAACCGCGATCTTCCGAGCCGATGCATTTTGATCCTGCTGCGGCATGACGGCCGATCCCGCGGGCACCCTTCCTGTCGCCTGCTGCGGCCTCTGGGCTCGCTCTGCCTCACCACCCTTAGCTCCTGGCGCCGATGCGTAGTCATGCTTGAAAAATTCGCGCGGAGCTGCCTCCTGCGCTTCGGCGACCCCTATAGCCGCAGCGAGTAGCGGAGAGATAAGCAGGGATCGCCACATCACCGTGGTCACCTAAAAACCCGGAGCCCGACTAGGCCCACCAAAATTCTCCTCGCGACAGAACATCCTTAGCTCCACTTCCATCTGCGGATGCTCGACCTCTTGAGAACGCCAACGCACGTACCCCTTCGGACATGTCGCGAAGAGCCGGAATGCTGCGGCGTAGTTTGAGGACTTCTCGTCGAGCCCACGGTTCGCGATCTCCTTCTCTAGCCCCGGCTTCGCCCACTCTTGAGACTTGCGGTTGACACCCTGACCAGGAGGTTCGGGCTCTCCGTTCAAATTGAAGCTACCCCCACTCGCAGCCTCGCCATGCCTAATCTTGTCTTCAGTGAAGGCTCTTTGGGTGTAGTCGCTGATGTAGAGCTGGTCTGACACATCACCCGCGCCCGAGTAGTCTCTACCTGAAAGGTTTTGGCATGGCTGCAGTAGCTCGTTGAAGCCGCCCCCCTTGAACTGTTGACCGACGAAAACCTGGTTTTCAAATGGCAATTTCCTCGAATACGGCCTCGGCTCGAAACGCTTGTAGTACGACCTGAGATACTTCCCTGTTCCGTCCTCCCGCATCCCCTCCGCGAGCCCGCCAGCGATGAGAAAGCCCAGCATCTTCGATATCGCCGTTCGGCGCTCAACCGCAGCATACCTATTGAGGGTGACAGGGATGAGCGAACCGTTCAGCTTGCTCATCCCTGCCGCGTCCATGCCCGTCAGGCAAGTGAAACCAACATTCTCCATCGTGTACTGCTCGTCGCCGTTTCCGGTCTTCTCTATTACCTCCTTAAACCCGAGCTCTTGGAGGCCTGGATGATCAAGCTGCATCCGCTGACAGAACTGCGGGTCCTTCTGCCATACCTCCATGCCCAAGGTGAAGTCAGTCGGAGTTCCGTCGATGTTCTCCAGCGCACTCTTGTCGGTGTTCGTCATCAGGTTTACTCCCTTCGGACAGTAGTTCGACCAGACCGGCAGCGCCTTCAGGTCATCGACGCTCGAACCACCACCTAATTGAAGGGTGTCGTGCTGCGGGTCCATCAGCTTCAAGAACTGCTCTTCTCGCATACAGAAGCGGCGTGCGAGCATCCGGCGGTACTGCTCTTCCATTGTCGCGTAGTTTGGGCGCATCGTGAGCCCTTCGCTCTGGAGGCTGTCGGTGAAGCGAAGCTCTTTATCCTCAGGCCGCACGTCCTTGATGACGTCTGCAACGATCCCCCTCACGTCATCACCGCTGCCGGCAGAAGATCCTCCGCCAGAAATCTTGTCAGCCTGCCTCCGGTTCCGCTCGATCGCTCCCGCTACCCAGTCTATAGCATTCTCATTCTCCATTAGTTCGTCGGACTCTTCACGACACGACTCCGGATTTTCCTGCTCATCCTTGCCGACTATCATCGTGGTTGAGCGATCGTTCTCCCAGCCGATAGCTGCCGTCGGGTAGTAGTACTCAAAGAGACCCGCCCAACCACTGCCGTCTGGGTGCCATGCCGCAATCTGCTCGGTCGTTGCCCACTCCTCTCCCTCCCTTACACAGCACATTTTGAAGTTCGAATCCTGCGTAAATGTCTTGTAGATTGTCGTGGGAGCGGTGAAGCACGCCTCGATGGGGCGGTGGAAACTGTAGGGCTCCCCGTGCCAGACTCCTGGTCTCCCGCAAGCTCCGAGTGGACACGCTGTGAAATCGTCAGGCGGCACCCACCAGGGAATAAGCCCCAACTCAGAGAGAATGCAGAGATACACATTCGGCGGAGTCGTGTTGCCCCGATAGAAGGCTTCCTCCTTCTTGGTCGACTCTAAAATATTACTATCTCTTAGGTGCGGGCTGTACCACTCATCAGCTTTTGAGTCGCTCTCGCTGGAGGCCATAATCTTCGGGAAGAGCTTCTCCTTCATGTCACGCTTCACCGTTTCGAAGTTCTCCGAACCCCCGCGGTAAGTGTTTCTTCCCTCTTTCTCCTGCTCAAGCCGTTTGGCTGCTTCATCACCACTGGCCGGCTGCGCGGTTGCTCTATCGAGGAACGAGCTGAATGAGATTACGCTCATTGCTACTGCGATGAAAACAGCACTGAGGGGCTTCCTCTTGGCGGATACACCAAGCAGATTGAGGCAACCAACCGCCCCGCTCTTGAGCCTAGCCTGTGTGTTGTGATCGGTCGTCACTGTAGAAGCTCCCCTGCCGGTAGGATCGGCAACCTGAATGATTGCATGAGAGTAGGCAGCTAACACGCCCTCAAATAGAGGTATGCGAGAATCTCGTAGCGGTGTGCGCTTAAGGGTATGCAGAGCCGTGAATGCTAGGGGGATTGGGCCTGTCTAGTGCCTTCCGGCTAGCCAGAGCATTCTTCTGAGTTCACTTTCTGAGCGCCGTACTTCTTCAGGAACCCATTCTTCATACAGCTGTACACCCCTTCGCTCATCCAGCGAACGTACTGCTTGTACTCAAGCGACTTGGTCTTCGCCAGCTCGGCGTCGACGCAGCTCTCAACTAGGTCTGTGTTGATGTCGCGACAGCTTACAGGATCGAGCTTGTAGCAGCGCATCCAATCGCCACCGTCGTTACACATCTCTTTGAGGATCGACTGCTTAAACTTAGAGACTGACTGCTTGTCGTAGGCTCGGGCCTCGCTCGCTGCAGAGGCACACAGCGCAACGATCGCTACGAAGGAGAGGGCGCGAAAGAACTTCATGACCCCCTCCCTTACTTAAGCTGTGAGTTCGGCGGGAAGAGGCTATCCTCCACACTCGACTTTTTCTGCGCATCCCCTGCTTTGGAAGTGCTTCCCGCCTTGGAAGCATCTGCAATTTTAGAACCGTTAGCCGTCTTTGAAGCCGCTGCCTTCTCTGCAGCATCGAGCTTCTGCTGCAGCTCGTCGATCTTCTTCTGAAGGTCGGCCAGCTTCTGGGCCTGCTGCTGATTCTGTTGGTTCTGCTTCTGCAGTTCAGCTAGCTGCTGCTTCGACTGAACGAGATCTCGCTGCTGCTGCTCAAATTGCTGGTACTGAGCTGGTTGGGTTAGCTGATTGAAGGGATTCTGCATCAGGCCGGTCCCTGGGTTAATACCTGAGCCAAGTCCTGAGCCGAAGCCAGAGCCAAGGCCCGAGCCTAGACCACCGCCGCCCATTCCGCCGCCCTGGCCGAGTAGCCCCGCGAGCATGCCAAACATCGCCATGTTCCCGGGGTTGAGCTTGCCGAACAGGCCGCCTCTGCCGCCACCTCCACCCGGGCTTCCGCAACCACCAGGGCTGCCGCAACCGGGGCCACCAGCCGGGTCTCCTCCCGTATCTGGGACGATTCCGGCGGTTGAGTTGGGATCTTTATCAGAGCCGTGTTGCCCGTCAGGATTGAATGAAATGTCGACATCTTCACCGAAGGCCAGTCGCGATTCTAGTGCGCCACTTCCTGCAACCGTTACAACGGAGAGAGCTGCAGCAATTAAAGACGAGAGAAAAGTTCTACCATGCTGGCTTCTGACGCGAGTCTTCATAGAGCGTTGTCCTAAACAGTTTGCCCGCTTGAAAGGGCTTTCAAAAATGTAGCCGAGCTCACGACATGCGCCCTCTGGCGCTCACCGCGATGGCTCTACCAGGGTTATGGGAGGCTCAGCTTAGGTGTGACTTAAAGACGGACAGTACGGTACGAATTTCTCGTAGGGGCCCGTCGGGCGAATGCGTTCGCTGCTGGAACGGCCCATAAGCGACAGGTGCGACCAGTAAATTGGCGGAAAATGCGGTTCTTCTGGGTTCATGCCGGCGGGTCAAATACCCCATAAAATCATCCCCTTCCCTAATAAATTCTGATTCAAAGTCACGAGTCCGGCGGATTTACCAATAAGACTTCTAGTAGTCCCCGATCTTCGGGCGCTGGTTGTTTAGGCACGTATGACCCACAGAGCACTCACATTCGTCCTCGCTGTTGTTCTCGCGACCTCAATCGGATTCCTCCCGAACCACGCTTTCTCGCAGAGCGACTCGAAGATCTCGGCATCAGCATCGGCTTCTACGGGCGGCAAATCAAAATCGCCAAAGGGTAAAAAGGGGAAGCCCGGTAAAGGAGGCGGAAACTCGAAGGGGAAGTCAGACAAAAAGGGAAAGAACAAGGGTAAGGGCGGAAATGCCGATTCTCGAGCCGCAACGCCAATACCATCCCCAAGTACAGACACCCCTGCCCCAACGCCAGAAGAAACTCTAGCTCCGATTGACCCGACCACGGCTCCAACAGAAACGGGTCTTCCGACAGAAGGAGATGACGAGACAGCTACCCCAACGGAGCCAACTGTTCCGGCTGAGGACACATCCGAGTCCGACGAGCCGACCGACTCCGATGAGCCAAGTCAGCCAGAGATTACGGTTGTTCCGACTGTTCCAGCAGCAGTGACTCCTGATTCGGATGAGCCAACGAGACCTCAAGAGCCAAATGATCCACCGGTTACCTTCGCTCCAGTTACCTTCGCTCCAACGGATCCAACCGTTCCAGCAACCGAGACATCTGATGCTGAGGAGCCCACTGCCCCGGAAGAGCCTACTGAGCCAGATGCTACATCTGCTCCATCGGAGCCAACCGTTCCGGCAGACGAGACGTCTGATTTCGACGAGCCAACTAATTCTGAAGATCCTACTGACCCACAGGATACCGCTACTCCAACGGAGCCAACTGTTCCGGCGAATGAGACTTCTGATTCTGAGGATCCAACTGAAACTGAAGATCCTACTGACCCACAGGATACCGCCGCTCCAACGGAGCCGACTGTTCCGGCAGACGAGACGTCCGATTTCGACGAGCCAACTAATTTTGAAGATCCTACTGACCCACAGGATACCGCTGCCCCGACGGAGCCGACTGTTCCGGCGGATGAGACGAGCGATCCTGAGGAGACCGACGTACCCGAGGAAACCGCAGCACCAGCAGAGCCAACCTTGCCTACGTACGATACACCTACTCCCGAGGCGACTCTTACGCCTGGTGGAACCGCGACTCCGACTGCAACTCTTACCCCTAACCCTACGCTGACGACTCTCGCTACCCCCGACGTAAGCGTGACGGTGACGCCGGTTCCGTCAGGCACCGCAGTCAATCCAGCAACTCATATCCCGACAGAGATACCGACCGCTGAATCAACAGCGACCTTCTCGGCGACGGCAACAGCCGATGAGACTGCAACCTCGGAACCAACATTCACGGCTACTGGAACCTCTACTCCAGAGCCAACGGAGACACCGCAAGACACCGAGACTCCTCAAGACACGGAGACTCCGGAGCCGACAGCTGTCATACCTGATACTGAGATCCCCGAGGAGACAGCTATGCCGGAGGATACCCCAGAGGAGTGCCTCTCCGACGAAGCTCTCCAGGAGGATATCGATGAGGCAGCTGCAGAGGCGGGTATCGTGTCGCCCGACGAGGTGACCTGCCCAGAGGAGCTGCCGGCTGACGGTGGGGATATCCCTGAGATCGGCCCTCTATCGTATGTTGAACAGAGAGAGATCGCCGCAGATGGCTCAATTGTAGCAAGTGGCGAAGCACTCATGCAGCCAGAGTCGTGGGATTCCTGCTCGGCCGACGAGCAGCTGCCAGAGCCTCCAGTTCCTGGCTCCGGGAGTGGTGATATTCCCGAGCCTCCCGTGCCCGGGTCCAGCGGTGGCGATGATGGTGGGCTCCCTGAGCCTCCAGTTCCGGAGCCGTCTCCTGCCGCGACGGAGAACAAGCCTTGCTGCTTCTTCACCTACTCGGATGAGCGGTCTGGTGGCGGCACCTGGAAGCCGGGGGATGGGCACGACAACCACGCTCAGAAATTTCGCTGGGACCCAGATTGTAACGGGAGGACGTTTGACTGCCCTCTTAACGCAACAACAAACCCATTTTCGGTTCGCTTCTGCAAGCTCAAGGGATCTGACAAGACGTATCCATCTCTCAGCGCCGCGGCCGATGCCTTGAAGTGCGGAGCTCAGAAACACCTGACTCTTTACCATGCTAACCCCGACTACGGCATGAAGGGATGCAACATGATCCGCAACGCCTGCCGAGGATACACCGATCGACCAGTAAACTCGGAACATATCAACATGGGCTGTTCCGTGTTCGGTAACGCGAGAGCGATATGTAAAGCCGCATCGGATATTACAAAAGGCTTTAAGCGACGCTGCAACCAATTTAAGAACGAGTCGTTCGTGCTGACTGGCAACGTCCTTGACAACTGGTATCCATCTGCTCCTGGCAGCTGCTCTTGGCGTTTCCCCGAGGGACATGCAACCGGGAGTAACTACGGAACCATGCGAAAGATAAAAGTCACCAAAGACGGATTTATCTCGTGCAAAAAAGCAAACGGTAAATGGGTAGAAGACGCTGCCTTTTGCGGAGGTGTAGAGGGGTATCTCAAGCAGGGTCCTAACCGACCAGCGGGCCTCACCTGCGCCAGCGTCTTCGGCTAATGGTTTTAGGTTTGAATAGGTTAATGACAGAAAGGTTATGTTGTTGGGGTCCGCTATGAGGTTATCTGTTCTCCTTATCGTGTGTTCGCTGCTCGTTGGGCTCTCTCCTGCTCAACACGCTCAGGCTACTGACCTGCCGATCTCCGAGGCGCTTCTTGAGAAGCTCGAAATTACCCCTGATGAGTTCGAAGCTCAGGTCGATGCTGCCGTATCCGCAGAGGGTCCATTTACCGACGAGGAGGTCGAAGCGATGTTTTCTCCGACCGCGGAGCCATCTGATACGTCTGACGATGCTCCGCTAGTCGATGATGGAGATTACGCCAATCCTTTCGACGACGGCTCTCAGACTGATGGCGCAACAACCGAGGATGAAAGCGGCGACTTCGTCTCAGTTGATACAGGTTATACACCCGGCGACTCTGCCACGGGGGACGAGGGTAGCGACCTCAGTGCGTTCGAAGATGCTTTTGGTACCCTCATTACCTCCGAGCCGACGGTAGCCTCCCCTGCAGGGACGAGCGAGCCAAATACGGGCAACTCACCAGACTCCGGCCTTGGGAACGGGGATACAAGCTCGAATGTGAATACGGAGCCAACCACTGCACCTTCCGCTGCTCCGACCGAATTCGTCACAAGCGCACCAACGGATGCCCCAACTGAGGCGCCGACTAGCGCTCCTACTGAAACTCCGATGGTCTTCGATACCGATACGGCTGTTCCGACCGAACCACCGACTACCGCGCCCACGACCAGCCCGACAAATCCGCCGGTGTCCTCGGTTAATCCAACCACCGCGCCAACTAATCGACCAACCACTGTGCCAACTGATGCTCCCACGGTAGCGCCTACGTCGGCGCCGACAGAGGCACCGACGAAGCAGCCAACTACAGTGCCCACTACAGCACCAACCGACCGCCCGACAGCGCCGCCGACGTCTAAGCCGACCGATGCTCCAACGGCTCCTGCAACTAACACCCCTGCCCCTACCGGCACCACTAATCCAACTGCCGCTCCGACGAAGCAGCCAACAACTGCTCCGACGAACGCTCCAACAACTCCGCCGACGAAGAAGCCTACCGACGCGCCCACGGCGAGCGTGACCCAAACGCCGGCTCCAACAACTCCGTCGACCACAACGGCTACACCTAGTACGGAGCCCTCAAAGGTCCCGACCGCTCAGCCGACCGGGACGACTACAGCAACCACGACCGGCACAGCCGGACCGAATACGACCGGCACGGCGACTCCGGCGTCGACTGAAACAGCGACTTCGACTGGGACTGCTACCGCAACGGCTACGTTTACGGCCACGGCTACGGCAAGTGCCACGGCTACGGCCACAGCAACTGCTACGGCTACCCCCACCCCAACTCCATCACCTACTCCGGAGATTGCCTGCTGTATCTGTTTCGAGCAGGCAACTGCAGACAAGAACGCCAAGGGGTGGAACAAGAAGTGCCCGAGCTACAACTGGGGAAGCGCTTGTTCGGGCGCTAACGACAAGAAGATCGACTGTACATTGTACCAGACCCCGGTAAAGGATGCGGATGGGAAACCAAAGGTTAAGGAAGATCTTCTCTGCGCCGATTCCAACGGCAAAAACCGCAAAACCCTAAAGGACTCCACCGAAGCCTGCGGCAAGAAGCGCTACACCTGGCTAGCTTCTAACAAGAAGCCTGACGAGGCGCGGTGCTTGGTTGAGAAGTGTTATAGCAAGGGGACCGATACCCCGACCGACACAGCGGTGGTCGGAAACTGCAGCTCGAAGGACCCGAGCGACAAGAAGCTAATCTGCGCGATGGCCAGCACCATCTCACAGGTCCTCAAGAGCAAGACTTTTGACGACCAGTACACATGGCTCATCCCGGAGAAGGATCCGACCAACGGTGGGCAGGTCTGCCTCGATCCAAACAGCGACGCCTTCAAGAAGAAAGCTGGAAAGCTCACCAAGGTGATCGCCACCAAGGATGGAGTCAAAGTGGTTTCCCAGACCTACCCGAGCACGGAGTGGAAAGACGAGCCCTCATTCTGCCCGGCGGCGGGAGGATCTGCGGCGAAGACTATTACGATGCATATCTTCACGGCCTCATGGTGCGGACCGTGTCAGACGCTGAAAGCAAGTCTAAACACGGAGAAGAAGCGGCTGCAGAAGGATGGCATCACCCTTACTATTGTTGAGCACGATATCGATACCCCTTCGGGAAAGAAGTTTGCTAAGGATAAGGGTATAGACATCAGCCGCATTCCAGTTTCCGCCGTTCCCGGCGAGAAAGGTGGATTATCGAGAGTCTCTAATCCACTCACGGCTATTCGAGAGGCTGAGAGACGATTCAAGAAGTAGGGGTAGCTCGCTTAGAGCAGACGTAGATTCGTGAGGGCACTAAGTACCTGCTCCGTCGCGTCTAGCACCCAGTGGAACCTCTGACTACATCCCCTCCCGGAACGAGGGGTACCGCAACGATACACCGAGTAGCTGCTTCATCAGACCGTTCTGTACCCTCTGATTTGAGAGCATCGTGTACGCTCCTGAGGCAGCGGCTTCTTGCTCTGTGATCGATGCGGGGATCGAGAGGCCCTCCCGTTTGCAGAGAAACTCAACTACCTCACGCGCTCGGGCTGGGCAGTCATCGCAGACGCACAAGACCGGAGGAAGGCTCTTCTGCTCAATGGCTCGCTCGAGGACCGTCACAAGGTCCTCGACGTGAATCCTGTTCGTCCAGCTCTCCCCGCTCCCGATCAGCCGATAGCTACCGTTCCTCAAAGAGTGCAGCAGTCCGCGGTCAGCGCCGTAGATAGCCGGCAGGCGAAGGGCGCACGTTGCAACGCCGCTCGCCCGGTACGCCTCTTCACAGCGCAGCCGTGCCTCGCCCTGCGAGTTCCACGGCGCTGGCGGGGTCGACTCATCGACAACCGATCCGTCACGCACACCGAACACCCCGGTCGTGCTCAGGTAGATGACCTGCCGCACCGAAGTTCCCTTAAGCGCTGCGGCGATATGCTTGGCACCGAGCGCTGGGTCGCCTCCAGAGCGAATCGGATGCACGCTGTCGACTACGACCGCGAGAGACGAGTAGCCCTGAAAGAAGCTTGAAACTGATGTCGCATCGGCCACGTCAAGCTCCGATGCCTCCCAGCCGCGCGCGCGCCAGCCTGCAACGGTGGCCGCAGAGCGCGACGTGATCACGAAGCTCCCCGGCTTGAGCCGAGCTGCCAGCCGCTGCAGCGTGTAGCCGCCCCCTACGAGTGCGATCGTTATGGCCATAAGCGCTCCACCGTCCAACCGCCTGCGCTGCTTCGCTTAAACCGGATTCGGTCGTGCAAGCGGCTCTCTCTCCCCTGCCAGAACTCAACGCTCTCTGGAATCAGCCGGTATCCGCCCCAGTTCGCGGGGCGCTGGATCACGCCACCCGCCGAAGTGCGCTCCAGTTCAGCCCAAGCGCGCTCGATCTCGGCGCGCGAAGCGGCCGCCCTGCTCTGGCTCGAAGCCGCCGCAGCTATCTGCGACCCCCTCGGGCGTGAAGCGAAGTAGCTGTCAGACTCCGCTGCGCTCACGACCTCGAAAGCCCCCTCGATCCGCACCTGCCGCTCAAGGCTCGCCCAGTAGAAGAGCATCGCGCCGAATCCGTTCTCTGAGATCTGCCGCCCCTTGAGGCTGTCGTAATTTGTGAAAAAAACGAACCCGCGCTCGTCTAACGACTTTAGCAGCACCATCCGAACCGAAGGCCGCAAGTCGCTGCCCACCGTGGCGACTGCACACGCATTCGCCTCTGTCTCTCCCGGCTGGGCACACGCTAGGTCAAACCACTCCCGAAACTGCGCTATCGGGCACGGCTTAACCGAAGCCTCCTCAAGCACCCCCCGTTCGTACTCCTTGCGCAATTCTTTGAACTTTTCGTCGTTGGTCATAGCCAAGCCATTCTTAGCATGGCTTACCCCCCTCCAGCACCAACCCGTCTCCCCCTTTCCATCGGCACCGGCAACGGCGGCGAGGGCAAGATGCACAAAGAGAACAGCGAGGGCAGAGAGGGGGGATTATCCCTCCCCTCGCCGTTCTCGCTGCTCTCTTTGTTTATCCACCTAGTCGGGGCCGGGGCCGGAGCCGGGGGCAAGACACACAAAGAGAACAGCGAGGGCAGCGAGAGGAGGAATCAGCACCCCCCTCGCTGTTCTCGCTGCTCTCTTTGTTTATTCACTTTTTCGGAGCCGGGACCGGAGCCGGGGGCAAGACACACAAAGAGAACAGCGAGGGCAGAGAGGGGGGATTATGCCTCCCCTCACCGTTCTCGCTGCTCTCTTTGTTTACCCACATTTTCGGAGCCGGGACCGTGCCCGGGAATTGGGGTGGGGTGGGGTGGCCTTTTTTATGACAGATATCCTTGCCTCAAACTGCCCTGGTAACTACTCTCGCCCCTAAACGGTGCCCAGCCCCACCCCGGGTGGCGCCCTCTCTAGCAGGAGTTTAAAGCCATGACCCGCTCCCTTTTCATCGCCAGCGCCCTGGTTGCAGCAGCGCTCTCTCCCCTCGTCGCCGTCGCAGACAACAGCAAGACCCTGAGCGACCCCAAGACGGTGCTCGCCACGGTAGACGGCGAGAAGATCACAGTCGCCGACCTGGACAAGGAGCTCGACCAGCCGCAGTTTAAGATGTTGCTGGAGGGGCTAAAGGACGACCCAGCCGCGGTCACCGAGCTTAAGGGCTCCATCCTTGCGTCGAAGATCACGGACGACCTTCTCCTCAAGGCGGCTAAGAGCTCGCCCTCGTTCAGCGTGGAAGAAGCGAAGAAAGCTTTCGATTCATTCGTCGCGAGCCGCGGCGGCCGATCCTCAATCGAGGCAGCTCTCAAGGGCTACGGCATGACGTGGGCCGACTTCGAGAGTGACACGATAGAGAAGCTCACCGTTGAGCGCTACTTCGAGCAAGACGTCTTCAAGGGCGTGTCTGTCACCGATGAGGAGGTGAAGAAGGCGTACGAGGCGAACCCGGAGCTATACGCACAGCCGGAGAGCATGCGGGCCCGCCACATCCTGATCGCTGTGCCCCCGAACGCGAGCCCAGAGCAGCTTGCCGCCGCAAAGGCAAAAGCTGACGACGTCTACAAGAAGGCGACCGCCCCAGGCGCGGACTTCGGCAAGCTCGCGCAGGAGTACAGCGATGATCCAGGCTCAAAGCCAGAGGGCGGCGACCTCGGAGAGTTTGAGCGCGGCATGATGGTGCCCGAGTTCGAGAATGCTGCTTTCGCCCTTAAGGTCGGAGAGATCAGCCAGCCCGTTAAGAGCGAGTTCGGCTACCACATCATCAAGGTAGAGGGGCACACTGAAGCTGCCAAGCCGTCATTCGATACGGCTAAGGATGCTGTCCGCGAAGCTCTGCTCTCGCAGAAGCAAGGGCAGGCTGTAGAAGCCCGCATCGACCAGCTCAAGAAGAGCGCAAAGATAACCTACCTGGTTCCGGAGCTTGAGGTTCAGGCGCAGCAGTAGCCGAAGAGGGGAGTCCTAGCAGCACCTAGCACCCCCACATTCTACTCCTCTTCTTGCACCTGCACTAACTCCTCCTCCTAATCGCTGTACTCTTGCGCCTTGGCTCGGATGTTCGTCGAGGCGAGCAGGATTAAGATTAGGAGGGAAGTGCAGGTGCAGGAGAAGGAGGGGGCGGGGCATTACGGCGGGCTGTTAAGCTCCTCTTTCTCTCACACGACCAGCCCAGACAGCTGCCGCAGCCGCTCAAACAGCTCCTGTGCCTCTTGATAGCTTAACGTCTGTGCCGCATCCGAGAGCGCTTCTTCCGGCCGCTCGTGAATCTCAACCAGGGTGCCATCCGCCCCCGCGACGAGCCCCGCCATCGCCATTGCTGGGACGTAGCGCCGCACGCCAACCCCGTGTGAAGGGTCAACGACCACTGGCAGGTGCGACTTCTCCTTGAGGTACGGCACTGCGTTCAGGTCGAGTGTGTTGCGGTACGCCTTCTCGTAGGTGCGGATCCCGCGCTCACAGAGAATTATCTTCTCGTTCCCCTGCGAGAAGATGTACTCCGCAGACTGAAGCAGCTCTTCAAGCGTCCCTGAGAGCCCGCGCTTGAGCAGCACCGGCTTGTCTACTCGCCCAAGCTCATCGAGCAGCGAGAAGTTCTGCGAATTGCGTGCCCCAACCTGGAACACATCAACCAGGGGCAGCATCGGCTCAATCTGCGAGGCGTCGAGCACTTCGGTAACAACCTTTACCCCGCTCGCCCGCGCTATCGACGAGAACATCTCAAGGCCCTCAAGCCCCAAGCCGCGAAATGAGTACGGCGAGCTGCGCGGCTTGAAGGTCCCGCCACGCATAGCCCTGATTCCCTGAGACACGAGGAACTGCACGGTCGAGCGCACCTGCGCCTCGCTCTCGATAGAGCACGGCCCTGCGATGATGGTGTGGCTCCCATCTCCGATTCTGACGCCATCACCGAGGTCGACACTCGTCGAGCCGACTTTCCACTTCCGCGACACGAGCTTGTAGACGTCTGTGACGCGGTGGACATCAGCAACGCCCTGCAGCCGAGACACCTGCCGCAGGTCAACTTCACGCCCCCCGATACATACCAGGTACGAGCCGCTCTGGGTCTGTACTGCCGTAGTCGAGAAGCCGAGTGTTCCCAGAAACGCGGCAACTTCACTCTTCTGAGGCTCCGTAATCCCTCTCTCAAGCGTAATAATCATGTGCTACCTCACCCCTGCGATAAACTTCTTGGTCACCTCTCGAAGCCCAGCGTCATCTTTCGCCTCAGCGACTGCCCGCACGAAGGCGCTCCCGATGATTGCGCCCGCCGTGTGGCGCGTGACGGCATTGAAGCTCTCCCTGTCTGAAACGCCGAAGCCCACAATCAGCTTGCTCTTGAGCCGCATCTCCTTCAGCCGCTTAAAGAACGCGTCCCGCTCCTCGCTCACCGCCGCTCGCCCGCCTGTGACAGCATCCGACGAGAGCACGTAGAGGAAGGCCGGCTCCTCTGCATCAAACGCCCGAATGCGCTCCTCGCTCGTGCGCGAGGTCACAAGAAACACCGGCTTGAGCCCCTCTTTCTTAAACAACGCGCGGTAGCGGTCTAGGTACTCGTCAAAAGGCATGTCCGGCAGGATAAGGCCGTCGACTCCGCACTCTGCTGCCCTGGCGAAGAAGCTCTCAGCGCCGAAGCGCTCCAATGGATTGAGGTACCCCATCAGGAGCACCGGCATCGTCACCCCGCTGCGCCGCAGTCCGGAGAGCTGCTCGAAGAGCGTCGCCACCGTCATGCCGTTCCCGAGCGCCACAAGGTTGCTCTCCTGAATCGTCGGGCCGTCGGCGACCGGATCTGAGAACGGAAAGCCTACCTCAACCATGTCGACCCCCGACTCCTGAAGCGCCTCGAGGATCGGCATCGTGTCCCCGAGCCGCGGGAAGCCTGCTGTGAAGAACACCGAGAGCGCTCGCTCGGCTGGAAGCTGCAAGAACCTGCTGCACGTCATCGTGAAATGCCCTCCCCGAGCCGCTCTAAGTACGTTCCCATATCTTTGTCTCCGCGCCCCGACACAACAACCACCACGCGCTCTGAGCCGCTGAGCTTCATCTTGCTCAGGTACGCCACGGCGTGCGCTGTCTCAAGCGCGGGGATGATCCCCTCCTGCCGAGCCAGAAGCTTCGCGCCCTCGAGCGACTCATCATCTGTGACGCTCACGTACTGCACCCGCCCCGTGGTGTGCAGGTGCGCGTGCTGCGGCCCGATCCCTGGGTAGTCGAGCCCGGCAGAGATAGAGTGCGCCTCCTCCACCTGCCCGTCTTCGCTCTGCATGAAGAGCGTGCGGCTGCCGTGCAGGATCCCCGGCTGGCCGAGAGCCGTCGTCGCCGCAGAGCGCCCACTTGAGATTCCGCAGCCGGCTGCCTCCACTCCGATGAGCGCCACCTTCTCGTCCTCAACGAAGTGAAAGAACCCGCCCATGGCGTTGCTTCCGCCGCCGACACACGCAATTACGTGCGTTGGCTGGCGCCCTCCTAACACGTGGCACTGCTCCTTAATCTCGCGGCTGATTACCGACTGGAAGCGCGCAACCATGTCAGGGAATGGATGCGGACCTACGACTGACCCGATGATGTAGTGCGTGTCGTGCGGGTTGGCGATCCAGTCGCGCATCGCTTCGTTCGTTGCGTCTTTCAGGGTCTTGCTGCCGGAAGATACTCCGCGAACCTCTGCGCCGAGCATCCGCATCCGCCCGACGTTGAGCGCCTGGCGCTGCATGTCGACCTCTCCCATGTACACGACGCACGGCATCCCCATCAGCGCGCACACCGTCGCCGTTGCAACGCCGTGCTGCCCAGCACCTGTCTCAGCGATGATGCGAGTCTTGCCGAGCCGCTTGGCGAGCAGAATCTGCCCGATCGTGTTGTTGATCTTGTGCGCCCCGGTGTGCAGCAGATCCTCACGCTTGAGCAGGATCTCACAGCCGAAGAGCGCTGAGAGGCGTTTGCCGGCAAAGAGCGGCGTCGGACGCCCTGCAAAGTCGCGCAGCAACTCATTCAGCTCACGCTGAAAGGCAGCCTCACCCGTAATCTCGACGTACCGCTCCTGTAGCTCGCGCACGTTCGGGTAGAGCATCTCTGGAACGTACGCCCCGCCAAACTCACCGAAAAATCCCTTCTCGTTCGCTTCAAGCCTCATACCCGTATCCCCTCACAAAACGACCGAACTAGGTTAATGTCCTTCACTCCCGGGCTGCTCTCGAGACCTGAGTTGAGATCGAGCCCAACACACGCACTCACCGATTGAGCAGCCGCTACCGCCTTCTCACGGTTCTCGCTGCGAATGCCCCCGGCGAGCAGGAAGGGCGTCGACGCCCGGTACTCGCTCAGGCACGACCAGTCAAACGGCACTCCGCTCCCCCCGCTCCCTGAGTCGAGCAGGAAGAGGTCTACCAAGCCTGGCAGGTCCTTAACCTCTGATAGATCGGCGCTGCTTCTCACTGCGATAGCCCGCACGACTGTCACTCCGCTGATAGCGCCCCGCAGCCGCTCGATGTAACGCTCGTCCTCGCTGCCGTGGAGCTGCACTGCCTTGAGCCCAAGCTCATTTACTTTTTGACACACGAACTCAAGCGCCGCGTCGCGAAACACCCCAACGGTCATTACTCCATCGGGAATTGAGGCAAGGCTCTCACGCTTCAGAACAGCCGTCGCATCTCGTGGCGAGCCCGCAACGAAGACAAAGCCGATGTAGTCGGGCGCTAGCGCCGCAACCTGCGCGATGTTGTCTGCCTCACGCATCCCGCACACCTTGAGCTGAAGCCGCTTCATGCCCTCTCTCCTGCTTGAAGCTCGCTCACGAGCTTGCGGCATGCCGCCTGCGGCTGGCTGTGGCGCATGAACGCCTCGCCTATCAGGAAGCCCTCAAAGCCAGCGAGCTTTAGCCGCTGCATCGTCGCAGCATCCGAGATCCCGCTCTCCGTCACTTTTCCAAACTCTGGCGAAATCATCGGGGCAAGCCTCTCTGAGAGCGACACATCAACCGTGAAGTCTGTCAGGTCACGGTTGTTTACCCCGATTAGGCTCGCCTCCGGGCAGACGTGTGTCTTAAGCTCGGCTTCGCTGTGCACCTCAACCAGCACCTCCATCCCGAGCGACCGCGCCAGCGCTCCAAGCTCGCGCGTGCTAGCAGGTGAAAGAGCTGCCGCTATCAGGAGCACCGCATCAGCGCCTGCCGACTTCGCCTCAAGCACCTGGTACTCGTCGATAACGAAATCCTTGCGCAGAATCGGGCAGAAGTTAAACCTGCGCGCCGTCCGAAGGTCATCGAGCGAGCCGCCGAAGAACTTCTCATCCGTAAGCACTGATAGGGCCGAAGCCCCAGCCTGCATGTACCCTAACGAAAGGCTCTCTACCGAGATGTGGCGGTTGATGTCGCCCTTTGATGGCGACCGCCGCTTGATCTCAGCGATGATTCCAGAGAGGTCAGCGCGTCGCAGGTACGATCGAAGCGACACCGGTGCCGACGAAAAGTAGAGGCTCTTCTCAAGCAGCTTGACCGGATAGAGCTCCCTACGCTCCGCTACCTCCTTCGCCTTCTGCTCAAGAATCTTGCTAAGAATCGTGCTCATACACTCCTACTCCCTTGAAGCCGCTACACTCGCTTGCAGCGCCGCGGCTGCTCTCCCAGAGCGGATGCTCTCTCTCGCCTCAGCGACTCGCTCCTTAAGCGAGCCCCCTTCAGATCGACAGAACAGCGCCAGTCCCGCGTTCGCTACCACTACATCTTCCTGCGCCCTCGTGCCCCGTCCCTCAAGCACCGCGCGCACGATCTCAGCTGACTCTTCGACCGTCTTCCCTGCCCGGATCTCTTCGGGCTGCACCGGCGGGAGGCCGAAGTCTTGCGGCAGAAGCTCACGCGTCCCCTGCCGAGTCGCCAGGAGAACTGGCGCCGTGAGCGTCACCTCGTCGTAGCCGTCCGCGCTGATGAGCGCCGCAAAGCTCCCGCTCCGGCGGCTCAACACCGCGCTGTAGAGCCGCAAGAGGCCACGGTTAAAGACGCCTGCCATCTGAAACGAGGGGCGCGCCGGATTGACGAGCGGCCCGAGCATATTAAACACCGTGGCGAATCCAAGCTCGCGCCTCACGGGTGCTGCACGCTTTAGAGCCGGGTGAAAGAGCGGAGCGTGGAGGAAGCACACGCTGGATTCCTCAAGGCTCTTAAGGAGCTTCTCCCGCTCTGTTACAAAGCGCACGCCGAGCGCCTCAAGCACGTTCGACGAGCCGCATGACGACGACGCCGCGTAGTTGCCGTGCTTCGCCACCTTGCAGCCGGCGCCAGCGAGCACGAAGGCAGCAGTCGTTGAAATGTTAAAGCTCCCCCGCCCGTCGCCACCGGTCCCGCACAGGTCAAGCACCTCGTGCGGCGAGAGGTCAGCCGGGGCAGCTAGCTCAAGCAGCGCCTGTGCAAACCCGTCTAGCTCATCTGCTGTGACGGCCCGCGCCCGAAACGCCGTAAGCAAGGCGGCGAGCTGCGCCGACGGTGTGCCCTCGTCGAGCGCCGCGCGCATCAGGAGCCGCGCCTCTTCAGTCGAGAGCCGCTTTCCGTCCAGAATCTCCTCAAGCTGCCGCTTCATAGCGCCACCCAGTTCTCTAGCATCTTCTTGCCGTGCTCTGTCAGGATAGACTCCGGATGAAACTGCACCCCGCGCACATCGAGCTTCCTGTGGCGCAACGCCATAATCTGCCCCTGCGCATCACGAGCCGTCACCACTAAATCGTGCTCGGGAAACCCGGCCTGGTCGACCACCCACGAGTGGTACCGCCCTACTGCAAAACGCTGCGGAAGCCCGGCAAAGAGCGGCTCCGTCGTATCAAGCACCTCTATCGGCGTCGCCTTGCCGTGCACCGGCGCCTCGATGTTCTTAAGCCTTGCTCCGAAGCACTCGCCGATACACTGGTGCCCGAGGCACACGCCGAAGATGCTCCGAGTCTCAGCGAAGTTCCTCACTACCGCCGGCATGAGCCCGGCCTCTGAAGGGATCCCCGGACCGGGCGAGAGCACGATTTTTTCGAACGGCTCAACATCTGCCAACGTGAGCTGGTCGTTTCTCCGCACAGTGACCTGTACGTCCGGCAGCTCTTCGAGCATCTGCACGATGTTGTAGGTGAAGGAGTCGTAGTTGTCGATCATGAGCACGTTCATAACTCTCTCCTCACATCTCCTGCGCGCGCTTAATTGCGGCCCGCAATGCGCCTAGCTTGTCGTGCGCCTCGTTCAGCTCCTTCTCAGGACTCGAGTCGCTCACGACCCCCATTCCGGCTTGGTACACTAGCTTTCCGGCGATGCTCAAGAACGAGCGGATCATTATCCCGAACACCGCATCGCCGTTAAACCCGAAGAAGCCGATACAGCCCCCGTAGTGGCCGCGGCGAATCGGCTCGAGCTCATCCAGGAGCTGCATCGCACGGTGCTTGGGAGCGCCAGAGAGAGTTCCCGCCGGGAACGTGTCGCTCATAACCTGCGGCGCCATTCCGTCGCGGGGCAGCGTCCCTTCAACCTCAGACACGAGGTGAATGACGTGCGAGAAGTAGTGCACCTCCCTAAACTTAGTCACGCTCACTCCGCGGCAGTGACGGCTTAAGTCGTTGCGCGCCAAGTCGACCAACATGCAGTGCTCGGCGTTCTCTTTTGGGTCCTCCAAAAGCTGCTCGACGCGCTCGCGGTCGTGCGAGTCGTCGCCGGTGCGCTTGGTCGTGCCAGCTATCGGGTAGATGCCGGCAGTGCGTCCGCGCACCACGATCTGTGCCTCGGGTGAGGAGCCGAAGAGACGGTAGCCGCCGAAGTCACCGTAGAAGAGGTACGGCGACGGGTTAATTGAGCGCAGTGCGCGGTACACCTGGAAGTCATCGCCCTCGAAGCGCTGCGAGTAGCGCCGCGACGGCACGATCTGGAACACGTCTCCGCGCGCGATGTGGCGCTTGCACGCCCGCACTAAGTCGAGGAACTCTTCATCCGTCACGCCCGGCAATTCAGGACCTGAGGCGACAAACGGGAAGGTCTGCACCTGTCCGTCAAACGCAGCCCGCAGAAACTCCTCGCGCGAAGCGCCTCCGCTGCTGCTGCCATCGATCGAGTTCTCGAGGATATGAACCTCGTTGCGGAAGTGGTTGAAGGCGAGCACGTAGCGGTACACTGCGAAGCGCACCTCAGGAATAGCGAGCTGCTCGTCTCGCGGCTTCGTGAGCGAGATGCGCTCCATCAACGGCACAGCCTCCCACGATGCGTACCCAAACGCGCCGTTTACGACACCCTTTGGAAGCGGCCCCGAATCGACCGAAAAAGAGCCCTGAAAGGCCTTAACTTCATCCGTAAAGCCGGTCACCGGCGCTACTGTTCGCGCAGCTTGCCGCTCGCCCAGCACCGTCACCGTCGCCTCTCCCTGGCTAACCACAAGCTCCGCCAAGGGCTCGCAGCAGATAAACGAGCGGCAATCGTCAGCGCCGCGGTAGTCCGAACCCTCAAGCAGGAGCGCCCGCCCGAAGCGATCTCGCAGCCGCAGGTACACAGCAACCGGAGAGGTCAGGTCTGCTATCAAGGTTTTGCAAGTGGTCGTAATCTTCATAAGCTCAAGCCGATATACCCCGGAAAACAGGGCAGTTTTTGGTCAGCGATGTACGGGGGAGTATGATGAGGGCTTACGCCCAGATCGAAGAAAAGGCCCACGAACGGGACCAGAAGAAGGAGAGAGGTGCGGCAAACGCGCGGGTCATCATCCTTCAAACCCTACGCTCCTCGCCTGCCATGGTCAAGCAAAAAGAGCCCACCGAAGTTGATTAGCAGGTGCCCTTCTCCTAGCCTAGCTACGGGGTTGTCCCAGGTTCTTTCACTTTTTTCTAGGAAGGGAGGTGTGCTTTGAATCAGCACAACTTCATGGAGGGAGCGGAGCCGGACTCCGTTCGCTTGAATCGCTTTGTCGACAGCATGCCCTACATGCCGCGGGAAGTCACAAAGCTTCGGTTTGGCATCGGGGATGGATACGCCTACTCCATTGAGGAGATAGCGAGGATCTTTAAGACCACTAAGCCCAACATGGTGGCTCTTCTCAAGGAGATACGAAACCTCCTGCGGGAAGAGAAACTGCTAGACGCCGCAGAGGAATCCAAACTGCGGGCGTTGATTCGGTCCCATCCCCCGAGGGATCCAGATTTGGACGGCTGTGACTAAGGTTTTCCCGTTCCGGCGCAGAGACTCACTCTCCGCGCCGGAACCACCCCACCCTTACCGCCGCCGCACCCCCACCGTGCGAATGTGCTTCGCCACCGTCCGCATCACCGTCCCCTCCTTCGAGAGCACGAAGATCCAGCCGCCGTTGATACGGAAGCGATCGCCCTGCACCCCGAATCGCTCGAGCGCGCCAGAGATCTTAAACTTCTCGATCGGCTGCGAAAGCTGGTAGAGCGACGAGAACTTCTCGAAACAATCAGCCGATGTGTGCCAGCCGTTCATCTTCTCGCGTGGCTCGCGGGACCTGCGGATAAGCTCAGAAAACTCGCTGAAGGCCCGAGCGTGCACTGACGTGCGGCGGCCGGCAACTTCGTAGAAGCCCATCAGATCGCGGTGCTTCGGCGTTAGGCGGAAGAGCCCGAGCTTCTCGCGTGGAGCGTTGTTAATCTCGTGGCGCAGCAGGTCGCTCAGGTGCCGTCCGTTTAGTTCGAGCACGCGGAAGATGCGCCCCTTCTCCTCGATGAACATGAACTTTCCCGCCACCCTGACTTGAGAAGCCTTTGACGCCTTAGTCTGAAACGGCACCAGCATCGGGAAGGTGCGCGGCACCTCGCGCGCGCGCACGGCGAGGCTAACGAGCGCCTTAAAGCACACGGGCAGGTTCACCTCAATTCCTGGGTAGCGGCGCTGCAGAAACTTTGAGCCCGCAGCGAGATGGAAGAAGCTGCGGAGCACCTGCTCTGGGAGCACCACAGAGTCGCGGCGCCGGGTAATGACCGCCTCAAGCCCTTTCGGCCCGCTGCGAAGCTCCACGCTTTTTATTCCTTGAAGCTGCGGGTCCGCCGGGTGGATGTAGTTCGATGTTGAGAGGAGCGACCCTAGGTAGTACGGGAGTCCGTGCTGCTGCGGAGTCTTCACGGGAAATGGAATAAGGAAACCTGCCAGGACGTTCTTCCCCTCGACCAGGTAGAGCCGCTCCGGCGCAGTCGTGTCGAAGAGCCACTGCTGGCACTTCTCGACACTCTTCTGCGCCACCCCGCCGCTCTCACGCAGGATCCACGCTTGGTACCGCTCGACCACGGCTGACACCCCGCGCTCGTCGACGAAGAGCCCGCGCGGCACAACCCGAATGAGCTGGCGCTCGCCCTCGAAGCCTTTGTCGGCGCGGAGCGCACCGAGAAACTTCTCTAGTACCGCCCGCTCGTCGACCTCGGCCGGCGGCACCGCCTGCGGGGCGTCTTCTCTTTTCTCTGCTTCTTCCATCGTTGCGCAGGATAGCCTGTCCCTGATTTACCTCGCCATACCCTTGAAGTAGGCTGTGCGGCACCATGACGGCAACACACCGCCTACCCTGTCGCATCGATGCCGTTGACCCCTGGTCGGGCGCTCGGGCAACGACCCTCACCACGCTGCACGGGGCGGTTGAAACCCCTATCTTCATGCCGGTTGCGACCCAGGCCATCTTGCGGCACGTCGACACGACAGTGGCAACGGAGCTCGGATACCAAGTGCTGCTCGCCAACACCTACCACCTGCTGCTCAGGCCCGGCACAGAGGTCCTTCAGGCGTTTGGCGGCATCCACCCCTTCATGAAGTGGAACCGTTCGGTGCTCACTGACTCCGGAGGCTTCCAGATCTTCTCCCTGCCGAACCACGTCTCGCTCAACGAAGAGAGAGCGCGCTTCCGGAGCTACGTCGACGGCGCGTGGATAGACCTCTCGCCTGAGCGCAGCATCGAGGTGCAGCGCACGATCGGCAGCGACATCATGATGGTGCTCGACCACTGCGTGAGCTCTACGTCAGATCTAGCCACTACTCGGAAAGCACTGGAGCTGACCACTCGCTGGGCGAAGCGCAGCCTCGACGCTCGCGCCGACTCCCCTCAGGCACTCTTCGGCATCGTGCAGGGCGGCTGCTTCCCGGAGCTGCGCAAGGAGAGCGCAGAGCAGATCGTGGCGCTCGGCTTCGATGGGCACGCGCTGGGCGGGCTCGCAGTCGGTGAAACGAAGGCAGAGCGCGAGGACACGACCGAACTCGCAGCGAAGCTCCTCCCCGCAACGCAGCCGCGATACCTGATGGGTGTTGGAACCCCGAGCGACCTGCTCGAGGCGGTGCGCCGAGGGATGGACATGTTCGACTGCATCATCCCTACAGCCCTAGCGTCGCAAGGGGTGTGCTTTACCTCTCGCGGCAAGCTCGACCTTCGGCGTGGCATCTACCGCCTGCAGGAGACGCCGCTTGACCCGCTCTGCCCGTGCTCGACCTGCTCGCGTTTCAGCCGCGCCTACGTCAGCCACCTCGTTAAGACGAAGGAGCCCGTGGCAGCGCAGCTCGTCAGTGTGCACAACTTAACGTTCTACCGGCGACTCATGGCGCGGATGCGCGAAGCGATTCTCAGCGGCAAATTCCGCGAGCTCTACAGCGAGGAAGCTGAGCGTCTCGACAGCGATGATGTCGACTATCCGCCGGTGGGGCCGGGCCAGGCGCGCGAGTAGCTTCCCTCGTCGGGAACGCTACTGCGCGCTCGCTGAGCCGTGCCGAGCCGCTGCGTGCGAGCTATTGCCCGCCGCAGCGGGTCACATTTGCTGGCAGGCCGTTGATGGCGCCGCGCAAGTCCGCCAGGTAATCGTCGTTGTTTTTGCGGCTGTCCTCGCCAGACGATGGGGGCGTCTTGCAAGCCTTGATTGCACTCGACTTGATGGCCTTCGCCTCAGCCGCTAGGGCGTTGGCGAGCTTCAACATTCGAGTGCGCGCCCGCGAGGTTGCGCTCTTTGTGCACACGCCTTGCGGGCAGGTAAAGGTGAGCCCCGTAAACGTCGACGAAAGGAGAGAGGTCAGGCGCCCGTACGCATCGGCTGCCCGCGCAACACGCGCTGACTGGTCAGGACCGCCACACGCTCTGCACTTCTGCGCGAAGCTCTCCGCCCGAGAATTGAGCGCTTCGGCCGCCGTATTTGCTGACGCTACCTGCGCGGATACCCTTCTGCGGGTGCACTGATCAGCATCTCCTGTAGTGCGCCACTCTTCGTCGAGCTGCTTGAAACGCCGGTAGTCTTCGTACGCATCATCCAATCCGTCATCGTCTGAGTCGTTGCCGCTCGGCGTCACGTCTGGGTTTCCATCACCATCGTCATCGAAAGCTTCGTCACTATCCGGATTGAGGTCGTTGTCCGAATCGGTGTCCTTATAGTCGGGGGTGCCGTCGCCATCCGTGTCCGGCGGCTCAATTTCGTGCCGTCCGTCCTGGTCCGGGTCGTAGGCATCGTCAATCCCGTCACCGTCCTCGTCCTCGCCAGAGGGCGGGCGGGTCTTGTCGTCGGTCTGTCCCTCAATTACATCCCGGATTCCGTCGCCATCAGAGTCGGAGTCCTTGTAGTCAGGGATGCCGTCGCTGTCGGAATCCGGAGTCGGTTGATCGGTGCCGCCGTTGTCTGGATCGTAGGTGTCCGGCAGGCCGTCTCCGTCCGTGTCTTTGTCATCATCTGCTTGGCCATCACCGTCGGAGTCCTCTCCGCCGCCCTCAATAACGTCTGGGATGCCGTCGTTGTCAGAGTCGCGATCGCGGTAGTCCGGGACTCCGTCATCATCAGTGTCATCCGTGCCCTCCTCTGAGTCTGGAATGCCGTCGTTATCGGTGTCCGTGTCTCGACGATCCTTTGTCCCATCTCCGTCAGAATCGTCTGAGCCTTCATCAGAATCTGGAATACCATCATCGTCGCTGTCTCTCGCCGACGAAGTCGGCGTTGGAGTTGCGGTATTCGTTGGGGTTGGAGTTGGGGTTGGGGTTGGGCCAACGCAAAGCTCAACTGAGGACGGGGCTCTCAGATTTGTGTTGGCGCTCGTGTCGATTACCGTGCTGTCGATGTGCCCGATCGCCTGAATTGCATACGAGCCGTTTGTGCCAGGGATGTTGACCTGGAAAACGAGCGACTTCGTCGAACCAGCAGGCACCGTGAAGGTGTACGTCCATGTGACGGTGTTACCGGAGACTGTCGGGTTCACTGGCAGCGCTACCCCGTCGTATGTCTCCGTGTAGGACCCGTCTAGGGTGACTGCCGCCGGCGAGCTCGGCAAAGTCACCTCTATGTCGTCGAGCGTCACGGCGTTCGAGCCGTTATTGGTGATATTGACGGTGACAAGGCTCGTTCCGCCTCCACCGCCGAGACAGCTCGGGGACTGCCCCGGACTTGCTGTAGTGGCCCCCAGGACGATCTGGTTTGTCACCGGCTGGATTGAGCCGAGAGAGGCCATGTTGCCCGTATCTGTGTGCTTAATTTGGGTGCCGCTGCTGATGTAGCTAACCGGGTAGATGTTTGAGCTGCTTGTGGTCGGGCTCTTCGCTCGGAAGGTATACGTAGTGACGTACTGCGTGTCCGCAGCATTCGCCAATGTAAAGAAGAGGTCGTTAGTGACAGTACCGGTATTTCCGCCCGAAAGAACAACTGAAACATTGCTCAGCTCGAACGCGCTTGCCTGCCAAGCTGCTATTCCCGAGGGAGTCATGGAGAAAACACGAGCAGCCCCAACTGTGCCAGTGTGTCCTGTAACTACGATATTAAATGTCCCTCCGAGCTGCGGCGGATTCGGAGAGATCGAGATGCTGGTAACCTTGTTGGCGTTCGCCGCTATTGCGTCTAGGGTTGAGTACGAGAAGTTCTGGAGGCAGGTGTTAGCGACAAGCGAAGGATTGGAGGTGTAGACACCCACATTGTGGGTCTGGCTTGATCCAATTCCGCTCACACCGAGGAGGAAGTACACATTCTTGGTCGAGCCTGCAGGGAACGACCCAATATGTGTAACCCCATCCTCGGTAGCCGCCAAGGAAACCCTCGTTCCCGAGAAGTTCTGTAGCTTCACCCACAGGTCGGGTATCTCTGAGCCGGTGTTGTTTGTGATTGTGTACTGAACGTACGAAGCGTTCAGCTTCGGGTTCTGGTTCGAGGCCGGGTCGAAGTACAGGACCGGTGACGACTCGCGCGCGACCGCGATGTTTACTCCAGCGTCAGAGCAGTTAGCAGCCCAGGCTTGCGTTGGCAACGCCGCTCCTACCAAGGTCACGGAGGCTACGAAAATTCGCTTTAGAAAATCTCTCATATCTCTTCCTTACCGTACGGAGCCAAGTATTCCGGGCAGCTACAGCACTCCCGGGACAGCGGATGCGCTAGCGGGACCCACAGTTGACGCAGACGAAACCGCTTTAATCGACCTCGGGCTACCTATCGGAAGTTGGCTAACCACCAAACTCATCGTTAACCCCAAAGCATTACTGCCCCGACGAGCTGAGACAAGAGCCGAAGCGGTGATCTTCGGCACCAAATTTACAGCTGCCTTCCGGGGTGCTTGGGGAGAAAAAACCACGCGAACCAACCCTGCCGCTCCGCGCTCGTAGCACGCCTGAACGAGTCATAGGCTCAACTCCCGGCGATCTGCCGCTGGACACGATCCACTGAGAGCCAAGGTCAGTGGCATCCGTAACCCGAGCACAATTAACCCTTCCGATAGCTTGCGCCGCCTAGCCTAAATCACTAAACTCACTGCGATAACGGGCTGCCACACCCCTGGCCAGCAGGTCCTTGAGGGTAGCTTTTTCAACGGCTCGAAAAATCTTATCTCCCACCATCTCAACAACATCTAGTCTTCAGAAACCGACCTACAGGCCTGACATCGACGGGCTGCGGGGTTTAGCCGTGGCTTGCGTTGTCGTTTACCACCTGTTCCCCAAGCTTCTCCCAGGCGGGTTTATCGGCGTCGACATCTTCTTCGTCATCTCCGGATTCTTGATAACTTCAATCATTCTCTTAGGACTGCGGAGCGGGAATTTCTCTTTTGCAGACTTCTACTTGAAAAGAGCTAGACGGCTCTTCCCTGCGTTGCTCGTGGTCATGGGCTGCTGCTATGCCGTCGGGTGGTTTTTCCTCCTTTGCGACGAATTTAGGGATCTTGGAAAGCAAATAGCAGCCGGGGCTGGATTCGCCTCAAATCTGCTTTTCTGGAAGGAGTCCGGCTACTTTGATGCAGCGAGAACAACTAAACCGCTACTACAACTTTGGAGCCTAGGGATTGAGGAGCAGTTCTACCTCGTCTGGCCGCTGCTCATTTGGGGCGCTTACAGGCTACGAATCCGATTTCTGCCTCTAATCGTCCTGACCTGCCTTGTATCTCTCGGCGTCTCTATCTGGGACACTCAAACAAGCCTTGCCGCAGCATTCTTCTCGCCCGCCTCACGCCTGTGGGAGCTGGCGTTTGGCGGCGGGCTAGCCCTGGTTAACAATCGAATACTCAACAACTACTCTCCTCATCTCCACCCCCAGGAACCCATTCGCTCCAAAAAACAGGCGGTCAACATAGCCTCTCTCGCTGGAATCGCATTGATCGCACTCGCTTTGAGCACGACGAACGAGCATTCAACCTTCCCCGGTCTACTCGCTTTACTTCCTGTTACCGGGGCGCTCTTGGTAGTGCTTGGCGGCCCCACTGCTTGGGTTAACCGCGCCGTACTGTCGTCCAGCCCCATGGTCGGACTCGGATTGATCAGCTACCCGCTCTACTTGTGGCACTGGAGCCTCTTTTCATTCATCACCATTATCCAAAGCGCCCAGCCAGAGCTCCCGACTCGAATAGCACTCTTAGTAACTTCAGTAATTCTCGCCGTCGCGACGTACCGCTACGTCGAGAAGCCAGCTCGTGCTGCGCCATTGAAAAGCAGCTACGCCCGGCTTCTGGTTGCGGGCATGTTCGTTGTTGGACTTATCGGATTTGAGACCTATCGGCACAATGGATTTCTCTTCCGAAAAATTGACCCGGATGCGCAATACTCCATACCATTTCGATGGCCTCCGCGCATCGACAATGAGAAGTGTTTGGCGCTTACTCATCTGCCACGACCCGCCTACTGCATCCTCCCAACGCAACATACGCCAAGCGTTGCTCTTATTGGAGATTCTCATGCCCGCATGCTCTTCGACTACTTCGATCGCTACTTCGGTGCGAAGGGGCGCGGTGTTGTTTTGCTCGGTAAGGGTGGCTGCACTCCACTCCTTGGTGTCGGGCAAAAAGCAAAAAACTGCGCAGAAACACTCGATGCTGTTCTCAATTACCTCAAACAGAACCCGGAAATTTCAGATGTGTTCGTTGCCGGCTGGTTCTCAGAGCTAGCCACAGCAGGTCAAGTTGAAAATCCGAATGCACCCCGATACTTGAAGCTTTTACGGAATAGCTCCATCACAGATCCCCAAGAGATCTTTTTCACTGGACTTGAAGGCCTCCTTTCAGAACTCTCGGCCACCGGCAAACGAGTGGCAATCGTCTTGGATGTCCCTCAGCTCGCTTTCCATCCGAAGTCATGCCTGGCGTTCCGAGGGGCGCGGCGGTGTGAATCGGACAAGAGTGCCGTGCTAGATCGTCAACAAGGATACAGGCGCATAATCGAATCTCTCCGTATGAAGTACCGATTTCGCACTATCGATCTAGCTGCGACTTTCTGTAACGGCGAAAAATGTATCGCTGAGTATCGGGGAAATATTCTCTATAGAGACAACCACCACTTAAATCAGTTCGGAGTCGATTTCTTACTCGACCGACGCCCACCACTCGATTGATGCAGACTACACCGTCCTAAACACCTCTCCGTTTAGGTAGGCCTAACTGCTCCGCCACTCGCCTCGCAGCATTGACTCACATTTACCCTCAAAGAATCAGAGCTGAACTCCGACGGCGGAAATTTGCTTGTTTTTGCCCAAGTGGGCCCTACACTACGAATACTTTTTCATCACAGAGGAGAGCTTGCCAAAGTTCATTCTCGTCGGATTCGCAAACCATGGGTAAAGCCACATGAACCACAAGCCGCCATTATATCGGCACTCTCGGCAGATCTTCGCCCTGACGTGCCTTACCCTTTTAGTTGTCGTTTCTTCGTCTACCGACACATTTGCACAGGCAAGGGTTCGCCGAGGTCGCGAAATTGTACTCTCTACTGTAGCCACCGTTCAGAATCAGGCGGCCGGGACCTTGAGCTTTGCGACCCTCAAGCTCCCTCGAGGGGCTCGGGCCGTTCGCGTCTCGCCCGATGGGACTCTCGCAACGATAAGCATCGCAAAACCCGGCTCTGGCAGGCTCGGAGACCCCATTCCTCTGCAACGGGAAAAGATTGCGCGCTTCTGCGCTGCAATCATCTGGCTCAATCCAGGCATACGCATGGACTGTGAGCCGAACCTTCTTAGCCGTGCCAGAGGGCTTTCCAGCCTTCCCGAATAATTCGGGCTCTCGCAGGCCGAGCTCAGTCTCTCCTACCCGGCCCTGTGCCCAGATACAGACAAAGAAGCATTTTTAGGGATTCATCGCAATAAACCGGAATCCGATCATCGAATCTACGCTGCTGGCACCGTTTGATGCTGTCACCCCGCTGATGCTTGCAGTGCGGCCGTAGGCGATTGATTGCCGATTCCCGGCGAAGTTGTTGCTTGCGAGGATGGTGAGGTCCCCCTGCGTGCCTACGTACGAGAAGGAGTTGCTGCCACTAGCCGTAAGGTACACGGCGGAGCCAACGTACAACACAACTTCACCGGTCCCTGGCGCTGCCGCAGGCATAGCTGCTGTCGCATTCGACGCTACCGCCGCTCCTTCCGAGAAGTCCCTCAAGCCACCCGTTGAGAGCGCCAGGATAGTGCCCCCAAGTCGCTGCGTCTCCGTCGGGTAGCTCCAGGTGTAGTCCGCGGGCTCAAAGCTGGTGGCGCGCTTCGTGTACACCGAATTCTGCTGATTCACGCCGCCTGAGTTGTAGACGCTGCTCTGGGCAAAGAGTGTCCAGCCTGATGGCGCGACCGGAGATTCCAGGCGGTGCATGATAACTGCAACCATGAGGTCTCCCTCCTCAAGCTGACTGGGCTTGGTGATCGTGTAGGACGTGGCAGCTGGCATTCCGTCCGCCACAATCGAAGTGAACGAGCGAACCCAGGCTGTGAACACCGGCGTAGCTGTTGCAGTTGGAGTCACCGTTGGCGTGTCGGTCGGCGAGGCAGTAGGCGTGTGAGACGGCGTGACTGTGGGTGACGCCGTCGGGCTGCTGGTTGGAGTTTGGGTTGGCGTTGCTGTCGGCGTCGAGGTCGACGTGACTGTTGGGGTATCTGTCGGGGTGTCAGTGGGCGTTCTAGACGGTGTTACCGTCGGCGAATCCGTTGGTGTGTCAGTTGGAGTCACAGTAGGCGTGTCGGTAGGAGTGTGAGTCGGTGAGCTTGTCGGCGTCTGTGTTGGCGTGTCTGTCGGCGTGTTGCTCGGCGTAACAGTCGGCGTGCCGGTTGGGGTGTCTGTAGGCGTGTCGAGCGGAGTAGCGGTAGGAGTTGCTGTCGGAGACGCTGTGGGGGTCTCCGTTGGTGTGCTGCTTGGCGTGTGAGACGGAGTCGCCGAGGGCGTGTTCGTTGGCGTTGCTGTGCCAGTCTCAGTTGCAGTCGGCGTGACGGTCGACGTCGCCGATGCCGTTGGAGTCTCCGTCGCAGTTGGCGTGTCAGTCGCAGTTGGCGTAACGGACGGAGTGGGGCTCACAGATGGTGTCGGGAAAAGGCTTTGGCCTTGGCCAATCACGGTGCCGTCAAAGTGCGATCTTCCAAGCTTAATTCGGTTTAGCCGCGACCGTATCTGCGGAACCGTGCTTCCGAGGCTCTTAACGCGAGTCCGCTTGAGAGCGAATGCCTCAAACCGGTACCGGCTATTAGCGCTCTCTGCTGGACAGGGGCCACTGTAGCCGAGCACGCCGTAGCTGTTGGCGAACTGCGTTAAGCCGCGCGGAGCGCTCGCGGGTTCTTGTGCCGAGAAGTTTCTCGGCAAGCCGTACCGCCAGTACGGGCTCACTCGACGAATCAGGAACGACCACAGAAGCTCTTTCGTCTCAACTTCGTAGACAACAACCGCGAGCCGAGACGTGCCTCTCGGCAGGTTGCGCCACTTCATCACTGGAGACTCTCCAGAGCCCGGCTCTCGGATTCCGCTTACCCAGCAGGTGTGCTCAAGTGGTATCGGCTCGCCGTCGGCAAAAGAAGTTGAGAAAGCCTCTAGTGCTGGCGCGCCTGCGTTTGTGCTGGAAGGGCCATGGGCGCAAGCCTCATCTTCTGTCACTCGCCTGCTGCGCAGCGCGCGCCACTCATCCAGGGCTACGGTAGCCCTGCGCTCGCGCCGCTGGTCTCGCAGCCGCTCGTGCGCTACGAGAATTTTTTGAAGCTGGGCTCGGTGCGACACAAAGCCCTGGGGCCCAACCTCTCCGGCTACCCACCTGCCATCCTGGCGGCTACAGAGGATCCCGTCCGACTCGAACACGCCGTCAGGCACACGAGTAGCGTCTCGGGGAACCCCCGACACAACCGCCTCGCGGAACACCGCCGCCACCGCCAAAGCAATGGTCAGGCCAGCTATGAAACGCCGCAGCTTCTCCATACACACGTCTCGCCACGAAAGTCGGCAGAAACGCAGCATTTCTTAAACCTAGCCCCCCGACGGAGCCGGCCCCGGCAACGGCCCCGGCTCCGGACTCGGCGCCGGCTCCGTTCACCCTCGTACATTATCTATACATCTTATGGAGTTACCCCTCGTTATCAAACCGTACCGCAGCGTTATCATTTCGTGAGAACTGTCTGTCATATTTCCTGTACATGAACCGCACGAGAGGAGCCCAGCGGCTGGAGCCCATCAAGCGCGGTGACGAACACGAAGGAGCTACGATGTTTCCGGAAACTTTAAATCCCTTCTCGCGCAGAAGTGCCGGGGGCTACTACTACCCACAGTACCGATCGCCTGTGTCGCCTGGACTCTTCGGAGGCTCGCTCGGCTTCGGACTTACCATCGCTGGCCTGATGGTCATCGCACACATGGTTGCTCCGCAGCTCCTCGAGCAGATGGTGCCCGGATGGCAGCAGCGCTTTGGCTTGGTCGTTGGAATAGCCGTGGTGCTGGGCTTTCTTCGCTCGATTCTGCGGCTGTTTGTGCCGATTGCGTCGCTCGCGTTCTGGGCGATAGCGATCTACGCCCTCGGCCATGCCTCGCTTCCTGGGGCAACCCTGCTGCCAAGCTCTCTCCCTTCACTCTCTGCAAGCGCTCCCTCTGTGCCAAGCATGCCGCAGAGCGTTACGCCGATCAGGCTGCACGGCACTCCGGCACTTCCGGATGCGGCATACTTCCCGAACCGTTCATCATCTTCGTCACCGCTGCAGGCACTGACGCCAGGCCGAAGCAACTCCGGGTTAGAGGCGCTCAAAAGACTCTTTATGTGATTTCTTGAACCTCGTGATTCTCGTCTGACGAGGGGCGACGATAGAATTCGGCTGCCGTACCGGGGGCACCTGAGCAGGCTAAATAAATACGATAATTGCTCCGGTTGGCCTACGCCACCACATGTAGTTCAGGCTCCTTGCGCGTCATGGTGAATCCCCGCCCGCGTGCGAACAGCTCCGCGGCTCTCATCGCATCATCGTTCCAGAGGTTTCCCACTACGCGGCCGTTGAGCACTACATCGACTTTTCCCGGGCGCTTGTAGGAGAATTCAAGTGACTCTCTTGCTCCTGTTCCGTTGGCGCGCACAAGCGCTATTCGATGCGCCCCGAGATCGGGAGCAAGTGTTACGTCTGTCCCTACTCCGCTTCTCACCATAGCAGCAATTCCGGACATCAGGGCCTCTAGCGTTATGACCTTCCCCAGCTTCGCCACCGGAACCGCAGCCAATGAAAGAACTGTCGGCGTATTTGGATCCGGAACAAAAGTCCTCCCCTGAAAGGCAGCGCGCACTGCATCGACTACCGGGCGAAGCTCTCCTTCGTGATGAGCCTTGAGAGCGGAAACTCGATTCGAGATTGCCCGATCAATCACTGCTGCTGATGGAGGCTGCATCGTTGCCGGAATGCCGAGCACCCTCTGGTAGAGCGCTTTGCCCTTCGCCCAGAGCCGCTCGAGCGTCCCCATCTCCTGGTGCCGCTTAAGCTCCCGCGCGTGCTTCACAGCTTTCTCAAGGTGCTCTGCCTGAGAGATCGGGTCAAGCTTCCCCCGGCTGGGGTCGTCCTGCCGCTTCGGGGTGAACTGCGTTGCGATACTCGTTAGGTCACGTGCGCCCAGTGGCTGTCCCTCTTTGGATCGGTCCAAACCGGACGGAGCGCGCAGGTCCTGTATCGACTCACTGCGTTTCTCGGTTCCCTGGACGACAACTGTCGTTGGGCGTGGCGCCACGTGCGTGCGCGGCGCGCCATGGCGCCGGGTTGTAGTGGTGCGGCTCGGTGGTGGTTCAACGGTATGCATACTAGTGATCCTTTTTCGGTGAATGGTGGTGCCGTTGAGGACGGTACAGAACGTGTCCTCAGGTGTATCTGATCACGGTTAGTTCGCCGGCCGTGGAGAATTTCGCTTAGGCGCTCGCTCTACGCCGCGATGAGCTCGTCGCGCCAAGCAGCGGTATCGTTATTAGCTGTTCCGCTCGCTCATACATTCCTGGTGTTGCTCATGCCGAAACGCGATCGCTGAATAGTACAAGGTGCGCCACTAAAAGTTGAGCCGCACAAGGACTCACGAAAAAAGGCTGTGTCATGAAGATACTTTTAACTGCTATCGCAATACTTCTCGTCCTTACAACTGAAGCTAGCGCCGCTACGTGCAATCCAGGCTACTACAAATCTGGCGGAAATTGCGTTGCCTGCTCGCCAGGCACCTTCAGCAACACCACAAATGCATCCTCATGCACCGCCTGCCCTGACGGGCAGATTCAGCCGCTCTCGGCACAAGCCTCGTGCTCAGCATGCCCGGCTGGACAGGTGTCTAACGCTGACCACACAGCATGTGTTGTGCCGACTAGTACCCC
>CAYPUA010000026.1:0-3741 GCA_964413875.1 uncultured Bdellovibrionales bacterium
GAGCCAGGGGGAAAAGCCTTTCGTCCCACGGGCGGTGCCAGCCGTAGGCATTTATCCCAGCGCCGGCGCAGGCTGTAGCGATCTCGCCAAGCCACGACTCGTCCGGGCCGACTCCAGGAGTAACGGCGACGACGGACGTTGCGACGGAAGAGGTGAGGAGCCCTTGCAGAGCCTCCCTCGAGCTGATGCTTGTGACGAGTGGAACGGCGGAAGCTGCTTGGAGCCTCTTCAAGGCGTCGCTGCAGGCCTGCTCGGCAAACGTGCGAACGAGCGCGGACTCGCCCATCTCTAAAACTGGCGCGAGCAGGGCTACACCCTTGATCCCCGGGAAGGTTTCGAGCGAGAGTTCGAGCGAGAGGTCGTCCGCAGGAATAAGCAGGATGCTTCCTTCGGTGGAAGCTGCTCTTGGCAGCCCCTTTGCAAGGTTTCTCGCCGCGGGGGGTATCGGGCTCTCAGTTAGCGCGATGGCTTCTGAGGCGAGCTGACTCTCTGTAGGAGTCCAGCGGCCGTCGGAGTATTTGCTGATGTTGTCGGCGCGTGCGAGGTAGCTCTTGCCGCGTGTGTGAAGTCCCGCCACCCAGCGCCACGAGAGGGTATTGGAAGCAGGATCGCCGTCAAGGAGGTGGCGGTACATGAAGAGCGCGCCAAGCTCCCAGGGTAGCTTCATCGTAAAGATCCAGGTGCTGGCGAACCACATACGGGCGTGGTTGTGCAGGTAACCCGTTTGCTGTAGCTCAGCTACCCAGTCGTTGAAGCAGCCCAAGCTTGTCGCGCCAGCGACGGCAGCCTCGTACGTGGCTCGCCAGGGGGCTTCGGCAGCTTCATTTTCAAGACGCTCAGCACGCTCCCGAAACGACGACCAGAGCGCGGGCTGCGCAGCGAGGTAGCCCTTCCAGTAGGTGCGCCAACACACCTCTTGAAGAAACTTCTCGGAGTCTGCGAAAGAGAAACGCGCCAGCACGCGCTGGCAGATCTCCTCTTCGGTGACGAGCCTGCGACGGATAAACGGCGAGAGGCGAGAGACTTCGGCGTGCCCCGGGCGATCGAAATTTCGCTCAAAAGCGTAGCGCGGCACGCGCGGCAAAAACGCCTCAAGCGCCTCAAGCGCTGCTGCCCTCGACGGCGACCAGATCTGGGGTGGTGGCGCCTGCATGCGCCTTACGTGTAGTTCCGTATGATCAGCTCCACAACGGTGCCGCGCTTGCTGGCTTTTGAGTTAATGGCGCGCGAGGCTCCAACGGGCTCAATGGTGAAGCCGCGGTACAGCTCCTGGATGATAGGTGTGTTGGAGTTCGACACCATCCACTTTACACCGCGTTGGTTGAGCTGCAGGCAGACCAGGAGAAGCAGCTCTTGGGCGGCATCGTCGAAGCCGTCTTTCGTGTAACTGGTGAAATCGGCCGTGTCAGAAGCCGGAGCGTAGGGAGGGTCGAAGTAGACGAAGTCGCCCTTCTCCGCGATTTCGAGCACCTGTTCGAAGTTTCCGGTCTGAATTACTGCACCTTTGAGAGAAGCACTGCACGCGCGCAGGTTCTCGGCATCCAAGATCGTTGGATCTGTGTAGGCGCCGAAGGGAACGTTGAATTGCCCCTTCGAGTTCACTCTGTAGAGCCCATTGAAGCAGGTCTTGTTGAGGTAGATAAGCCTCGCTGCGCGCTTAACCCGCGAGAGCTTCTTGAACTCAGCACTCCGGTCAAGCTCACGCACCGCGTAGTACATATCTTTCTCGTACCGGTACTGCTTAAGCTCTTCGATCAGAGCCTCGACATCCGACTGCACAACCTGAAAGCAGTTGGTCAGCTCTTGGTTGCAGTCCGAGAGAAACGAGAGCGGCGGCTGCATGGAGAAGAAGAGGGCGCCTCCACCGAGAAAGGGCTCGATGTAACGTCCGAAGCTGTTTGGAACCCGATGAACTAGGTGCGGAAGCAGCTGCGTCTTTCCCCCTGCCCACTTCAAGAACGGGCGAGCGGAAGGTCGTTGCTGGGTGTCAGAGGGTGGCGTTTTCCCTTCGGCGCTTGAGGTGCTCATGGCTGCTTTTTACGTCAGACTACCGTCGCAGAATCGCCTTTTTCGGGCGAAATTTAAAGGGCGATTGTTGGGATTAGTTCCGTCTACGGGAGCTAAAAGTCCTCTCGGTTCACCCCAGGAACGGCGCCGGGAGCGGGAACGCCACCGGTTCCGGGTCCTGAAAAGCCTGCGAGCCTTGTATCCAGTTAAATCCGCTCAACGGAGACACAGCTCAGCAACCGCCAACGGCTGCTGCTTCGGTTTCGGCTGCAGCGCCGCCCCGCTGCCGAGTTCTGATTGTGAAGATCTAGCTCTCTCGGTGTTCAAATCTTAAGGTTAACTAACGCGGAGGCGCGGAACCCGCGGAGATCACGGAAAGTGATGTATCCAGGCTCCAGTAGCGACATACCCTCTGTTATTAAAGCCCCATCGCTGCGTCCTCCGTGTCTCCGCGTTATCAAACCAGAAGCTCCCGGTATCGACTGAAGCTGCGAGGATACGCTCACGGTCGAGTGAGAAGAGAAAGCCCTATCCGTCTCCAAGCCTTTTGGTGAAGTAACGCGGAGGCGCGGAGCTTGCAAAGGTCACGGAAAGTGATGCACCAAGGTCCCAGCTACGACCTATCCCCATAGACGAAGCCCCATCGGCGCGGATTCCGCAGTACCCAACCAAAAAGCTTCGAAGCTGATTCGTGAGCGGGTGTTTTGCCAACCCCTCAACAGCCGCTAACGGTCGCGGCACCGCTTCCGGCTCCGGCTGCGGCAGAGCTACGGTGTTCCGGTAGGAGCCGGGGTAGGAGTTGGATCGGTCGATTGCCCCTCAACGACTACATCCCAGCGCTCGAGCGCTGAGAAACGTGGGTCTGCGATTCGGAACTCGCTGCTGTCGGGTACCTGCGAATCATTGTTGTCGAGGTCGACCTCGACGTACGCATCGGGATTGCTGCGCACAGCTTTCAGGTCGAAATAGAGAGAGATGTAGCTGTCATCGATAGCGGCACTTGGGTAAAGGAAGAACACGAGGTAGCGCTGTCCATCAGCGGTTGCTTCGATGAAAGGGGTAACGCGAGTCTCCTCGTCGCGGTCAGGAAAAAGAGTGGCGCTGCCTGGGACGTAGCGCAGAGCTGTTGGGTAGTGGAATTTCAAAATCGCGCCCGACGGGTTGAGGTCGTTAATCTCGGCATACACGCGAGTCTTGTCGCCAGGGTCTATCCGGTCGCGTTCAACAGAGAACGAGAGGTTTCCAGCGTAGTTCGGAGAGCTGCTGCTCCCACCACCACCGCCCCCTCCGCCACCACATGAGCCAACGCACACGGCTGCCATTAGTGTGGCCAAGGCTGGAGCTACGGTGAGCATGCGGGCTGGGAGCATGCCTCTTAGGATGGAGAGGGAGACGGCTCGGATTCCTCTAATTCCGGGCCTCTGGTGCCCTTTTAAGTAGCTGAAATGCCAACAGGAGCCAGGCCACGATAAAGCCCGTGCCGCCCAGCGGCGTGATCATGCCTAGCCAGCGCTGACCGCTCAGCACCAGAACGTACAAGGAGCCTGAGAAGACCAGGATAGAGAGCAGCAGGAGCGTTGAGACGCGGCGCTGCGCCCTAGTGGCGATAAGCTGAGCAGGAGCGAGCACTACGACCAGCGCAGCAAGTGCATGGACAAGCTGGTACAAGACAGCCTTCTCCCAGATCTGGAGGTCACCAGGAGATACCGCATCTCTGAGAGCGTGTGCGCCGAA
>CAYPUA010000026.1:3841-42724 GCA_964413875.1 uncultured Bdellovibrionales bacterium
CGATCAATCACCGTCCAGAGAAGAGCTCTTTTGGCCCAAGGATCGGGTGATTTCCGAATATCTTGTCCTCGGGCATGAAGCCTGGGTTTTCTTTTATCGGCGGGCCATCGGGCAGCTTCACGTGAGACTTGCTGTTGTATGGCGTTGGTATCGGAGTATCGAGCGGCACTGGTGTCGTAGCGGCAGCAGCATCCTCCGCTGGGATTGGAGTAATCGGAAGATCATTCGATTCTCGCAGGAGCTCACGTAGCCCGGCTTGGTCGGTGTTCTCGTCGTGCGGCTTAATGTCGTTCTGCCAATCGAATTTGAGCTTGAGCGAGATACGGCGGTTTGCGGCTGCGTTTGGGTCGGCGGGGAGTTTCGGCTCAGTTGAGGCTTTCCCGCTCACGCTCACAATCTGCCGAGCTGGCAGTCCTTGCGACTCAATCAGTCGGCGCGCAGCGTTAGCCCTGTCGGCGGAGAGCTCCCAGTTTGTGTAGCCTCCGACGGCTGTAGGGAACGGCAGCGCATCCGTGTGCCCGGAGATCTCGATTACGTTCGGGTACTTCTTAAGGACGTCGGTGACCGACTGGAACGCGGGCTCCGCTGCGCGATTGATTCGAGCACTTCCCCGGTCGAACATCGAGAACTTGTCGGTGTCCATAATGTCGATCCGTAGACCATCGGATTCCACGGTCGTCTCTATTCTACCCAGCAGCCGGGCTAGCTGAGGATTCGAGCGCATTGTCTTCTCGAGGTCGCGCTGAGTCGCTTCAGCCAGCAGCCGCAAGCGGATATCTTTTCGGCTTTCCTCCGGATGCTTCTTGTCAGAGTTGAGTCCTGTGATCTTGTCTGGTCCGCGATTCTTCTTCGGAGGCAGACGGCCTTCGCGTTCGTAATGCTTGTCCCGGTCTTCGTCAGTCTCTCCGTACAGCTTACGAGCCGGGTCATCGGAAGGCTTCTTTAGCTTGCGCTTATCCTCAGGGCGGGGAGGAGTAAATGCGTCTTCGAGAACGCCCTGTCCACCGAGCAGCACAGGCATGCCGGAGCCCTCTGTAAAAACCGATGGCTTTCGGAAGTACGAGGCGATTGCTTGGCGCGTCGTGATAGAGGCCGTGTTGATCAGCCACATACAGAGAAAGAAGCACATCATCGCCGTTGTGAAGTCGGCGTAGGCGATCTTCCAGGCGCCACCGTGATGGCCGCCGTGGCCGCCTTTTTTGACGATGATGACTGGCTTGTTGTCCTTATCTGCCATCGCAGTGCGCCAAGCTTACTTCTTCTTGGCCTCCTTGATGATCTCCTCAAGCTGCTCCGAGGTGGGACGGAAGCAGCTTGGGATCGTCTTGCGGGCGAACTCGAGCGCAACAGCGGGAGGCGCGCCTCCAGCAAACGAGACAAGACCGGCCCGAATACACTTAAGAAGAGCTGTATTCTCTCGAACGCCGTGCTCCATCTTCGTTGCGATCGGGCCTACGAATCCGTAGGACAAGAAGATTCCGAGCATGGTTCCTACGAGAGCCGCGGCGACGTGGTGACCGATCTCAGTTGGCGGACCGTCAAGGAATTGCATGGTGATGATGATTCCGAGTACCGCTGCCACGATACCCATCGCCGGGAAGGAGTCGGCCATCGTCTTTACGGCGGTCGACGGCAGGAGCGCTTCTTCGTGGTGCGTCTCAATTTCAGAGTCGAGCAGCTTGTCGAGGTCGAAGGCATTAGCTACGCCGTCGACATAGAGCCGCAGGGCGCTCGTGAGGGTCTCCATCAGGTGGTGGTTGTGAGAGGCTTTCGGGTAGCGATTAAATCGCGCGCTCTGGTGCGGGTTGGAAATGTCGCCTTCGATTCCGAGAACTCCTTCGCGGCGCATCGTGTCGAAGATGATCGCCATGAGGCCAAGCAGGTCGTTGAAGACAGGCTTGCTTACGCCGCTTCCTTTCACGGCGTCTATGAAGGCACGAGGCAGCGCTTTGAGAACCTCGACTGGTTGGGAGATGAGCACGGTGAAGCCGATACCTCCCGTGATTACGAGGTACTCGTAAGGCTGAAACAGAACTTCTACCGGTCCGCCGGGACCGATGAATCCTATCAGTACGCTCAATACGACGCCCAAGACGCCGAGAATAACGGTCATGGCTCCCTATCCCTCCGTGACTTTCTCATTGGATAGGGTCGGCGGTGACTCCACAGAGCTTGATGAGATTAGTGGAAACCGCGTTTGAAGCAGTGAGCTGTCGCCTTCGTATGGAGGGAGAGACCGGAATTACAGAGAGTTATCGCCCGACGAGCCGCCGTCTGACGACGAACCGTCGTTTCCGCTTCCGTTCTCCGGGGTGATGTTCTCAGTGCGTTGCGATGTTTCGCGGATTAAGTAGCGCACTAACTCGCCGGTTTTCAGTGCTACTTCGACCGTCAACCCATCAGGGTAGTTGCCGCCGGGCTGATTAAATCGGTAGTGGTCGCGGCCGCCGTTGCCGTTGCCAGCGTACCTGCCTGACTCAAGCTCCTTTCCGCCCGGTCCTATGAGCTTAACCCCTGACACGAGCCCGGCGAGCTTTGGTGGAAGGAGGATCGCAAGCCTTCCATCGCTGTCAGAGATCGGCTTAAAGAGGAACTGTCCTGCGCCCGGCTCAGAGACGTGCCCACCATCAGCACCCTTCGGCTTTCCGGCCGAGGCCTCATCGAGGCTTCGGGCTGCTGCTGTCTCTGTCCCCGCGTCGAACGCTGTGAATACGGTCCGGCTCGCAAGCAGCGCCTCTTCAAGACCTGCTACCGCGACCGATGAGTCGCCCGGTCCGCCGCGGTTATCGAAGAGCGCGTCCTTGTTTGAGTCAAGCTGCGCAGCGGCGAATGACTGAGAGTAGATCTTGTCAGCCTCCTCCTTCGAGATCGCCCCGGTGTCGCGGAACTTGCGCAGAGCGTCCTTGGTCGCGTCCTCAACCGGCACAAAGCCATCCGGTTTCTTGTGGGCGTCGCGGCTCTTCTTAAGGAGATCCTGGAAGGTCTTGAGGGCGTCCTGGCCTTTCTCCTTCCCGATGCGCTCCTGCACGAGGGCGGAAAAAACGTCCTCTTCGCTGACCTTATTCTGCCCATCGGCGGCTAAAAGTGCCTTCAACGTGGCGTCGAAATCGCCAGATCCGCTGCTAGTTTTGGCGATCTTTTGCTGCGGAGGCGGCGTTGCGCTAGACGACGAGACAGCCGACTTGAGCGACTTAAGCCCGTAATTTAGGGCACTTGCGAAGGCTAATGAGAGAGCTTCCATTGCTGCACCTTGCGAAAATAACCGCGCCTCCTCTTCCAGTGAGGGGCTTCTTTGATTTGATACAGAGCAGGAACCGTTCCAACCTAACTATGGAAAGCTCCGGAATACCCCCTCCGTTGGGGGCTGCCAGAGCAGCTCCAACCTGCGTCGCGCGCGAATTAGCGCGCTTCTGCCCGTTGCTACGGGCACTTGCAGGGCCGTGGTCGTCAACCGGGCTCCATGTGGGAGCTGTGAGGGGGCAGGGGAGAGTGCTAAGATCCAGCCTTCGAACTAGTTGCGTTGCCTCATGACCCAAAACTCAAAGCCCACCTACATTGCCCCCTCGATCCTCGCCGCCGATATCGGACGGCTTTCGCACGAAGTCGACAGCGTCGTGAAAGGCGGCGCTGACTGGCTTCACGTAGACGTGATGGACGGCACCTTCGTTCCGCCGATCACCTTCGGGACAAACGTAGTGCACTCGCTACGCAAGCAAACCAGCACATTCCTCGATGTGCACCTGATGATCGTTGAGCCAGAGCGGCACTTCGACTCGTTTAAGGATGCTGGAGCTGATCGCATCATCATTCATCAAGAGACCTGCCCCCACCTGCACCGATCGCTGTCCGCTATTCGGACTCTCGGAATCAAGAATGGTGTCGCAATCAACCCAGGAACTCCGGTCGAGGCAGTCTATGATGTGCTCGAAGTGTGTGACTTGGTGCTGATAATGACGGTTAACCCGGGTTGGGGTGGACAGCCGTTCATTCCGGCATGCCTCGGCAAGATTCGGCAGCTTCAGTCCCGCATTCAGTCGGTAGCAGCCGACGTCATTATCGAGGTCGACGGCGGAATCAACGCTGAAACTGCCTTGGAATGTCGCCAAGCAGGCGCCTCTGCGTTTGTGGCTGGCTCGTACGTTTTCGGCGCATCTGACCGCGCTGAGGCAATTCGACGACTCCGACCATGACCGTCGTGGCTCTCCTGCTGGCTATTCTTCCGTTCTACCTGCTCGGCGCGTTTCCGACCGGTGTGCTCGTCGCAAAGCTGCACGGGATCGATATCACGAGCCAAGGCAGCGGGAACGTCGGAGCAACGAATGTGGCTCGCGTTGTTGGAAAGCGCGCGGGAGTGCTGACGCTCGTGGGTGATGTTGCCAAGGGCGCGATCGGAGCAGCTGTAGCGCAGCTGTGCTTCGGTGATACGTGGGCGGCGGCCGCTGCATCAGCCGCTGTTGTCGTAGGGCACTGCTTCTCAGTTCCGCCGTACCTTAAAGGCGGCAAAGGAGTGGCCACCGCTATCGGCGTCATCGCCGTTCTCGATCCAGTTACGGCGCTTGTCGCAGTAGCAACGTTCGCATGCTCGTTCGCGGCCTCAAGAATAGTCTCCCTTTCCTCGCTGCTTGCTGCGATCGTGGTTCCGACGTTTGCGCTGGTTGTGAATCTTCCTGACGCAGTCACCATCGCGCTAGGCGTAGTAGCTGCGGTCGTGATCTTCCGTCACCGCGAGAATATTCAGCGCCTGATAGAGGGGCGGGAGCCGCGCTTTCAGGCGAAGCAGGGGTGAGAGCGTAGTTCTTAAGTAAAGTCTTTGACCTGTGAAGGCGTTTCCCGGAACGGGAACGGCACCGGCACCGGCACCGGGGACGAAAAAGCCCACGACGCTTCGACCCAGTTAAATCTTATCAACGCTCAATTACTTCGTGTGCTCTAGCGCCTCAGGGCCATGGTACGAGAGGGTGCCGTTGTCCCACAGCACCTGCACCATAAGCGAGCGGCTCTTGTTCTCTGCCGAGGCGGCGCTGGTCTCGTGGCGAAGTGATTTGACGACACCGCAGCATCCGCGGGTCGAAACGGTCATCGTCTCAACGTCGCCATCCGCGAGCCCGATAGCATCGCTGCCCTGCTTCGCGAGGGTGATTGAGTAGGGGAGGCGGCGGACGCGGTCGTTAACCTTGAACTTTTCCATGTATCCTCTTTCGCTGACTGAGCCCCGTCGGGGGCTGCCTGAGTACTTGTAGGACTCTAAACTATAGCTTGAGGGAGCAAAAAGCCCCTTGATGGCGATCGGCGGCTAAAATCTTCCTGAAAATAAGTGGTTAAATCAGGTCCCTAGCCTCGTGGTGAAGTGTTTGAACCTAGCGACACCCCCAGAAGTCAAGTTTTTTACTTCTCCCGCCGACAGACGGAGAAGCGGTTTTTCGTAAAGATTTTCCGAAACTGTGCCGAGGACCCTAATAGAGGGCAGTGGAAAGCCCTCGGAAAAGTTCCCCATAAGGGGCAAATCCTCCCGCCGATTGCCAGCATCTCAATAGGTACGAGGATTTGCACCAAAGGGTTTTTTAAGGGGGATTAGGTCATGGGCAAGGACAACGGCAAGAGCGGCAGCAACCTAATCTGTTCGTTCTGCGGCAAGACCCAAGAAGAGGTTCGTAAGCTTGTTGCGGGCCCCTCGGTGTACATCTGCGACGAATGTGTCGACCTGTGCAACGATATTCTGACCGAGGAATTCGACGGGCACACGCACCAGACGAACCGCATGGCGGTTCCGACTCCGAAAGACATCAAGGCATCTCTCGACGACTACATCATCGGGCAGGAGCACGCGAAGAAAGTTCTCTCAGTCGCGGTGCACAACCACTACAAGCGAATCCAGAACAACCACACCACAAAGGGCGCAGTTGAGCTGCAGAAGTCGAACATCCTCCTGATCGGTCCCACTGGATCGGGCAAGACGCTGCTTGCACAAACATTAGCGCGCATCCTCGACGTTCCTTTCACGATCGCTGACGCAACAAGCCTGACCGAGGCCGGCTACGTGGGCGAGGACGTGGAGAACATCATCGTCAATCTCCTGCAAGCCGCAGACTACGACATCGAGAAGACTCAGCGTGGTATCGTCTACATCGACGAGATCGACAAGATCGCCCGCAAGAGCGATACCCCGTCGGTGACCCGTGACGTGTCTGGCGAGGGCGTGCAGCAGGCGCTCCTCAAGATCATCGAGGGCACTAAGGCGAACGTTCCTCCGAAGGGCGGCCGTAAGCACCCGCAGCAGGACTTCATCCAAGTCGACACGTCGAACATCCTCTTCATCGTAGGTGGAGCATTCGACGGTGTTGAGCGAATCATCAACCAGCGCTCCGGCAAGAAGGGGCTCGGCTTCGGCAACAACATCGTTCAGATGGGCGAAAAGAAGGCCAATCCGCTCGAGCTGCTTGAGACCGAGGACCTGCTCAAATTCGGTATGATTCCTGAGTTTATCGGGCGCTTGCCAGTGGTGTCGAGCCTCGAGCCGCTTGACCAGCCAGCGTTGATCGAGATCCTTACGAAGCCGAAAAACGCTCTGATCAAGCAGTACCAGACCCTGCTCGCTATGGAAGGAGTTGAGCTGACCTTCACTGCCGAGTCTCTCGATGCAATTGCGTTGAAGGCGCTTGAGAAGAAGACCGGTGCGCGCGGCTTACGTTCAATCATCGAGCACGCCATGCTTGAGGTGATGTACGACATCCCGAGCAACACCAGCGTCAAGGAGGTCATCATCACTCCTGAGGTGATCAACGGCACTCAGCCGCCGATCAAGGTTTACCACAAGGAAGCAGTGGCGAGCTAAGAGCTGGCCTAAGCGTTACAGTTTCTGAGAAGGTGTAGCGAGCTTTAACCGCGGCAGGGCTAAGGTGAGAAGCCTTGGTCCTAATCTTAATCCTTCTCCTGCGCTTGCACTGGCTTCCCCGTCATTATCAGGAATTCCCCCCGTCCTACTCACCGTGTTCGTCTCAAGCTAGCCGGATGAGGACGAGGAATTCAGTGCAGGTGCAGGAGGAGGAGAAAGACAGAGAGGGCGTGAGGAGAAAAGGCTATTACAAAATCTCTGAGAGGTTGTAGCGGAAGTTGTAGCGAGTAAGCGGCCTCTTCTACTCTGGTAGTTTCTTCAGCTCCTCAAGGATCTCACAAGCCGGCTCAGAGCCGTACTTGTAGCACAGCTTAAAAAAGTGCCCCTTCCGAAGGTTGAGCGGCATCTTCGCAGCAAGCGCATCGAGCCGCTCACACTGATCCTTGCTGCCCGCGGCACAGCCGCCAAAAAGCACCATCGCTTCGCTGCTCGCCGAATCCGGGCTACTTGAGCAGGAGGTTATTAGGAGCAGGGAGAGGCAGAGGGCAGTTAGGCGCGTCTTCATATCATTGCAGCGTAGCTTTACAGTCTCTCGCCGACGGTACTCTGCTCCCTCTTTAGCGGGCAAGGAGGCAACTCAAGTTGATCCTAAAGCTCCGCCGAAACAACCAGGAATCATTCGTGCGTTTGTTGCTGACTTTTACCCCCAAACTGTTAACTTTCCGGCGTGTCAGTGAGTTTAACCCCGAAGGTTTACCTGAAAGAGAGGTTTGTATGCCCGGAAGTCAGAAAGCCGGTATCGGAATCGGCTTGGTGTGCGTAGTGACCATTTCGGTTGTCTCAACCGTAGTGTGGTTTGGATCGGGAAATTCCCCGAGACCTAAAACCCCCGAAGAGGCGGTGAATCGGTTCGTTCTCGATTTTGCAGGCCCAAACGCCTCCAATGAAGAGAAGCTCAAAGCCTACGACGCCCTCATCCAAATTTGTGAGGATGAACGAAAGCGACGTGAGACGGGCCCGAAAGCTGGCAAATAGCACTCTCCGAAAAGAGCTGTGCCGTGTCGGCTGAAGTTCCCTGGGGGGCTCGCTGACACTTTTCGCCTCAATACGAGAAGTAGCATCGACCTCCAGCAAAGGCATTCAGCGCAGGCTTACGAGGGCTTCAGCTACTACAAGGTCTCTGAGAAGTTGTAGCGAGTGTCCCGTTGTCCCTCCTCCAAAGTCCCCGTAGCAACCTAAATCCTCAAGGCAGATTTCAGAGAGCTTTTCGGATCGGATGCTAATAGCCCTAATCGGTCCGATCCGGAACCGCTTTTGGTGTGACTAAGATATCGGGCGTGATAAACTTTGGGGGTGTCTGGAAGAGTGCTTTTTTTATCCCACTTGGAAAGGGGGTTTTGTTATGAGCACGATACCACCGACGACGACGCCAGCCCGTCCCTTGAGCCTTTTAAAGGCCCTAACCCTAGTCGGGGTTTCCGGGGCTTTGTTACTGGGCCTCTGGGAGGGAGCCGGGGTTCGCTCAATCTGGGGCCGCCCGTGGTTCCGGTCCGCGGAGACCGCGAATGATGCAAGCGTGAAGGCAATTCGCGAGTTGAATCAATCGCTCAAGTCTCCCGAGCTGGATAAGCTGGCAACCCAGTTCGAGGCAGTTGTGAAGGAGAATGCTCAGCTTAAGAGCACGGGCGAGAGAATGCTTAAATTTCTCTCCACCAAATCTGAAGCTGATAGTCTCCGAGCTGAGCTTGAGAAGATTATCCCAAGCAAGTAAACAACTCCCGAGGGGCGTGTCGGATAAGGGTTTTTTCAAAAAAAGCACCTTCCAACACGCCTCATTATCCCCACGGTAGCGCCTCCGATAGCCCGCTGCGCAGCCGAAAACAGCTTAAGATATGTGCCGGTTCCCGACGCGAACATTCCCTACGCGGGGGGTTGCTAACAGCGCATCGCACGCTGGCGACCAGCCCGAAGAATGGAAAAGCCCCTCTGCTCCCGGAACCAGTGCCGAGACAGAGAGGCAAGGAAGAAGCCTGAAACTGTAAGCTCAGTGGCCCACCTTGCTGTCTTGCCGCGAATCCACGCTTGCTCGCTGGCTTCTCTGCTACGAGATGCTGCTGGCTGAAGAGGGGCCAGCAAGCTCCAATCGCTTGATGTGGCTGCGGTGCGTGTCGGCGCGAACTAGAAGTCCGCCATCCAGCGGAAACTGGAGCCGATCCAACGCACGGGCTGCCAAGCGTACCAAGCGAGCGTCGTAACCGCTGACCATGCTCTGCTCCCAGCAGCGGGTGTTGTGCCTCCGGCAGCAGGGTTGGTGCCCCCCGGAGCCGGACTCGTCCCTCCGCCAGCGGGAGGAGTTCCGCCAGCTATATATGGGATCGTAACCGCAGGCTTACCATCTACGTAGTGAGCAATAAAATTATCATACGTGAATGCTAAGATGTCGGTTGCCGGAGAGCTCTTTCCGTTGCCGACCCAAACCTCATACGCTGCGCTTATCGTATTGCCCGAGATGGCGTTCCGGAGGTCCGTAGCAACGGCCTTCACCGCATTAGTATCGCTCTTATCGATTGGCACCTCGAAGATCACCCTGGGATGAGTTGGGGCGGCTGTGAGCTTCGCTACCATGTCAGCGATATTATTATTTGACGCAGCTGTGCCCTTAAGAGTTTCCGGATTGTACACGTGAGATACCGAGACGCAGTCAGTATTGAGCGGGTTCAACCGCCGACCATCAACCCAGCCTCTTGCCAACTTTTCTGCTGAAGCAGCAGGGCAGTCCTTAAAAAGCCGGGACTTGGCGATCTTATCGACGAGAAGGTTTGCTGTTTCTTTGACCGAATAGTTGTGACGCGTCGCGAGAAAGCTGTGGATCTCTTTCTGTTCCTGGCTAATTTCGGAAACATTGGCAGGAGGGGTAACCTCCGGGAAAGTCAGTCGTATCTCCGCCCCTTTTTGCAGCCTCTCTAGTACGAGCGCTACCTGTGGCCACGAAGTCACTTCTAGCTCTGCGACCTGTCTGCCAGGGCAGTTGAAGGTGCCGAAACTCGACCCGCCGAAGTCCGACTGGCCGAGACTCGGATTGATAAGCTTCTTCAGCTCCTCTTTAACCCGGTCTTCCGGTGTGGCGGGCGCCGGCCCTGGAGTAGGGTTTGGCACTGGAGCGGGTGGAGGTGTATGAGTGTTGAGTACGAGGGGGCCTGCTGTTTGGGACATACATTCTCTCTGAAACGAATTTGGTTCGATTTCTCTTGGCTCGGAGGTAAGGGTAAAGGGGCTTCGGCAGCTACTCAAGTGGTTTCAGCGACTTGATCCCGATGAGAATTCAGATGCAGCGGCTGGCTGTGTGAATTAGTAGTTAATAGTCGGGCATTTACCCCTAAATTCAAGCTTAGAGTTAGCATTCGGGTCTGACACAGCCGCTTTGCCTGCAAAGCGCACAGGTAGCCCAATCGCTCTCGGGGTGCTCCACTGTGGTCAAATGCCGCGAGCACTTCTTGGACAAACCGCAAATCTTTGCTCCGCACGTCTGCAAAGATTTCTTCTCGGACCAACGCCGATGCCTTGAGACAGGCTCTCTGTATTTGCGATGGGCACTTCAACATTTATGCTGCCCCTCAAATTCTCGGCAGCTCGCTCCATACAATAGTTGGTGAAGCTCCGATGCCAAACGCGTCACTGATAGTTTAGAAGCAGCTCGCACAATCAAGGGTAATTTCAGGATGCTTTCATCGACATCGTCGTGACGAAAGCAGTCTTCAAATAAAACACCTCCGCTCCCCAGATCCCTCGATTCAGAACCCACTTCCGAATTTTTCGAAAGAACTCCAGCTAGAATTCAGGAACATCAGATCTCTGTTTGTGTTCGAAGAAGACGATGCTACTACGAATGCCAGCGCTGAGACTGACGCATCCTGCGTCGCACAGAAGCTCAGCGACTCACATGGCCGGTCGGGTAGGAGATTATGGTTTTGTACCGAAGCTACTTACCCCTGGTCGTTCTGTTTCTTCCTTTTACATAAGGAGTCCTAACCATGGACAAGCCTTCTCCTGAGGCAAACCGCGAGAAAACTGCGGCTTTGACCCCGTGGCAGTTCAGGGCGTTCCTGATTCTTGCCCTCTGTGTCGTTTTCGTGTCTGGGCCCGTGCGGGATGCGATTGGCAGGAGCGCGTTCAGGATCACCTACGCAACAGCGCAGGTGATAGGCGACACTGCCAGAAATGGCGTTGCCTCCGTGTTCGCGTTCTTCGCGGACTGCGTGGTGGCCCCAGAACCCCCGAAGGCCAACAAGCCCACAAAGCTTGTGGTCAACGTGGGCGGGCAAAATGTCGAAATAGAGATTCCTGCAAAGTAACGCAGAGTCTCAGAGACCAGGGTAGGTTTTTTAAGCGTTTAAAAACTCCTACCCGCCTGGTCTCTCTCTCTCTTTCTCTCTCTCTCTCTTCAAAGTTCATAATTCGAATCGTGACTTCCGGCAATGACTCGCCTCATTGACTGCGTTGCACGCGCTAGCTACGAGTGTAGTCGCCGCTCAGCATGTGAAGCGCATAAAAAAATGCTGCCGAGTGCTTTACAAACCGAATCAGCAAAGAATTCAGCGCCGCACAATCTTCTTCAACATCACCGTAGCTCGTGCTACATCAAGATTGTCGCGAGCGATTGAGCAAAATTGATTCGGCTCTCGGTGCGACTGACATATCTGGGTGGGTAGGAGTTAATTTAGGTTCTTGAACCGCTGCCAATCCCCCAGGTTTTTTTCCAATTTGTTCCCGTTAAGGAGTAGAGCAATGACTCGCTTCCATTTTTTGTGTCTGATGGCTCTCGGACTGACCTTCACCTTTGTGAGTGAGGGCGTCCGATACGCCATTGGGGCAACCGCGGCCAAAATCACCTACAAGACCGGCGCGAAAGTCGTTACCGCCGGAAAAGAGGTGGCCAATGCTGTCGGAAACCACATCCGTGAAAATGTGGTCATGCCCGAGGAGCCCAAGCCTGCAACGCAAACTATTGTGCTGCAGGTAATTCAGGGCGAGACGAAAGTCCTGGTAAACGAGACGAAGGTTCCTGTTGGGAAGTAATCCTTCTCAACAGGAAACCGGGGGGTAATGCGTTTTTCAATTTGGTTGCGAAACTCCTACCCCCTAGTCTCCTACCTTCAAAGCACAGCCTGCTTTTTAACCCACCCGCTAGTACTTCTAAGACTAGTCTTGTTTGTCTCGCAGAAGTCCTGTGAATTAAACGAACCTGTGATCACGCGGCAGCCATCCGTATTGCGAGAGTGTTTCGGTCGCCCTCAGGTCGCGTCGGATCGAGCAGCATAGACACCGCGAGGAAAGACACTGCTGATCGCGATCGAGGAATAGGAATCGAACCAGAATTCAGCTTCGTAGAATCTCCTTCGCCCTCGCTGTAGCTCGTGTTACATCAAGATTGTCGCGAGCGATTGAGCAAGATCGGTTCGGCTCTCGGTGCGACTGACATGTGCTGGTGGGGCAGGAGTAAGAAAGGTTTTTAACCGTTGCTACCGGTTCCCCAGCGTGTTTACTCTCTTTTTCTTTCTTTGGAGGACGCAAAAATGCGTACCTATCAATTTTGGGCGTTGTTTGCGGTTGGCTGTACTTTAGCGTTCGTGCCGGCCGCGGTCCGATACGCAATCGGCGCAACTGCCGCCAAGATCACCTACAAGACAGGTGAGAAGGCCGTGACCACCGGATCCAACATAGTGCACGCTGTGGTGGATCACGTGAAGGAAAACTCGGTTAGTCCGAGCCAGTTCACGGACGCCCAGGCGCAACCCCAAACCATCACGGTGCGGGTTGTGCAGGGCGGGACCGCAGTCGTCGTCGACACGAAGTAATTCGTGGCGAGTGACGCTTGCGGTAAACGAGACGAAGCTCCCTCTTGAGAAGCAACTCTTTTCAAGAGGGAGCAGGGAGCAGGACGTTTTTCACTTTGGTGTAAAAACTCCTGCCCCCTAGTCTCCTATCTCTGTGCGTCGAGCGCTTTTTTCGCAGGCTCAGCTCAGGATCCTGCAACACTCCTCCACTCGCGACCCTGCATAAAAGCGTTAACTCGAGAGCAGAGTTTCATAGCCTCCGCCTCAACCGAGCAATTGTCGATGTCTGAGAGCAGCTTCGTACCCACTGCCTGTGACTGGTGCTACAAATAAGAGTCGGCGTAGAATTCAGCTCTCGCCGCTATTTCTTCTACGAACAAGGTGCCTGTGCTACACCACTGCAGTCACCGACGACTGGCGGGTTCTTCGCCCACGCTGTGACTGACATGTGCTAATGGGGTAGGAGTGAACCAGGTTTTTAACCACAGCTACCAATCCCTTAGCACTTTACTAAAGACGTGTTTTTTTTGAAGGTGCTTACATGCTCTCAAAAAAACAGTTCCTTTTCCTGGCCGCCCTCGGCCTTACCTTGACTTTCGTTGCTGAGCCGACCCGTCTGGCAATTGGCCGTACGGTGGCTGCGATCTGCTGCAAAGCAGGCGAACGGCTTCGTGAGCAAGGAAGCCGAGTCGCCAAGGAATTCGTTCAATTTGTCAGAGAGAACGCCGAGTCTCCGGAGCAGCCTAAACCTCCCACTATCGAGGCCAAGCTGATCCTTCCTGAGACAGGCTTCTCTGTGACCGAGCCGCAGATCTCCGTTGAAGTGAAGTAAGATCACTTCTGCGAAGTCAGGGGGAGGCGTTTTTGACTTCGGTTGCAAACTCCTACCCCTAGGCTCCTCCCCCTGCACAGATTCACCGCACCAAAGAATCAGATCGAACGTATCGTCGATGTGTCCGTCCGCCGTTTCGGCGAAGGATTCAGCGGCTCTGTATTTTCTTCAACGCGGATCCGACCCATGCTAGATCGAGAGAGTCGCTGCGATGGGACCACGATGTACCGAATCACCGCGCGACTGACATGCGAAGAGGGGTAGGAGTGAAGAGGTTTTTAACCACAGCTACCAATCCCTCTTTTTTTGTCCGATGCTCCAAGGAGTCTTGCCATGTTTTCGCGCAAGCAATTCATCGCGGCGTTTGCTCTGGCAGTCGTTTTCACTTTTGGGCCTGAATCCTTCCGGCATGCGGTCGGAAAGACAGCCTACAACGTTGTCTACCGTTCCACCGGCGCGGTGGTCGGTTGCGGTGTTGGGATAGTGACCGGCACTGCTAATTTCTTTTACAATTGCATTGTGTGGCCCGAGACCCCAAAACCCAACACCATTGAGGTGAGGGTGATCCAGGGCTCCACGACAATAAAAGTAGAGGAGAAGGCTAAGACCTCGACCCCTGGGGAGTAATACTCTTCCCAGTGGGCAGGTCAGGGGGAGGTGTTTTTTCTGGTTACTCGACTCCTACCCCCTCGCCTCCTTTTCTGAATCAGATCTATCCGAACCACAGAGCTCGCAAACTACGCAGCGCACTCTGAGTGCTGCGCTTGATCTTCATCAAGCGCTCGGGGGGCGCCCCGAGCTGTTCGAGGCTACTCTGAGTCAGTACGTGTCAGAAGAGATCGCTGGATCCACACTTCAAGGTGTGAGTTCGCCGGTGGTTGTGTTACAGCAACAGATGTCCAGCCTCTCTGGGAAGTATGGAGAACCAGGACAATTCACATGGCTGTCGGAGTAGGAGCAAAAGGTTTTAGAACTGCAGCGTCTAACTTTGCAGCCATTGTTCTGTAGTCTTGAATAAGGAGATTGGAGCCATGTCTCTGAAAAAAGTCCTGTGTGTTATTGCCTTAAGCTGTTTGCTTGCTGGCGAAGGTTCCGGACCAGTCAGCGCTTGCATACGTGCGAGCGTCCCGTACGGAGTTGTTAAAATGACGCGTCGCCTCGTGGCAGATGGCATTGATAAGACACGAAGTTGCATTCGTGAGCTCTTCAGGACGTACCTGTAGAGGCTCTTCTCAGGCCATGGTTAGGTTTTCTATTGAAAGCTCCTACTCCGTGGCCACCCTCAGCAAAATCTCTTGAGAATTCTATCTACGGGATCGCGTCAGCCGTCATGTGCGTGCTGCACGAAGAGAGCTCGTCTGGGCGAGGAGAGCATCTCAGCCGCGCTATTCCGCGAAGGATTCAGAATCAACGCCGTCGATGTCGAGTGCCTTCCGCTTAGAATTCAGGTTGCTCAGTCACTTGTTCAGACGAGCGTTAATCCGTGCTACACCGAAGAGGTCGACGTTGCAGAGCGGTTCTAAAAAGTTCTGCGCCCGACTGACATGACCAAACGGGGTAGAAGGAAGTCATTAGAGGTTCGAGAGAAACTCAAAACGATTTCAGGCACTGTGTGTTGCAGTGCTAACCCCGATTTGTCCCGGTCGATCAGACCGTTTCTTGCATGAAAGGATCGTGACCCATGCTTTCTTTCCAGAACATCGCCCTTGGCGGCGTGGCACTAATCACCCTCTCGGTCGTTCTGACCTCCCCCAACGGGAGGCAGGTGATCGACGAATCGGTCAAGGCAGGGCAGGACGCCCTTGCTGCAGTCGCGCGGGTGGAAGCTAACCTGCGCGAGCTCGAGGAAGCTCGAGTTGTCCGAGAGGCGCAGGCCAAAGAGCTCGAGGCCGCCAAGGCCCGTCAGAGCAAACTCGAAGGGCAGGTGAAGGACCTGAGCAATCAGGCCAACACAGCTCGAAGAGAATTGGACCTGGCCCTCAAGGCGAAGGCCGAGGCCGAGCAGGGCCGCAAGGCAGCAGAGGCGCAAGTCGTCACACTGTCTGCGCGGATCAAAGGGCTCGAAGCCAAGGCCCTTGAGCGTGAGAGGGATATCACGCGGCTGCGGGAGGACAACTCCGAATTGCAGAAGGCTGTTCAGGCGGCAGACGCTCGCGTGGCCGCGCACGAGGCGCGAATCAAGGCGCTCGAAGAGCGTTTTGAAACCACCGAGAAAGCTCGCCGCGATGCGGAAGCGGATGCCGAGGCGTCTAGGGCGAGAGCTCAAGATGCTGAGAAGGCGCTCGCCGATGCAAGCGAGGAAGCCCGGAAGAAGGAAGAGGCAGCTCAAGCAGCAGCTCAGGCCGCTGAAGAGCAACGGCAGACCTCCCAAGGTACCTGCCGGCCTCGTCCGGTTCGCCGCATCCTGGGCGGACTCTTCTGCAAGTAAAGAGACCGGCTGCCATTAAGTTTACTTTCTGGCAGCCGTCTTTCAGGAGGGCTCCTACGCAGCTCTGTGAAAGATGCGGAACCGGGGGAAGAGGTTTTTTAAAGCGTTGCTCTATGACTTCCTCCCCCTGGTCTCCCATCTTCTCAACTGAAGCATCTCGCTGTACGTCTACAGTAATCGCGTAACCCCTCTCGATGCATCTGACTCGTTTTGCAAACTAATCAGAGATCGTCCTGTTGAACGCAATCCTCCTCGTCGTAGCACGAATGAGACGGGCTCTGAGCCCTCTCGGGTAACACGCAAGTGGACGAAATTGCCCACCTGAGAATGTATCTGGGTCGTTGTCCGGCGCCGGAAGAGGTCAGGACTCCCGATTTTTCGGTCGAGTGCTAAAAGCTAGGAGCTTGGATTCAGGATGACGACCTCTACTCGCCTATTACGGCGCCTCCCGGAGTCACTGCGATTCGAAGCGATTGGGTCAGTCTCGCCTAGCGCCTTGGTCCGTATACGTCGGGCAGGAACCCCGTGCTGAGAGAGCGACTCCGCTACACTGCGGGCACGAGCCTCAGAGAGCCGATAGTTGTACTCGATCGTGCCAAGCGAGTCAGTGTGTCCTTCGACTGAGATCATGCGGCTCTCGGCGCTCTGGAGTACGTTGGCAATCTCGCCCACAGTAGCCTGCGCCGAAGGTGTCAGGTTCGACTTCCCAAACTCAAAGAGCACGTCCGGCAAATTTACCACAACGCCTCGTTCCGAATCGCGCACATCGATCCCCTTCGAGCGAAGCTGCTCAAGGAGCCGGCGATTCTCCTCGATGATTGCGCCCTGTTGGGCGATGCGGCGGTCCCGCTCATCGAGACGGCGATCTTGGCGCTCGATTTGCGATCCGATCAGTGCTCCACCGAGTGCGCCTGAAGCTGCGCCGATTGCGATGCCTGCGCCCGTATTACCAGTCTGATTGCCGATGATGGCGCCGAGGCCAGCGCCTGCAGCCGCACCACCGAGAGCCCCAGTCTCCGTCGCTCCAGGCGAGTACCCTTCACAGGCTGACAGCAGACAAAGGAGCGCGGTGAGGGCAATGCGTTTCATGCAGGCCTAGAACTTGTCTGGCCCAGCGGCCTTAACCTCTTCGAGGCCGGTGCGTGCGGCCTGCAGGTTCGGGTCGATCTTGAGCGCGTCGTTAAACGAGTTCCTGGCGTCCTGAACGCGCCCCATCGAGAGGTACAGGTTGCCGAGGTCAGTGTAGAAGGCGCTGTTGGTAGGGCAAAGCCTTTGTGCGCGGCGCAGGTGGTACAACTTCTGCGACGACTCTGTGGCTGACTGTGCGGCTTGAGCCTCTCCGGCAGCTTCTGAGCAGGCGCTTGAGTTTGCCTGAGAGTCTTCTGCCAGGCTCGATGCGCCGGCCTGAGCCTCAGCCGCGCCCTCGTCGAGAATGTCAGCTTCCCCAATCGACGACGGGTTTGAGGAATCGTCTGTGGCTGGCTCTGCTGCCTTGGGCTTGGCGACCTCGCTCTTCGGAATCGATAGCGCTGCGGCTTGCTGCGGCTTCGTTTGAGCGGCTGGCGCCTTCGCGCGTGGCGCAGGCGAGGCCGACTCGGCGTTGTATCGAGCGAGAGGCTCTGAGTTCCGCTTGAGCGGCGGCGGCTCGTACGCGACCATGCTGTGAGAGGCGCGCGGATTCGGGCCACGGCGCTCAAGCTGCGCTAACTTGCGCTGGGCCTCTGGCGAGAGTGTTTGGTGCTGGGAGCTTCTGTGCGAGCTGCGCGATGGAGCAACAACTGGGGCGTCAGGCTGAATAGTCCGCAGCTCGTTCAGCTCCTGGCGCTGAGCGCTGATCATGCGCTCCTGGCGCTCAATAGCCTCGTCCTGTGACTGGGCAGTCTCCTGCTGCGCCTGAAGCGCGTTGCCGATCAGCGCACCCGTTGCAGCGCCAGCGACCGCACCGATAGCGATGCCTCCGCCAGTGCTGCCAGTTTGGTTGCCGACGATCGCGCCGAGTCCAGCGCCGATGGCGCCACCAGTGGCTGAGCCGATAGCAGTCGTTTCTTTTGGCTGGGTGCATCCTGCCGCCGCAATTAAGATAAGTGCTGCAACAAGGCTCCCTGTGCGCGATACGACCTGCCTCTTCATCGGTGTGCTCCTCTTTCTTAACGCGTGATTGCTACTCAGCTCGCTCGGCTTCGCCGACATCGTACTCCTGGCGCAGGTACTCGTCGTGGTACCGCTGGCGCCGTAGGTCATCGAGCTCCTGTTCCTGCTTCTGCATCGCCTCTGCTTGTCGACGCATGAAATTTTCCTGCTCCTTCTCGGAAGCCTTCTTGGTGTCGTCCTTGCCCGAGCCGATCGCTGCGCCAGCGACGGCACCAGAGGTTGCGCCTACAGCGGCTCCCCAACCGGCGTTGCCGCTGGCCGAGCCGATGGCAGCTCCAGTGCCAGCGCCGATAGCACCGCCAACGACGGCTCCTTCGGTCGACGATTGAGAGCAGCCGGCGATGAGAAGCGCCGCTGCTACTGGAAGGAACGCTGAGCGAAGAGAGAACGGGGATTTTGAGAGCGCGACCATGACAATGCCTCTTTGGGAACGGTGTGGTGCAGCCCAGGACGCAACCTTGGGCCTCACAATCGGTATGGATGACGCGTGCAAGCCCGTAGTGTAACGGCTCGCGCAGCGAACCACACCCGCCTAGTGGATTCTAGAAGGGGGACTCAGGTGCCGCAATCCAAAATGACGCGCTACGAGGGGCTGTTCGGAATAGTATCTTTAGGCTTCGGGAGCAGGATTAGGATCGCCACTCCAACACAGATCGCCGAGTCGGCCACGTTGAAGGCCGGCCAGTGGTACGCGCCCCAATAAAAATCGAGAAAATCGACCACTCTACCGTAGCTAACACGGTCGATTACGTTACCGATCGCTCCGCCCAGGATCCCGGCAAGTGCCGTCTGGGGCAGCCAGCCTCGACCGGCGGTTTGCTTTAGGAACACTACCACCATCGCCACCGCCAGGAGGATCGTTCCGGCGAGAACTAGTTGCCGGGTTCCGTCCGTGAGGTTTGACCAGAGCCCGAAAGCAGCTCCGGGATTGAAGGCGAGGGTGAGGTTGAATAGCCCCGGTATGACTGGAAGGACCTGCCCTTCCTGGAAGCTGCGCAGAACCCAGAGTTTTGTAAGCTGATCGAGCAGCACGGTGGCAATGCTCACGGCGGCGACGAGACCGACACGGACTCTTGGGACTGCTGGGATGGCTTCAATCATGCCGCAACCGTAGCAAAAACCGGCGCGCGCTAATAGTCAGAGTCAGTCACCGCCGGTTTTCGGACAGCGGCGGGAGAGGGTGACGCTTCAGGTGCCTTTACGTTGCTCAGGCTGATCTCTCCGATACGGCCGTCCCTGGTTGAGAAGACCAAATTGCCGCTTGAGATAAAGAGTAGGTTGCGGGTGCCGCTTCCGAGCTGCTGCGAGAGAACTTCGCGCGAGAGCAGAGGCAGCGCTGTTGGCGAGATGCGGTGAAGCGGGTCGGGCTCAAGCTGCGAGACTACGAGCTTCGAATCGCGTCCAATAGACGCCACCCTACTGCCGTCGTGTGAAAGCGCCACGGAGAGCACGCGCCCGGAATGGCTCTGTTTTCGGGCAGCTAGGGAAAATCCGCGAACCTCCCAAACCTCAACATTGCCGTCCTCTGCGCCAAGGGCGAGTCGCTCGCCGGTCTCTGAAACGGCAGCGGATGCGATCCCCCTGTCAGGAGCGCGCGCTGCATTGAGGAACGTTCCGACGCCGCCGAAGAACCGCCCGCCGAAGAGGTTGCGGTCGTACTCTCCGCCGTGATCATCCGCGGAATATGGTAGCCACCCAAGCAGCGTGCCATCCCAGTCAGCTGAGAAGAAGGCGCGCCCGGCGGGATGCGGCAGCACTCGGCTGATAAGTGTTTGGTGCGCGATGTAGCGCTCAAGCGCCTTGTCCTTCTCCTTTAACGAGGTAGCCTGCCTGTCTGCCTCGTATCGCCAGCGGTAGATGCGCCCATCCGCGCCCGCGATCAGCAGCGCCGTGTCGCCCTCGTGGAAAGCGATGTCGAGCACCCGCGGCTTTAGCCGATCGAGCACCCATTCCCCCGTGCACTGGTTTACGCACGAGACGATGACTTTGCCGTTTGAGGTGTACGCGACGAGCGGGAGCCGACTTCCGACCGCAGCGAGCTGAATCTCCGAACCAACGGACTTGAGCAGATACCCAGCGCCGCTCTCAAGGCTCCATCCGATTGCATTTCCGTCCATTCCAACCGAGACGATCTGCACGGGGTTCTGCGACACTTGGGCAACTGCCAAAACCTCGCCGCTGTGGCCCGTGCTCGCCGTCAGCAGGGTAGTCTTGAGGGGCTGCCACGGGGCTACTTCCACCGGAGTGTTCTCGTTGGCGGCGCCAATGGACCCCACGGCATCGACCGCCTGCTGTACGACCTGACAGCCCGAGAGGGCCACTAACATACAGTAACTGATAAGCTTTTTGCCGAGTCGACGCATACGGTGGGGCTGCCCGGAATAAAGGAAGGTTGAAGTTTCCGACCCAGGGGAGACTATGGTATAGACTAACCGCTACCAGTGAGAAAGACCGGCTTAAAGTCTTTCATTGTGCGTAGTCGGTAAGGGGCGAAGGGTAAAGCTAACTCGCTCGGCAGCAACCTGCTCAGCAGCTACCAGCCCACTAAAAGGCGCCGCTTCGGAATAATCTCGTACGATACTCTCGTTCGATAGTCTCGCTCGGTGCCAAACCCTTAAGAGAGGGATCTCTTTAATTATCGCCGAGGGACTTCGTCACGTTCTTCAGCCATTCGGGCTGCAGGGCCAGTGATACAGATGCAAAGAGGCATTCGTCTGCGCGGAAAGCGCGAGGGGTGCCCTGAGCAGGAAGCCCTCACAACAACCTGTTCGATTATAAGGAGTCGTAAATACAGGATATGCAACACCATTACTTTGAAGTCGGAACCTCGCTGCTCGCAAAGCCTCAGGCGCTCTGCGACCTAGTCGAAATGGAAGCGGGACACTCTGTTCTCGTGTTCTGCAACTCGCCGTCGGATGCTGATTTCGCTGACGTCATCTTGAAGAAGCGCGGCATCTCGTCAGTCAAGCTGATCGGCTACGTTCCGCAGATCAAGCTCAGCAAGGCTATTCAGCAAGTGCAGAAGAAAGAGGTAACTGCTCTCGTTCTGACAGACGTCGCTGCTCGCGGCGTTCCGCTGGAGGAGTTTGACATTGTTATTAACTACTCGGTTCCGGCTGACCCTGAGGTCTACTTTACCCGCTTCGTGGGTGAGGGAGAGACCAAGACCAAGAAGGTCTTGAGCCTCGTAGCAGCACTGGACATCTCCAACTTCCACTTCATCAACAAGCTCGGAAAAGCTGAGCTGGTAAAGGCCGAGCTGCCATCCCCAGAGCAGGTTTTCTTGGGCAAGTTCACGCAGCTTCGCGACCAGGCGGTCGAGAAGGGGCTCTTGAGCGATGCGGGCCTCGCGCAGCTCGTAGAGAAGATTCTCGGTGACGAGAAGGCGCGCGATATCGTCGCACACCTGCTCCACAACACCCTCTCGGTGCTTCCGTCCCTCAAGGCTGCTCCGGCAGCGCGCGAGGAGCGTGATCAGTACGAGGACGAAGGCGAGGACTACGAAGCCGGCGACGATGATCGCCAGGACTTCGGCCGACGCGACCGCCGTGGCGGCGGGCGTGATCGTCGCGGCAACCGCCGCGACCGCGGCGAGGGCCGTGGCAACCGCGACGACCGTGGCGGTCGTGGTGGGCGCGACATGGAGGCGCAGTTCGACGAGAATGATGAGCTGATCGATGATGACAGCCAGGCTCGATTCCTTGGCGGTGGCGAAGGTGGCGACCGGCAGTCGCGTGGCGGCCGTGGTCGCGACCGTGATCGCCGTCGTGGGCGTGACCGCCGCGACGACCGTGGCGGAGACGAGGGTGGCGAGCGCCAGCCGCGTCAGCCCAGGCAGCCGCGTCCGCAGGTTGTCGTCGACAAGGAGGCTCGTCTCTACGTTGGCGCCGGCTCGAACCAGGGCATCTCGAAGGAAGGCCTCCTGCAGCAGGTCGTTGACGCCTGCGGCGTGAGCGCCACAGACGTTCACCGCGTTGCCGTTCGCGGCGCGTACGCGTTCGTCGATGTTCCAGAGGCGATCGCTGACCAGGTCGTTGAAGGCTTGAGCAGCGCAGAGAGCAAGCCGCTCTTCTGCAAGCGGGCCGTGACGCTCTCGATCCCGAGAGAAGGCGCAGCTCCGTCAGAGAGCGAGCACCACGACTCAGATCAGGGCGGAGACTTCAACGGAGCCTCGTCGCACGACAGCGGCGAGTCTCACGAAGAGGGCCCAACCCTCCTCGCGGTTGACGAGCAGTAGTCGCAAGTAGCGATTCTGTCGCAAGCGGGCGCCCGGGCAGATGTTTGCCGGGGCGCCCGTTTTTATTTTCGCCCGGCAATCTGAATCGTTGGGTGAATCGAACCGGTTTTTTAGTTTGACTATGAGAGCGTAGCGTCCCTACCCTTGAGGGGACATGTTTTGGTTCGAACTATGACGCTCCATAGCAACGCTCGTGGGCCAGGCCAGCCGACAGGTGAGACTCTTCTCTCGGATTCGGCGCTGCCGTCCTACTCTCACGAATTCATAACTCGCTTTCAGGGGCGACTCTTCGGGATGCTCACTCTTCCCCACGGCAGCCGCGGACAGGCAAACCTGCCTGGAATGATCCTCCTCGGCGGCTCCGAGGGTGGCGTATTCACGGCGATGGCAGAGCACTTCGCAGGGATGGGCTTCGCGACGCTCACAGTTGCCTATCTCTCGGATCGGAACGGACTGAACACCCCACACGGAGCCACCTCGTGTCCCAAATGGTCGGAGCTGCCAATCGTAGCCTCGATGATACCGCTTGAGAGCTTTAAGGAACCGGTCGAGTGGCTGTGCGGACGGTCATACGTCGACGGAGCCAACGTATCTCTCCACGGCGCATCGTACGGCGGCATGCTGGCCCTCGCGTTGGCAAGCCAATTTCCGGATCTGTTCAAGACGGTAGCTGCAATTACTCCTAGTTCATTAGTTCTCTCAGGTGTCGACAGAAGGCTGTTCGGCAAAAAGTGGGAAGACTACGAGCCTGCAGAAAAAGAACGCGCTGCGCATTTATCAAAGGCAACTATCTTCTCGCTCGGCGGGAAGAACTATCCGGCGAATACATACAAGGTGGATAATCAACACGACCCGTATCGTGGCCGCATACCAGTTGAAAAGATTGCGAGCCCCACCTTCATCGTGTCGGGAGAGAGAGACAAAAGATGGGTTCTAGAAGAATTCTGGGGGCAGCCGCTTCCTCACTGTTTTAACGCAGAGAGGATAGGAGATGCCCTCTTGCAAACTGAGGGTGGCAAATATTTCTTCAAAAACTACTCAGAAAATGGGCACTCGTTTCTTCCAGAGCATGTCGCGCTGAAGATGTGGCAAGGACGCGACGGAGATGCGTCACAGGAGAGCTTCGACAAGATTGCTTCGCTATTCGGCGGCAAGGATGGCCCCTCAGTACGGGATGCTTCGAACAATGCGTGGCAAGAGTATGAGCGTTTTCTGCGTGATAACGGCGCCCTGCAGCGGCTCGTTTGCACCGCTCGTTAAGAAATTCTCTAAGGCAGCCTCCGCCGATACAACACCACGCCCCCGAAAGCACCTTTCTCCCACTCCCCAACGAGTGAGTAACGCGAGGCGAACGGGGATTCTTCCCCAAGCTTTGAGAGGCCAAGCTGATCGCGTGCGCCGATGATCCACTTCGGGTTGAAGCGAGCGAGAAGAGTGGGGAGCCAGGGGCAGCCGTCAGCTATCTCGAAGCTTCTTCCAAGCTCCTTGTGCGCCGCTGCGATAATCGTAGACACCTCTGGCGACACGATGCCGGCTGAGTCGAGCACACGGGCTTGCGGCAGGCCGTAGCCGAGGATCCCGATCTCGCTCATGAGCACGAGATCATTGCGCTGTATCTCAGCGCCGGCCTCTCCGATAGCTTGTCGGTACGCGCTCTCGCGCACCTCTGCCGGGTCGAGTCCCGGAGCGCGCTGCGCGATGTCGAGCCCGATCGCGGCGAGTGTGATCGTTGCAAGAGCGGGTACCAGGAGCCTCTGCCGAGCTGCTGGGAGAGCATCCTTAAAGCCGCGCCGCAGCCCCTCGATGCCGACCGTCAGGAGCAGCAGCCACAGCGGCCCGAAGTACCAGAAGAAAACAGGCTTGATTCCTGATGCGATGATTCCGAGCGAGTACAAGGCACCCCATGCGACAAAGATCTGCAGGTCGCGCTCGCGTGCCGCAAAGAGAAGCCCCGCTGCGCCAGCGCAGAGCAGCACAGCGTCGAGCGGTGATTGCGAGAGCGCTTCGAGGAAGAAGAGCGCGTTCTTCCATATTGGGACAGCGTACAGGAGCCGCTTCGCTTCGACAGAGTGCGGCAGCACCGAGCCGTAGGTTGTGTACGAGAAGAGGAGAAACGGCGCGAGCATTAAGATGTAGCCTGCGAGTGCCTGTAGGCGCGAGCGGAGCGGGGCTGCATGCGCAAAGAGGAGCCCGGTGATTATTACTAACACCCCATCAGGGCGAAGGAGCGTTGCAGCAAGCGCGAGCAGCGCTCCACGCCCCAGCCGCCCGCGGGAGAATTGAAGCAGCCCTGCGCCGACAACGAACGAGTACGCCGCGGTCTCCATTCCCGAAAAAGTCACGACAGAGAGCGGGTAGTAGAGCGCGATAATGGCCGCCCACACGATTGCCCTCAGGCCACTGGCACGTGCGATACAGGCGAGAAAGAGCGCGATCGATGCAGCGGCGATGAGCCCACCGCCAAGCACTGCTGCCTGCTCTATCTCTAGCCCGACCAGGGAGCAGAGAGAGAGGAGAGCTGCCCACAGCGCCGAGGTTGTGCCGAGCACCCACTCACCAGGATTGAACACGAGCCCCTCTCCCGAGGCGAGGTTTCTCGCGTAGCGGAAGGTGATGTAGGCGTCATCGACTGGCAGGCGCCGCCAGAGCCACGAGACCCCGACCAGAAGCAGGGCGCAGCCCGTTGTGGCGAGGCAAGAGGGACGGTGTGGCGAGCCGGCTGGCATAGGCGCCGAGTATATCGGCACGCCGCAGGTCGCCGGGAGCCCCTAAGTGACCTCCGCGGCCTGCGTGCAGTCATAGGGGCAAGCTTCAGCTTGCTTTAAGTTCGTTAAACAAATGACACACCAAACCTTGGAGGCTTTATGAGCGAGGGAAACAGAGAGGGACCCACGGATGGAACCGAGTATGCAGCCTTTCTCAAAGCACACTACCTGCGGCTAAGCGCCGAACGCTCTAACGGAGAGCGCCCACTGGGTTTTGAGGAGGTCAAGCTGAGGCTGTTTTTAACCTTGCTGCAGCCGCCTAGCCAACAAGCCGCTCACTCTGGGTAAGGATTGGGACCTGGTGGAGGGGATTGCGGAGTTTTTGAAGGCACCCGCAGGTGTATTGCTCTAGGTGAAAGGTCGTTTCCTAAGGTCGATGTCAAGTCGACCTACCGTCTTACGAATACTTGAAAACCGCTCGTCTGCCACCTCTAGCATCGCAGTGATCTGTTCTTTGGAGAGGTTGGAGTCGGCCTCTATAACTTTCAGATCGCCGCTCTTCTCCTTCCTGGTCACGACGATCTTTCCGCAGGCTTCGCCCGTCGAGCGCACGAATTCTGAGTTAATACCCGGGAAGAGGGTTAACTCCAGAACGATCTTCGGATTTCTGATTCCCCGACCTCGCCAGGCGGGGCCGTATTCCCCCCAGTCATCCTGATTCGCAACCTGATCAGCGAGTACGCCGCCCATCGCCACTATTCGGCCTTTGTTGTTCGACAGATCCTGTGAGAACCACGGCAGCAATCCATTTTCAAGTTCGGCATTCCCAGAAAACAACCGATCGCCTCTCACGATCGGCTGAGGGTTGGCACGAACCCGGCGTACTCCCATGACACCAGCCGGATTCTGAAAAGCGAAGTGCTCGCCACCCTGTTTCGGATCAACGGAGTACATCCCTCCGTACGGACTAACGTCCACCACCACAGGTACAAATCGCGATGCCTTCGGGAAATACACTACCGTGACAGTGTGCTGGGTGCCGCCAACGAAGCCTATCCATAAATCAGCTGGAATGCCGCGACCGGAGAAGAAGCTGCGAGCTGTGAGCGCCGATTCGTGACATTGGTGACAGTCAGGGTTTGGAAGATCGAAGCTTTCGCTCCACGGAATTTTTACGCGCGCCACGCCCCCGACTTCCCTTTTCTTTGCTCGGCGTAGTTCCTCTGCCACGCCTTGGTAGCCGTAACGCTCGATGCGAAAAAGACCAGAACCCTCGGTGACCTGGTAGAACTCTTCAAAGAGCGCCTGGTGTCGCAGGTCGAGCGACTGCGGTTCAGAAAAAGTGGAGAAGCGGCGAGCGCTGATCCCCATCTCCTTTTTTAATTGACTCTTCTCTCTTTCGGAGAAGCCGTCACCCCCCGAGAGGTAATCGACGAGCTGGTGCGCAGATTTCTCTTTACCGCTGATTCGACCGACCACTGCGGCAAGAAGCGCAGCAGATTTGGTGATTGACTCACCCAACACCTCGAATCGCAATCGAGCCGCATCGAGAGTAGGAAGATCCCTGAGTTCCCGCAGTACGCTGTCGCGGGCTCGCAGCTGCTCAACCACCTGCTTAATTCCCAGGACCGAATCGTTCTTATCAGAGGCATACTCAGCATCCTCCAGATACTTGGAACGATTGGTGTCGAGGGGAAGCCGATGCTGATAGGTGTCCGCCAGGCAGATCGCCGCTCGTCGGGGGTCATTCAAGGCGATAGCGTCGAGTTGTTGGGCAACAGCAGCGAAGTCGTTGCTCCTGAGAGTCTTCGCCAGCGAGTCGACGAAGCTGAAGTGCGAGAAAGCGTGACGAGCGAGATCCTGGGCGGCTCGACTCGGTGAAACTAGCTCGGCAGGTTGGTGCTGTCTCTGTGAGTGCTTTGCCATGGTACCGATAGAAAAAGTGACTTCTATGTTGGATACGGAAGCTAGAGACTCTATCCAGCTCAGGAACGGGCTGCTCTGTGCGGACTCGAAGCGCTACGACTCGGTTGCGCACTTTCGCACGACATTCTAGGGGCCCGCTAACCTGACCTAAATTTCGCTGACATCCTATGGCAGGCCTCGTAAGCTAGTCTACTTTTAAGTTCCATTCCGACCTGGTTTGTACATCATCGCTCTCTTAGCTACAGGTGGTAAGCCTAAGCTTCCAGAAACTACCGTACGCCTATTCGAAGCGATGTTAGGCTAGGGAGAGGTGGAAGAATCCTCGAGGGTTTACAGCCTACCCAGATCAGCAACCGAACAGGCGCTTATTCAGGTAGTCGGCTTTGTTTGAGGCAGCATCCCACTCGGAGCCAAGCACTCGAATCGTTTCAATGCCGAAAAACTGAGTAACTTTGTCTCTAACAATGTTGCGTCCGCGGTACGTCATCTCGCTCCTGTTCGTGGCAATATTCCACAGCAAGTGGTGCTTATCGCCGTCAGTTTCAAGATTAACGCGCCTGCCACCGGGCAGCTGGATGAGAAAGTCGAGGCTGAATGGGCCCAGGTTAACCTCCTGCTGAAACGAGAGACCTAAGTCAGCACTCAGGACAGTAGCGACGTGCCGCTCAAAAGCCGTCTCGAAGGGTTTAGATCGGTCCATCGATTCAAGTTCATGAAAGCGTCGAATGGTCTCCTCACTCGGATGCTTGGAGGCCACCAGCAGCGCTGGTACGGCGACAACGGAGCAAATGAGGCGCTGCTTGGGCCGAGATAGACTGGCTATCTCCTCGTAAACATGGCGTTCCAGCGCAGTCAGAAGGGTCCGCGGCACCGCATATCCAGAAACCGCCGCGGCCCAAATGAAGTCTCCCCCACCGCGGGCCCCAGGCAGCGACCTCCCGCCCTCCGGGACATCGAGAAACGCGCGGTGAAAGTGCTCCGCCACCCGCGAGAACAGCTCTACATTCTCATACCGAAGCTCAGCGTTGCAGCGCACGAGAGTTCCCATCGATCTGAGTGGTAGGGACTCCAGGCGAACACAGTGGCCTTCGCCCTCTTCAAGGAGAGATTCGTTGATCTTGCGCACCAAGTCGGGCTCGGTAGAGCTGCTGCGGTGCAGCGCTAGGAGTACTGAGAGTAGCGAGTCCGGCGAAGCGGACGGAATTTGCCCCTGAAAAACTGCGCATGCAGTGGTAAGGACCGCTCGGATTACCGGTGACGGCTGGTCCACTGACACGAGTCCCATAATTGCAAATGCGAAGTCGATGGTGTCAAACGCATGGAGAATTCTCTTTGTTCGGCGAGCAAGGTCGTCGAGCATTTCAGGGTCCGAGATCCCGATTGACGAGACCGCGCGCCATGCTGTTGTTATTTCGCGAGGCCCTGGGCGTACGCGCTCAGAGAGCAGCTCGGAGAGGACCTGCGTTGATACGGATACTAGCTCTGCTCCGTTATCGCTGAACGAATTCAAGCTTGCTGCCGAGAGACGATTGAGGAGATCGGTCAGCAGGACGTGATTCATTAGGTGGCGCCGCGACTCGAAGAACTCCAGGGCCTCTCCCGGCTGGACGTCGTCCATCGATTGAAATACGCGCTGCATCTCAGACGCGATTGCTTTCCTGATCGGCAAAGCGGCACGGTCGGCTTTCGACGGAGACGAGCGAAGCTCCTCCGACCAATGCCCATCGCGGCGCCGCGGAGGCGTGCGCGGCAAGCGGTCGCGCTTGCTCGCTCGTTCCTTGGGCTCCTCGAAGTCGTCGTAGGATCTCATATCAGTAGACGGGATATACGGAATGGGTCTCTGCAGTGCCCTTGCTACTTGCGGGGCACCACATCGCGGCCGTACGCGATAGAGAGACAATACTGTAGCAGAGAAGTCTACGTGATTCTCGGGGGGCAGATAGTTTCGGCCAAAAAGCATCCTCAGCGGGGCCGCTTTTACTGATTAGAACAGATTGAAACTGCCAACAGAGGAGGGCACGAGGAGTGCCCATGTAGAGACGAAGCTCCGGTGGAGGCTGCTGCTTGCGGAGACTTTGCCCTAATTCGACCTTAAAAACGCCAGGACCGAATTAATTCACACCGCGATTGCCGTAGGCTTTTGACTATACTGCGGTAACAATTACTATCTCCCCCGTGGCTTTTACTCAGTCAGTAGCTAAGCGGTTGCCTGTCTAAAACGCTGGCGTCTTTTCTAAGTTTCCTGGCTCTTGAAGAAGATAGAGAATTTTTTGTGAGAAGTGATCGAACTCAGAATAACCTCGTGCGCAGGGACGAGACGCGCTCTGAACGTGAGGCGAGCTCTGCGCTCGTGAATGCGGCTCTGGGCGCGCTCAGCGAAAACCGCATCTCGCGAAACAAGGGGCGGAAGCTTTCGCGACTCTCGCAGCGCCCCCGCTTAAAAGAATCCGCAATCATTCGCGCGGCGCGGAAGTACGCACTTCGCTACGGAAGACTGCCGACGCAGAAAAGCACTGAGCCAGTTCCTGGTATCCGAGGCGCGACCTGGTGTGGAATCAATGCAGCCGGTGCGCAGGGCATCCGTGGGTTAGAGAAGGGACGTTCGCTGCCGAAGATCCTTGAGCCCCTGAAGCGCGAGTTCGCGTCTGTGCTGGTCAAATACCGAATTCGCCCACTCTCTCCAAAAGATGTCCTTGATGCGGCACGTGTCTACATTCAGAGGCGCGGCAGGCCCCCAAGCCCGACCTCCACCGAGAAGTTGCCGGGGTTCCCCAAAGAAACCTGGACAGCTATTCGTGGTGCGATGGCGGAGGGGAGAAGGGGATTCCCGAAGGATCTCACGTTCGGTGAGTTGCTCGCCCCGCTTCGGGACGAGTTCCCGGAAGCGTTCGCGCATCGCATCGCCCGGCCGATTACGGAGAAGCAGATATTCAAGGCGGGGAAGGAATTCCTCAAGATCCACGGCAGGCTCCCAACAGCGCACAGCCAAGAGCCAGTGCCAGGCCATCCGCAGGAGACGTGGATGGGGCTCAACAGGGCATGCCACATCGGGGGGCGGGGTCTTGAGGCGGGAGGCTCACTCGCCAAGATATTTAAGCCGCTCCGCGAGCAGCACGGCCCGTTTCCCCACTCGCCGATACGTTTGGATGACATCATGCGCGCTGGTCTCGCATTCCATCGACTGCACGGCAGATGGCCCCGCGCAAACTCTCCAGAGGCTGTGCCGGGCTTGCCAGACGACAACTGGAACGCCCTCAATTACGCCCTCAATCGCGGGCTCAGAGGGCTGCCGGAGGGGAGTTCGTTGGTGAAGCTGTTTGGGGCGGCGTAGGGCGGGGCTTCCGAGAGCGTAGCGTTGGGGAGGTGAGCGTATGGCGAATCGCAGGCGGGCCGCTCGCAGTGCCACCAGCTGGGCTAAGTTCGGGTTTTAGCCAGCAATTAGAGCTCTTTCCCAAACGCTCAATGCAACCGCTTACGATAAAGCTATCAGGATGTTAGCTGGTATTCCTTATACAAAAATGGGCTTGGCTAAAAGCCCAATGGCGCCGGGAGATGTTACCCAAAAGATTCCTTAGCAAACTCCTTGCCGGTAAAATCCCTCCCGAACCGAGTCGACTAGCTCCGGTCCCTACGTCGGGACGAGCGGAGCTGACCCCGTCATCGAAGTGACCGACGTGCGCTGTGCCCAGGGTGGTGTATGACCAAACAAGAGCGGCCGATCGATCCCGAGAAGCGACCGATTGCGAGAGCGGTTGAAGGTGTAGAGCTGAAGCCAGACCTGCCGGTGATCGAGTCACTTCCGCAGCGACGGCAGCTTGAGCTAAACACCCTGACGGCCAAGAAGCTCGAAGGGGTACTGCAAGATGTCATCGCGCAGATCGTGGCGGACACGAGCCCGTACCGGTGGAAGATAGCGATCCTCCTCGGCCGCTTTCAGAACACGGCCGGCGAAGCGATCACGGGCAAAGAGATCCTTGAGCGGCTGACCGAGCTTACGTACCGCGAGCGCTTCCCAAACTCCCGAAAAACCCTGCAGAAAATAAACGAGCAGCCGGGATGCTCCCTCAACGACGTGTACGACGATTTTCTCGTTCGGAACTACGACATCCTCCCTCTGTCGGCTACCCTGGAGAGCTCCAGAGTGGCTATCGCGGTTCCAGGTTCCTTCAGCCGAACTGACCTACAGACCAACAGCAAAGAGGACCTCTTCCGGGTCGTCGCGCGAGTGTGCGATGAGTCCTTCTTCGGCGACGTGTTCGCTATGACCGCGGGCATTTTTGCTGGCCTCACCATCACGTTGCAGCCGCCCCCAAAGTCAAGGAAGGCGCCCGTTGAGACCTCAGGCGAAGAGATCCTGAAGGCCCTTTCCCTGGTCCGCTTCAGGGCAGATGGGCACAAGCTGACCTCTGAGAAGGCGGTCCTGCGAGCGAAGGGCTACCAGCTAGACGACACTTTGCTCGACGTGCGCCTTGAGATCCTCAGGAGCCGCGCGGCGAGTGAGCGCAGCCGGGTTATTTCAGCAACTGATACTATTCTTGAAGCCGTGCTCAGCTCCGGTGACCAGGCGGGGATCGAAAAGGTTCTCAAGCTCGTGTTCAACTCAAAGTTTCTTGGGCGTGAACGGGACGTCTCGTACAAGGACCTCTTCCCAATCCGGCTCACGGACAGCTCTGGGTTTGAGGTCAGTGCGTCAGTAGTGCTTGCGCGGTACTCCGAGGCACTTTTTAAGGCGAAGAACCCAACCGAAGAGAAGACGCTCGACAGAGTGCTGCGCATGAAAGAGTTCACCCTTGAGGCGACTCTGGAAGCCTTCAAACGAGACGTCTTGGAGCTCACAGAGAAGAAGAGCTTCCCAACTTCATTTCAGTCGTTCACCGACAAGCAGGTTGATGAGTTTATTGAGGAGGAGAAGCTACGAGAAATAATCGCTCCACTCGGGTTTCATCCTGCGGTGCTGATCGAGTCTCTTACCATCCTATCCCCAGAATCTTTCGTCGGCCGAGATATTTCAGAATTCGTGCGTAAGTACGTCGGGCTTGCGATCGAGCGAAGAGATGACACTGAGCACACCCCGGGCGCGCGAGACCTGCAGCAAAATCCGTACATCATTGCGCTCATGGCGGCGCTGCGGGCCCACAAGCGCCTCGCCGATCTAGGGGGCAGCTTCCAGAGCCATCAGCGGCTCTTCATTCGGGAGCTGCGGCCAAACTTTGAGGTGAAGCCCACAGAAACCGTTGAAGGGCTTCGGGAGCAGGCACACGAGTACGCGAGCATGACGGACTTTGAGTTCGGCGACAGCAACCGCAAGCTTCTGCAGTCGCTACACGAAAAGGCGGCGCAGTACTTTGAGGAAGCCTTGCGGTTTAAGCTCAAAAACGTAAAGACATCCCCATTTCCGTACCAGCGCGAGGGGGCTCGTTTCTTGGCTACGCGCAACGCTGCCATTCTCGCGGACGATGTTGGCCTCGGGAAGACCTACCAAGCTGCTGCCGCAGCCCTGGCGATCGATGCTCGGCGTGTCCTGTGGGTTACCACGGCATCCAGCAAAGAGAACGTGCGAGCAGACCTGCTTGAGCACTTTAGCCTTGAGGACCGCGATGTCCAGGTAATTACGGATCGTAGTGTCGTAGAGCGCAGCAAACAGATTGAGTCGCTCAACGGAGCGCGCTTCGTCATCACAAACTACGAGGCGCTCGTTGCGTTACAGGCCCGGCACAAGGCGCAGTACACGAAGCTTACTAAGGAGCTCGATGTGCTCGTGATCGACGAGTCGCAGCGGACTGATAACGAGAAGTCGCTTCGCAGCGCAGCGGTGAGGTCGATTGCCGCTACGTACAAGTGGATGCTGAGCGCGACCCCGTACCAAAACCGCATTCAGAACATGTGGACAACCCTAAACCAGCTCGCTCCGCAGCGATTCCCGAGCAAGCGCGCCTTCCAGGATCTCTACACCGATAACACTAAAGGGCTAATCCTGCTGCACGAGGGGCTCTCCGACATGATGCTTCGGCGCACAAAAGCCGAGACGATCGCCCGTTTTGAGGACCCCGGCAGCTCAAGCTTCGAGGAGCAGCTCAATCAGAGGGCTCCCCGTGTGCCCGTGCTTCGAGCGCTCGATCCAGAGTTGGGAGGGTACGTAGAGCTCTCAAAGGATCAGGAGACCGTCATCGCGTTGATGGTGGCTGACTTTCGGGGCTGGGCGACTCACTACAACGAGAACCACGCCGTCGATGGAACGGAGATAGACCTGAACGCAATTTCACCGCTCTTAAAGTTCCACTGGATTCATGTGGCTATCTATCAGCCGGAGCTAGCCGGCATAGCGTCTGGCAACCCAGTTCTGGAGCGGGCACGGCGCCTGGCTGAAGAGCGCGTAGCATTCGGTGAAAAAGTCATTCTCTGGGCGTGGAATACGCCGATTATCGAGGACCTGAGCCACACACTTGGCCACCTCGGCGCTAAGCGTTTCGACGGCACGATGTCGACGGCCGACAAAGCGGACTCGCGAAGGAGCTTTCAGGAGGACCCAAGCACGAAGGTGCTCGTTGCGAATTACCAGTCAGGCGGAGTTGCCCAGACCTTCACCGCAGCACACACTGCTATCATCGCGCAGCTACCGCTCGTGTTCCCGACGTTGCTGCAGGTCGAGGGGCGGCACAATCGGGTGATCGGACTCAACAACGCGCGGCACGCGAAGCAGTTCTCCAACGTCGTGTACGTCATCCCTCGATTCAGCCCCGAGTTTCTCAACTCCCTGTCAGCCGGAAAGCTCAAGGAGCTTCTCCAGGCGGGAACGCTCGCCGAGCAAACGTTCTCGCGCCTGACCGGTTCACGAGTAGTCTACAACTTTATCATGGAGGGATACGGGGATCCGAATGAGCTCACGCACGAGCTTCGCCGCAGCCTCTTGCGCAGCATGGGGCTGTCGAACGAGGGGCCAGCGCTAGATCTTGGACACAACCTGCGCGAGCGAAAGCGGACGCTATTAAAAATATCGGATGCGTTCCTTCCTGTGTGGGATCTCGCGGCCTCGGATCCTACAACGGAAGGGCTTATCCTGCGAGTGATTGATAGCTACCGATCCTATCCGAGGGCGGCAGTTGCGCTGGCAGAGGTCTTCAGCCGTTACAAGAAGGCGCCGACCCAAGACCTTGAGCTTGCCATTTCAGCTGTGGCGATTGAGAACAAATTTCTTCGAGAGGCTTTGATACGCCACCTTCCGTTGGTCATGGAGCGAGCGTATCGGGACGGAAGCCCTACCCTGGCCGGCGATTGCGACCTGTCTCTAGAAGGTTTCGTGCTTCGGGTCTCTCTGTCAAGCGGTCCTGAGCAGCTGCGCCTCCTCTGCAGCGAGCTCTCACAGCTTCCCGACACAGCGAACTATCGCCGGCAGCGCGAGCGTTTTGCGGTTGGTCTCCTCGGCATTCTTCACTGCGAAGCGATTGAAGTTCTGCTCTGCAACAATTCTGCCGTGTTTGCTGGGCAGAGCAGGGAAGACCGAGTCTCTTGCATCTACCAATGTGGGCTCCTAGCGCAGCTTTCACCGAGGCTAGCGACGGAGCTTAACGACACCTTTCCTACCCTAACGGCTTTCGCCAGCGCTCTCCACGAGAAGCTCCACCATGCCCTGGACGACTTTGCTGATATGGAGCGCGGGTCTGCGGCAGCAGTGCTTCAAGCCGACCTGCGATGGAGGGGCTCCATGGACCACCTCGCGGCTCTCGTGATTGGCTGGAGAACACTCGATAGTAAGCAAGACGGGGAGGAGCTGCTTGAGGAGTTCAAGGCCGTCCTGAAAGCGGTCCTCGGTGGGGAGTTCCTGGCATGGAGGTACTCAAACAGTCCCCGTGCTGTCGGACGAGAGATATCGTACCTCTCAGATAAGCCTGCCTTCTGGAGTAGCTTCCAGAGGAACTGCCGGCTCAGCAAGGACACCGCCTTGTACGGGCGAGAAAGTGAGCAAGCAGCACTTGAGCGCGAGTACTTGGCTGTTGTGCATGCCGCCCGGCAGGTGGTTCAGCGCGTTGAGGGACCCGCCTCGGCAGCGATGCTCTCAAGGCTTCTGTACGAATCACCGGATGGTATTGAGAGATTGGTTGTCGAAGCGAAGATTCAGCGTGACGCTGTCGGCAAAACTCTTGCGGGCCGAGTGCTAACTGAGCCAGAGAGTCAGGTAGCTCGGGTGCTGGGGCTGGACCGCGAAGATGTTTCAGGGTTTGCGATGAAATCGACGCTGCTCGGGGTCGTGCGTGATCTGGAGGCGTCGATCGGCTGGGCACAACTTCACCGCTACATTTGTACCTCGCATGAAGCTTCGCCGAATCTCCGGAAAGAGGCCGAGCTCTCCAAGGCTATCGGTGCGATAACTCGCAAAATTAACTACTACCGCACGGGCCGCTCAGATGGCGTTGCCGATAGCCTTGAGAGTCTGGCACGACGCATAGCAGCTGCTGTCTCGGCTGAGAAGGCGGCGGTCAGCTACTCGATTGAGGAGAGCGACTCGCCAGCGGAGATCTCAAGGATGGGGAGCCTTGAAGACGATCTCGTCAACTGCTTTAACCCAAATGGCAACCCAACGTTCACCTCGTTCGTGGTTGGCGCCATGGCCTCGAAAAACATGAAATTCATCGTAGTGCGCAACGAGCAGGGCCGAGCGATCGCCAACGCCATGATGAAGCTGCGGCGCGACGAGAGCGGGCATCCGGTGCTCTACCTCGAGCGTGGATTGGCTTCAGGGGCGCACGACTTCCGTGAGGAGATGCTTGAGCTGCTTCAGGCTAAGGCCGATGCGATGTTCGAGGAGTGCGGCATTCGGCCACGTGTTATGGGACAGATATTCGGGCCAATTCGAGAGACGGATCCTGAGGTGTACGGCACTGGCTCGTACACAGAAGTTGAGTACGTCGAGGCGGTGTTCCACCTACGGCGGGGAAAAAATGTTCGCCACCATGCACGTGAGTTTGTTGATGCGAAGAGGGAGTCGGACGCAGCGCGATCATCACTGGAGCACCCGGGCGTATTTTGGGGTATCGGGACGGCGAATAAGCGGATCGAGGACTACATCAGTGAGCTCAAAGAGATCGGCGCAACGCGAGTCGTGGACGTGCGAGCCGTGCCTTTTAGTAGGCGATTTCCACACTTCTCGCGCGACGAGCTGACCGCGCACCTTAAGCGAAACGGAATCGAGTACACCTGGCTCGGTGAGACGCTTGGGAACCCGCTCGACGCCAATGGGCAACGAACGCTTGAGGGGTTTGACCGCTACAGGAGCGAGGCGAGCTATGAGCGTGGACTGCAACAGCTTATGGCCCTGGCACGCACCCCAGGAGAGGTGATCGCCGTCACCTGCTCAGAGAACAAGGAGGCCGAGTGCCACCGCAAGTTCATCCTGCAGGACGTGCGCGCGCGCTGGGCAGTGGGAGCGGAGTAGTAGTATGCGGGAGCACAAAGCAGCGGAACATCAGGAACAGCTCATCCTGCCACCGAGACCGAAGGGAGAGGTTCCAGGTAGCACCCGGGATCTGTCGCTTGATCAGATTCGGGAGTGGGTTGATGTGTATCGTGGGGCGAATGTTGGGAAATTTCCGAGCAGGCACAGCGGAGAGATCCTGAACGCCGATGGGAGCCAGACGGGTGAGACTTGGCGTGGGCTCAATTCACTCTTTAATTCGGCGCAGAAGGGCTTTCCCTCCCGCGGCCTCCGAAGCTCAGGCTTTGAGTCGTTGGCCGATTTCTTAGATAAGACCTATCCCGGTGAGCGTCTAAGGAAGCCTGACCTCTTAATCGAGCAGATTAAGGGCTGGGTAGAGGTGTACCGTGCGGCGAATGATGGAAAGTTTCCGAACGCTGACAGCGGAGAGATCCTGAACGCCGATGGGAGCGAGACGGGTGAGACTTGGAAACGGCTCGATGCACTCTTTAGGAAGGCACAGGAAGGAGCCCGCGCCCGCGGCCTTAAAGGCTTAGGCTTTGAGTCGTTAGCCGATTTCTTAGATAAGACCTATCCTGATGAGCGGAAGGTACGGATAGAGAAGCCAGACCTCTCAATTGATCAGATTAGGGGCTGGGTTGGTGTGTACCGTGCGGGGCATGATGGAAAGTTTCCGAGCATGCATAACGGAGAGGTCCTCAACGCCGATGGGAGCCCAACGGGCGAGACTTGGGCTGGGCTCAATTCACTCTTTAATTCGGCGCAGAAGGGCGTTCCCTCCCGCGGCCTCCGAAGCTCAGGCTTTGAGTCGTTGGCCGATTTCTTAGATAAGACCTATCCCGGTGAGCGTCTAAGGAAGCAAGACCTCTTAATCGAGCAGATTCAGGCGTGGGTCGATGTGTACCGTGCGGCGAATGATAGAAAATTTCCGAGTGCTTCTAGCGGAGAGGTCCTCAACACCGATGGGAGCCAGACGGGTGAGACTTGGAGGGGGCTCGAGGCTCTTTTCAGAACGGCGCAGAAGGGGTTGCACTCCCGCGGCCTCGGAGGCTTCGGCTTTAAGTCGTTAGCCGATTTCTTAGATAATACCTATCCAGAGGAGCGGAAGGTCCGGGTACGGATAGAGAAGCAGGACCTCTCAATCAAGCAGATTAAGGTCTGGGTTGATGTGTTCCGTGCGGCGAATGACAGAAAGTTTCCGAGTAGTCTTAGCGGAGAGATCCGTAACGCCGATGGGAGCCCGACGGGTGAGACTTGGAAGGGGCTCGACGACCTCTTTAGAACGGCGCAGAAGGGGTTGCACTCCCGCGGCCTCGGAGGCTTCGGCTTTAAGTCGTTAGCCGATTTCTTAGATAATACCTATCCAGAGGAGCGGAAGGTCCGGGTACGGATAGAGAAGCAGGACCTCTCAATCAAGCAGATAAAGGTCTGGGTTGAGGTGTACCGTGCGGCGAATGATAGAAAATTTCCGAGTGCTTCTAGCGGAGAGGTCCTCAACACCGATGGGAGCCAGACGGGTGAGACTTGGAGGGGGCTCGATGCTCTTTTCAGAACGGCGCAGCAGGGGTTGCACTCCCGCGGCCTCGGAGGCTTCGGCTTTAAGTCATTACGGGATTTTTTGGACAAGACATACCCCGGTGAGCGAGAGGTCCAGATAGAGAAAGCAGACCTCTCAATCAAGCAGATTAAGGTCTGGGTTGATGTGTACCGTGAGGCGAATGACGGAAAGTTTCCGAGTACGTTCAGTGGAGGGATCATCAACGCCGATGGGAGCCCGACGGGTGAGACTTGGGGTGGACTCAACGCCCTCTTTAGAACGGCGCAGAAGGGCTTTCCCTCCCGCGGCCTCCAACACTCGGGCTTCACCTCCCTCTCTGACTTCCTAGATAAAACCTACCCCACCGAACGAGCAAGGGAGCGTCGCGCTGCAACTGTTCGTCCCGAAGTGGACGACATCAACGTGCTTTTAGATCTTCTGGAGTAGGGGGATGCAGGAGCATAAGCAGACCACAGAAACAGAAGAGGAGAAGCTGGTACTTCCGGCGCGGCCTGGCAGTCTTGAGGGAGCTGCTGAGGAGGGTGCAGGAAGACGGGGAGATCTCTCTGTCGCTCAGATTCGGGAGTGGGTTGAGGTGTATCGCGGGGCGAATGAAGGAAGATTTCCGAGTAGTATTAGCGGACAGATCCTCAACGCCGATGGGAGCCCGACGGGTGAGACTTGGCATGGGCTCGACGGTCTCTTTAGAACGGCGCAGAAGGGCCACCCCGCCCGCGGCCTGCGAAACTCCGGCTTCACCTCCCTCTCTGACTTCCTAGACAAAAGCTACCCTGATGAGCGGGGGGTACGTGTAGAGAAGGAAGACCTTTCAATACAGCAGATTAAGGGCTGGGTTGCTGTGCACCGTGCGGCGAATGATAATAAATTTCCGAGCTGTGAGAGTGGGCAAGTCTTAAACGCCGATGGGAGCCCGACGGGTGAGACTTGGGGTGGGCTCGACGAACTCTTTA
>CAYPUA010000027.1:0-28683 GCA_964413875.1 uncultured Bdellovibrionales bacterium
TAACAACAAGCTGGTCAGGCGCCTCGCTAGCGCTCAGCCCCGACAGCTTCACGTTGGGTGCCGAGACTCTAGTACACGGTAGATCCCACACCCCACACCCACGTTAACCCTTGGCCAAGCGGCGTCGAGCGAGAGTCGAGTTTCGGTGTTGTGCCCGCGAATAACACCAAGCGTTTGAAAGAGGGAACAAGGCAACGAAGCCGTCGAGGGGAAACTCGTGTCAGTCATGACTTTCCGAGTTTTCTCCACCTCGGCACGTTCTACCTACTCTTCAGAATAATTCCATTCCGGCAACGAACGCGGCACAACACGGCCGGTTAAGTGCGCCGGATACGGGGGCAGGGAAGCGGGCGCATCGTGGAAACAACGCGAATCCGAGAAAGGAAGAAAGTCATGACTGACAGGGATTTCCATTTGAATAACGACTGGCTGCCGCTTAGAATCATGAGTCGTAGCAAACAAACTTAGGAGCTTTTATGGCTGCAGAGAGGCAGAAAGAACCGAGAACACCCGTACAGACCAAGGAGGAAATTGATCGTCTCCTGGGAGCTAAGACAAAAGTTGTGCTTGATCTTGCCGGGGAAGCTTTGACGATTGCCCGCCTCCGAGATGGAGGTGCAGCATTTATTACTGCGTCCGGCGCCAACGACATCGAAGGGGGCCTCACGTACGAGACCGATACCGTAGGTCCAGATGGTGCACTACGGCAACAACATTATGAGAATTGGAGCGATGGGCTCTGTATTCAGCGCCGCCACGGGAGCACGTCTCAGCGCCGTATTGACTATTTATTGGATAAGGCAAACGAAAGAGTGGGCTAACAAGCCCAGGCAACAGGACGCGCTAACGCGCGCCGTTGCTGGGTCGTTATACACCGGAGAATTCTTGTGACAGTTGCTCGAGTGTTACTTTTCCTGGTCGCATGCCTGACTGCTCTCCATTCAGTTGCGGCTGAAGACCTGCGAATATCCGTATTGGTTGGCCAAACCGGCGCATCCCAAACGTTTGGACGTAACGAGACGGATGGCTACACGCTGGCTGCCGAGGAGCGGAACGCGAAAGGTGGCGTCAATGGGAAACGAATCGTTCTTGAATTCGAGGACACTGAGACAAGCGCCAAGCAGATTATTTCAGCGTTTCATCTTCAGGCAGCCAAGGGAGCGCAGGTCGTGTTGGGCCCTACTTGGCTCGATGGCTTCCCCGCGGTCATTCCCGTTGCTAAAAAGAAGGGCGTTCTGCTGGTGACGCCAAGTGCCGCGGTAGAGGCTTTTTCCGCTGCAGACCGAGCTTGGCCCATCTCTTTCTACCATAATTCAACTACTGAGATTAAGGTGCTGGTGGAGGAATTGCGGAAAAAGAATCTGTCGAAGATTGCGTTAATCTACGAACAGGAGCCCTTCGCAGAAATGATCCGAAAACTACTTTTATCCGAAACGCCATCTCTCGTCGCGGACATCGGCGTGCAGGCAGGAGAGTCGGATTTTCGAGCGCGTCTAGCTAAGCTGCGCAGTCAGGGAGTCGAGGCCATAGTTGTATTCGTCTGGGACCAACGATCTCTGCTTTCATTGCTCCAGCAAATCAGGACCAATATGCCCGAGATTCCTTTGGTGACAGTCCATGATGGCGCAGGGTGGATGGAGGACCCGACGTTCAAGCCCTTCATTTCCCGTTTAATGTATACGCGATTTGTTATTGCAGACCATTCTTTCCAGGACAGATTTAAAGCCCGGTTCGGGTATGGACCCATGTTGACGGCCTCAAATGCATACGATGCTCTCAATTCAGTCCTGTCCGCATTCGCCGCTGGCGCGAATTCGGGGGCCACATGTCGGGAATATCTCTTGAGTCATCAATTGAACTCGGTCACGTTTGGTTCGTTTCGTTTTAATAAAGACGGCAGTGTGCCTTCAAAAGTCGATATCGTCGATTTCGTTTCAGATAGGTCCTAGACGGTCTATAGCAATGTATTCGAGCGTAGCGCTAAAGCGCCCGCTCACTGCAAGTTATCTCGCGTCGACTGGAACCAATAAAAATGAAGAGATTGGAAGTTATTATCATAGCGATAGCAATAGCGGCATGCTGCCCATTCGGCATCGTAACTGTCGCGGCGGAATCGATCACGGTTGGGGTCGTAGCTTGTCTGAGCGGCGGTTGCGCGGAGTGGGGAGTCGCGACTAAAAATGGGCTTGAGCTGGCGCAGGCTGAGATAAACTCTGCCGGGGGCGTCAAGGGCAAGCAGGTCGACTTGCAGTTCGAGGACACTAACGAAGCGACTTCTGCAGCCCAGGCGGTAACTGCATTTCGTAAGCTGCGTTCCTCGAGGGATATTCATTTCTTCATCGGTCCATCATGGACTCCTGCTGGGCTCGCGCTCGCTCCGATTGTTGGAAAGATGGCCGACGTAGTGATGATCTCACCGTCGCTTGGCGTTGCCGAGTTTAACGAAGCAGCGCCAAATTTATTTAACACCATGATGCATTCAGAAACCGGAACCCGTTCGCTCGCGCGGCTTGCGCGCCAGCGGGGCTGGAAGCGAGCTGGGATATTCTCCAGCCAACAGCCGTGGGAGAATCTACAGGGCAAAGTTTTCAGGGATGAATTCACTCGATTAGGTGGGGAGGTGTCAGCGCTCCTTGAACCAGAGCCGAACATTAAGGATCTACGAACCGAGTCTCTGAGAATTATAAGCTCCAAGCCGGATGGAGTTTTCCTCGCGAACATGAATCAGGAGGGAATCGCGGCAAGGCAGCTGCGAGGGCTAGGCTTCAATGGCGCATTGTACGCGGCGTTACTGGACCAGACCCGAATTGACGAAGCCGGCGGCGCTCTTGAAGGGGCCATTTCAGCCCAGAGTCCAGCAGCCCGAGCCGAATTCGTGTCGAAATACAACGCTCGGTTTGGGATGAAGCCCACAGCTTCTGCTGATACTGCATATGACGCGCTTATCGCTCTCGGTAAAGCTATTGAGGCTGCTGGAGGTCCAGATCCACTTGCAGTCAGGGATGCGTTGCTTCACGTTCAATTCGAAGGCGCCTCTGGTGTCGTGAAGTTTGACGACAAAGGCGGTGTTGTTCGAGAGCCGAGCTTTGTTATTGTCTCCGCAAATACCATCACGCCTTTAAGAGAGGCGATAAAATAACAAAGCTTTCGAGCGGACCGCTAAAGCGCCTGCGCACCGAAAGATTATAGCGGCACGAAATGAACTCTATTCAAATAATCGAGCGTCCAATGACAGATGGCGAGTACGCTCGCCAAATCAAAGGCTTCGAAGAATTGGCAGCCGTCTACGGAAACCCGACTGAAACCGAGGAACGATTTGGATTCGTTGCTTTGGAAGACAGTAAGTTTATCGGTTGCTCTAGTGCGCTCGCCTACAAGCACGCCGAAGGGTATGCCAATTGGTGTTTTCTAAGTGACCTCTTTGTTGAGGAGCCATATCGGAAGCACGGACTTGGGCGAGATCTGCTTGCCCGTCTTGAGCAGCGGCTGGGGCATATCGGCGCAAAGTATATCTACACTTGGACCGCTAGCTATGAAGCACCCGGTTTTTACGTGAAGCAAGGTTACGATGTGTTCACTGAACTGGATGATTGGTATCGAAGTGGCCACCCGCGAGTCGGACTAAGGAAAGTTCTGTAGAGCTGGTCTAGCGAAAAGCGTTATGAGAATGCAGCGCCGCAGACACTAGTACACGGTAGCTTCCACACCCCAAACCTACCTAAAGCCTGCTCGCTCCCCCCACGAAACTCCTCGGCAACACCTACGGGTATAGAGGTATATCGGCCGAGAGGTTCGCGCTGTGCTGGTGTGATTTCTAGTATTTACAAGAGAGAGGTAGATACCCCAGTAGCTGGCTGCTTAGGCAGGGGCGGAATCCAAGTGGTTCGGGGGTACTCGTAATCGCCCGATATCCCACTGATTATGCTACGACCACTCGCCTCGCCGGGGCGAAAGGGGAGCCCTGTAGCGGGTATAGAGCGGGTTTTCTTCCTTAGCGCCGGGAACTTCGATAGCCTCCGCGCTGACATCGTGGCCGGACTGGGTCCAGCGCCACCACATATGAGTAGGGTACCACAGTGGTTCCTCTCGGTTTTAGGACTCCTCACGGAGGCTTTAGGTCATGGAAGTCGTTTCGTTCCTAGCGGTGGCGGTCGGCATCGGAGCTCTGATTTCTCTCCACGAGCTCGGGCACCTCTGGTCGGCCAGGAGATCGGGAATTGCAGTGCTGCGATTCTCGGTTGGCGTTGGCCCGGTGCTCTGGGCGCGATGGATCGGCAAGACGAAGTACCAGATCTGCATGTACCCTGTTGCGGGATTCGTCGAGCTTGTCGACGGCACTGACGGCGAGGCAAAGCTTGCAGATCGGCTGAGGGAAGAGGGATGCCCAGAGCGGGACATTCCGTACTTCCTCAACCCAAAGGTGTGGCACAGCAGCGCCACGGAGTGGCAGCGCTTAAAGCTCGCGGCGGCTGGTCCTATCGTGAATTTCGCGGTGGGCTTTCTGCTCCTCTTTGCGTTCCTCGCCATTTTCGGCACGCCTTCTCCTGCGAAGGAGCTGCGGGTCGCGTTCACGCAGCCGGGGCAGCCCGCGCACACGGCGGGTCTGCGGTCAGGCGACACTATTGTTGGGCTGAATGGCAAGGAGGTTACGTCAATCGCTGACGTGGTTCCAACCATTGAGCGAAATGAGTTTCTCGTCCTTGATGTTGTGCGCGATGGGCAGCCTCGACGAGTCGAGGTTCAGCCAGTAGGCGGCAAGATCGGGTTCGGCGAAGTTTGGGGCTCCACCCCGATCGGGATCGGTGCGGCTTTCGTGCAGGCGTTCCACCTAGTGGAAAGCATGTCGACGCAGCAAGCGGTCGCCATAGGCGGACTGTTCACGGGACAGACGAAACTGTTCTCGCTTCAGAGTGTGATTGGTGCAACGCAAGTCGGCGGAATGACGGCTCAGAACTGTGACGGCGGCTACCTTATGGTGCTTGCTGGGATCAGCATCGGATTGGGGATCGTCAATCTCTTTCCGATACCGGTCCTTGACGGTTTTACCATCGTTGTTTCCACCGTCAGGATGATTCATCCGAAGATTCTCCCACAGTCGGCAGAGAAGTTCATGCGACTAGCGTGGGGCATGTGCCTGTTTGGGCTGATAGCTCTGCTGATGGCGCGAGACCTCTTTCTGTTGTTCGTGTAGTAACTTCCTAACTTCCAAGACAAGCCTAGGCTTGCAGCAGGTTACACGTTGGTACCCTGCTCTTCTCTCTCAACTTTAAGGCTCCAGCGCCAGGACTCTAGTACGCGGTAGATTCCACACCCCCCAACCTACCTAAAGCCTGCTCGCTCCCTCCCTCTACTAAACTCCTCGCCAACACCTGCTGGTATAGAGGTGTATCGGCCGAGAGGTTCGGGTTGTGCTGGTGTGATTTCTAGTGTGTACCTGAGGGGAGGCCCCCAGAATCCACCCCAAGCTGCACGCGCAGCACAATCCAGCTGCCTCCGAAACAAGTAGATCCCTCTATAAAACAGCTGGTTATGCGTCCAGGCGGTCTAAGGGCAGATTTTTTTGAGTAGGCAGCGGACACATTTTATAATCCCCAATAGGTTGGAGCGGACGATTATTTTATTTTTGTGTGCCATGCGGCTTTTTCAGATTTCAGACAGGGCTTCCAGCTGGGGAGCAGTTGAGGCCTCTTACATACGATAGCTGAGCTGCGTAACGATCTAGGAGTTGTACTATGAGTGATCTGCCGTTACGAGAAAGACAGCCAGCAACAATCCTTAGTAGCGAAAAGTTTGAATCAATAAAATTTCGAAAATTAACCGACAAAGAGCGAGCTCTCTGTGATGCAGCCTCGTTGGCAAGAAGCTTAAACGTTAGCTGGGAGTCGTTCCCTGAAAAAGAACGCGCCGCCCTGAGGGAGATGAAAGAGACTTCCAGCAAGGGCGATAGCAGTATAACGCTGAGGGAGCTTAAAGAGCTTTTGGGCGAGGAGCATAGAGTTATCCAATCGCTCTACGCGCACCGTGATAAATTTGAACGGGCCATGGCCCAGCCTCTTCTGTCTATCATGGCAGCGCTTGAAAACGACCCTGTCTTTGAGCTTGCTAGCCCAGAACAGCGGGAAAGAATAATAAATCGAAACATGCCTGAGCCGGAGTATAACGAGCTGCTATGCCAGTTGTACTTGAAGAAGCTCGATGAGAGGAGTGAGCCTATTCCGCCGGGCGGCAGGCCTAACTCGTCGGGCTTTGCTGACAGTCATCCCATAAAATCTCTCCAGCAGCGATCCTTCGCGGAGAGGAGTCAGGATATTGGTGGTCGGTTCATTGGGAGATACGAAGAAAAGCTCTCTCAGTTACGGAAATTAGGAAGGCTCTTGCGAGAGGTTCAAGGCCATTCCACGGACACAGATAGCTCGCGTATTGACGAAGCAAAAGCTGTTGTGAAGGAAAAAGAAATACTGTGGGGCCAGTACGAACAGCGCTTTCAATCTGCTATGAAGGATTCCGTCCCTCAGGGTGAAGTTCCCAGCGATCTTGCAGAGACTGAAGCCGATACTCGTATTTCCAAAAACGCGAAATATGGGAGGGATTTTGAACAGGCCACATACAACAGCGTAGACGAAATACACGAATGGATTAAGAGAGTGCATCCGGAGCTACTCCCTCGCATTGCGAACAGGACTATGACCGAAGGGGAGTGGGATGCCTTGACCGAAGAGTACTTCTGCGAGGCCTTTGAACTTAAAACTGAGGTTGCCACGGCCCTTGTCCCTGTGCCGGGTGAAGCTGCGCTCCAACTAGTCGCCATCGTCATCGCTAAGAAACTTGAGATTCAGCCAGTTGAGATCCCCGAGGTTGAGACTGTTGCGGATGTGTTAGCTAAGGAGCCCCATTGTGCGAGGGCAATAGTCCTTCGAGCGAATCTTGAGCTTATAGAGGCAGAAACTCCACAGATTCGGGGGGAGCTACTCTTGCCGGACGAGTTGAAGGAGCTGGTTGAGAGAATTACGGAGTTTAGGGCTCTTTCAACAGCCGACAGGCTGAGTTGGTTTATCCCGTTTTTCAAGAGCAGAGTGTCTGAGAAACTTTATGAAGCATTAAGCAGGGATGATAAATTATTCCTAGGATATCTCCGGGGGTCACTTGATGATGACTCTGTCAAATATAGAAAGCTCGACACCGAGCGTAAGGCCATGCAGCTTGCAGGGCAGCTTTATCCGAAAATGCTCGAAAACAATAAGCAATTTCGTAAGCCAGAGTGTGCAGCGCAGGAGAAGAAGGGCTTAATCACCCTGGTTGCTGAGCAGTTTCTTATGGACACTGTTCGGCTTCAGCGGTACGAACAGTCCAATCACGTAATCATGGGCAATATAGCCCTGGTATTGCAAGATTATCAAAGTGATATGCAACCGCTGATGGCCAAACTCCCGAAAGTATTTGCGTCCGACCAAAAGTGGAACCTGCGAGAAAGCTACCGGATATTGCAAAATATGTTTGCGGAATGTGCCAGCAAAACGTCGACAGTCGAAAACTGGCAAGTGGCCCAGCAGCTAAGCCCGAAACAGCAGATGTATGCGAACGATCTAATACTTTCGTACCTAAATAGCCGCGAAGCGATGATGATCACGCTTAACATGTGGCTAGAATCGCAGCCGCCGCCGGAAATATCCTTGACCGATCGCCATGCCTTAACGGACCACCGTGCAGATGATAACGCCTGACGATAGTCGATCTAAACGAAATATTTCGGAGCTTAAGGCTTCTTGCTTCTCTCCCGAAAAGAAGCAGGATGCTGCCGTTGGCACAGCGGAATTACGAGCTGCGGCCCGGAAAATATTGGGAAAACGAAATGGGCACGTGGCCACAGACGACACGAGCATGGTTGCGGTTTTTAAGGAGCTGTGCGTAGAGCGACTAAAGAACAGGGAGGTGAATAGGGATCCAACGGAGCGATTTCTGGTGGATGACCTGCTGCTGTCAATGTTCCAACCCGCAAAAAATCCGCTCGTATCAGATCAAGTGGGGCTCAGGATTAGAGCTAACGGCATGCACGTTGTTTACAGAGATGGCACAATTGAGCTCCTGCCCTTTAGGAGCGAGCTGCGGGATATAATCAAGCCGAGCGAGATGCGGGCTGCATGCTCGCTGGATAGGTTGCTGAGCTTTTCGAGTCAATTATTTGAATCCATGCTTAAGGAGCTTGCCCGAAGGGGAGAGGATCTATTGTCAACAGATCCCCGTGAGCCAGCATGGAAGAAGGATTCCGTGATTGAGCTGGGGGGCGGTATCTCCCTACATCCTTTGCAGTCGGTATTGGAACGTTGGACGGTTGGAGCTTGGGGACTCTCAGGTTCAGCGGCAGTTGTATTTCGTTCCGAGGGTGTGGCTATTGTTATTCCGGAGACGAACGAGGTGCGCATGCTTCAGTATGCTCCACCAATCCTCCCCTTCATAACCGAGGAGGCCGCCCGAATCCGTAATTATGAGGATTCTGTACATGGCACAGGGCGGCGCGCAGGCACTGAAGAAGTTAAGAAAAATGCTGCTTTGGCTGCGGTCGCCGCAGCACAATCAGTAGTTTCGGAAGCTGACGACGATCAACTCTCAAAGAGTGAATACATTGCACGGCTGATACAAGAAAAATTTGGTATCAGCGTTGCCGTGCGTACGTTTGGTTGCAGCAAGCGTGAGGACGCGGTTGGGATTTCATCTGCTGAGATGACGGCGATTGCGCTCACGCTTCATATGGGGCGAGATACCATCTCTAAATTGGTGCGGACGGTTAGGCGCGGGGCGCTCGATAAGGATATACAGCTTGAGCGTGGTCAAACGATAGACATGGTGCTGGCACAGCGGCAGGGCGCGGCGATTATGGGGATCGTCGATGCGACAAGTGTGCCCAGTTTTCTAGGCACGGAATTGGCCTTCGATAACATTGATCTCCAGGGTATCATCAAAAATGCCCAACAACATTCATTCACCAAGCTGGCGTTGGCTGCCAGAGATCTTGCGACCAGCCTCCCCGAGCCCCTCTCGCAGCGCATTGTTGCGGCCCTTAGGGCCGAAAATCCCTTCGTCGAGGGGCGTATTCGTACTCGACAGGTTTTTCGAGACAGTATGCTAGCCGATCAGATGAAGGCAGCCGTGCCGGCATTTGTTATGGCGACGCTTGAATTTCAACGGGCGGCCCTAGAGAACCGTCAAGTCAAGTTGCCGCCGAAGACGCTGGAGGCGATGGAGGCCGTGTTTGGTAAGTTTCCAGGACCTAACCGCAACACACTTGAGGGCAAGGCAAGCGGGTTACTAGAACAGTAAGGCAGCTGGTGGGTTCAGTAGGTAAACGCTGCCGGAGGCTCTAGTGTCCGTCTTCTAGTACCGAGACTCTAGCACCCGGTAGATTCCACACCCCAAACCTACCTAAAGCCTGCCTGCTCGCCCCACGAAACTCCTCGGCAACACCTACGGGTATAGAGGTATATCGGCCGAGAGGTTCGCGTTGTGCTGGTGTGATTTCTAGTGTGTACCAAAGGGTACGTACCAGAGGGTACGCCCGAATGTCAGGCAGTCCGCTCTTTCGCCGCACGCCCAGTCCGAAGCTCCTGTGCGGTCTTCCGCGCCAGGTTTAAGCGAAACTTCACGGTTCCAAGCGAGAGTCGCTGCTCTGCCGCGATATCAACGTACCTGAGCCCCAAGAGCCTCAGTGCTACCGTTTCCGAAACAGCCGACCCGAGTGCCATTAAAACAGAATCCTTGAAAGCATGCTCACCTGCACACTCCTCTTTTTTAATAAGTACCGAGAGGGGACACGGCTCATTGGACGCGACTGAGTGCAGGCTCCGCTCGTCGGAGCCCGGCTTCGGCGCATCCCATATGTTAGAGACCTCTCGGCGCGCCGATTCAGCCCGGAGGTACGTGATCGCTGTCGAGTAGGTGACAGCCCACAGCCAACTCGCCGGATTTCGCAGCGGGTCAACCTGTGAGAGCTTTCGCCACGCTTTAAGGGCGCTCTCCTGAACTATGTTGTCCTGGTCGGCCTGAGAGAGCTGCGGAAATTTGCGCTGGACCGTATCGCTCGCAAACGCCAGAATCCGTGGCATTAACTGATCGAGGGCCTGACGCTCGCTCTGAGTGCCAAGCTGCGCTTTCGCCTCAAGCAGCGCAGCGCCGATGCCGACCGCCGGACGGCTGGGAAGCTTAAGGGAATCCTCCCCTGGTGCGCTAGTTTTCTCTTTACAGAGCTGCATCCCACCAGATTACCAGTGGGGCCGGGGTTAGGAAACCCGAGGGAGTGCTAAGACTGGAGTCGCTTTAAGGAATGATGTGTACCGATCAGGGCTACTTTTTGACCTCAAAAAGCATCTGCTGGCGCTTCGGCGTTATCGCCAGCGGCGTTCCGGCTGGGTACTTGCCGCTAAAACATGCGTCGCAGAACTTGCCCGGTGTGGAGTCCACTGCTCGGTAGAGCCCTTCAAGCGAAAGGTAGGCGAGAGAATCAACCCCTATGTAGGTCGCGATCTCTTCGACCGAGTGTTTCGATGCGATCAGCTCCGACTTATCGGGCGTGTCAATCCCGTAGTAGCAAGGATCGGTGGTGGGAGGCGACGAGATGCGCAGGTGGATCTCTCTCGCTCCAGCCTGGCGCAGCATCGTCACGAGCTTGCGGCTCGTCGTGCCTCGAACGATCGAGTCATCAACGACTACAATCGATTTTCCCTTGAGAAGCTCAGGATTCGGGTTGAGCTTAATCTTCACCCCGAAGTCACGAATGCTCTGCTTCGGCTCGATGAATGTGCGGCCAACGTAGTGGTTCCTGACCAGCCCCATCTCAAACGGGATCCCGGAGGCCTCTGCGTACCCGATAGCGGCCGCAGTCCCCGAGTCCGGCACCGCGGTGACGAGATCGGCAGTGACCTTGTTCTCTCGCGCCAGCTCGGCACCCATGTTCTTCCGGAGCTGGTAGACGTTCTTGCCGAATACGTTTGAGTCCGGGCGAGCGAAGTACACGAACTCAAAGATGCACGGCGCTTCGCGCGCGAATCCGAAGGGGAAGAAGCTGCGCATCGTGCCGTCGCGCCGGATCTCTATCAGCTCGCCGGGAGCGACATCGCGCAGGTAGGTCGCCCCGATGAGATCAAAAGCGCAGGTCTCTGACGCGAAGACCTTGGCGCCGTTCAGCTCCCCAATAGCAAGCGGGCGGAGACCGTGCCGATCTCGCACAACTATGAGCCTGTCTTCAAACAGGAGCAGGAGCGAAAAGGCGCCCTGAAGGCGCTGCAGCGCTCCGACTACGGTCTCAACAAGGGGCTGGTTGCGGTCGCCGCGCGCCAAGAGGTGCAAGATCGTCTCGGTGTCCGAGGTCGTCGCAAAGATGGAGCCCTGGCTGATGAGCTCCTGGCGAAGCTCGTCAGCGTTAATCAGGTTTCCGTTGTGTGCGACCGCCGTGTACCCGAGCGAGATGTCGGCGACGAAGGGCTGAACGTTTGCGAGCTTGTTTCCTCCCGCCGTTGTGTAGCGCACATGGCCGATTGCGACGGAGCCGGGGAGCTGTGCGAAGTCGAAATCAGAGAAGACGTCTGCGACAAGCCCCAAGCCTTTATGAACCGAGAAGTGCGGCTCGTCGTCGCCGTTTCTGTGCACCGAGACAACGCCGGCACCCTCTTGCCCACGGTGCTGCTGGGCGTACAGTCCGAGGTAGGCCAGGTTGGCCGCCTCTGGATGGTTCCAGACCGCCATCAGGCCACACTCGTCGTGAAACTTGTCGAGAGCATCCATCGTATTCTTACGCCTCAAAGAGCTGATCCAGGCCGTTAAACCAGGCTTTGAAAGCCTTCTGGGAGGGGACTGAAGCGACACCGTCTACGGCGATCGCATCGCCACCGACGGTGCCTTCGCCGCCGATCGGAATACCGGCAGCAGCTGCAGCCGCCTTGACCTCGGCTACAGCCTTGGCAGGCATGCTAATGATGAACCGAGCGCCACTCTCGGCAAACAGCGCAGCGTCCGGACGCACGTTCTTCTTCGTCAGAGAGAGCGTCACTCCAAGTGGAGCCTCGTAGTCACGGAAGCAGCACTCAGCCAGAGCAACTCCGAGTCCGCCTTCTGAGAGATCGTGGCACGAGTTGATAAGCCTCTTCTCAATCAGGCTACGAACGAAATCGCAGGCGCGCCTCTCTGCCTCGTAATCCAGAGCCGGCAGCTCGCCGCGCTCGATGCCGTGCTGGAAGGCTAGGTAGGCGCTGCCTCCCAGCTCCGCCTCACGAGTCTCTCCGAGCAGCAGAACAGCATCGCCCGGCGTGCGGAACTGGGAAGGCACAGCTTTCGTCACGTCGTCGAGCAGCCCGACGACCGCGAGGAGCGGAGTCGGCTGAATGCCTTGCCCATGCGTCTGGTTGTAGAGGCTCACGTTGCCGCTCACGACGGGAATCCCGAACTGGCGGGCCGCTTCGCCGAGGCCGCGGATACTGCCAGCGATCTGCCACATCGTCTCAGGGTTCTCTGGGCTCGGCATGTTGAGGCAGTCTGAGATCCCAAGAGGAGTTGCGCCGGTTGCGGCGATGTTCCTGCACGACTCAGCGAGCGAAAGAGCAACGCCCTTTGGAGCGTCGATGGCACAGAAGCGAGAGTTGCAGTCGAGGGATATGGCGATCCCTTTTTCACGGCCACGGGCAGACTTAAGCCGCACAACACCTGCATCGCTGCCTGGGTGCACCGCAGTGTCGGCGCGCACCGTACTGTCGTACTGGTTGTACACGGCGCGGCGCGAGCAGAGGTTTGGATGGGACAGAAGCGAGAGCCACGTGCTGCCGAGGTCTTTCGGGGCAGGGATCTCTGCGAGGGCGATCGGAGCACGAAGCTTTGCATTTGCCGGATCGAGTGCAGGGTCTTTCGTTGGCCACTCGTATTGTGGAACGGCGCTTGTGAGCAGGTGGGCTGGGATCGAGGAGACCAGCTCCCCGTGCCAGAGGAGCTCCACGTTTCCGCCCTCAATCACTTCGCCGATCGCCACCGCATCGAGCTCCCAGCGCTTGAAGATCTTGATCAGCTTCTCTTCCTGGCCTGCCGTAACGATAAAGAGCATCCGCTCCTGCGACTCTGAGAGCATGATCTCGTAGGGATTCATCCCGGTCTCACGCTGCGGCACTCGGTCTAGGTGCATCCGCACGCCGTTGCCGCCGCGATCTGCCATCTCAAACGACGAGGACGTGAGTCCCGCTGCTCCCATGTCCTGGACACCGACCACGCAGCCGCTCTTGAAGGCCTCCAGACAGGCTTCCAGCAGCAGCTTCTCCTGGAAGGGATCGCCGACCTGCACAGTCGGTCGCTTCGCATCCGAGTCGTCGCCAAACTCCTCTGAAGACATGCTCGCACCATGAATGCCGTCGCGACCGGTCTTTGAGCCCACGTACAGCACGATATTTCCGACACCCGCTGCAGTACCGAGGAACACCTCGTCCTGCTTCACAACGCCGAGGGCGAAGGCGTTGACCAGGCAGTTACCGTTAAAGGATGAGTTAAAAGAGAGCTCGCCGCCAACGGTGGGGATCCCCATGCAGTTTCCGTAGAAGCCGATCCCGTTCACGGCGCGCCGCAGGAGGTAGCGGCTCTTGGGAAGCTCAGGATCTCCGAAGCGCAGTGAGTTGAGCAGCGCTACCGGACGAGCACCCATCGTGAATACATCTCGCAAGATTCCGCCTACGCCGGTGGCTGCACCCTGGAACGGCTCGATGAAAGTCGGATGGTTGTGGCTCTCAACTTTGAAGACGACTGCCTCGTTGTCGCCGATATCGACCACGCAGGCGTTCTCGCCCGGCCCGATGATGACGCGCGGCCCAGTGGTCGGCAGCCCGCGCAGGTGCACCTTCGTGCTCTTGTATGAACAATGTTCGGAAAAAAGCGCGGAGCAGATGCCGAGCTCAACCATGTTGATTGAACGACCCAGAGCCTTCGTCACCGCATCGAATTCGCCCGCCTTCAGTCCGTGCTCCTGCGCGTCTTGTGCAGTAGCGGTGCGCTTCCAAGCGGGCGAGTTTGTCATGACGTGCTCCGTGCGGGTTTCAGGACGCCGGGAGTGTATACTGGAGGGTCGATAACCTCAAGATTTCGCAGCGAGTTAGCTCGCTTTTGACGGCAGCCTGGGGCACAAGCCGTACAGCGCATCGCTGCCTCTCGGGCCACCCGTTCATTTAGGGCCACCGGGCAGCGATCGAACACCGTCCCGTTTTTTTCTTTGGCTCTTTTGAAAGAGCTGTAGAGCCCATGCCGTGAGGTAAAAAAGGGCAAAAACACCCACATTTCCGCAGTGGTGGGCGGGCAAAGACCCGCGGCGGCAGTCCCTGGGTAGTGGTTTCCAGCAAACTAGGGCTCGGCACAATTCGTAAAGACAAAAAATCTTTCCGCCGAAATAGACCCTTAGGTCAATCAATTCAGGGCAAGCGGGCATCTGAATTTAGGGGAGCATTGCGTCAAAGGTCGTGATCTAGCAGGCGTTTCACATTGTGGACTTCAGCCTCCATCGCGTACCCTGGAAGTAAGGCATCTCACGGTTGACGGTGTGGCCCGAATTTCGGCGCCACAGGCAGTTAGCAACGAGGCACCCCTCGCGTTGTGGCAGGAAGGTGCGTCTCGCAGCGGAGAGAGCCAGTAAGGTTGTTGATCTCCGGTGGCAGTGAACGGCCCGTAAAAAAAGCGCCGATGGCAGCAGCCCGGAGCGGGCGGTTGCAGTGGCGCTCCTGAGTGAGGAGAAGGTTCCATGAGCAACGACAACAACAACGATTTCCAGCGGCTGATCGACGAAGATCGCGAGACTCGCAAGAAGTCCTCATGGAAGGGCACCATGCTCGAGTACCTCGAGCAGATTCGCGAGAACACAGGGCTCCATAAGCTCTCGCACAAGCGGCTCTACGACATGATGATCGACCGCGGGGTGGTCGAGGTTGACCTCGAGCAAGACCCCAGCATGAAGCGCATCTTCAAGGGCGAGAAGCTCAAGGTCTACAATTTCTTCGCAGACGAATTCTTCGGGATGGAGAAGACCATCAATCAGATCGTCCGCTACTTTCACTCTGCTTCGCTCAAGGGAGAAGAGAGCCGTCAGGTGCTCTACCTCGTGGGGCCCGTGGGCTCAGGAAAGAGCTCGCTCGTTGAGCGGCTCAAGAAGGGGCTTGAGCAGCTACCGCCAATTTTTGCGATTGAAAACTGCCCGATGTTCGAAGAGCCGCTGCACCTCGTTCCGCGCCACCTGCGGAAGGAGTTCTCCAAGATGCTCGGCGTTGAAATCGAAGGCGACCTATGCCCAGTGTGCCGCTACCGCTTGAAGGAGGAGCACCAGGGCAAGTGGGAAGACTTCCCAGTCAGGACGTATGACCTCAGTATCCGCGCCAAGCGCGGTATCGGTGTCGTCCCGCCAGTAGACCCAAACAACCAGGACACAAGCGTGCTGATCGGCGGCGAGGATATCTCGAAGCTCGACCTGTACTCTGAGGGTGACCCCCGTGTGCTCGACCTCTCCGGCGCGCTCAACGTGGGCAACCGCGGCATGGTTGAGTTTATCGAAGTGTTCAAGAACGAGACCGAGTACCTGCACGCCATGATAACTGCGACCCAAGAGAAGTCGATCCCAGCGCCAGGACGGCACGGCATGATCTACGTCGACACCTGCATCGTGGCGCACTCCAACGAAGCAGAGTGGAAGAAGTTCAAGAGCGACCACACCAACGAGGCGATCCTCGACCGTATCGTCACCGTAAAGGTGCCGTATAACCTGCGGCTCTCGGAGGAGGTGAAGATCTACAAGAAGATCATCCGCCAGTCGCAGTTCACGGCTGACATCGCGCCACACACCATCGAGATCGCCTCGATGTTCGCCATCCTCTCTCGGCTTGAGCCCACCAACAAGTGCGACCTGATGACGAAGCTCAAGCTCTACAACGGTGAAGAGGTTGTTGAGAAGGGCAAGACCAAGAAGATCGACGTCGTCGAGCTGCGTGAAGAGGCGAAGAGCGAGGGGATGAACGGCATCTCGACGCGCTTCATCATGAAGGCGCTCGACAATGCGCTCTCTGACAACATCGACCAGAATGCGATCCATCCGATCTCAGTTCGCGAGTCGCTCGTGCACATGGTCAAGGAGTCGGACTTCGCCGATGACGTCAAGAAGCGCTACCTCGAGTTCCTCCAGGATACGCTCCACAAGGAGTACCTCGAGGTGCTCGAGAAGGAGATCACGAAGGCCTTCGTCTACTCCTACCAGGAGCAGGCAGAGTCGCTCTTCCAGAACTACCTCGATCACGCCGAGTCGTACGTTACCAAGAAGAAGTTCAAGGACCGCAGCACCGGCGAGACGATGGAGCCAGACGAGGGCTTCATGAAGTCGATTGAGGAGCAGATTGCGATCATCGGCACCGCCTGTGACGGCTTCCGCCAGGAGGTCATCGCGTACCTGTGGTCAGCCGGACGCCGTGGCGAGAAGGTCACCTACGAGAGCTACGAGCCGCTGAAAGAGGCGATTGAGAAGAAGCTCATGGCGAGCGTGCGCGACGTTTCGCGCATCATCACCAAGGCCCGCACCCGAGATGACGACCAGCACAAGAAGTACAACCGCATGGTCGAACAGCTCATCAGGAACGGATACCCGGCGAGCTGCGTGGACATCATCCTCAAGTACGCCGCGAACAATCTCTGGAAAGACTAACAGGGCTCAGGAGGCGCCTCGACGCTGATGTCCACGATCTTTCGTCCGTACACCCCAACCTCACAACGCTCCGACAGGAGCGCGCGCGACCGGCTAAGGCATAGGCAGAAGATCAAGGACTCGATTCGCGACAACATCGGCGACATCCTGGCCGAAGAGTCGATTATCGGGCGTGATCGGGACAAGATCATCAAGGTGCCGATCCGCTCGGTGAAAGAGTACCGCTTCATTTACGGAGACAATGCGCCGGGCGTTGCCCAGGGCGACGGAAACCAGAAACCGGGCGACGTGGTCGAGCAGGGCCAGGGAGACGGTCAGGGGCAAGGCCAAGGGCAGGGCGGAAACCAGCCGGGCGTCGACGCATTCGAGACGGATATCACCCTCGAAGAGCTCATCGCTATTATGTTTGATGACCTCGAGCTGCCAGAGCTTGAGAAGAAGGCCATCAAAGAGGTCATGTCCGAGGATGCGCGCAAGCGCAAAGGGCATCGCAAGGCGGGAATTAGGCCGCGGCTCGACAAGCGCGCTACTGCGCGCAACCGCGTCCGCCGCAAGCTCGCCGTGCAGGGCAGCAGGGATATCGACATGGAGGACGAGGAGCAGCGCTTCCCGTTCCACAAAGACGACATGAGCTACTTCCACATAGCCCCGACGACGAAAGAGGCGTCGAATGCGGTCGTGTTCTGCATCATGGACACCTCAGGCTCGATGGGAACGGTGAAGAAGTACCTGGCTCGCAGCTTCTACTTCCTGCTCTTCCAGTTCGTGCGCCAGAAGTACAACAACGTCGAGGTGGTGTTCATCGCGCACCACACCGAAGCGAAGGAGGTGCCTGAAGCTGACTTCTTCCACAAGGTCGAGTCGGGCGGAACGTACATCTCATCAGGGTACCGCAAGGCGCTCGACATCATTCAGGACCGCTACCACCCGGCGCTGTGGAACGTGTACGCCTTCCACTGCTCTGACGGCGATAACTTCTACTCTGACAACGAGCGCGCGCTGCAGGCTGCGGAAGAGCTGTGCAAGGTGTGTAACCTGTTCGGCTACGGGGAGATTAAGCCCTCAGGTAGCGCCTACTACAGCGGCAGCATGCTTGAGGTCTTTAGCGCCATCAAGGCGCCCAACTTCCACATGATCACTATCGAGAAGAAGGAGGACCTGTGGGAGGGCTTCCGCAGCTTCCTGATGAAGGATAGGGCGAGCGGCGTTTCAGCCCACGGGAAGGTGTTTGGTCCACAGAACAGCGAAGGAGCGGCGTCAGCAGCGCCGTAACAGCCATGTCATTCAACATCGACGAGCTTGCTGTCTGGGACGAGAAGATTAAGGAGCTCGTCGACCGGTACCGGCTCAACTGCTACCCGCAAGAGTTTGAGATCTGCGACCACAACGAGATGCTCGGGTACATGGCGTACACCGGCATGCCGTCGCACTACTCGCACTGGTCGTACGGCAAGGCGTACGAGCGGCAGAAGACGATGTACGACTACGGAGTCTCGGGGCTGCCGTACGAGATGGTGATCAACTCAAGCCCGTGCCTGGCGTACCTGATGCGCGACAACTCGCTGCTGCTCCAGGTGCTGACGATCGCGCACGTGTACGGGCACAACGACTTCTTCGCCAATAATTTTACCTTTACCTCCGGCACCGATGCCCGGCACGTCCTTGAGATGTTCAAGAACCAGGCGAACCGGGTAGCGAGCTACATGGAGGATCCCTCGATAGGTGTTGAGGCGGTCGAGGCTGTCATCGATCACGCCCACGCCATCTGCTACCAGCGATCCCGAAACCTCGCCATTCACCAGCTCTCAGAGGATGAGGCGCGAATGCGTGCTTGGGAGCGGGCGCAGGCGGCGCCTGATCCGTGGCGCGAGATACACCCGGCGCAAGAGTACAAGGCGCCTGACCTCTCCAAGACGCCGGTGGAGCCGCAGGAGAACCTGCTGCAGTTCATCGCGCAGTACAATCCGTACCTCTCGGAGTGGAAGCGTGACCTGCTGCACATCGTCGACAGCCAGACCCAGTACTTCATGCCGCAGATGGAGACCAAGATCATGAATGAGGGCTGGGCCAGCTACTGGCACCACAAGATCCTCAACGAGCTTCAGCTCCCTCAGGGCATGCACCTGGAGTTTCTCGTTCGGCACAACCAAGTGCTGCGGCCGCACCCAGGCGGGCTCAACCCGTACCACCTCGGCTTCGTGATGTGGCACGACATCGAGCGGCGCTGGAACGAGGGGGACACCGGGCGTGAGTGGGACACCAAGGATCAGCCGAAGCGGGAGAGCTCGCAGGACGAGAACGATACCCCAGGCCGAAAGAAGATCTTCGAGGTTCGAGAGACCGACCGTGACCAGTCGTTCCTGCGGCGATTCCTGACCAAGGAGCTGATGGAGGACTTAAACCTCTTCCAGCATGAGCGCCGCGGCAAGGAGCGGGTCGTGACCAAGCTTCCGAACGAGGAAGCCTGGAAGGAGGTGCGCGACACGATGATTAAGAACGTCGGCACCGGCTCAATCCCGGTCATCAAGGTAGAAGACGCTGATTTTGGCAAGAACCGGACCCTGTACCTCAAGCACTACCACGACGGCCGTGACCTGCAGCTTGAGTACGCTGAGCACACCTTGAAGCACGTAGCCCGTCTCTGGGAGCGTGATGTGGTGCTGGAGACTAGCATCAATGGCAAGGGGTCGCTGCTTAAGCTGAACGGGGAGTCGCTCAAGATTGAGCGATTGTAAGGGGGGCTGCTCAGCTCCTACACCTAAAACAGATTGGTCCCGGAACGGGAGCGGCCACAGCAACGGCTGCGGCTCCCGTAACGGCTCCGGCAACGGCGCCGGCTCGATCTTTCCGTAAGAGAGACTAATTAACGCTTGCTCTTCGTGGGGTGGCGCGCCTTTGGGCGGGAGCCGGAGCCGGACCCGGAGCCGTTGCCGTTCCCGATAGGGAGAAAGTTTGGCGGCCAGGAGTTGCTTGAGCGGCAGGATTGCCCCGTGAATGGTGCCCCTCGTTGTTCTCGCTGCTCTCTTTGTGGGCTGATTCGATACTGGCGGGATCGAAGGGCTGTTCGGGTACGTCCTCGTTTATGTGCCCGAAGCCAGTGCCCAGATCTCGTCACCCTTCACCATCGTGTTTAGGGTCACTCCCTCCTCGACACTCACGGTGATCTCGACGGATCCTGAGACCTCTTCGCTCATCACCATGATGAATCCGACGAAGTCGGCGGGCGGGAACTGAGGGAGAACCAGCTCTTCGTTAGCGAGAGCGCTCTTCGGCACGACGATCTTGTAGGTAGTGCTGTCTACCTTGCTGATCTGTGCGGAGGCGCCGTTTGAGTTGAGCGTTACTTTGAGGATCGGTGTCTTCCCTGGCTCGCCGTACTCGAAGCGGTAGCCGATCACTTTGATGTCGCCCTGAGCTGTAGGCGGCGTTGTGGCTTGCGGGGCTGCTGCGGCAGCGGCTCCGAGCGAACCAGGCTGCTCTGCCGGTGGAGCTGTTGTCGGAGCGAGCGTCGGTTCTTGCGCGACTGCTGTCGGGGCAATCTTCTCCTCTTGCGGCGCTTGGGCGGGCTTCTCCGGCTCCTGGGCCGGAAGAGCAGGCTCTACGGCTTTTTCTTGGGGAGCGGCTTGTGGCGCCTCTTCCTTGGCCTGCTTCTCGGTCTCGCCGAGCGAGATCGCGTCAGTTTCTCCGGCGCTTTCGGGCAGCTTCGGCTCTTCGGCCTTCTCTGCCGGTAGTTGAGGGGCCTGAGCTACGGGCTGGGTAGGAGGCTGCGTTGTTTCGGGCGCGGCGGCTGGAGCCGCCTTTTCAAGCATGCGCAGGATCACCTGGCGCTTCCCGGCCTTCCAGTCGTACTTCGGAGCTTCTGCCTTAACTAGGTCTACGACTACGCGCAGCTTCCCTGGATGAGAGCCGAGCCTGACCGCTTTCACTACATCGTTCGTAGGGGCATTGAGGGTCTCGCTACGCTTGACGCTCGCTCCTGTCAGGTCGAGCACGATACGTGGAGGAGAAGGGAGCATGAATGCTTCGATCTTGACGTCTTGGGGCGTGACGATTTTGAGAACAACGTAGCTGCCATCATCTGCGGTCTCGCGGTCGAGCACGACTGATACGCGATCTTTTGAAGAGAGAGTCACGGCGCCAGAGAGTTTGCGCTCAGCGACAGCTACGGGGGCTGCTGCGAGCCCGAGCGCCATAACGAGAGCTGCGGCTGCAGAGACTTTGCGAAGTGAGGGGCGGCGGTAAAAGTGCATGGCTAAAACCTGCGCAAATAGTAGAGAGATTACGCATCGATTATGATGCTCCCCGCGCAGGGGGGTGGTGCTCTAAAGGTTAGCTAGAGTGCCTAAAAGAGGGGGCTTTTAGGGAAACGGCGTTGTATTTACGCTGGGGCAGAGGCTGAGGGAGAGCCTAGCCCAATTTGAGCGGCGCGTGGTCTCGATGCTGCCAGGCGCCCTTGGTCGCGCTGCTGTCGCTCAAGGTTACGGCGCTCTTGCTCTTCTAGCTCACGCTGATGGCGGACGATGTAGGCCTTGGCGCGGCGCTCGCATGCCAGCAGCGTTGCCGGATGACGGGAGTCGAGTGTCCAGCGAGATACCGTTCCAGGCCGTGACTCAACTTCGATTGAGAGCCTCTTTGATCCTGCATCGTCGCCCTCTTCAAAGCCCTCCGCCGTGATAGAGAAGTTCGCGAAGAGCGAGTGGGCTAGCTCAAGCCTTGCGCCCTTGGGGCCTTCGGCAGCGATTACGATTGTGTCGGCGAAGAGGCTCACCCATACCGGCTTGGCGGTGGGCTTCTCAAGCAGCTCTTCATCGGTGATGTCGAAGTCATCCGCTGTGACGCTAGGCTGCAGTTCGGCGCGGAACATCAGTGCAGGCTCAACACTGCGGGCACCTGCATTCAGGGCGAAGAGACGTGCGGTGGCACGAGCGGCGGCGTACTCAAGCATCGGGCGTGCCTTCGCCATGTTCCAGGCCTTGGAGGACATGATCTGGAAAGCGAAGGGAGCCAGCAGCAGCGAGCTAAAGAAGATCCAGGGGCGCTTGAAGCCCAGAGCGACGCTGAACGCCATGAGGAGCAGGAGCAGCGCAGCCTGGACCCCCTTGGCCTGAGCATCCGCTAAAACCTCCAGCCGCTCCTCCGGGGGGATACGACCCCAGATATCGCGCGCCAGGCTATCTTTGCTCCCCTGAGTTGTTTCTGCCTCTGATGCCATGAAAAGAACGGAAAATCTTGCCGTACAGAACCGTTAAGTGGCTGAAACCAGCCGCGAGCTTCGAAATTCGACTCTTTAAAAGCACAACCCGTACCGTGCCGAGGCAACAAAATTGGGCGGCGTCCGAACACCCGATTGGTATGTTCGCAACCTCTCACACAAGCTGCATCGTCGGGCTAGACGCCGTCCCGGTTGATGCCGAAGTGCACGTCAAGAACGGCAGTGCCAAGTTCACCATCCTCGGCCTTGGGGGTGCTGCAGTGCGCGAGTCGCGCGACCGGATCCTGACGGCGTTGCAGCACTCAGGCTACGACATCCCCGGCATCATCCTGGTCAACCTCGCTCCTGCAGAGGTGAGGAAGGAGAGCGCTGCCTTCGACCTGCCGATCGCGCTCGCGTTGGCTTGTGCAGCAGGTGGGGTCGGGCAGTCGGCGCTCGACAAGGTAGCTGCTGTCGGCGAGCTCTCACTCACTGGCGAGGTAAAAGAGACACCAGGGCTCACAGCGCACGCGCTCGCGGCTGCGCAAGCTGGGTATCAGCACATCATGGTGCCGGCAGCCAACTGTAGCGAAGCTGCGGTAGTAAATGGTGTCAGGGCGATACCAGTTTCCTCACTGCCACAAGCCTTACGGGTGCTAACCGGAAGAGAGAAGCCAACCTACGCGGAGAAGCCGGTGAGTGAGCCTCACATGTTTGCTAAGGCGCTGGATGATGTCTTAGGGCAGGAAGGGGCGAAGAGGGCGCTGGCGATCGCTGCTGCAGGTGGGCACAACCTGCTCATGATCGGCCCGCCCGGCTGCGGCAAGAGCATGCTCGCTGAGCGACTCGCGTCGCTCCTGCCGCCGCTGAGCGGGAGCGAGATCCTAGAGGTGCTTCGCATTCACAGCATCGCCGGACAGCGCACCGCGCCGATCCTTGCCGGAGTTAGGCCATTCCGCTCGCCGCACTACGTCATAAGCGACGCTGGCCTGATCGGAGGCGGCACGATGCCTCGACCGGGAGAGGTGAGCCTTGCTCACCGTGGCGTGCTCTTTCTCGATGAGTTTCCGGAGTTCCGGCGCAGCACGGTCGAAGCGATGCGCTCACCCCTGGAGACTGGATGGGTGCAGGTAGCGCGAGCGAAAGCGTCGCTCAACTACCCGGCGCGCTTTCAGCTCGTAGCGGCGATGAACCCGTGCCCGTGCGGGCGGTTCGGAACGAAAGGGGGCGGCTGCCGCTGCTCGCACCACGCCATCCGTGACTACGTCGCCAAGCTCTCTCAGCCGATCCTTGACCGTATCGACCTGCACGTCGAGCTTGAGTCGGTGGATATTGATCGCTTGGTGTGGTCGCCCGCTCGCACGGTGGCTGGAGCTTCGCCCCCGGCAGAGAGTGTCTTCGCAGCCCGTGAACGGCAGCTCTCTCGCCAAGCGGTGCTAAACGCTGAGGTCTCTGATGGCATGTTACGGGCGCAGCTCAACATCTCATCAGGTGGGCGCACGCTGCTGAGCGAGGCCGTGAAGCGGCTGGGATTGAGTGCGCGCGGCTACACGCGGGTGCTTCGGGTGGCGCGCACGATCGCTGACCTAAGCGGCACCGACGAGGTGTCAGACGAAATGGTAGCCGAAGCCGTCTCGTACAGGTCGCTCGACAGGCTCTCTAATATCCTAAGCGGAGGCACGCCGTTTGTGCGCTCACAAGGGGGCAGGAGGGCGGCGGCCGCGTAGCTCCATGGCCTACTCGTCATCAATCCGAAATGTTGCTATCGGCGCTACAGCGATCGGTATACTTGGCATCGGCTACCTGCTCGATCACCGCAGCGAGCCAAAGACTCCCCAGTTCGTGTCGTTAAGCCCCGGCAAGACGGATCAGAAAGCTCAGCGCACTCCGAAGGGTGCGAAGCGACAGAAAGCTCCGACGAAGAATGATGAAAGCGAGTCAGCGAGTGAGGAGCCGCTGCGGGATCCGTTCGCCCGCGAGGATACACGCAGCAGCAAGCCGCGGGAGCGCCCAAGCCTTGAGCAGCTTGAGCTGTCACAGCTCCGTCTGGTCGCTATCGTGCGGGATATGGAAGGGCGCTTCGGCGCCTCGGTAGAGGACGCAAGCGGCTTGGGGTTTATGTTGCGGGAGGGCACGCGCATTGGGGGGCAGTCCGTGGTGCGAAGCATCTCGCAGCAGGAGGTGGTTGTGGAGGAGGAGCGGGGCAGAGAGCAGATTTTGCGGCTGCGGTAGCGAGAGAGGAAAAGCTACAGCTCTTCCTGCTGAATCCGCTCCTGTTCTGTGGCGAAGTTGACGCCGGAGAGAAGAGACTCGTACGAATAACGATCCTTCGCAGCAGATACGGATGCAAGCGCTCGGCGCGCCTCCTCACGTCGCTCTGAGTAGGACTCAAGGTGCACTCTCTCGTTTGAGCGGGTGAAGAGGTTAAGCGCCGCTGCAAGCTCGTGCGCATCCTCAAGCGCGAGGTTCATGCCCTGTCCTCCGTTTGGGGGGAAGAGGTGCGCTGCGTCACCGCACAGAAAGATTCGGTCTTCAATCCGAAATGTCTCGGCGAGTCTCGCGTGCATGACGTAGGTTGTAATTGGAGTGAGCGGCTCTACCGAGAGACGGCCGCGCCCATGCAGGGCAACCATCTCAAGGAACTGCTGTTCAAGAGTTCCGGATTTGTCAGATGGCAAGGCTCCGCTAGCCTTGAAAGCTCCGCGGTCATTGAGGGGAACGAGCACGAGCCGACTATCCTTGCCAACGAAGAAATGCATGTAGCCCGGTTCCAGCTCGCCGCGCACGAGCACATCGAGAACGAAGCTCCTCTCTTCGTAGGTACGCCCTGGGAAATCAATTTTTGCGAGCTTGCGTACGGCGCTCCGGCCGCCATCACAGCCAACGACCCGATTGCAGCGCCACTGTTCGACTGAGCCATCTTCGCGCTGGATCTCGGCGCGCACAGAGTGGCCGAGATCCTCAAGATCCACCAGGGACGTGCCCCACTCGATTGAGCGGCCGGCTCTCTCAAGCTGCTCAAGGAGCAGCGACTCAATTCGGCGCTGGTCTAACGACAGGCCGTGTTCTCTCGTAACTGGGTCGAAGAACGACAGGGCGCGCAGCCGCTCGCCGTCGAGGTAGATGATATTCCCTCGCAGAGTAATAGCCTCGCGCCGCACCGCATCGAGGATGCCACTTGCGCCCAGTAACTCAAGGGTGCGCGGCTGAATGCCGGTGGCGCGAGAGTGAGATGCTTTCTGGCTCGGGCGCTCTGAGATGCAGGTAACAGCCATGTCCGGCATCAGGGCCGATGATAACGACAAACCGGCAGGACCGGCACCAACGATGAGCAGATCTTTCTCTTGCATGGTGGAGCTACGCTAGCTTGGGCGCGACCTCGACCTGATTTCCGCTCGGATCGACTACGACGAATGACCCTGGGGTGTAGCCGTCGGAGATGCTGTAGCCGGAGCGTGCCAGCTCCGCTCGGACTCTGTCAGGATCCGGCACTGCAAAGCCAAGCCGGATTCCTTGAGCCGGAGCTGGGCTCCCAGCACGCAGTGGATACAGTTCGCAAACCACATCAGCCGAGAGGGGGAATGAGTAGTGGAGCGGGCCATCGCCGTGTTTCTCTTCGGTAAGCGCCAGGCCGAGCGAGCGGTAAAAACTCGCTGAGCGCTCAAGGTCGGGTACGCGTAGCACTACGTAGCTGGCCTGCGGCGCTTCTTTGGCTGTGCTTTCCCGGGGCTGAACTGGCATCATCGGTATCCTCCGGCGGCATAATCACCCGCCAATCGCCTAAAAACAACGGGAACTTGCTTCCTCTCCGTGAAGCAGCTAACCTCGCGGGTCGTCGGTCATCGGGGTGTAGCTCAGCCCGGCTAGAGCGCTAGTTTTGGGAACTAGAGGTCGCAAGTTCAAATCTTGTCACCCCGATTCTTTTTTCTTTTTGTAGCCGGAGTGCCGAAAGGCAGCTGCCGCTGCGCATGCTGGGGGCTGGCTCCAGCTGCCCGCTCCGGAGAGGAGTGACTTGATGCCCCTTCCAACCTCGATTCGCGATATCCTTGAAGATCGGGTGCCCGTCGGCCAGACAGAGATCGCTGGCTGGATACGGACCCACCGGCAGTCGAAGCGAGTCTCGTTCATCGAGCTCTCTGACGGGACGAGCGTGGGGAATTTGCAGCTCGTCCTTGACCCAAACAGCCCGGACTACCAGGCGGTGGCGGCGAAGCTCTCCACCGGAGCCTCGATTCGCGCTGCGGGAGAGCTAGTTCTCTCGCCGGCCAAGGGGCAGAAGTACGAGTTCCAGGTCAAGCAGCTTGAGCTGGTCGGCGAAGCCGACCCAGAGCAGTTCCCGCTACAGAAGAAGGCGCACTCGCTTGAGTTCCTGCGCGAGGTGCTGCACCTCAGGCCGCGTACTGCTACGATGGGAGCTGTGCTGCGATTGCGCTCGGCGGCCTCGTTCGCTGTGCACCGATTCTTCCAGGAGCGCGGATTCTTCTACCTCAACACCCCGATCATCAGCACGTCAGACTGTGAGGGGGCGGGGCAGATGTTCCACGTCACAACGCTCAACATCGACGCGCCACCCCGAGTAGACGGCAAAGTCGACTACGCTGAAGACTTCTTCAAGGAGCCAGCCAGCCTAACGGTCTCCGGGCAGCTTGAGGGCGAAATTTGTGCCATGGGGGTCTCAAAGATCTACACCTTTGGCCCGACGTTCCGTGCAGAGAACTCAAACACCACTCGCCACCTGGCAGAGTTCTGGATGATAGAGCCTGAAATGGCCTTCTACGAGCTAGAGGACAACATGGCGCTCGCGCAGGACTTCGTGCAGGCGGTGATCCGCGAGCTGCTTGAGAAATGCCCGAAGGAGCTTGAGTTCCTAGCTTCTCAGGAGTGGGCGCAGCCAGGGCACGTTGAGAACCTGCAAGCTGTGGTGGAATCAAAGTTCACGCACCTCGACTACACCGAAGCGATCTCGATTCTGCAGCGCAGCGGCAAGAGCTTTGAGTACCCAGTCTCGTGGGGGATTGATCTGCAGTCAGAGCACGAGCGCTACCTGACCGATGAGCACGTGAAAGGCCCTGTAACGGTGGTTAACTACCCGAAGGAGATAAAGGCGTTCTACATGCGTCTCAATGAGGACGGAAAGACGGTGCGCGCGATGGACGTGCTCGTGCCGCGCCTTGGAGAGATCGTCGGCGGCTCGCAGAGAGAGGAGCGTCACGATGTTTTGCTCGAGAAGATCAGGGCGATGGGGCTCGATGAGTCTGCCTACTGGTGGTACCTTGAGCTGCGAAAGTTCGGCACCGTGCCGCACTCGGGCTTCGGGCTCGGCTTTGAGCGGCTCCTGATGTACGTGACGGGTATGCAGAACATCCGCGACGTAATTCCGTTTCCGCGATTCCCGGGGTTTGCGAAGTTTTAAGGGGTTCGGGCAGTTGTTTTGCGCCAGGACGGGTGTGCACGGTACCAGCGCTCCTCACTGCTGATTCTTCTTAAGTAGTCGCGACAGGTCGGACTGCGGTATACTATAGGGGCACGTATGGCCATGAAACCACTTTCCCAAGCTATGTCGAACGACTACCAGAAGTCCCGGGAGCTCATCGAGATGACGGAGGCGTACTCTGCCCAGAACTACGCGCCGCTCGAGGTGGTTATCCGCTCGGGGCAAAACGCCTGGGTCGAGGACGTCGACGGCCACCGCTACATCGACTGCTTGAGCGCCTACAGCGCGCTCAACTTTGGCCACCAGAATCCTCGTATCACGAAGGTCGCTCACGCCCAGCTCGACACGCTCACCCTCGTCAGCCGCGCCTACTACGCCGACTCGGTTGCATACCTGTGCAAGGAATTGGCGGAGCTGTGCGGCATGGACAAAGTGCTGCTGATGAACTCAGGTGCCGAGGCGGTTGAGACCGCCGTGAAAGCAGTGCGAAAGTGGGGGTACGACGTCAAGGGCATCCCAGAGAACCGTGCTGAGATCCTAGTCTTCAAGGACAACTTCCACGGCCGCACCACTACCATTGTTGGGTTCAGCTCCTCGCCACTGAGCCAGAAGGGCTTCGGGCCGTTCACCGGAGGATTCCGGATGGTGGAGTACGGCAACCCCGCTGCTGTCGAGGATGCAATCAACGAATACACGGCCGGCATCATCTTCGAGCCGATTCTCGGCGAAGGTGGAGTGATTATTCCGCCAACAGGCTTCCTTAAGAACCTACGAGAGATCTGCACACGGCGGAAGATCTTGATGGTGGCTGACGAGATTCAGACTGGTCTCTGCCGAACTGGAAAGGTATTCGCATGCCAGCACGAAGGAGTGCAGCCAGACATGTACATCCTCGGCAAGTCGCTTGGTGGCGGCATCATTCCGATTTCGTGCATCGCCGCCAACGCTGATGTGATGAAGGTCTTCACCCCAGGAACTCATGGCAGCACCTTCGGCGGCAATCCGTTTGCGTGCGCGATTGCGCGCGAGGTTATCGCCCTGATCCGCGAAGAGAAGCCGCACGAGCGTGCGGCGGAGCTTGGCGCGCACGCCTTGATGCGGCTCAAGGGGATGAAGTCTCGTGTCGTGAAAGAGGTCCGCGGAAAGGGCCTTATGATCGGGTTCGATATCGATCCGGCTGCCGGCACCGCCAAAGATTTCTGCAAAAAGATTAAGTATGCCGGTGTGCTGTGCAAAGACACCCGCGTTCAAACTATTCGCTTGGCGCCTCCGCTCACTATCTCGAAGCAGGACCTCGATCTCGCGCTTGATCGGATTATTAAGGTGCTTGAAGAAGCCTAGTGCTATTTCCCTGCCCATAACCGGAGC
>CAYPUA010000027.1:28783-41994 GCA_964413875.1 uncultured Bdellovibrionales bacterium
TCCAGCAGAAGGTCTATCACCCCGCAGATCCCCGCGGCAGTTGTCGCTTGAATTGCTCCGAAGTGCTGCCCGAAGATCACCTGGTTGTACACCGTGCTGGCGTAGGTCTTCTGGCAGAACCGGCCCTGGTCGTAGCCCGTGGCCTCAACGAGGATCATGCACTTGTCCTGCTTCGTTGTAGAGAGGCTGCGCTCAAGGATCTTCTTTAAGCTGTCGCGGTCGTCGTGGAAGCGCAGGTCTTCCAGAAGGAATGCCACAAGGTCTCGGTGTCCGGGGTAGCGGATCGTTTTGTAATTGAGCTCGCGCACCTTGCCGTCCAGGGTGTGGCAGAGCGTTCCGAGCCCGCCCGAGGTGTGGAAGGTTTCATACTCGTCGCCGTCGAGAGAAAATCGCTCGTACCCTTCAAGTGGCGGAACTTTTATCAGCCGCCCGTCCAGGATCACCTCGCACGGGTTGCAGTACTCGTTGATTAAGCCATCGGTTGACCAGGTGAGGTTGTACTTGAGCCGATTCGTTGGGTAGATCGGGAGCGCGCCAACTCTCATCTTCACCGAGTCGACCTTGTCGAAGAGCTTTACAAGGTGAGCGGCAGCGATGCTGACGAAGCCAGGCGCTATGCCGCACTGCGGTATGAAGCAGACTGATGACTTTGTTGCGAGGCTTGCAATGAAGTGAGACGTGTCAACGTCTTCGGTAAGGTCAGCGTAGTGAACGCCCACGTCGGCTGCGGCTTGAGCGACTGTTTTGTTGCAGGCGAAGGGCAGGGCGCTCATGACGAGCGAGCAGCCTTGCAGGAGGGCTTTGATCGACGCTGGGTCGGCGAGCGAGAGCTGGTGCGCTTCACACGACTTCCACTGCTGTGCGATCGCCTTGGCACGATTGATGTCTCCGTCGCAGACTCGCACGGTGTAGCGGCCCGAAGAGGCTAAGAGAGCTGATATCGCCTCGCCGATCTTTCCCGCTCCGAAGAGTGCTACCGTGTGCATGTTCGCCTTTCTAGAGGGAGACTCCCCCGTTTAGCATGATCCCTCTCTTAGATTACCGGGCTCAGCTGATCGCTTCCCGTTGCAGCAAGAAGCCGGTAATTATAACGCTGTATTGGAAAAGCGGGACTACCGGATGCCGATAGCGCGCGGAGACATGATTTCGGAGAGCGCCAGCAGCTCCTCGGCTTGGGCCAGGGGGGTGGAGTACTTCTTGCGAGATGCCTCGATGATGGCCTGCACGTTCTGACTCGCATTTTCCGGATCTTTTAGGTCGAGTGTCCGGCCTGAGAATGCCTCCTGGACTTCGCCGTCGACGCACATCTTCACGTAGAACTCGCGCAGCGGGAGGTTGAGGAGGTCGTCCGAGGAGAATCTCGGCTTGAACTCGTTTGCCACCGTGCCGGCGTCGTCGGCTCCGGTTCGGAATGCGATGAGGTTAGCGATGTTGCCAAACACAGAGGCCTTGATGTCGCCGGCAAACTGCCCCAGGTACTGGTTGGCGAAAGTCATGCACAGGCGATACTTGCGCGACTCGCTCAGGATCTCTCCGAAGGAGCTCGTGGCGAAGTTCTGGAACTCGTCAACGTAGAAGTAGAAGTCTTGTCGGGACTCTGCTGCGGTGTCGGCGCGTGACATTGCTGCCTCGTAGAGCTTCCAGATAATAAGCGATCCGAGCAGCGAGGCATTTTCCGCACCGAGAACGCCCTTTGAGATCTTGAAGAGCACGATCTTCCGGTTGTCCATGAAGTCACGGAAGTCGAAGCTGTTCGTCGGCTGGCCGAGGATGTTGCGCATCATGTCGGTGGCAAGCAGCTCGTCCAGCCGGTTGAGGAGCTGCGACACGGGCCCTGCCTCGAATTCGCTCCGGCGAGAAGTAAACTCGACTTCCCAGAAGCGTCGTACCGACTCGTCTGGGCAGCGGCTGACAACTTCTCGGCGGAAGTCATCGTCCGAGAGCATGCGCCGCAGCGACACGATGCTGGTGCCCGGGATGTTGATGAGAGCGATGATGGAGTAGCGCACGAGGTGGTCCATCTTGTCTGACCACGCCGCGCCGAAAACGCGCTTGAAGGTGTCTAGGAAGCTCAAGGTAACGCGCACCTTCTGGTCCGGGCGCGAGGGAATCATTGGGTTAAAACTTGGGGGGAACTGCAAGTCAGACGGGTCAAAGAGAACCACGTCTTTGTGGCGTCGTTGCGGTATCGCCTTCAAAATATCGTCGACCAAGTCGCCGTGCGGGTCAAGGATCGCGCAGCCATGGCCGTTCTCGATGTCCGAGCGGATTAAGAGCTGCAAGAGGCATGACTTTCCGTAGCCCGATTTTCCGACGATGTAGAGGTGTCGGCGACGATCGAAGCGCCGGATGCCGAAGTCCGAGGTTTGGTCCCGGAAGTTAGTTTGTCCGAAGAAGCTGATTTGGGGATCTGCCACCACTGAGGGTAGAGTGGGCGGCGGTGGTGCCTTGCGGGATAGCACCTGCGCTGTGCACGGCGCATTGCCGAGGCTGATTGGGTGCCACAACGTTGCGACCTCGACAGAAGTGAGCCGGAACGACCGTTCAAAGCGGCGCTGCTGGATCTTCTTGAGCGCCGCTGTGCCGAATGTAATTGGCCGGAAGCCGAGACGATTCTGGTCCGTTGTGCTGAGGTACTGGGCCGTTCCTGAGACCGATGTGATGTCGCGCGTCAGAGCGAGTTTTGCACGGCGTAGGTCCTGCTTCGTAAAACCCTCGGGAAGTTCGCGAAACGCACTAATTCGAACATTTGTGCGGAAGAGCCTCGTGCGGCACTTCTCCTGGATCATCTTTGTCGTCTGACCTGAGTAGGCTCGTCGCATCCACGTGCGTGAGTGGGTCCAGCGTAGGAAGCGGGAGAGGAAGCGCGAGAACGCGAGGCTGGCGTGAAGCTGAGGCGTGTCTTTAATTGGCCGAACCAGCACCTGCATCAGCATGCGGTCCTGAGTTGGTACGCGAGACATCGCGGTCAGCATCGGAGCTACGCTGTTCCACGAGAAGTTCTTGTAGGTCTGGATAGGAAAAATGTCTTGAAACTCAAGGTACATGTCGCTGGAGCCAACGAGTGTTTGTTCTGTCACCTGTTGGGTGTAGTCCGGCATCTCTCGGATCTCTAGGTCTGAATACCAGCCGTACATCGCTGAGCAGATGTACTGGAGCATCTTCTCCTCTGCCACGACTGTCGCGTAGATCACCCCATCGCATGAGTAGAACTCCAGCGAGAACGGCTCGGTGGTGTTCTCCGACATCTCCTGTAACTGGTTAGTAAAGTGCGTGGAGTTGAAGAGTAGGTACTTGACCATGTTAAAGGTCTCACCCAGCGAGCCAGAGGACTTTGGAATAAAAAGACAGGCGACTCGCATACTCTCGACGTCAGTAAGTACAACCCCTCTATGGTACAGGCATTTCGGGGCTTACTGAAGCCTACAAGTGAAGCTCATGAATATTCTCAATCTCGTTGGCGATTTGGGTGTTACGACAGTGCTGAAACCCGCTCGGAATCCCTTGTTCCCATTGGGCTTTGTCGGTAGCCTCCTGGAGGCCATTCGGTCGAGGTTTAGGCCGTTCGGGGCGCCTGGTACGGGCAGTAACGGAAGTTAATCGATGAGCAGCAGCAACCCAAGCCAAGGCGCAGTCAGAGAGAGGCATCGGCCTCTGCGCCTCAAGGGCTCAACGCAGAAGTACTCGTGGGGAAAAGTCGGGGGAGCGTCGCGCATTTCTGCGATGGTTCCCGGAGAGGCTCCTGATGGGCCGCTAGCTGAGTACTGGCTCGGAGGGCATCCGAAAGGGTGCTCGCTCGTTGAGCTTCCGGGAGAGGGATGGATGTCTCTGGCAGAGCTGGCCCGAACGCATCCAGCGTTAATCGGGCCAACGCGGCACCCACAGGCGCTGCCCTTCATCCTGAAAGTGCTCTCTGTTGACCCGAGTTGGGGGCTCTCGATCCAGGCGCATCCTGATCAAGAGCTTGCTCGCAAACTGCACATTCTCGATCCGATTAACTACCCAGACGCTTCTCATAAGCCGGAAGTGGGCATCCCCCTGACGCCGGTCACGCTGCTGTACGGCTTTCGCGCTCCAGCAGATCTTCGCGAGACCTTTGAGCGATTCCCCGAGCTGTCTCAGATTGTTCCCCAGCATTCAGTCTCGGCGGTGCAAGCAGCGCGAGCTGGTTCGGAGCTGCCCGCAGTGCGGCGGGCGCTGCTCTCGGCGTTGCTGCAGGCGCCGCGCCCAGCCGTTGAGCAGGCGGTAACTTCTATCGCTCAGCGCTTCGTCGCAGAGGAGTCGATCCCGCGCGAAATCGAGCTGCTTGAGCGGCTGCGCAAAAGATACGGGAATGGCGACGTCGGTCTCCTCGCGCTCTTTGTGCTCAATATCGTTACAGTGCTGCCGGGGAAGGCGATCTACATCGGACCGAACGTTCCGCATGCCTACCTGGAAGGCGACCTAGTAGAGTGCATGGCCTGCTCTGACAACGTTGTTCGTGCCGGGCTGACGCCAAAGTTTAAGGATGTCCCCACGCTGCTGGAGATGCTCGACTACTCGTGTGAGCAGCCGCCCTTGATTGAGCCGCGCCAACAGCAGGGTGGATTCTCGGGGTTCAGTCTGCCGATCAAGGAGTTCTCCTTGTCGCTGCTCCCCTACGGTAGCGGTGACGCCACTCTGAGTCCCGGCAATACAGCAGAGGTTCTTCTGTGCCTCGGGCGCCAAGCCTCGGTCAAAACGGGCGACGGTGTAGTCATCGATATGTGTGACGGAGACGCGCTCCTGATTCCGGCTGGTTGCTCGCCGTGCCTGATCCAGCGCAGGGACTCCGCAGTGTACCGAGCTATCAGCGGCACCTCGGCCCCCCTGTAATCAATATAGTGCAAAAATCCGGTTTTTTGACCATTATACCGGCGGAAGCGGGCGAAGCCGCCCGCCGTTGCGAGGGGGTGTAGTTGGTCACAGAGAAGAGCAAGGCAGGGCTAGAGCGAGCCGCGGCGCTGATGCGACGCGACGGGCTGCCGGAAGCCGTGATCAAGAACTTCGAGCGTCTTTTCCACGACGTTATCCTCGGCAAGACCGGGATCATCACAGAGGCTGAAATTGAGCCGGTTGCAGAGATAGATTGCTTTAGCACCGTCTCGGTGTGCAACAACGCCCTCGGCGAGGGGACGAAGCTGCTCGGCAAGCTCGCGGTGATTCGGCTAAATGGCGGGCTCGGCACCACCATGGGGCTAGAGCGCGCCAAATCGCTGCTGAGGGTCAAAGAGGGGCTCACGTTTAACGATATTATCGCCAAGCAGCTGCAGGTCCTCGGCGCACGCAGTGGGGCGAGTATCCCGCTGATCCACATGACGAGCTTCTCTACTGATGCGGACGTGAAGCGTGCCATGGAGCCTTACGGCGACTTGAGCCCTGGCGGACTGCCGGTGAGCTTCCTGCAGCACCGCCATCCGAAGATCTACGTCGACACGATGTCTCCGGCGGAGGAGCCAGTCGCGGAGCTCAACTGGAACCCGCCAGGACATGGGGACATTTACGCAGCGCTACTCGCCACAGGCTTGGCAGAGAAGCTGCTGGCCATGGGGAAGCGCTACGCCTTCGTTGCGAATGCTGACAATCTCGGTGCCACCGTAGAGCCGTCAATCCTCGGATATTTCGCCTCTTCCGGAGCGCCGTTCCTGATGGAGACCGCCGAGAGGACGAAAGCCGATGCGAAGGGTGGACACCTGGCGCGGCGCAAAAGCTCAGGCAGGCTCGTGCTCCGCGAGAGCAGCCAGGCTCCGACCGCTCCTGGCGGCGAGATCATCCCCGAGTTCCAGGACGTTCAGAAGTACAGGCACTTCAACACAAACAACATCTGGCTCGACCTCGAAGCAGTTGTGCGGGTGGCTCGTGATCACGACGGCAGCATCCCGCTGCCGCTGATCAGCAACAAAAAGACGGTTAATCCCCGGGACCGCGGCAGCCGGCGCGTCATCCAGATAGAGACTGCGATGGGAGCCGCGATCGAGGTGTTTGAGGGGGCGAGAGCGTTGCAGGTTCCTCGGAGCCGATTCGCGCCGGTCAAGTCTAACAACGATCTGTTGGTTGTCCGTTCAGATGCCTACGTGCTGAGTGAAGACTTCACCCTGAGCGTGAATCCGAAGCGCACAATCGCAGGGCTTCCGTCTGTTTCGCTCGATTCGCATTTCTTCGGCCTCCTCAAGGATTTCGAGTCACGCATGAAAGCGATGCCTTCTCTGGTTGGGGCCAAGAGCTTCACGGTTAAGGGGAATGTGGAGTTTGGTCATGCGCTGTCGATTGAAGGCGCAGTGACGCTCAACGGCCCGGCCGAGAAGCTCGCCTCAATTCCCAAAGAGACTGTGGCTCTTTGCGACCAAGAGATCTCTCTCTCCTAGCTACCGGCAGGAGGGCTCCCTTCAGCGAAATCACGCCATAGCGTCGTCGCAATTCCAATTATCGCCGGACCAATAAATACGCCGAGCAGCCCAAATGACAGCACTCCGCCAACCACGCCTATGAACACGATTACCGGCGACACCTGAGTCGCTTGGCTAATGAGAACTGAGCGCAAGAAGTTGTCAACTGTGCTCACCACTACAATTCCCCATACCAGGAGCCCCACGCCGTGGTACCACGGAAGCCCTGAGCCGAAGAGCAGGTACGCGGAAATGGGGACGTACAAGAGCGGCGCGCCGAACGGGATAAGCGAAAACACCATCGTGCAGAGTGCAAGCAGGAGCGGCAGCGGCGCACCGGTGATGGAGTATCCAACCCCTGCCAAAACGCCTTGCGCGATCGCGGTTGCGATGACGCTGTAGGCTGCTCCTCGTACTGTGGCGCCGATGTACCCTACGAGGTACTCTGCGCGCTGCGAGCCAAGCCGCTTCATGATAGCGGTTGCCTCAGCGATCACTCCTTCCCCGTGCAGGTAGAGAATGTAGCACCCCGCGAGAGCCGTGACCGTCACCGTGACGGTGTTGATAACCCCTTTGGCGACCTGTGTCGCAAATCGGACCAGCTCTGCTTGGTGTGAGGCGAGGAGCGATTTGAGCCCCTGCTCGTCGTGCAAGAGCGCGTTGAGCTGCTCAGCCAGCATCTCCCCAACCAGCGGCACCTCGCGCATCGAGTGAAGCGTTGTCTCGATGCTGATCCCAGAGAGGTTGCTGCCGAGCAGGTGCAGCTCTACCGCCAGCTCGAGGGGCAGGGGGATGGCGATAGCGAGCAGCACAGCTCCGAGGAGGAGTGAGAGGACGAGGGCAGCGACCCAGGGCTTGTTGGGCACAAGAGCCCGCGCACGTGCGTACAGAGGCCAGGTAGCGACAGCCAGCACCGTCGACCAGAGTAACGGCAAGATAAAGGGTCGCACCACAACACCGAGCAAGATGTGCAGCCCGAGCAGAAGGCCCGTCGTCAGAACGATAGCTGAGATGCGGGTCGGATGATCGATTGGGAGTCGTTCCATGGGAAAAGGGTTTATACCCGCCATGTGTGGTGTATCGCGACCCCTTTTTTCCCGCCCCCTCCCGTTCTATTCTGCTCGTCATGTGGCTACTGCAACACCTGCTCGCTTTTTTCTATGCCTTGGTCGGCGCATCAGGCAGCTTTGCTAGTTGTGTTGCGGGCACTCTCGGCGCTTTCACCCTTGAGGCATCAGCGCCAACGGCATCGCTCCGAGAGATCCTTCTGGAGCGAGTGTCGGCTGAGCCGCTTAACCTCGTTGCGACCCTGATCTTTGCCTGCGCGATCCTCCACACGTTCTGCGCGCCGATCTTTGCGCGCCTCGCTCGGCGACTTGAGGAGTCACACCACCTGCGTTGGCTTGAGAGCGAGGAATCGGCGGCCGAGGGAGCAGAGGAGCCGGTGAGTTTCGTTGCGGTGTTCATGCACTACCTCGGTGAAATCGAGGCTGTGTTTGGGCTCTGGGCTATCCCGCTCATGGCGGCTGTTGCCTTCAACCGCGGCTGGGGAGAAGCGAAGCAGTTCCTGGAGGGAATTGCTCACTTCGACGAGGCGGTGTTCGTGGTCGTCGTTATGGCTATCGCTTCAACACAGCCGATCCTGTACGTGGGAGAGAGGCTTCTGTCGATGGTCGCCAGCCTCGGGGGGAATAAGCCGAAGGCTTGGTGGTTCAGTATCTTGGTCGTCGGGCCTCTGCTTGGTTCACTTATTACCGAGCCAGCAGCGATGACGATCTGTTCGCTGCTCCTCGCTCAGCACTTCTTTCGCTACCGCCCGTCAAAAAAATTAGCCTATGCGACGGTGGCACTCCTCTTCTGCAACGTCTCGATTGGTGGAGTGCTAACAAATTTTGCAGCGCCTCCAGTTTTGATGGTCATTCCAAGCTGGGGATGGGGCTCCTCGGACATGTTCTGGACTTTCGGGATCCGTGCCGTGGCGGCGCTAGGGGTGGGCACGCTTCTCTATGCGGCTCTCCTGCGTCGGGATCTCGCCGCCCTCCAGGCACGGGCCTCAGGCTTTGAGGCATCGCACCCGCTGTACGAGCGGACGGTTCCCACAGGAGTAGTGGTGGGAAATCTCCTGTTCCTGGCGTGGACAGTCACTCACTCCGGGAGCCCACGGCTCCTGATAGTCGGGTTGCTCTTCTTCCTCGCCTTCGTCGATGCTACTCGGCACTTCCAGCGCGCGGTCTCGCTCCGTGCTCCCCTCTTGGTAGGCTTCTTCTTGGCAGGGCTTGTGATCCACGGATCGTTTCAAACCTGGTGGATTGAGCCGGTGCTTGAGCGCGTGAGCGACATCCCGCTGTTCTTTACTACCCTAGGGCTCTCAGCCTTTAACGACAACGCTTCGATCACCTACCTAGCATCGCTCGTGCCCAACAGCACCGAGGAGGTGCGCTACATCGTGATGTCAGGCGCGCTCGCCGGCGGTGGCTTGACGATCATCGCTAACGCCCCGAACCCGATAGGAAACTCCATCCTTTCGAGGTTCTTTGACGGAGGCCTCTCGCAGTTTGCGCTCCTTGTATCAGCGCTTATCCCGGTTTTGATAAACGTGATCTTCTTCCTCGTTTTGCGTTAAGCTCGGCGCATGGGCCGAAGCCTCAACATAGTAGGGTGTGGTCGCGTTGGCAGGGCTTTGGGCTCGCTCTTCGTGCGCCACTCAATCTTCTCACGGGTGACTCTCTGTAACCGCACTCCGGATTCTTCCCGCCGAGCTGCGGCGTTCGTCCCGAAGGCGACAGCCGTTGACTCGATCGGGGAGATGCCGCCGAGTGACGCGTGGATGATCGCATCTGCCGATAGCGCCGTGCCAGACGCTGTGGAGCAACTTGCGGCCAATCTAGCGCTCGTGGAGGGAAACTTAGTGTTTCACGTCAGTGGGGCCCAGAGCTCAGAGGTGCTGGAGCCGCTGCGTGCGCGAGGCGCCCGGCTGGGGAGCCTTCACCCGGTGAGGAGCATCGCCAGTCCAGAGCTCGTTGTTACGTCGTTCACTGGCACTGCGTGTGCTATCGAAGGCGACGAGGGTGCTAGGTCTGAGCTGCGATTGATGGTTGAAGCGATCGGCGGAAAGCCCTTCGAAGTCGACAGCCGGGCCAAGATGATCTGCCACGCCGGGCACGTCTTCGCCAGTAACTACCTCGTGACAGTTGTCGACGTGGCTCGTCGCCTCTACGCCGAGGCGGGCATTCCGGCGGAGGTCGTTGAGACGATGCTGCCGCCGATTGTGCGAGGCACAGTCGAGAACGTTTGCGCCCTCGGCACAACCGAGGCCCTAACGGGGCCTGTCGTCCGAGGAGATTCAGCCCTGGTGGCACGACAGCTCGCGGCGCTGAGCGAGCTAAACCCAGAAATAGCATCGCTGTATCGGGAATTTGTGCGGCACGCTACTGTCATAGCCGAGCGGCGCGGGCACTTGCCGCAAGAGGCTGTTGAAGCCTTGCGTCGGATTCAGGCCGGGGAAGGCGCCTGATCGAGGTCGCACGACTCGCCAAGCACGAAAGACGATACTCTTCGTATGGATACTAACGACGCCGAGCTGCAGTTTATCTCTAAAGGCGAGGCTGTTTCGCTCCTCCCGGTTCCAGGATCCCAGTGCAAGCCCGTGGTAGTGATCGGCACACCGGAGATTCGGCGCGGGTTCGACCCAACATGCCTCAAGCAGGCGCTCGCTACTCGCGCCGCTCCCGGAGTGGCCGAGCTCGTACTTCAGCCCGATGCTCACGCCGGCTACGGCGCTCCGATTGGGTGTGTGCTCGCATCGCCCACCCACATCTACCCGGGCCCGATTGGAGTAGACATTAAGTGCTCGATGAGCCTTCTGCAGCTAGACCTGCCTGCAGAGGCAATCGCCGCTCGCCCGGTCCGTCGAGCGATTATTGATGCGATCTGCAAGCGCACACCCACCGGCCCTGGCAAGGGGGCGCGGGCTGTGGCGATGGGCCGCGAGGTTTCCGAGGAGCTTGGCATGCAGGCGCTGACTGAGGGCGCCTCTGAGGCCGTGCTGCGTCAGCTTGGCATCCCAGTCGAGTGGGCGAGTCGATGTGAGGATTCTCGCCATGTAGGGCATGATGGCACTCAGGCGGCGCTGAGGCACCGAATTGTGGCGCTCCTCAAAGCTGGCGTGATTAAAAACTTTGCGGAGAAGTGCAACCAGCTTGGCTCGTACGGCGGCGGGAACCACTTCGGTGAGTGCAGCACAGTCACTATTGAGGACTCGGCGCGTGCGAGAGGTGTAGCGGAGCGCTTCGGGCTCAAGGATGGCCACGTTGCCTTTCTCTCGCACTGCGGCTCACGAGGTCTCGGAAATATCCTCGCGCGCAACCAGTTTCAGCTCTTGCAGCGTCACTTCGAGCAGTGGAACATCCCGCTTCCCGGGAACGACCGTGAGCTGGTGTACGCGCCGCTCGGCTCGCCAGAGGCGAACGACTACCTCGACGACATGGCTCTGGGTGCCAACTTCGCCACAGTAAACCACATGCTGATTAATGCGCTCGTGCTCGACGCGTTTCGTGAAGTGATTCCGGGGACGACGGGAAAGCTCGTCTACTTCATCAGCCACAACATCGCTCGTCGCGAAGAGGTCGGCGGGCTAGAGATGTGGGTGCACCGCAAGGGTGCAACGCGCGCATTTCCGGCAGGACATCCGGCGCTGCGCGGCTCGCTCTTTGAGGGAGTGGGGCACCCGATCCTGCTCCCGGGTAATCCACGAGACGGATCCGTTGTGATGGTAGCAGAAGAGGGGGCTCGATTGAGCTGCTACAGCGTCAATCACGGTGCTGGCCGAGCGATGGGGAGGCGGGCGGCGTTCAAGGCTCTTGACCAGGCGGCTGTCGATGCAGAGCTCGACAAACTAGACGTGCTAAGCAACTGCCGAGCGTACCCGCTCGATGAGGCGCCTGCTGCCTACAAGGATTTCCGCGAGGTGTTGAGGTCCGTTGAACTTGCAGGCCTGGCGTCGGTTGTCGCGCGGCTCAGGCCTCGCTTCGTTATCAAAGATGCCGCTGAGTCGGACGGCTAACACCGCTCCGTTACATGCGGGGAGTTTTCGCCAGCGGCGCAATCCTGCGGTAGGCGAGCAAGATGACCACAGCCCCCAACACTGACATCGTCACACCAACGAAAGTTTCCGGGCTGTAGATGCCAAGGAGCCAGCTTACGATGGAGCCAAGCAGCGCCCCAGAGATGCCTAAGAGGGCAGTTGTAACCAGCCCCGTTCGATCCGTTCCCGGCAAGACAGCTCGCGCGATGAGCCCCACCACCAAGCCGCAGACGACGATCCAGACTGACTCCATATTTTCTTCAAAGATTCGAGCGAGGGCTCGCTGCCCAAACTGCCGGCAGCGAGCCAACCTGGCTAGCCAACGTGTGTCGGCAGAACCTCTCGCAACTCATTCACCTCTTTCTCAAGATCGCTCGGAATCTTCTCGGTCAAGACCGCCTCGCGAGTGCCGTAGAAAGCGCGCTCATCACTCTCGTCGCGCGAAATGCTGATTCCATCTACGCTCGCCCCTGCAAAGAGCCCCTCGGCGCGCTGATACGCAACGACCTCTGCCTGTCCCGCCGCGAACGTCTTGTCGAACGTGCCCGCGACAGCGCTTAGCTCGCCACCCAGCTTGAATGTGCCTTTTTTCAGGGCCTCGGCAGCCTTGTCTCCGGTTATGTAGAGCACCATATCGGCCGACTTCACGCCCGCCTGGATCCCGAGGCTGCCGCCGATTAGGTTTAGGAACATCGGGTTCTGCCAGGTGCCAGCCGCCGACTTGCAGAAGCCCACGCCATCGCCGTGAGTCCCACCGAGCGCCATCGATACGGTCATCGTATCCGGAAAGATAGCGACGCACTTCGTTGTGTCGAGCACAGACTGTGGCACCTTGCCCATCTTCCCTTCAGAGATAGTTTTGTAGAGCTGTGTTGATTTGCTCAAGGATTCCTGTGCTTCCTTGAAAGCGCGCGTGGAGCGGTCAATCTTAATCTCCTCCGCCATTACGCCTTGAATCTGAATTACTGTGCTCAGTGCAGCGCCAAGAACGGCGCATCGTGTGGAAAGGTTCATACGGTATCTCCTTACTGGTGTAGGCATGAAAGGCAATGAGAAGCGGCGCAGACAATTCCGCACCGCCTCTCTTGCGGAAGCATGTCGAGGGCACGTTGCTTACAGAACGGCTCGGGCGCCATGAGCCCGGTTAGGCTGCTTTACGCGCAAAGCGTCCGTAGCCTGAGCAGGAGCTGATGCAGAACTCCTGATGAGCACAGGTGAGGGAAAAGGCTTTTGTTGAATCGGTCCGACTGAACCGCTAGCGCAGCCAGTCGTGACACCACCTCTGCATCGGCTTCAGATATCTTCTTCGGATCCTGCAGGTACGGCCGAGCCTGATCGATCCACGACATCCAGTCGAAGCCCTCTGGATGAATCTCAAGTGCGGTCAGGAGGGAGAGCAGCTCTTTGACGTGCAGCGGGTACTCGCCGGTCGTTATGTAGACTGAGGAAGCATTCTCAAACACGCCTTCCTCGAAGAGCGATATGAATGCGAGCGCTGCGTTGAGTGCGTCATGTGAAGGAAGCTGTGTGCTCATGAGTGAGAGGTAGTCAATCATGCGAGATCAACCCAGCGCAATCTCTCAAGCGACTCCGAGGACGCTAGAGTCTGCCTTGGGGCTGCCCAGGTAGCCAGTGCCGATGAGCTTGAAAAAGAAGGGGGTGAGAGGAAAGCTGACACCCCGACTTGAACGGGGAACCTACTGATTACAAATCAGTTGCTCTAC
>CAYPUA010000028.1:0-41635 GCA_964413875.1 uncultured Bdellovibrionales bacterium
CCACCCGCCCCTGAACCCGCACCCCCCAAAAGTTGGCACTTACCCCCGTAAGGTGCTATAACGCCGCGAAATTATCGCACCCGCATCGGTCTTAGTGCTGCCTGAGTTCGCTCTGTGAAAGGAGAGTTCTTAAGGTGGTGGTCGGGCGGGGAGGACTAACTAAGACACCACTTGAGGTAGTATGTCGAAAGCAACTGACGCATCCGCGTCGAAGGCAACTGACGCAGCCGCGTCTCCCGCTCAGGCTATTCAGCCGGGCACTCCTGTAACCATCCGCACGCTTATGGACGCTGGGGCCCACTACGGTCACCAGACGCAGCGCTGGAACCCGAAGATGCTCCCGTACATCTTCGGCGCGCGCAACGGTGTGCACATCATCAACCTCGATCTCACCATGAAGAAGTGGGAGATCGCCCGCAAGTACATCCTCGATCGCGTTGCGCTCGGCGGAAACGTGCTCTTCGTCGGAACGAAGCAGCAGGCGAAGGATATCGTTAAGGAAGAGGCGCTGCGTTGTGGCGCGTTCTTCGTTGCGTCGCGCTGGCTCGGCGGATGCTTGAGCAACTTCCAGACGATCAAGAACTCGATCGAGCGCATGCGCAAGATGGAGACGCTGCTGACAGAGGCAGCGACGGAAGGCTCGAAGATCAAGCTCACCAAGAAGGAGCGCCTCGACATCAGCCGCCAGGTTGAGAAGCTTGAGGCTAACCTCGGCGGTATCCGCAACATGAAGAAGGTTCCAGACGTTATCTTCGTAGTTGATGTCGTCAAGGAAGAGATCGCGATTGCGGAAGCAACTCGCCTCCACATCCCGGTTGTTGCGCTGTGCGACACGAACGCGGATCCAGGCAAGGTTGCCTTCCCGATCCCGTCGAACGACGACGCGACCCGCACCATTAAGCTGTTCATGTCGGCGGTTGCCGATGCGGTGCTTGAGGGCAGGGCGATCTACCAGGCCCGCGTTCCGTCGGGCGGACAGAACGGCGCTGAGCGCAAGGAAGCTGTTAACGGCGCGCACGCGCCTGCGGCTCCTGAGACCGGCGCTGCTATCGCCTAAGGATGGTTCGCCGCCGCGGGTGCCCCTCGCACGGGCGCTAAGCGGCGGCGAGCTGCCGAAACGTTTTTGTTTGTTCAGTCAAGTTAAGGAAGAACCATGTCAGCTATTACCAGTGAGATGATTAAGAAGCTCCGCGAGATGACCGGCGCGGGAATGATGGACTGCAAGGCGGCCTTGAGTGAGGCCGAGGGCGAGATGGAGAAGGCCATCGAAGTCCTCCGCAAGAAGGGCCTTAAGGATATTGAGAAGCGCTCGGGCAAGACCGCCGCTGAAGGCACTCTCGGCGTGTACACGCACCCAGGCGACCAGGTCGTTTCGATCGTTGAGCTCAACTGCGAGACGGACTTCGTTGCTCGCGGAGACGACTTCCGCGCGCTCGCTCGCGACCTCGCGATGCACGTTGCTGCTATGAAGCCGCTCTACGTGTCGGTTGAGGAAGTTCCAGAGTCAGTGCTCAACAAGGAGAAAGAGATCCTGATGGAGCAGCTCACCGAGGAGCAGAAGAAGAAGGCCGACCGCATCCTCCCAGGAAAGATCGACAAGTTCCTCGAGGGCATCGTGCTCATGCGCCAGGTGTTCATCAAGGATGAGACTGAGTCGAAGACGATCAAGGATCTCGTTGATGCGCTCAGCATGCGCTGTGGCGAGAAGGTCACGGTTCGCCGTTTCTCGCGCCTCGAAGTGGGCGAGGGGATCGAGAAGACCGTCGGCAACATCGCAGCGGACGTTGCTGCGATGGTTGGGGGCAACTAGCCCCATTCCAGGGCGCTCGCTGCCCTGGTCGGTGGCGTAGTCGCCGCGCTGAGAGCGCCGCAGGCTTCAAGCTTGCGGCGCTCTCGGCACAGTTTGGTTGGTGTTTCGTAGAGCAGGGTGAGCAGGTCGGAGATGGCAGCAATAAAGTACAAGCGAATCCTCCTTAAGCTTAGCGGCGAGATCCTCGCCGGCGAAAATCAGGGCGGCATCGACCCGAAGATCCTGAACCAACTCGTCGCTCAGATAAAAGAAGTCAGCCAGCTCGGCATCCAGACAGCTATCGTCATCGGCGGCGGCAACATCTTCCGCGGTGTCCAGGCCGGCTCACAGGGGCTCGACCGGGTCACCGGCGACTACATGGGGATGCTCGCGACAGCCATGAACGCGCTCGCGCTTCAGGACAGGCTTGAGGCTGAAGGGGTCTACACCCGGGTTCTCTCGGCGATCGAAATGAAAGAGATCTCAGAGCCCTACATCAAGCGCCGCGCTACCCGCCACCTTGAAAAGGGCCGTGTTGTTATCTTCGCTTGCGGCACGGGAAACCCGTTCTTCACTACCGACACCGCCGCCAGCCTGCGCGCCATGGAGATGGACGCAGATGTGCTGCTCAAGGGCACGAAGGTAGACTACGTCTACGACTCTGACCCGAAGAAGAACAAGGATGCCCAGCCGTTTAAGAAGATCACCTTTATGGACGTCTTGCAGCGGGGATTGCGGGTGATGGACACCGCTGCTATCTCTCTCTGCATGGACAACCAGCTCCCAATTATCGTGTTTAACGTGGGGGTTGAGGGTAACCTGCGGCGCATCGTTCACGGCGAAGAGGTCGGCACACTGGTTGAAGGGTAAGAGCCATTCACGTTTGAGGGAGGCTAGAGGCAATGAGCACATACGATAACTACAAGGCACAGTGCAGCAAGACCCTTGAGCACTTTAAGGGCGAGCTGAAGCGGCTCCGTTCGGGACGCGCCGCGCCGTCGATCCTCGAGGGATTGCAGGTCGACTACTACGGCTCGCAGGTATCGCTGCAGCAGCTTGGGCTCGTGGCAGCTCCGGAGCCGCGCATGCTGACGATCCAGGTGTACGACCAGGGTGCGGTCGAGGCGATCGAGAAGGCTATCCAGCAGTCAGACCTCGGGCTCAATCCGTCGCGAGACGGCTCACTCATCCGCGTTGTCATCCCGAGCCTCAACGAGGAGCGCCGCAAGGAGCTGATCAAGAAGGTCAGCAAGATGTCCGAAGAGACCCGAGTTGCGATGCGCAACCTGCGCCGCGACGAGATTGAAGTGGTCAAGAAGAAGACGAAGGCCAAGGAGATATCTGAAGACGACGGCCGTCGTGCGCAGGAGGAGATCCAGAAGATCCTCGACAAGTACATCGCTGACGTAGACGCCTCAGCGAACGCGAAAGAGAAGGAGCTGATGGAGGTGTGAGCCTCTCAAGCTAGGGTCGAGATGGGGAGCGAAGTCACAGAGTCTGCCGTCGCAGTTGCCGAATCAGGGCAAGGGGCGCGAGTGTCGCTCAAGGCTGTGCCCCGTCACGTTGCTATCATCATGGATGGCAACGGCCGCTGGGCGAAGCGCAGGTTCCTGCCAAGAATTGAGGGGCACCGCAACGGCGCAAAGAGCGTTCGCATGCTGGTTGAGGAGTGCAGGCGTCTCGGCATCCGGTACCTGACCCTGTTCGCGTTCTCGACCGAGAACTGGCGGCGTCCACAAGATGAAGTTGGCGGGCTCATGAGCCTCTTCGTGCAGCACCTGGAGAGCGAGCTTGAGCTGCTGCTCAAGAACGGCATCCGGCTGCGCGCTATGGGAGACACGTCACGCCTGCCGTCAGCGGTGCGTGAGATGTTGCGCCGCAACGAGGAGCGCACGAAAGACATGACAGGGATGGACCTGATCCTGGCGGTCTCGTACGGCGGTCGCGACGAGCTGGTGCAGGCGGCGCGCAAGATGGCGGCTGCGGCAAAAGCCGGGCAGCTCGATCCGGCGTCGATCACCGAGGAGTCCTTCGCGCAACACCTCTACCTTCCGGATGTCCCCGACCCAGACCTGATGATCAGGACCAGCGACGAGACCCGGATCTCAAACTTCCTGCTGTGGCAGTTGGCGTACGCGGAGATCGTTGTGTCTCCGGTGCTGTGGCCAGACTTCTCGCGGGATGAATTCCATAGGTGCCTCGATGTCTTTGCAGGAAGAAACCGGCGTTTCGGGCTCACCCAAGAGCAGCTCCAGGGTGCATAGCTCAATCCTCTCTACATTTTCGTTCGACCGCAGCGGAGGGCCGAAAGATCGTCTTCTGACAGCGCTCTACGTGCTCGCGGGCGCGCTCGCGGTCTCGCTCGTTGCGGTCTACGTTCCGTACGGCAGGCTGCTTGCGGTGGCATGGGCATCGGCTGTTGTGTTCGTTGCGGTCTTCGAGGTGGTGCGGCTCTTTGCGCGCGACCCGGAGACGCAGCGCTTCCGGCTGCTGAGTGCTGTGCTGCAGTACGCGCTGCTGGCGACCCCTGCGATCGGAGCCACGGTGTCTGGAGTGAGCGAGGTGTTGGGGTACGGGCAGTCGGGCTCCTTTCTGCAGCTCTGCATCGTGCTCTCGGGTGCGGGCTTTATGATCATGCAGGCGATTGAAGGCCGCTCGGAGATCTCGGTGGCGTCGCGGTTCGCTGAGGCGTACGGCACGGCGTTCTTGCTGCTCGGTGTGTGCGCGCCGCAGCTTATCCTGCTAAGCGGCTCGAATTTCGGCATCCAGATCCTGTGGTGGATCGTGGCGGTAGTTGCGCTAAACGACGCCGCCGCGTACTTCGTCGGCCGCTGGCTCGGGCGCACCAAGATGGCGCCAGCGCTTTCGCCGAACAAGACCCTTGAGGGTATGGCGGCTGGCCTCGTAGCGGGGATCCTGGCAGGAGTGCTCTTCTGGAAACTCCTGCTCGGCGACAGCGTCTCGATCTTCTCGCTCGTGTGCGGCTCCTTCTGGGTAACGCTCGCCGCGCAAGCGGCTGACCTTTCCAAGTCATTCCTCAAGCGGCTGCGCGGGGTAAAGGACACCGGCGCGCTCTTTCCGGGGCACGGCGGCGTGCTCGACCGCTTCGACGCGATGATCGGTGCGGCTCCAGTCGTGCTCATCTTCCTCACACTGCTCGGGCTTCGGTAACACCCCTGTATGAAGCGCGTAGCGATTCTCGGCTCAACCGGCTCAATCGGCACATCGGCGCTCGACGTAGTGCGCGCCCATCCGGAGGATCTCTCGGTTGAGCTGCTCGTTGCTGGACGGCAGGCGAAGCTCTTAGCAGAGCAGGTGCGCGAGTTTCGTCCGGCGGTCGCCGGTGTGGCCGGTCGGGCAGCGCTCGAAGAGCTGCGCGCAGAGCTCGGTGTCTCTGCGGGGGCAGGGGCGTGGGAGAGCACGAAGCTCATCTGCGGTGAGGATGAGATTGCAGCGGCTACTAAGTCTTGCGAGGCGCAGGTGGTGCTCGCGGCTGTGGTCGGCATGGCGGGGCTCTCGGGCGTTCTTGCCGCGCTTGAGGCCGGAAAAGATGTGGCGCTCGCCAACAAAGAGAGCCTGGTCGTGGCGGGAGCGCTGGTGCTTGAGGCGGCGCAGCGCGGCTCTGCCCGCATCATCCCGGTCGACAGTGAGCACTCGGCTATCTTTCAGGCCTTGCAGGGCGTACAGCCGCGGGACGTGGCTTCCCTGATCCTAACTGCGTCAGGCGGCCCATTCCGTGATCTGCCAGCGGCAGAGTTCGGAGCGATCACCCCAGAGCGCGCGCTCAAGCATCCGCAGTGGACGATGGGGGCCAAGATTACGATCGACTCAGCCACGATGATGAACAAGGCGCTTGAGGTAATCGAGGCGCGCTGGCTCTTCGGTGTCAGCAGCAAGCAGATTGAGGTCGTCGTGCACCCGCAGAGCATCATCCACTCGATGGTGCGGCTCGTTGACCAAACGGTTATGGCGCAGCTCTCGGTGCCGGACATGAAGGGGCCGATAGCGTTTGCCTTGCGGCACCCGCAGGGGCGGCTAGCTAACGTGATGAAGCCGCTCGACTTCACGGCGGTACGTGAGCTGACCTTCTTTCCGGTCGACGACGCCCGTTTTCCGGGTATCCGCCGGGCCCACCAGTGCCTGGAGGGCGCCAAGGGTGCCTGCGCCGTGTTCAATGCGGCGAATGAGGTTGCGGTCGCCCAGTTCTTGAGCCATCGTATATCCTTCCCGTCAATTCATGTGCTTATCGAAGAGTCCCTGCAAAAGTTCGGGGATCGTGGTTATGAATCGGTAGGGGATCTGGCGGACCTGTGCGGCTCCGTCACCAGTTGGGCGCGACAGCGCGTGAGTGCGTTAGCAAGATAGGACACGGATGAGCATAGTAGCGGCGATCGTCATTCTCGGAATTCTCGTCACGGTGCACGAGCTTGGGCACTTCCTCGTCGCCAAGTGGTGCGGGGTGGGGGTGCTTGAGTTCGCCGTAGGGTTTGGCCCGGTGCTCTGGTCGAAGACCTGCGGAGAGACGACGTATTCGCTGCGCGCTTTCCCGCTCGGCGGTTTCGTTCGGATGGCGGGTGACGATCCGTCGCTCGTTCTGGAAGGGAAGGCGATTGAGGCTGGCGATGCCGGCGGAGCCTCCCCGATCGAGGGGACGCAGCAGCTATCGCCCGAGCAGGAGGCGCTGCTCAAGGATGAGTCCCGGTGGTTCCTCAAGAAGGCGTACCTGCCGCGCTGTGCGGTTGTCTTGGCTGGACCAGTCTTCAACTTCCTCTTCGCCTGGATCCTCGCCACGGGCTTCGTCTTCTTCAAGGGGCTGCCAGATATTCAGGATGGTCCGGTGACGGTCGAGACTGTCATGCGCGATCTTCCGGCGGAGAAGAGCGGCATCAAGGCAGGCGACCGTGTGGTCAGCGTCGATGGCCAGGAGATCCCGACCTTCGAGGCGTTCGTAAAGCTCGTTCGTGGCTCGGACGGGCGCGAGCTATCGGTGGTTGTTGACCGGCCGAAGGTTGCAGAGGGGCAGAGCGCAAAAGACGCCACGTCTTTCGACCGGCTCACGGTCAAGGTGCAGCCGATTCCGGATATCGCTGAGATGGATGTGCTTGAGGGCACCGACCCAAAGAAGACGTTCCGTATCGGGCTAACGCCAGCGGCGCGCATCACCTACACTGAGGCGAGCTTCGGCACAGCCGTCGTTGCAGGCGGCACACAGGTGGTGAACCTCTCGATTCGTACTCTACGGGTGCTCAAGGCCCTCGTGACCGGGCTCATCTCACCGACCAAGACGATCGGCGGCCCGATCGAGATGATTAAGCAGACGGCGCAGAGCGCTGATGAGGGGCTGGTCGCTGTTATCAGCATGATGATCTTCCTCAACGTGAGCTTAGGCGTCTTTAACTTGCTGCCTATTCCAGTGCTCGATGGAGGACACCTGACGCTCTTCACGATAGAGAAGCTTAAAGGCGGCCCCCTCAGCTTGCGCTTCCAGCAAGGGGTAACGCAGGTAGGCATGGCGCTGCTGCTTGCGCTGATGGTGTTTGCGATCGGAAACGATCTCTACCGTCACCTTGGGTAGCGAGTCTCTGATGTCCGGCGCTCTCCTCGCACTCGACACATCGGGATCTTTCTGCAGCATCGCGCTGCGGCGCGGCGATGGCGTCACGCTTGAGCGTGCATCATCTGGCGAAGGGGACCACTTCGAGCGCCTGCCGGACCTCGTTGCTGAGACGCTGCGCGAGGGGCAGGTCTCTGCGCGCGACCTGACAGGTATCGTAGTTGGCTTGGGGCCGGGCTCTTTTACTGGCCTTCGGATCGGCTTGAGCTACGCGAAGGGGCTCGCCACGGCGGCGCACGTGCCGCTGCAGGGAGTGTCGTCTTTCGACGCCCTTGCTGCTGTGGCGCTTGCGGAGCGGCCGGAGCTTCCGGGAGTGGTGGTTGTGTCGGACGCCCGGCGCGAAGAGGTGTTCGTTGCTGCCTACCAGCGGCAGGCTAACGGTGCGGGTGTGCGAGCAGTGGCGGAGCCGGCGATCGTTTCAGTCTCGGCGCTCGGTGAGGAGCCGTGGGGGACGGCTGGCTGGGGATGGTACTCACCTCAGCGCGACTTCGAATTGGCCGGCAGGGTGCTCGCCGTCAGCCCCTCGCTAGCCCGGGGATTGCTGCTCTGTGCCCCTGCGCCAACGGCTTTTTCTCTCTCAGAAATCGCGAGCTTGGAGCCTTCGTACCTGCGTGCTGTGGCGGCCAAGACTATCGAGGAGCGGCGTCAGGGGGCTTGACACCCGGCTAAACCCTGGTTATGTCTTGCGTCCAGAGGTGCCGCAATTAGGCACCGCTCTTTGCACCCGTGCGCTTTTCTTGAGCGGCGCGGTCTCTCTGAAGTCCCCCTGAAGCACCGGTCATCCCACAACAGTCGCCAGGCAAGGCCACCGTTACGGGTTCGGAAACGTAGGGGCGAAGACTACTCAGGCAGGCGCGCCAAAGAGAGTGAGTTGTTCAGATACGCTGAGTCGACACAGGACATAAGCTGAGTACGCCACCACAAGAACTGCCAAAGTGCCTATGGGCCCCAAAAGGGGCGGCCCAGAGGGGGAGCTCCCCGAGGGGAGAGAGCGCAGCAAAGCAAGTAACCAACCGCAACGTAACGTCTAGTAAGACAATCCAGAGCTAACACATGAACTTAAACGACCTTAAGCGCCTCACCTCCGAAGAGCTAGTAAAGATAGCGGCCGACATGGACATCGAGGCGCCAAACGCCAAGCGCCGCCAGGACCTGATCGCTGCCATCCTGCGCGCTCAGTCCGAGTCGAACGGCAGCATCTACGCCGGCGGCGTTCTTGAGAGCCTTCCAGACGGCTTCGGCTTCCTGCGCTCGCCTGATTACAGCTACCTCCCAGGCACTGACGACGTGTACGTCTCGCCGGCACAGATCCGGCGCTTCGGCCTCAAGACAGGAGACACGATCGAGGGCCAGATCCGGCCGCCGCGCGAGAAAGAGGGGGAGCGCTACTTCGCCCTCGTGAAGGTCACCTCGGTCAACTACGACTCGCCTGAGGTGCTCAAGACGAAGACGCACTTCGACAACCTCACGGCCCTGTACCCTAAGGAGCGCTTCAAGCTCGACAGCAAGAAGGGCGGCCTATCGACCCGCATCATGGACCTCTTCTGTCCGGTCGGCAAAGGCCAGCGCGCGCTGATCGTTGCGCCGCCGCGAACGGGAAAGACGGTTCTGCTGCAAAACATCGCTAACGCCATCACCGAGAACCACAAAGAGGTGGTGCTGATCGTGCTGCTGATCGACGAGCGGCCGGAAGAGGTTACTGACATGGCGCGCTCCGTAAAGGGCGAGGTCGTCAGCTCTACGTTCGATGAGCCGGCTCAGCGTCACGTTCAGGTCGCCGAGATGGTTATCGAGAAGGCGAAGCGCCTCGTTGAGCACAAGCGCGATGTGGTGATCCTGCTCGACTCCATCACGCGATTGGCCCGCGCTTACAACACCGTTGTTCCGACGAGCGGCAAGATCCTCTCGGGCGGCGTGGACTCAAACGCGCTGCACAAGCCGAAGCGCTTCTTCGGCGCTGCCCGTAACGTGGAAGAGGGCGGAAGCCTGACCATCATCGGCACGGCCCTGATCGAAACCGGCAGCCGCATGGATGAAGTGATCTTCGAAGAGTTCAAGGGCACCGGCAATTCCGAAATCGTCCTCGACAGGAAGCTGAGCGAGCGTCGCATCTACCCATCGCTCGACCTTAAGGCCTCAGGAACGCGCAAGGAGGACCTGCTGCTCGAAAACGACGTGCTCCAGAAGGTGTGGCTGCTGCGCAAGGTTCTCAATCCGCTCAACACGGTTGAGGCCATGGAGTGGCTGATGGGCAAGATCGAGAACACCAAGAGCAACAAGGACTTCCTCGACTCGATGAAGGGGTAGCCCAACGCACGGGATAGAAACGGCATGACCGACTCCAGTCGCCTCTTGAAGGTTTTAGCGGTTGATGACAGCGAAGAGGGGCGTTTCCTCCTTCAGCAGCTCCTCACTGCGCGTGGCTACGAGGTGATCACTGCTGCCTCGGGCACAGAGACCCTCGAGAAGGCTTTTAGCGAGCGCCCGGACATCATCCTTCTTGATGTAGTAATGCCTGGTCCCGACGGGTACGAAGTCGCCCGAACCCTGAAGGCTGACGAAGAGCTGCGCTACACTCCGATCGTTCTCGTGACCGGCAAAGACGATCTCAAAGATATCATCCACGGCCTAGACCAGGGCGCGGACGATTACGTGACGAAGCCCTACGACGCTCAGGAGCTGATCGCTCGGCTGCACGCGGCAGTCCGCACGCGGAAGCTGTACAGCGATCTGCACGACACCCGCATCGCCAATCGCCAGCTCCAGGTTCGCTTGAAAGACCAATTCGCGTTCGGCACGATTATCGGCAAGAGCCCTGCCATGGCGGAGCTGTACCAGGTCATGGCGAAGGTCGTCGACAGCGATGTCCCAGTGCTCATTACGGGGGAGTCGGGAACAGGAAAAGAGATGGTTGCAATGGCGCTGCACGCCAACGGACTGCGCCGCGACAAGGCGTTCGTGGTGCAGAACTGCTCGGCCTTCAATGAGAACCTGCTTGAGTCTGAGCTGTTCGGGCACGTCAAGGGCGCCTTCACTGGCGCGATTCGCGACAAGCAGGGGCTGTTCGAGGTTGCTGACGGCGGAACGTTCTTTCTAGACGAGCTGGGCGAGATGAGCCCGGCGCTGCAAGTCAAGCTTCTGCGGGTGCTGCAGGACGGCACCTTTATGCCGGTTGGCGGAACGAAACAGAAGAAGGTTGATGTGCGGATCATCGCAGCGACTAACCGCAACCTCGAAGAGATGGTAAAGAAGGGCACCTTCCGCGAAGACCTCTACTACCGCCTCAATGTGGTCAACCTCGCTCTCCCGCCGCTGCGCGAGCGCACGGGAGACATCCCGCTCCTGGTTGAGTTCTTCCTAGAGAAGCTCGCTGAAAAATCTGGGAAGCCGCGCAAAACGATCTCGAAAGACGCCATGTTTGCCCTTGAGAGCTACGCCTGGCCGGGCAACATCCGGCAGCTTGAGAACGAGCTGCAGCGCGCGCAGGTCATGAGCGGCACAGACACAACGATCTCTCGTAGCTGTCTCTCGCCGTCTCTGCTGAACGTCTCTGAGGCGGGCGAGGGGGCTCCAGTCGAGAAGACCGGAGCTCTCAAAGAGGCGCTTGAACTTTTGGAGCGCGACATGATCGTTGCTGCGCTCAAGCGCACCAGCAACAACAAGAGCGAAGCCGCGCGCCAGCTCGGCATCTCACGCTCGAACCTAATCGCCAAGGCGCAGAGCTTTGGCCTGGAGTAGCCGATGGCAGGCTGCGCGCTCCTCGTCTCATCAGACCTGTTCTTCATCGCCAAGGTTAAGGAGGCTGCCGCTGCCTGTTCGCGTGAAGTTAAGACTGTCCGGTCGCATGAGGCGCTGCAGCGTGAAGCTGCGGCAGGCGGCGAGGGGGGGCTGCTCCTAATTGACCTAGAGAAGCCCACAATGCCGCTAGAGGCCCTTGCTGGGGTTGCTCGCGAGCTTGCCGAGAAGCACTGGAAGGTCGCCAGCTTCTTCTCTCATGTGCACGTAGATACTGCGGAAAAAGCGCAGCAGGCGGGATTGCCGGAGCCTATGGCACGCTCCAAGTTCGTTAGGGTATTGCCGGAGCTTCTGGCCAGCCTGTAACGTCTCGCAGGGAACGTTGAATCAAGGCGCAGTACTCTTGGGGTTGGCCGTTTATGGCAGAACCCCCAAACAGAAGGAGGCCCTATGGTTCCTATGACTGTCCGAGCCGTTGCTCTCGTGGTTTCTATCGCCGTAATGACGGGGATGGCTGTCGGGTACGTGCTTGACCAGCGCGTTCAGTACGTGACCCCGAGAGCCCTTGACCCACAGGTTGAGCGCGCCTCAATCGACATGGCACGCCTCTCTCAACCGTAGGACTTCGCAACGCCGTTTTGCTATCGCGCCACAGCCGTGCAGGTGCCCGGGAGCGCACCCTTACAGGAACACTTCGCTGCGGCCCAAATTCTCAGTATTAGCTGACTCTTTACGGTCCTGATTGTTCGAAACGCCGGCCCCATCCATAAGGCGCAAACCCGCTCAAAGTCCGTGCCAATTTTCCGTCTATTGATACCCCCTCAAACAGCCGTTCAAACAAGCGCTTCGTGGGCGCGTTTTTTCTGGGTAATCCCTGGCACCTTTCGAGAGCAGGTGCATCCTACTTGATACGGCAGTGATGCAAGGAGCTGTACAGGACACGGTGAGTCCTCTTTTTGGGGAAAATTCATGACCGCGCCTTTTTCTGAGTCCTGGCTCACCATAGCACTCCCGCTGGCCCTCTTGGCGGGCTCGTACTTCGTAAGCAAATTTCTAAAGCTCTCATTTATCGGCACGATTGTGGCTGGGTGTCTGCCGCTCGCGCTGCCGTTTATGGACCTGCCGTTCTCGCAGGAGCTGACCCATCGCAATCCGCACTACATGATCGGCGCGGGCTGGCTGTTGTTGTTGAGCCTTGCGCTCGGTTGGGTGCTCGTCAGGCCGCTGGCGTCTGGCGCGGTGAAGAGCTTTGGCCTAGTGCGCTGCGCGTACCTGTGTGTTCTTGCCGGCGCGCTCGTAACAGTCGGGTTGCTGCTCGCGAACCCGTCAGCGCTTAACACCTACGCCCCGGGCTGGCGCGAGTCGGCAGGCGTTGTGCTGCTGTGCGCCTCTATGCTGAGCATGTCGATGGCGCTCTTCCGTTTCTTCCGCGCGGCTGTATTCCTCGTTGTGTGGTCTTTCGTCTCTCTAGTGCTTGCGAGCGAGATCTTCCTCGGCAAGCTGCCACAGGAGATTATCCACGAGGACATCGAGAAGATTGAAGAGCTATTCGTCTCTACCAAGGTGAATGCGGTGCTGAAGGAGTACGGCGTCGACGCCGAGAAGGGGACTCAAGCGCTGCTAGAGATTGCGTCCCACAGCACTAGCGCGCCTTAAGGCGCTCGACCAAGAGAATTCCTCCGGCTATCAGCAGGAACAGAACGCCGCCCTGCTGCACCAGCCTGTAGAACGACGACTGCCCGTCGAGGGTCCTCAGGTAGGCAACGTCCTTGTAGCTCGGGTCCTGCACCTGGAAGGTGAAATCACTCTTTTTCCCCTCGTAGTAGGCGTGCCGGGATCGCCCAACCGCGATGTTGCCGATCCCCAAGAGGAGGAAGAGCAGAGCGCTGACTCGGTAGGCCGTAAAGCGGCGGGTAGGGGTGGACATGGCGGGACTGTAGCTCAGCGGGGTGAAAAGGGGATGGGGCGCTCTGCAGAAAGTGGTTTTGTCCAAGGGTGAGCGTCTGGGAGCTCCTTTCCTAGTCCCCATCTTTCTCTTGCACCTGCACCGGCCGCCTGCTCCTTGTCTGAGAGCGGGAATGCGCAAATCGCGCGCGAGCCGTAAAAATTTAGTAATGATTATGAGGAGGAAAGTGGTGCAGGTGCAGGAGGAAAGATGAGGATCAGGATAAAGCGAGGGAATTCGAACCCTAACACGCTCTTGCGCGGGACCGTGGCTGTTTTCTACAAGGTAGGGGCGGGTCCTTTTTCTCTCTGGCTTAAACTAAGGTTTGATTGGTAAATCTCTCTGCATGGCTTCTAAGAAAGATACGCAGTCGGCAGGCGAGGCGGGCCGGGGACTCTGGGTTGCCGGGGTCGGGGCGGTGGTTGCCCTCGGGGCTTCCTACCTGGCATACGCCGTTGTTCCTTTTTATTACTACTACTTTGACCTGAAGAACCACATGCAGCGGGCGCTGCACACGGCGTCCGTGGAGACCGATGAGGAGATACGAAGGTCTCTCATGGCGGTGGTAAAGCGTCACGGGATAACCTGCGGTGAGCGGGACCTGCAGGTTGTGCGACAAGGTGATACAATCGAGGTGTCGCTTCGCTACACAGAAGGGGTGAAGGTGGCCTTGTTCGGCAAAGAAGCCACCCTCTTCACCCTCAATTTCAATGCCTCGGCGAGGGATACGGTTAAGGGATAGGGGACGCGCTCTATGAGTAAACAGTACAAGCCAGTGCCGCGTGAGTGGCAGCTCGTCATGGACGAGGATTCGATTGCGCGCGCTATTTCGCGTATCAGCTTTGAGATCGTCGAGAAGGACCGTGACCTAAAGAACCTTGCGATCGTCGGCATCAGGACTGGCGGGGAGTACATAGGCAAGCGTCTGGCCGAAGAGATACAGCGTATTGAGAAGATAGAGGTTGCCTACGGTGTTATCGACATAACTCTGTACCGCGATGACCTCTCAAGCGCCCAGTCTCAGCCGACGCTGCGCGGAACCGATCTTCCGTTCAGGATTGCGGGCTCGCGCATCGTGTTGGTTGACGACGTGCTTTTCACTGGCAGAACGATCCGCTCAGCGCTCGATGCCATTATCGATTTCGGCCGGCCGCGGCGGGTAGAGCTTGCGGCTCTGGTTGACCGGGGGTACCGAGAGCTTCCAATTCAGGCTGATTACGTGGGCCGGGTCGTGCCGTGCCAGCGGGCGCAGATGGTTCGTGTGCGGCTCGGGGAGATGGGCTACCGCGACGGTGTTTACTTAATCGACCGTTAGCTATTTCTCTGCACTCCAGCACCCCTCGCCAAAACCCGGCCGCCGGCACCGGGAACGGCTTCGGCTACGGTTCCGGTGCCGACCCGGACTCGGTCGATGACCTCTGATGGAAGTCGCGTTTCATGGGTATTTCGCAGCCGGTGCCGCAGCCGGTGCCGTTGCGGTTCCCGGGAGTGGGGGAGTTGGGGGAGTTCAGGATTGATCACGGAGGGGAGAATAATTACTCGTAAACCCTTGTAAAACATCCCTCGGGAGTGTTTACTCACGACTCGATGGTCGACCACTTGCTGGGCATTGAGGGGCTTTCGAAAAGCGAAATTTATCGGTACCTCGACACAGCACAGTCATTTGTAGAGGTATCGGAGCGGGACATCAAAAAAGTCCCAACCCTCCGCGGAAAAACGATCATCCACGTTTTCTTCGAGCCTTCGACCCGCACCCTCTCTAGCTTCGACATAGCGGGCAAGCGGCTCTCAGCAGACACAATCAACATCAGTTCAAGCTCGAGTTCGGTCAAGAAGGGCGAGACCCTGCTCGACACCGTCCGTACCCTGGAGTCGATGAACCCCGATGTGCTCGTCATGCGCCACTCTGAGAGCGGCTCACCGCATTTCGCCGCGAGGCACCTTTCGCGCGCTTCGGTGGTTAATGCAGGAGACGGCGCTCACGAGCATCCGACTCAGGCGCTGCTCGACCTCCTTACCCTGCGCCAGCACTTTGAGCCGAAGGGGCGTGGTCTTGAGGGGCTCAAGGTGGGCCTCATTGGTGATGTGCGTCACTCGCGGGTTGCGCGCAGCAACATCTGGGCGCACCTCGCTCTCGGAAACGATGTGCGAGTGGTCGGTCCTTCGACCCTGGTCCCGCAAGACTTTGCTGACTCCTTCGGCAGCGGAAATGTCAAAGTTGTTCACGACCTCCAGCAAGGGCTAGAGGGGCTCGATGTCGTGGTGTGCCTGCGCATGCAGCTAGAGCGACAGGACGAGCACTTCATCCCGAACCTAGACGAGTACAGCAAGGAGTACTGCGTATCGGAGCGCGTCTTGGCGAAGTGCTGTCCGCAGAGCGTTGTGCTGCACCCAGGCCCGATGAACCGCGGAACCGAGATCTCCGGAGACGTAGCCGACGGGCCGCGCTCGCTCATTAGGCAACAGGTCAACAACGGCGTCGCGGTCAGGATGGCGGTTCTCTACTTGCTGGCCCGAACCGCAGAGCCGCACGAGGAGTACGAGCGATGAGCACCCACCGCCCTGTAGTGATTGAGAACGGCACAGTGATCGATTCCGCAACGGATCGTGAGGGGGCTTTCGACATCCTCGTAGAGGGCGGCCGAGTTGCGGCGCTCGAGAAGCCGGGCACACTCAAGGCACACGCTGATGCTGAGCGCATCGACGCCAAGGGGCAGTGGGTCATACCAGGCTGTATCGACCTGCACGTGCACCTGCGTGAGCCTGGGGAAGAGTGGAAAGAGACGATCCAGACTGGCGCCGAGGCAGCAGTGCTCGGTGGCTACACAAGCATCTGCTGCATGCCAAACACCAAGCCAGCCAACGACTCGGCTGAAGTCACGCGCTTTATCATCGAGAAGGCGAAAGCTGCAGGAGCAGCTCGTGTGCTGCCGATCGGTGCGATCTCCATGGAGAGAAAAGGGAAGCAACTCGCGCCGTACAACGAGCTCGCCAAGGCGGGTTGTGTCGCTTTCTCTGATGATGGCGACCCGGTTGCAGATGCCGGCTTGATGCGGCGGGCGCTTGAGTGGTGCCTAATGCTTGGGCTTCCGCTCTCGTGCCACGAGGAGGACAGGAACTTAAGCTGCGGCGGCTCGATGAACGAGTCTCCGCTCTCTCTTAAGCTGGGCCTCAAGGGGTTCCCAGGGGTCGCTGAGGACGTGATGATCGCGCGCGACATCGAGCTTGCGCGTTTCACAAAGGGAAAGGTCCACATCTGCCACGTCTCAACCGCGCGTGGCATTGAGCTGATTCGGCGCGCGAAGAACGACGGTATCCACGTCACCTGTGAGGTTGCTCCGCACCACCTCGTGCTCGACGAGACTTGCTGCTCGGGCTACGACACCAACTGCAAGATGATGCCTCCGCTCAAGGGGCACGAGGATATTGAGGGGCTCTTTGCTGGAATAGCAGACGGAACAGTCGACGCGATAGCAAGCGACCACGCGCCGCACGATCGGGACAGCAAGCTGGTAGAGTTCTCGCGCTCAACGGTCGGAATACTTGGGCTACAGACCTCGCTGCCGCTCTTCGTTGAGCTGTGCAGTGCGGGCAAGGTGTCGCGCAAGCGCATGGTGGAGCTGTTGTGCCATGGGCCAGCCAAGTCGTTCGGGCTTTCGTCGGGCACGCTGCGGGTTGGCAGCGACGCCGACATAACGGTTCTCGACCCATCAGTTCGCTGGCAGTTCACCACTGACGATGTGCGCTCCAAGTCAAAGAACAGCCCCTTCATCGGGCGCGAGCTGACAGGAAAAGCGACTAGCGTGCTCGTCGGTGGGCGCAGGGTCGTATCAAACGGAGCGCTAGCGGGATAGGTCACAGGCAAGAGATTCGAGAAGAGACGAAACATGTCAGCAGAGAAAGGACACGCAGCGGGACAGGAAGCGAAGGGTGAGGTGGGGTACCTCGCGCTCGCTGATGGCAAGGTGTTTAAGGGGCGTTGCTTCGGGGCGCTGCGCGGCGCGTCGAACCCGGTCGAGGGCGAGGCGGTGTTCAACACCTCGATGTACGGTTACCAGGAGATTCTCACTGACCCGAGCTACGCCGGCCAGATTATGTGCTTCACGTACCCGCACATCGGCAACGTCGGCTGCAACGAGGAGGATGTCGAGTCTGCGCGGATCTACACAGAGGGGCTCGTGGTGCGCGCGGCGCACAAGACCCCGTCGAACTTCCGCTCCACGATGACCCTTCCGCAGTACCTGTTGCGCAGCGGCATTATGGGTCTCGAAGGGGTCGACACTCGCGAGATCGTCTCGCACCTGCGGGACCACGGCTCGCAGATGGCGGTGCTGGCAGGCGGAGATTCCGTAAAGCCCGCTGACCTCGTGGATCGAGCCAAGAGCCTAGGCTCGATGGAAGGGAAGGACTACGTACGGGCGGTTGCGTGCAAAGAGACCTACACATGGGACGCTCCTTCCTGGACGCTGGCAGCAGGGCACTCGCGCCAGCTCTCCCAGGAGCAGCTTGTGTCACGGCCGCACGCGGTAGCGATCGACTGCGGCATCAAGACCAACATCCTGCGGCTGCTCGTTGACGTTGGATTTAGGGTGACCGTTGTGCCTGCAGGAACTTCATCGAAAGAGATCCTGGCGCTCCGGCCTGACGGCCTCTTCCTCTCGAACGGTCCAGGCGATCCAGCGACGCTGGGGTACGTTGTGAAGCCTGTTAAGGAGCTGCTCGGAAAAGTCCCGATGTTCGGCATCTGCCTTGGCCACCAGATCCTCGGCCAGGCGCTGGGTGGCTCCACGTACAAGCTAAAGTTCGGGCACCGCGGCGGCAACCACCCGGTGCGTGACGAGACTACCGGCAAGGTAGAGATCACTGTGCAGAATCACGGCTTCGCGGTGCGCAAAGAGGGGCTCGCAAAGGAGGCCTTCGTGTCGCACCTCAACTTGAATGACATGACCGTTGAGGGTCTGGAGAGCAGGGAGCACCGAGTTTTCTCGGTGCAGTACCACCCTGAGGCTTCGCCCGGTCCGCACGACTCGCGTTACCTCTTCCAGAGGTTCTTCGGGCTCGTTACCGGCTCGGGCAAAGAGGCTGGGCGCTAGGGGAGGTGTAAGAGACAATGCCAAAGAGAACTGACATCAAATCAATCCTCCTGATCGGCTCCGGCCCAATTGTAATTGGCCAGGCGTGCGAGTTCGACTACTCGGGCACACAGGCAATCAAGGCGCTCAAGGCTGAAGGGTACAAGGTAATCCTCGTTAACTCGAATCCGGCGACCATCATGACGGATCCGGAGTTCGCTGACCGCACCTACATCGAGCCGATCACGGCCGATTTCGTCGAAGAGATCATCCGAATTGAGCGCCCGGATGCGGTGCTGCCAACGATGGGCGGCCAAACGGCGCTCAACACCGCCCTTGAGCTTGAGGAGCGCGGGGTCTTCAAGAAGTACAACTGCGAGCTGATCGGGGCGAAAGTCGACGCTATTAAGACCGCTGAAGACCGCGAGCTGTTCCGCCAAGCGATGGATGAGATCGGGCTTGAGTCTGCTCGCTCGGTGATCGCGACCTCGATCGGTGATGCTGAGGGCGCTGCCAAGAAGCTCGGCTACCCGCTTGTGCTCAGGCCCTCCAGGACGCTCGGAGGCACTGGCGGCGGCATCGTGTACGGCCCAGACGAGCTGCACCGCAAGGTTGCGATAGCGCTCTCAGCGAGCCCGAACCACGAGGTGCTGATAGAGGAGTCGCTCCTCGGCTGGAAGGAGATCGAGCTAGAGGTGATGCGCGATCTCAAGGACAACGTTGTGATCGTGTGCGGTATCGAGAACTTCGACCCGATGGGCGTTCACACCGGAGACTCGATAACCGTTGCCCCGATTCAGACCCTGACAGACAAGGAGTACCAGCTCCTGCGCGACGCGGCGATTAAGGTTATGCGCCGTATCGGCGTTGACACCGGCGGCTCAAACGTCCAGTTCGCGATCAATCCGAAAGACGGACGCATCATCGTTATTGAGATGAATCCGCGCGTCTCGCGCAGCTCAGCGCTTGCGTCAAAGGCCACCGGATTCCCGATTGCAAAGATCGCCGCCAAGCTCGCCGTTGGCTACACGCTCGACGAGATCCCCAACGACATCACCAAGGAGACTCCGGCCTGCTTCGAGCCGTCGATCGACTACGTGGTGGTAAAGATTCCGCGCTTCAACTTCGAAAAGTTCCCGATGGCTGACCCGTCGCTTGGGACCCAGATGAAGTCAGTAGGAGAGGTGCTCTCGTTTGGAGCAACCTTCAAGGAGGCTCTCCAAAAAGCGATGTCGTCGATGGAGATGGACACCTACGGCTTCGATCGCGCCAAGCTGGCGAAGGATCTTGGCAAGCGCGAGCTGCTTGAGGCCTGCGGCGTGGGGGCTCCGCACCGGCTGTGGCTGGTAGGCGAAGCGCTCCGTGCCGGGTTCTCAGTCCGCGACCTCTTCGGCGTGTCGAAGATCGATCCGTGGTTCCTCGGGGAGATCGAGGAGATCATCAGAGCTGAGGAAGAGCTCAAGGGCAGGAAGCTGGCAGAGGTGTCGGCAGACGAGCTGCGGGATCTGAAGGGCATGGGCTTCTCGGACCGCCGGCTTGCGAACCTCACGGGCGCGACAGAGCTCATGGTGCGGACGCGCCGCAAGCAGCTCGGCATCCTGCCGGCGTTCAGGAAGGTAGACACCTGTGCTGCTGAGTTCGTGGCTAATACTCCGTACCTCTACTCCTCGTACAGTGCGATGTCTGAGGCGCCTCCGACCTCCCGCAAGAAGGTGATCATCCTGGGCGCTGGCCCTAACCGCATCGGGCAGGGGATTGAGTTCGACTACTGCTGCGTGCACGCCTCGATGGCGCTCAAGGCAGATGGTTTCGAGACGATCATGGTCAACTGCAATCCAGAGACCGTTTCGACCGATTACGACACGAGCGACCGGCTGTACTTTGAGCCGCTGACCGTTGAGTCAGTGATGGCGATCGTGGATCGCGAGAATCCCTTCGGCGTCATCGTGCAGTTCGGCGGACAGACCCCGCTGCGCATCTCGGCGGAGCTTGCTGCGCTCGGCGTGCCAGTAATAGGCACGTCGGTGGAGTCGATCGATATCGCAGAGGACCGCGAGCGCTTCTCGTCGCTCGTCGCGCGGCTCAAGCTCCAGCAGCCGCCGTACGCCACTGCGCGCTCGGCGGAAGAGGCCCTTGCGGCTGCCCGACGGATCGGGTTCCCGCTCATGATTCGCCCCTCGTTCGTGTTGGGCGGACGGGCGATGCGTGTCGTGTACTCCGAGGACGACGTCGCGGCCTACATGCAGGAGGGAGTCGATGTCTCTCATGACCGGCCTGTCCTCATTGACCGCTTCTTGGACGGGGCTATTGAGGTTGATGTCGATGCCGTCAGCGATGGCCGGGAGGTCATGATCGCTGGCGTGATGGAGCACATCGAGCCGGCAGGCATCCACTCAGGGGACAGCTCGTGCTGTCTGCCGCCACAGACGCTCGGCGCAGGAGTTATTGATGAGCTCAAGCGCCAGGCGCGGCTCCTCGCCTCAGAGCTCAACGTGGTTGGGCTGATGAACGTGCAGTTCGCGGTGGCAAACGGAAAAGACGTCTACATCCTCGAGGTAAATCCGCGCGCTTCACGCACCGTCCCGTTTGTCAGCAAGGCGACCGGCATGCCGTGGGCTAAAGTTGCGTCACGGATCATGGCAGGGAAGAGACTGAGCGAAGTTGGCGCGAAGGAGATCGAGCCGCGGGGCTACGTATCGGTCAAGGCGTCAGTCTTCCCGTTCAGCAAGTTCCCGGGCGTTGACACCGTGCTTGGGCCCGAGATGAAGTCGACCGGCGAGGTCATGGGGCTGCACACGAATTTTGGCGGGGCGTTCGCGAAGAGCCAGTTCGCCTCGAATATCGCGCTGCCGACGGCGGGCACTGCGTTTTTGAGCATCAAGGAGCAGGATAAGGGCAGGCTTCCCGAGATCGCCTCTAAGCTCAAGAAGCTTGGCTTCGCGCTCGTCGCGACCAAGGGAACGGCGCATCACCTGAGGGAAAGCGGCTTTGAGGTTGAGGTCGTAAACAAAGTGCGTGAGGGCTCGCCTCACATCGTCGACAAGCTGGGGCAGGGGGAGATATCGCTCGTTCTCAACACCCCTGAGGGCCTCTCGCTGCCAGTCATGGACTCAAAGTCGATTCGAATGGTTGCTAACGAGCTTCGGATTCCGACGTACACGACGATAGCGGCCGCTGATGCAGTGGCGAGTGCTCTCGGAATGGTCCAAGATAAAACCTTCCTTGAGGTTCGTGCACTTCAGGATTACTACTGATTTGATTGCCTCGCTACCCTAGCTACGCTGACTCGCGCGGGTATAGCTCTAGCTCTTTTGCGTCGATCGCGTCTCTCACTTTGTCTCGGTGGGGCACGAGGCATGTTGCGGTAAACCTGACGCGTTGAGCCTCTCCCAGAATGTTCGCGCTCATCTGCGAGAACTCCTCTGGCAGTAATTCAGAGCAGGCGACACGCAGAGACTCCACCCCCGTCCGGTGAGACTTGATGAGAGAGTCGATGCGCTCGATGTCGCGCTGCGTGGATGCAAAGACTTCGCAATTTTTCAGATGAGTGAGTGCGAAGCTGAGCCGATCTTCGGCGAGTAGGAGAGAGAATTTCGCCTCTAGCAGGTCGGATTCGTTGACGACAGATTTGCTCGACGTCGAGCGGACGAGCAGTTCCGATGCTCTGCTGAGCTGACTTATGCAGCTAGAGAACCGGTTGTGCACAACATTGAGGGTCTCAAGTTGCCGCTCTGGACCATCGGCATGGGAGCACGCTGCGCCGTTTTTGACGATGCTGGCGAGGCTCGGCAGGCGCACGACATTACCTGCGCCTGACTCAGGCTCCGGGGTGCCACCTTCTGGCTGTGCTGCGTTTGGTCCCATGTTTCTTTCGCGTTAGCGCTACGAGCTGACCGGGTTCAGAGCCGCGTAGACGTGATGTTCAACAGATCCCCTTACATCTACCTGAAAACAAACAGGATTATCAAATTTTTTTGACTGTTTTTGAGAGTTTCTGAAGGCAAAGCCCCCCTTTAGGGCTGCTGGAGGCAACCATTTACACTCTGGTGCACCTTTGCTAGTGTCCGCGTTATCTAAATAATTCGGATGCTTACCCGTACGGCCGCTCGTCTGAGTGCCCTGCAAGGGGGCTCCCGGATCTTTAAGAGCGATTGCTGTAGCGTGCCGGTTTCCCGGGCAAGCCTGCGGCCGACGGTTTGGTCGGGCAGAGGTGGACTCGGGGGAAATCTTTTGTTCGGCACATTTGGAGTTTTGTCTTATGGCCCGAATCACCGTTGAAGATTGCCTCGTTCAGGAGAACAACCGCTTTTCGCTCGTGCAGCTTGCATCGAAGCGCACCAAGCAGATCCTGCAAGGAGGAACTGTGCAGATTACCGACCGCCGCAACAAGGCAGTGGTTACGGCTCTGCGCGAGATCGCCGGCGGCAAGGTTCGCTTCATGACTCCGGAAGAGACTGCTGCTTTTGAAGAGCAGCGCGCCCGTGAGGCAGAGGCTCAGCGCGCAGCCGAGATGGCAGAGCGTGAGCGTCGCCAGGAGATCGGAGCGGGGCTGTTCACTAACGGTGGTGAGACTCGCGCTGAAGACTTCCTTAAGGAAGCTCTGATGCAAACTGGCCCGATTGCGGCCGGAAGTGACGACGACGAAGAGTAAAGATCCTCTTCGGTTTTGTTGAGGGGTTTTAGCGAACATCATGTCCTACGAGCAGATCGCTGAAGCCCTCAAGAAGTACCATCCGACCCCAGACCTAGCTGCACTAAAGAAAGCCTACGATTTTGCGGAGGAATGCCACCGCGGGCAGGTTCGTGCCTCAGGTGAGCCGTACTTTAAGCACGTCGAGGAGACAGCGATGCTCGTGTGCCAGCTCAAGCTGGACGAGCCGTCGGTAATCGCATCCCTGCTGCATGACACGATCGAGGACAGCGACGTTACCCGCGAGGACCTCCAGAAGGAGTTCGGGCCGGGCGTTGCCGATATCGTGGAAGGGGTCACGAAGCTTACCCGAATAGAGTTTGAGTCGCGCGAGGAGAAGCAGGCCGAGAACTTCCGCAAGATGCTGCTCGCGATGGCGAAGGACATCCGAGTGGTGCTCGTCAAGCTGTGCGATCGGCTCCACAACATGCGGACCCTGACCTTCTTCAGCGAGGAGAAGCAGCGCCGCATTGCGTCAGAAACCCAAGAGATCTACGCGCCCCTCGCGAACCGGCTCGGTATCCACTGGCTTAAGTCCGAGCTTGAGGACCTGTGCCTGCTCTACCTGCGCCCGGAGATGTACAAGCAGATTAAGGAGCGCATCGCGCAGTCTGCGCCGGAGCGGGAGTCGTACGTGGATCGCGTCACGCTTGAGATCCAGAAGCACCTGGCTGAAGCCGGCGTTTCAGCTTCGGTAAAGGGGCGCGGAAAGCACTACTACTCTATCTGGGCGAAGATGGACCAGGACAAGCTCTCGTTTGAGGAGGTGCACGACATCTTGGGCTTCCGCGTCATCGTGCCTACTGTTCGCGCCTGCTACGAGTCGCTCGGCGTCGTGCACTCCACCTGGAAGCCGGTTCCTGGCCGCTTCAAGGACTACATCGCGATGCCGAAGCCGAACATGTACCAGTCGTTGCACACGACAGTTATCGGTCCAGACGGGCAGCGCATCGAGATCCAGATCCGCACCCCAGAGATGAACCGCGTCGCCGAAGAGGGCATCGCTGCACACTGGCGCTACAAGGAAGGTGGAGCAGCTCCGGCGTTCGACCTGCAGTGGGTCAAGGAGCTGGTAGAGACGCAGCAGTACCTGAAGAACCCCGACGAGTTCATCCAGTCAGTCAAGGGAGAGCTCTACCCCGAAGAGGTTTTCGTGTTCACGCCACGCGGCGACCTGGTACGCCTCTCGTACGGCTCCACCCCGGTCGATTTCGCCTACATGGTGCACACCGACGTTGGGCACCGCACGGTCGGAGCGCGCGTCAACGGCCAGATGGTGCCACTCGATCACAAGCTCTCGAACGGAGACACGGTAGAAGTTATCACCTCCAAGAACCACGTCCCGAGCAAGGACTGGCTCCGGTTCGTCAAGTCCTCGAAAGCGAAGCAGCGCATCCGCGCCTTCATCAAGGCAGAAGAGCACGCCCGCTCCATGGCGCTCGGCATCGAGATGCTGACGAAGGACCTGCGGAAGGTGAAGCTCGGAGTAAAAAAGCTTGAGAAGGAGGGGAAGCTCTCAGAGGTCGCAACTGAGCTAGGGCTCAAGTCTTCAGGGGAGCTGTACGCAGGGATCGGGTACGGCCGGATCAGCACCGCCAAGGTGATCTCGAAGCTGATGCCGGAAGACGAGAAAGTCGAAGAGAAGCTCGAGGCTCAGCAGAGCCCGATTCAGCGCATCTTCCAGCGAGCGGCGCAGGGCAGCCGTGAGCGCATCGGCGTTCGGGTGTCGGGGCTCGACAATATCCTGATCCGCTTCGCCAAGTGCTGCGAGCCGCTGCCGGGTGATCGCATCGTCGGCTTCATCACGCGTGGCCGCGGCGTCACGGTGCACTATGCAGACTGCGCACAGGTGCTGGACAGCGATCCGCTCAGGCGTGTCGAGGTTGAGTGGGACAATGTCGTCAAGACTCCTCGCAAAGTGCGCATTACGGTCGCCTCACAAGACCAGATGGGCCTCCTGGCGAGCGTTACGCAGGCGATTACGGCGAACGGGGCGAACATTACGAGTGCCCAGATTAAGACTGAGCACGGCAAGGCCGCAATTCACTTCGAGATGATCATCGACGATGCGCACCAGCTGCACCGCATCAAGCGCGCAATTGAGATGGTGCCGGGGGTTATCAAAGTTGAGCGCGTGCGCCACCTCACTCCTTCTGGCGAAGATGCGGGGGAGGCGTAGCGCTGTGGTGTCTGCGTTGCGCACGTTTGTGGCAGTGATCCTAGCGGCGCTGCTGGCAGCTTCAGGCGAAGCGCAGGCAGCACCCCAGAATGCTGCGCGCTCTGATGAGGAGCAGCGCACTATCGATGCCTACAAGCGCGCTAACCAATCGGTGGTGTTTATCACCACGAAAACCTACGTGGTTGACCCGTTCACCTTCTTCGATGAGCTCAAGCCTCAGCAGGGCACGGGCACTGGGACGATCGTTGACGCCCAGCGAGGCATCGTCATCACGAATCTGCACGTAATCGAGGGCGCGCTCGAATCCGGGGGAAGCGTCGAGATTATGCTCGCAAATGGCCGCAACAGCCGGGCCAAGCTGGTCGGGCTCGACGCGGAGAGCGACATCGCGGTGTTTCAGCTCTCGGAGGTCCCCAAGGGGCTTGCGCCGCTGCCGCAGGGAGACTCAAGCAGCCTTGAAGTTGGGCAGCGAGTGCTCGCAATAGGAAACCCTTTCGGGCTCTACCGCAGCTTGACTACCGGCATCATCTCGTCGCTCGACCGCACCATGAAGACGCCGCGAGGCGCGGTCCTGAAGGACCTCATTCAAACAGACGCCGCCATTAATCCTGGCAATTCGGGAGGGCCACTGCTCGATGCCGACGGGCGGCTGATCGGAATCAACACAGCGATCCTCTCCCAGTCGGGTGATTCCGCCGGAATCGGCTTCGCCGTGCCTATCAACAGCATTAAGCGTATCTTGCCAGAGCTGCTCGCCACTGGGCGCGTTCGGCGGCCGAACCTGGGCTGGTACCTGGTAGATACAGACCAAGGGGCGATGGTGCTGCGGGTCCTCCCGGGGGGCACGGCAGCTAAGGGCGGGGTCCGCGCCATTGAGCAGGAGATAGTTGCGGGCGGCGTGGTGAGGGGATTCCAGCGCGATATCGAGAACGCGGACTTGATTTACAAGGTCAACGGCGAGCGGGTCCACAACCGCGACGAGGTTGAGGACTGCATACGCCGCACCAGCCGCACTGAAAGCCTCAAGCTTAGCCTCCGTCGAGGCGGAATTTACGGCAAGGAGCGAGAGGTGTCCGTCGTTCCGGCTTGGGAGTAGGGAAGCGAGCGGCGCCTACGCCTCGTTCGCTGCTGCTTCGTCGGGAATAGCTTTCTTCCTGCGGCGCATCTTCGCGCGAAGCTCAGTCTGGTGCCGGTGCCACTCACGCGAACGCAGCAGGGGGTGTCCGAAGTAGTCTCCTGGCTCCAGGATATTTTCCGTTACCGGAGCGCCGCCGCCGATCCTGACACCAGACACGAGCCGGCAGTGGTCTGAAACCCCGACCTGACCGCTCAAGACTACGCCGTCTTCGAGAACGGAGCTGCCTGCGACACCGACCTGTCCGCACAAGATGCAGAACTTCCCGATCACCACGTTGTGGCCAATCTGGACGAGGTTGTCGATCTTAGTCCCATACCCGATTACGGTTGAGCCGAGCGCGCCCCGATCGATGCAGCTGTTTGCTCCGACCTCAACGTAATCTGCGAGCACGACGTTTCCAAGCTGAGGCACCTTGCGCAGCCCCAGGGCGGGATCTGGCGCGTAGCCGAAGCCATCACCCCCGATAACGGTGTTGTCGTTGATGATGCAGCGCTTCCCGATCACGCAGTTCTCTCGAACAACGACCCCCGTCCGCAGCGTTGTAGACTCGCCGATACTGGCGCCAGCGAACACGCGGACGTGCGGCTCCAAGACCGTGTGCGCATCGAGAGTCACGTTTGCCCCAACGATGCAGTACGCTCCGACGGCTGCGGTGGGGTGCACATTTGCGGTGGGATGAATCGATGCTGTTGCGTCGTGGCCTGGCGGTGTCGGGGTCTCTTCGTAGAAGAGCGAGATAGTGTCGAGGAAAGCGCCGTGGGGATCTTTTACCAGAACAAGGGAGTTTGAGCCGAGCTCAAAGCCCTCTGGAAGGTCCTGGTTTACGACGAAGGCAGCACACGAATCGAGCTGCTTGAGCGCGCGCGCGATCGCTACCGCGCCTTTTGCCCGGATGAAGGTGATGTGCTCGGGGCTCGAGGCCTCAAGTGTGCACAGCCCCCTGATGAGCTGGCCTCCGTCCCCTACGATCTTTCCGTGGACGTGGTCGCTAATTGCTTGCAGAGAGTGGGAGCTGGCCAGGTGTTTCATCGCTGGATCATACGTGAGTGAGGAGGATAGCGAACGGCTTTTCTGTGTTTCTTTTTATTTGCGCGGTTGGGGCTACTCCTCGAGGAGACGAGTGTGCTAGGGCGGCTGGCGAGCCGGAGCAGGGGGATGCCGTGCATGCGAGCAGGAGCAGAGCCCCTAAATTGCTCAGCCCTGAGGCTACTCCACTTTTGTGAACAGAAAAGCTTTCCACTCGCCGCTCTCAACGCAGTGGAGAAGCTGCCACTGGTGAGTTGAGTCCCAGCCGGTCAAAGCCTCATTGTGGAGCAGGTCGCTAAACTGGGCAGCGGTCACGCTGTCACGCACTCCGGCGACAATGAGCTGCGCGTGCGGAGCAGCGAGGCGGTTGTACTCCCCGAGTATGCTTAAGTGAATTCCGATATCAAGGTTTGCAATAATGAGGCCGTAGGCATCCTGGGCGCTTTCTGGGTCGCCGAGCGTGAGCGAGATGCGCGGTGACAGGCCGTTGAGCGCAACATTCCCGATTGCATTCTCCAGAGCGGCTTCCTGGACGTCTATGCCGTGCAGGGAAGACTTGGGAAAGAGCTTGGCTGCTGCGATAGCCAGAACGCCGCTGCCGGTGCCGATGTCGATGATCTTCTCCGGGCGGTGTGTAGAGCCCGCTACTGCATCGAGGCAGAGAAGGGCGCTCTGAGTAGTCTGGCTGTGTCCCGTGCCGAAGCCTACACCGGGGCGCAACAGGATCTGTTTCTGGTCCGGCGTGCGGGCAGGGGGCTTCTCATCGAGAACTGGGACGACCTCGAAGGAGCCAGCACTGAACGGCACCCAGGAGTTTTTCACGGCTGCCTCCCAGTCGCAGCTCTCCTCCGCATCCACGGCACGCACGACGAATCGTTTCTCCGCGAGCAGCCGCAGCAGTTGGTCACGCTGCCCTTCGGTCGCTGAGACAAAGAGCCGCACCGAGTGGTCGGCTAACACCTCCGCCCCTCGTATCCGGGCCACCTGAGAGAATGAGGAATCGAAGGCGAGATCCTCTGCGCCGGGCCCTTCAATTTCAATTCGCCAGGTCGTATCCATAGCGTTTCAGGGAGGCTAGTTTTGGGGCCGAAAAATGGCAAGGAAAAAGGGATGCTGAGCGTGGGCAGGCAGCGTTCGAGCGGTACTCGCCGTTTTTCGGAAGAAAGGCCCTGAGAGGCTCGCGCAAAAAACTCCGCAACTTCGGCACGCTACAGCTACTTCGCCCTAGCAGAAAGAGCCCCTTAAAGAGTTCACAATCCTCGCCAGGTGAAGGATAGTAACGGGCGCGAGAGGCGGACCCGGGGCGTTCTGGGAGTGAGTCTCTGCGGGCAGGGGCAAAAGCTCCTTTCTCCCTTTGGAGTACAAATGAAGATCAAGGTCCTTCCGGATACCGTCATTAACCAGATCGCGGCTGGCGAGGTCGTTGAGCGTCCGGCGTCGGTGGTGCGGGAGCTGGTGGACAACGCCATCGATGCTGGTGCGACCGATGTCACGGTCATGATTGAGTCGGGCGGCCACACGCGGCTCAAGGTTCGTGACAACGGCTGTGGGCTCTCGCGCGATGAGGCGATCTTGGCGTTTGAGCGCCACGCCACCTCGAAGGTCTCCTCGATCGAGGACCTGACTTCGATAGGGACGCTCGGCTTCCGCGGAGAGGCGCTCGCCTCGATCGCGGCTGTTTCAAAGGTGAAGCTCGTCTCCCGTTCGCGCGAGTCGGATGTTGGGGTCTCGGTTACCTACCGCGGAGGGAAATTAGCCGACGTGCAGCCCTGCCCGTGGAGCGAGGGGACTGAGATCGAAGTCGAGCACCTCTTCTTTAACGTTCCTGCGCGCCGAAAGTTCCTCAAGTCTCCGCGCTCCGAGATGGCGCGTATCCGCACCTGGCTTGCACACTCAAGCTTAGCCCGTCCCGATGTGCGCTACCGGCTAATAGCTGACGGTGATGAGGTGCTTAACCTCCCGCGAGCTGCCTCGCTTGAGGAGCGCGGGGCGCAGGTGTGCCCGGGAGACCTGATGCCGGTCTCGCTCTCCGAAGGTGGCGTATCGATTGAAGGCCGCCTCGGGCATCCCGGCCAAGCATTGGCAGATGCCACCGGCTTAATTGTGCTCGTAAACGGCCGGCTCGTAACAGACAAAATAGTGCTGCGCGCTGTGCGGGAAGGGTACGACTCGATGCTCAAAGACCGTGAGTTCCCGGTTGGCTACCTCTCGGTAACGCTCCCGCCGCAGGATGTGGACGTCAACGTCCATCCGCAGAAAAGCGAGGTGCGCTTCCGGCACGCAAACCAGCTCTTCGCGGTTGTGCAGGGGGCTGTGCTCTCAGCCGTTCGGCGCCTCAAGCGCCCGATGTCCTTCTCGCAGCCAGTGAGCGGAAACGCAGCGCTAAAACCCGACGCATCGACTCCGGCACCCGCTATGCGCCCGCAGCCGCTCTCCTTTATGCAGCCCGCTGCCGCGCAGCCCCGCTCGCTTCAGGATCTCGTGCGCGAGGTCTTTCCAGAGGGCCCTCGCACGCAGCCACCACCTTTGAATTACCAGCAGGCGCAGGTTGCCGAGGCTGTCGCAGAGTTCCCCGTGCGCGAGGCGACAGCCTTACAGCCGCAGGGTGCTGCGCCGCAGAGCGACGAGGAGTTCCGCTTCTCGAACTTGAGGTTCATCGGGCAGGTGCTCGAGTGCTTCCTCGTGTGCGAGCTTAACGAGCGCTTGGTGGTGGTTGACATGCACGCGGCGCACGAGCGGGTAAACTACAACAGGATCAGAAAAGCGCGGGCAGAGCAGAGAATCAGCACGCAGAAGCTCCTCATCCCGGAGAGCGTTACGCTCACGGCCGAGCAGGTTGCGAATCTTTTGGACCAAGAGGAGGCGCTCAGGGCGCTCGCATTCGAGGTGCGACAGGTGTCAGCAGACACGGTAGAGATCCTGGGGGTTCCCGGGATCGTTTCGCACCTGCGCTGTGGCGATCTGCTCAAAGAGCTTGCGGCAGAGCCGGTCGTCGAGGGTTGGCGCGAGCGGCTTGAAGAGCGGATAGATCACATGGCGGCTCGCATCGCGTGCCACGCCAGCGTCAGATCAGGAGACACGATGTCGCGCGCCGAGGCGTACGCGCTCTTTGCGCAGATGGACGAGGCGCAGCTCGCAGGCGCTTGCCCGCACGGCCGGCCCGTTGTTGCAGAGTTCAGCCGCGATGCGGTTGAGCGCTGGTTCGGCAGAGATCGTTAGCGGCAGATGTCACAACAGCCCCTCAAAACAGTAGCCGTCTGCGGCCCGACAGCATCGGGGAAGAGCGCACTCTCAATTGAGCTCGCCAAGGCGCTTGACGGTGAAGTTGTAAACGTCGACTCCGTGCAGATCTACCGCGGGTTAGACATAGGTTCCGCAAAGCTCAGTGTGGCAGAGCAGGGCGGGGTGCCTCATCACCTGCTGAACGTATTTGAGCCGAACGAGCCGGCAAACGTCGCGCAGTTTCGGGAGCTTGCTCTCGCTGCGGTGAGGGACATCAGCGTGCGTGGCAAGCTGCCGCTCCTGGTAGGCGGATCCGGGATGTACTTCACTATTCTGCTGCACGGCTTGGCCGAGGTCCCGCCGACCCCTGTCGAGGTGCGCAGGGCTGTTGCTGCGCTCGCCCCTGAGGCGATGTACCAGGAGCTTGCTGCTGCGGATCCAGAGACCGCAGCGCGCCTCAACCGAAACGACATCCAGCGCATCTCACGAGCCCTTGAGATCGTTCGTGTCACCGGAAGGAAGCCGAGCGAGATATTCGCGCAGCACGAGTTTTCGGGGGCAGAGGTTGCATCGCTTGTCATCGTGCTCTGCAGGCCGCGCAACGAGCTCTACTCGCGTATCGATACGCGCTCAGCGCTCATGGTAGAGCAGGGGCTTCTGGAAGAGACTCGCCTAATCCTTGACCGATTCGGTGATGTCCCGGCGCTAGAGACGCTCGGGTACAAGCAGGCCAAGGCGTTCCTTGCGGGGGAGCTCTCCCGAGAGAAGCTTGAGCACGAGATTGCGCTCCACACGCGCCGCTTCGCCAAGCGCCAGATGACGTACTGGCGCAATGAGCCCACGAAGCGCGGCTGGCTCACGCGCCCAGGCGACCATGAGGGGGCTGAGGAGGTCTCTGGATTTGAGACCTTCCCCGAGCGCGCCCAGAAGAGGATGAAAGGGTTTCGCGCGCTGCGTCTCTCGGCTCAGGAGCTTGTGTCTGCTGTGCGCCAGCGGCTGGCGCTCCCGCTCGAGCGGACGGAGGTGTGGTACGTTCAGCCTTGCGCCTAATCGTTAACAGGTTGCGGGAGTCCCGCACCTGCCGGTACCCTCAAGAATATGGGGATAGCCTCTGACCTGATCTACATCGTGCTTGCCGCTCTCGTGGGCGGATTGGTCGCGCACTCCCTTAAGCAGCCGCTCATCTTCGGGTACATTCTGGCAGGCGTTGCGGTCGGTCCGTACACTGGTGGCATCACGGTGCACCAGCCCGAGGACATCAAGATGCTGGCAGAGATGGGTATTGCGCTGCTGCTCTTCGCTATCGGGCTAGAGTTCTCCCTCTCTGACCTAAAGCGGCTGGCGAAGATCTCGTTTGTCGCAACTCCGATACAGGTGATTGTGTGCGCCCTCGGAGGGTACATACTGGCGCTTGCAACCGGAATGCCTTCGCAAGACGCGATCTGGTTTGGCTCCGCGATCTCGCTCTCAAGCACGATGGTAGTCATAAAGCTGCTAGAGGCGCGCCATACGCTCGACACTGCCACGGGGCGGCTCGGCGTTGCGGTTCTGATTGCGCAAGACTTGGCGGTTGTGCCGATCATGCTGATCGTTCCGCAGCTCACGCAGCAGAGTGTCGGAATTGTCCCGCTGCTGCTCGCTCTCGGCAAGTCGGCCCTCTTTCTGGCTCTTATCCTGGTGGCAGGGAACAAGCTCCTGCCGCGCTTCTTCCGCTTTATTGCGCGGCGCGAGTCGCGCGAGCTGCTCTTTCTCGCCACGCTCGGGGTTGTCTTTGGGGCCGGCGCCGCGTTTCACGCCATGGGCTTCTCGTTTGCGCTCGGGGCGTTTGTTGCGGGCATGCTTCTGAGCGAGACTGATTTCCGTGGTCAGGCTCACGACGACGTCGCGGGATTGCGAGACCTCTTCGCGCTGATCTTCTTCGCCTCTGTGGGGATGCTCTTTGACCCGAAGGCCTTCATGGCCAAGGCCTCAACGATTATTCCGCTCACGCTCGGAGTAGTGGTGCTCAAGGCGGTAGCTATCGCGGCTATAGTGCGGCTCTTCGGGGCTCCCACCGGTCGGGCGCTCACGGTCGGAGTAGGTCTCGCCCAGGTTGGAGAGTTTGCCTTCGTTATCGGGGGAGCGGGGATGGCGCTCGGGCTGCTCTCTGCCGACTCCTTCTCGGTGCTGCTTTCTGTAACGCTTCTCTCGATGGTGGTCACTCCGGTGCTCTTCGCTGTTGCGAATTACGCCACGAGGCGTCTTGGAAGCGCCGAATAGCCAGTGCCTTCAGGGGATTAAGGGGTTTTTGGGTGGTTTGACCAGCAGCCGCAATGTATGGAATCATCCTCGACCGAAGGTTCCGTAAGGAGGCAGCAGCTTCCGTAACTAAGCGTATCGTTAAGTGAGAGCAGTATGAGTCCGATTGAGCATCCGCTTGAGTTTGAGCGCCCACTAGTTGAGCTTGAGTACCAGCTCGAGCGGCTAAAGGACGAGCTTGCGAGCGGCAATCAGTCTCGCCGCACGGAATATGCGGCTCTTGAGTCCAAAGTCTCCAAGGTCAGGAAGGAGATCTACGGGAAGCTCACGCCGTACCAGCGCGTCCAGCTCTCGCGCCACTTCGACCGGCCCTTCACCCTCGATTACATCAAGTTCATCTTCTCCGATTTTATTGAGCTCCACGGCGATCGCCTTTTCAAGGACGATGCAGCGATCGTCGGCGGCACAGCGCGCCTCGGAGAGGTCCCGGTCATGATCGTCGGGCACCAGCGCGGCCGTACGACTGCCGAGCGCCTCAAGCGCAACTTCGGCATGCCGAACCCAGAAGGGTACCGCAAGGCGCTCCGGCTCTTCCGTATGGCGGAGAAGTTCGGGCTTCCGCTCATAACTTTCATCGACACGCAGGGCGCGTTCCCGGGCCTTGAGGCTGAGGAGCGTGGCCAGGCTGAGGCTATTGCGCGCAACTTGGCAGAGCTTTCTGAGCTGACTATTCCGATTATCAGCGTGGTTATCGGGGAAGGGGGCAGCGGTGGAGCTCTCGCCCTCGGTGTAACCGACCGCATCCTCATGCTTGAAAATGCGTGCTACTCCGTCATTACCCCCGAGGGGTGTGCCTCAATCTTGTGGCACTCGGCCGACAAGGCAGAGGTTTCGGTAGAGCAGGCATCGACAGCGGCTGAGGCACTCAACCTGACCGCGCATGACCTGAAGCGTCTCAACCTGATCGATGAGATCGTTCCAGAGCCGACCGGCGGTGCTCACAGCAACCACAAGGAGGCTGCGGAGCTGCTGCGTGGAGCGCTCGTGAGAAACCTCGACCCGCTCTCGAAGCTCACGGTCAAGGATCTCCTGGCGCAGCGCTACGAGAAGTTCCGCAGGATCGGGGCTTTTACGGGGGAAAACTAGCTCCGGGTTGCATAACCATGGTGTCGGGGGTACTCTCCGCCCAGGTTTGGCGGTTCACAGAGAGCCAACGTAACGAGAAAAGTAGGCTCGTAGAGACGAGCGAACGTATTTAAGAAAGAGCTGCATGGCAAAGGACGCAATCGAGCTTAACGGAGTAGTGAAGGAGTGCTTTCCGAACGCATTCCGTGTTCAGTGTGACAACGGCCACGAGGTGCTAGCGCACCTGGCTGGCAAGATGCGCAAGTTCTACATCCGAGTCCTTCCAGGCGACAAAGTAGTTGTTGAGATCTCCCCATACGACCTCTCGAAAGGCCGCATCGTCAAGCGCATCGCCGAAGTTCGCGGACGCCCAGGTGGCGGCGGCGATTCTGGTTCCACTCCTGCGTAGCGCAACACGAGACTGATACCTTTCCCTGGGCAACAGGACCGGCAACGGGAACGGCTCCAGCTCCGCAACCCATCTAGCCCCCGCAGCCGATCTCCCGTTTCTCCTTCTCTTTCTCCTCCTCCTGCACCTGCACTATTTTCCTGCTCATAATCCTAAGTCAAATGTTCGCCGCGCCCGCAGTGTTCATGTCGAGAGCGACGAACAGGAGTGAGGAGGGTAGTGCAGGTGCAGGAGGAAGAGGAGGATTAGGAGGGGTAAAGACGGGACAGAGCAGCGGGCTACTTGCCCAATTCCCTAAGCAGCGCAAAAGGGTAGATCCCCGAATCATGCCCATCTGCCCAGCGGATCCCGAGGGCGTACTGTCCAACAGCCCAGATCTCCTGGAGCGAAGTCTCCTGCTCAATCGTGTTTTCGACGATCGAGAGGGAGCGCTTCTTCCCCGTGAGGGGCTTAGCGTGCGTGGTGTCGCCGCGCTTTTCTTTGCACGCGGCGCATGGGCACTCGCGGCGCAGCACTTCACTTGAGAGGGAAGATGACGAGCCGTCCGCCCACTTAATTGCGAGACCTGCAGTGCCCATGCGGCGAATCTCAGTTGGGGTGTGACTTAGGGGGATCATCGGCTCGAAAAAATACCTGTGTATTTCTCGATAGTAGTCATTTAGGATACAGCCTTCAACCGCTGGGGAGTGTTCTTCGGCGAAGTTTTGATAACAGACACTTTTTACACTGTAGGAGTTTCTATGGGTCGTGGTGACAAGCGAACAAAGCGCGGAAAGATCTTTGCTGCATCGTACGGAAACACGCGCAAGCGTAAGACCGTGAAGAAGACAGCGCCAAAGCCAGCTGCTACGCCAGCAAAGAAGGCGCCGGCGAAGAAGACGGGGAAATAGGGGCCCGTTCTCCCTCCCCGGTTAGAATAGCCACGCGGAGACACTCGGTGCCCGGGCACGGCTACCGTGTTGCCTGCAAAGGGGAAGTTGAACAAAGAGAGCAGCGAGGGCAGAGAGGGGAGGATTGTTCTTGCCCTCGTTGTTCTCGCTGCTCTCTTTGTTCATGTTGCCTTCGTAACCGTAGCCGGTGCCGCTCCCGTTCGCGGTCACCCCGGCGGCTACGGCACCGCAAACCCATGGCAAGAGCTACTTCGGCTGAATCTGCATCCGGTGGTCGGTCAGGTATTTGTACAGCTTCACCTCCGCATCACGCGCTAGGTTGCGGTCGTACTGTTTCGCGAAGCGTGCTGCGAGGGGGTTGAGGGTTTTTGGCGGAGTAGGGGCTTCGCGGAAAGAGACCAGCGCATCACGCAGAGAGAGCCCGCCTTCGGTGGCACCTATCTCCATCAGCCCTTCCTGTGCGGTGTCGAGCGCCTCTGGCGACGAGGTTTCGATTACTTGGTACAGCCCGATTTTTCGAGCCCGCTCGTTGAGCTCGTAGGTCGAGACAAATACCTTCTGCTCCTCGTTCATGCTCGGGGCAAGCACTGTCTGTCCGAGCAGGAGTGATTTCTCGTACGAGCCACCGAGGCTCTTGTAGGCCTCCAGCAGCTCCTGTTTTCGTTGTCGGTCGGCACTCTTCACCTTGTAGCCGACGGTCGTTGCGGTGCCTCCAGCAACAACAAGCAGCACGACCATGAAAAGGATCGCTACCCAGTTCTCTCGGAGCGGGCTGGAGGTCTGTTCTGTGGTCGTCATCTGTGCCTACTGAAAAATGTTTGAACGCTACGGTGCGCTTGAGCGCAATCGTGCCTGGTTGTGCAGGGTTTCAAGCTCACGCTCGATTGATTCGATCGCTGCCACGTTCTCTGGAGTGGCGGCACCCTCGCTCCAGCACTTTGCGAGGGCTCCTTTGTACTCAGCCAACACCTTGAGCAGGTTCGGCTTTACGGCGCTGTCGTGCACTTCGGTCTGAGCGAAGTGCAGAATGTCCATGTAACGCTTCTGTTTGGCGGCGAGCCGTGGTAACTCCATAACCGTAGGTCCCCCTGTACGTACAGATGTGAGGGGGATGATAGTCAAATTAGGGGCAGGGGAAAACCCCAGCCAGCGGGGCAGCAGGTATGGCGCGCGCAACATCGAAGAAATCTCCGGCGGTCTCAGCCGCAGTCTTTCCTGGCTCTTTTGACCCTCTTACAAACGGTCACGTCGACATCATCGAACGCGCTAGCGAGATCTTTCCGCATGTCATCGTAGCGGTGCTCTTTAACCCCTCCAAAGAGTCGCTCTTTAGCCAGGCTGAGCGGGTGGCGCTGATATCGAAGCAGTTTTCGCGCTACAAGGGGCGGATATCGGTCGTGAGCTTTTCCGGGCTCCTTGTCGACTTCGTGCAGAGCACCAAGAGCCGGGTCGTTATCCGTGGCCTGCGAGCTATCTCGGACTTCGACTACGAGGCGCAGATGGCGCTCATCAATCGCAAGCTTGCCCCGCGCATCGAGACCTTCTTCTTGACCGCCCGCGAGGAGTACTCGTACGTCAGCTCTACTGTGGTTAAGCAGGTGGCGCTTCTCGGTGGGGACGTTTCGGCCATGGTTCCGAAGGTGGTTGAAAGTGCCCTGCAGAAGAAGTGGCAGGAACGGCAGAAGCTGCGCCGCCGCCCCCTGTAGCCGCATGTGCCTGTTTTCTTTGCCCTTTCGAGCGGCGATTTGCGCTAACTTGAGTTAACCCCCTGAAACATTTATAGTGCCGGGGCTTTCGGTCGGCAAATTCCGGCGTGAAGGCTCCAGGGAAAACGGGCTCGCCTCGTGATGAGCTAGGTCCCCTGGGTGTTGGGCGCGCCGCGCCGTTGTGCGCGAGAGGCTCGCAGCCCTCCATGTCTTAAGAAAGAAACAGAACCCGCCAAGAGAAGGGAATAGGACCTACACGATATGACAAAGCAACGTACTCTCTCCATCATCAAGCCGGACGCAACGTCGCGTAACCTCTGCGGCAAGATCCTGAGCCACTTCGAGGAGGCGGGGCTGACTGTAGTCGCTGCCAAGATGATGACCCTGACTCCAGAGCAGGCTGGACAGTTCTACATCATCCACAAAGAGCGCCCCTTCTACGGCGAGCTGATCGACTACATGGTTTCTGGCCGTGTGCTCGTCTCGGTGCTCGAGGGTGATGATGCGGTCAACCTGAACCGCAAGCTGATGGGCGCCACTGACCCGAAGAAGGCTGACCCGGGCACGATCCGCAACCTCTACGCAGAGAGCATCGCCGCTAACGCTGTGCATGGCTCTGACAGCCTTGAGAACGCGGTGACTGAGATTAAGTTCTTCTTCCCAGAGCTCAAGTAGCGCCTGCGGGAAGCTGCCTGGTGCTGTAACCGATCGGGTGTAACGTGACCGAGCCTTCAAGGGATTTCTACAACTATAGCTACGACGAGCTGGTGGAGATCCTGGAGAAGGACTTCGGTGCCACTAAGTTTCGCGCAACGCAGCTCTTCGAGTGGGTGTACCGCAAGGGCGTTACCGACTTCGACTCAATGTCGAACATCGGTCGTGAGCTGCGCGAGAGGCTCGCTGCATCTTTCACCTTCCCGAAAGCCCGCATTCACGACCGCCAGATTAGCCAAGACGGCACGCGCAAGTACCTCTTCGAGGTCGAGAACGAAGACCTGGTCGAGGCCGTCATGATTAAGCAGGCTAAGCGCATGACGCTGTGCGTCTCCTCCCAGGTCGGATGCGCGATGGCGTGCGCGTTTTGCCGAACGGGCACGATGGGGCTCAAGCGCAGCCTCTCTACCTCCGAGATCTTGCGGCAGGTGAACGGCGTGATCGAGGACGCCAAGAACTTCGGTGACGGATTCTCGAATATCGTCTTCATGGGGATGGGCGAGCCGCTGCACAACTTCGACGGCGTCACTCGGGCGGTAAGAAATCTCACCAACTCGATTGGCTACGGGATGTCGCCGCGCAAGGTAACTGTTTCGACCTCAGGCCTCGTGCCGCAGATTCGGAAGCTGGCGCAGAGCGATGTTTCGGTGAGCCTTGCAGTGTCGCTCAACGCCACCACCGACGAGATTCGTACCCAGGTAATGCCGGTCAATAAGCGCTGGCCGATCAAGGAGCTTCTCGAAGCCGTCAAAGAGTTCCCTGACTGTCCACGCAAGAAGGTCACGATTGAGTACGTGATGCTCGGCGGATTGAACGACACCGAGGCTGACATGAAGCGGCTCGTGGCCCTAATGCGTGGCTTGCCGATCAAAGTAAACCTGATTCCGTACAACGATAACGCAGGTCTCGGCTTCAAGACTCCGGCCCGCGACTGGGTTTTCACCTGGCAGAAGCACCTCAATGCCCACGGCGTGCAGGCGTTCATCCGCTGGTCGAAGGGCGCCGATATCGCTGCGGCGTGCGGGCAGCTCGCCACTGATTCCAAGCAGACGAAGCCGTCGCGCTTGCCGGTTCTGGGCGATCAAGAGCAGGCAGCGGCGTAGGGGAGAGGGGAGATCGTGTCCAACCTCCTCGTCGTCCCGAAAGGCTTCCTTGGGGATATCATCCTCACTACTCCCACTATCGAGGCACTGAAGCTCAGCAACCCGGAGTGCCGAATTACGTTTCTCTGTTCGCCTAAGCTCGCCGAGCTGGTGCGGCGCGATCCGCTCGTGGATGATGTTATTGAGGTCGACCGCGCCGACCACCTCTCTAGCTGGGGTGCGATTGGGCGTTTTGCAGCGCAGCTCGCCGAGCGCCGCTTCGATCGGGCCTACGCCTTTCACCAGTCTCCGCGCACGGCACTCCTGCTGTACCGCGCCCGTATACGGGAGCGAGTGGGGTACAGCGGGGGGCTCTTAAGCTTCCTCTACACCCGCAAGGTCACCAAGACCGAGAGGCTGCACGAGGTCATCCGCAACCTTGAGCTGGTCCGGGCCGACTTGAATGAGGAAGTCGGGCTCGAGGTTGACACCCTGGCCCGCACGGGGCCCACGCACGTGTCGAGCTTCGGGCGGGTTCGGATGCCACCCGAAGAGACGCTGCGGGTGTCTGACCGGGTACGCCAGATCTGTGAGGATCAGAAGCCGTTCGTGCTGCTTGCGCCGGGCAGCCAGTGGGAAACCAAGCGCTGGCACGCCCAAGGGTTCCACGAGCTGGCGAAGATGCTGCTGCGTAGCGGCTTCCGAGTGGTTGTGACGGGGGCTCCTAGCGACGCGGAGGCCTGCGTAGAGGTTGCCGCGGGCCTCAACGTGGCGAATCTGTGTGGGGAGACGACGCTGGATGACCTGACCGCCCTGGTGCGCTGGTCGAGGGGGCTGGTGTGCAACGACAGCATGACTTTGCACATCGCGTCTGCCTTAGGAGTCCCGACTGTTGTAGTGTTCTGTGCGACATCTCCTGCGTTTGGGTTCGGTCCTTGGAAGAACCGCGCTGTTGTTGTCGAGAAACGAGACCTTTTCTGTAAGCCGTGCCGTCGGCACGGTTCGCGCAGCTGCCCCACGGGGACTCGCGCTTGCATGACCGGAGTGTCTGCCGAGGAGGTCTTTGCGGCGCTCCAGTCGCTTGTGTCGCTGCGCGAAACGGCAGCGGGCGGGCAGGGGAGGCTGCATGTCATTGAGTAATGAGGCCTGCATGAGCGCGGATTCTTCGATTCAGCGCGCCAAGAGCGCTTTCCTATCGGTTGTGCGGGGTCCGTACACAGTGGCGAGCCGTGAGCCGCTGCCAGATAACCTGGCAACGCGGATCGTGCATCTGGTTCGGATGCGCCCCGACGTCGAGCAGCCACGCGAAGTGCTCTCCGGTCGCGGGACAACCTCGGTGCACGATCTGGAGCCTCTTGGGCGGGTTTTCCTCAAGCGCTACGCCCACGGTGGCCTACTGCGAGCGTTGACGGGCGGGCAATTCCTTGCCTTTGGGCAGCCTCGGTCCGAAGCAGAGTTTGAGATGCTTGAGCTTGTGCGAGGTCTTGGAGTTAACGCTCCTAAGCCGTTTGTGTATGTGACGTGCGGCTCGATGGTCTACAGCACCTGGCTCCTGATGGAAGAGATCCCTAATACGGTCTCGTTGGTTGAGCTCAGCAAGCGCGATCCCGACGCAGTGATTGACGCCATGAAGCAGCTCGCTTCACAGCTCATGCTGCTTGTGAATAACAGCATCCTGCACGTCGATCTGCACCCAGGAAATGTGCTCGTCGACAGCGCAGGAAAGGTCAGTATTGTCGACTTCGATAAGGCATACGTGTGGCGTGGGTCGAGCACTAAGCTTCGCGACCTGTACCTCCGTCGCTGGCGCAGGGCCGTCATCAAGCACGGCCTCTCGCCGCTTCTCACTGAGATTATGTCGCTTACCCTGCGGAGCTACGATGAGTGACCCAAGCACTCGGGTTCTCATCATCTTGATGGGGGCCTTGGGCGATGTCGTGCGTGGGCTGTGCCTCGTTGACGCCATCAGAGCTGCCTGGCCTAGCTGTCGTATCACCTGGCTCGTGGAGCCAGCCTGCGCTGGGCTAGTGAAGCTCCATCCTAATATTGATCGAGTTGTTGTCTTCGACCGGAAGCGTGGGCTGCGTGGCGTGCTTGCGGCGCGCAGGGAGCTCCAAGCGGAAGCCTATGACGTGACCCTCGACCTGCAGCGGCATTTCAAGAGCGGGGTCTTCTCGCGCTTCTCGCGAGCGCCCCGCAGGATCGGTTTCAACAGCCGTGATGCCAAGGAGCTTAACTCGCTCTTCAACACTGAGCAGGTGACCGAACACGGTGAGCAGATCTCCAAGGTTGAGCATTACCTTAAGTTCCTCGCACCCCTGGGCATCGCCACACCAGAGCGGCTCACGACTGGGCTTGAGGGGATAACGCTTGAGCGTGTGTCTGCGCCTTGGAAGAGCTCGCTATCGGAGCGCTACGTGGGCTTGGTGCTCGGATCCTCCTGGGATTCTAAGGACTGGCCTGAAGAGGGTTACCAGGGGCTTCTCAAGCAGCTCGCTTCAAGCGGAATTCGCGTCGCTGTGCTGATCGGTGACAAGAGCAGGGTTGAGATGGCGGCTAGGCTTGAGGCCGGTGCGCCTGAGTCAGTGAAGGTTGTGAATCTGGCCGGCAAAACCTCGCTAGAAGAGCTGGTCGCAGTGCTGCGTGGCGCCGCTGTAGTGGTCGGCCCAGACTCAGGTCCTGCCCACATTTGCGGAGCAATCGGCACGAAGCACGTGACCCTCTTCGGACCGACCCCAGCCGTGCGAAATGCCCCGCGTGGGAGCGAGCACCTGGCTATCACTTCAGCCGTCGGCTGCTCCCCCTGCAAACGCCGGGTTTGCCCGGGGCTCGGGAAGGTGTGTATGCGGCTGATAAGTCCCGAGGCTGTTTTGGCGCGGATTGCTGAGGTCTAAGCCCTTCTCCATGCGGAGCCGGGAACGGCCCCGGCCCCGGCTCCGACAAGGTGGTTGAACAAAGAGAGCAGCGAGGGCAGCGAGGGGCAGGGTGATTTCCCCCTCCCGCTGCCCTCCCCGTTCTCTTTGGGTTTCTTTCCCCTGGCACCGGTCCCGGCAGCGGAAAG
>CAYPUA010000029.1:0-25329 GCA_964413875.1 uncultured Bdellovibrionales bacterium
GACCGAAAGGTCGTGCCGGTTCAAGTCCGGCCTTGGGCACACTAAAAATCTGACATCGCCAAGTCCTGCCGGTTGAATCTCGCCTTGGGCACTAAAAAAATCAGGAACTTCCCGGTTGTGCCGGGCGAAGATCATTTTGGTGGTACAATCACATATCTACACTCCCCTTCCTTTAAGTCCTGATTTTGAAACGTCATTCTCACTGACGGAAAATCAAGCAAGCATCTGAGATAGGACCAGCTAATTTCCTGTTCTCAGGCATTCTTACTTAAGTTCGCTCAATTAAATGCCGTCAACACACCAGTAGAGGTTGGACCAGTAGCCGGGCCGGCAGTGTTATCGGAAGTTCAAGTGTAAGGTAAGGAGAATGTATGGCAGACATGGCAGTCCCACGCTCAAATCCAAAAGGACCGACATCTGGAGAAGTAGGTTCAGATGCTAGAGAGGCGCTGGCACAGAAATACGCTTCAAAAACTAATGCTGCTATCGTATCAGCACAGGACTTTGATGCGATAAGAGAGCGTGAACGTCTTCATGTCGTGGGTGTAACAGGCTTCTCTGGTCAGTGGGGACAAAGCAAGATTGATTCTGACCCTGCCGTTAAGTCGAATGTTGATGCGGCGATTGTCGCACTAGAAGGGCATCTTGTTGCGCTTAAAGATAAACATGGAGATAAACTTATCCTGTCGAGTGGCGCTACCATGGAAGGGGTGCCAAAGATAATATACGACCTGTGCCAAAAGCACGGGATAGCTGCGATGGGCGTCACTTGCGAAAAAGCCCTCAAGTATGAACTTGGCAAGATGAAATATTTGATTATTGAGGGTCAAGAATGGGGAGCGGAATCTGCTACTTTCTTGAGGACCTCTGATGAGATCGTTATGCTAGGCGGAGGCGGTCAAGCGAAAAAAGAAGCCATAGCGGCGGGAGTCGAGGGTAAAAAAGTTTCTATCTTCCTAGGATACGGAGGATCGGCAGATCAGCTGGCTCCATCAGAAGTTGAAAATGCAGAATTCATTCCAAGAGCACCTAATCAAGCTTCGTCTTGAGATCGTCAGAAGGTCGTGTCGGTTCAAGTCCGACCTTGGGCACTACCAAACTATTCTAGAGCCACGTTCGTGACGGCCCGCCTCCGCTTCGCTGCGGCTAGGCGCGAATAGACGACATACGGGACTCAAACTCCCGGGCGACAAATCCCGCGTTGGTTGACTCTCGCGCTTGGGTGCCACCCACAGCGTCTAACGGCGGATTCGGGTCGAACTGTCTTTGCTGAGCTGCGAACTGTCCGTAGGGGCTGGTGTAATCGTCGGTGCGCCTAACACCTAACGCCCTTCCGTATCCGCCGCGTACAACAACTTTGCGATACCGCTTGTTGCTGGTCTCTTGAATCGCTGGAGGCCGATCTGCTGCACTAACTTTGATGACTCAAGTCGCTGCTCTTTGGTCAGCTTCTGCTCAATCGCCTCAAGCTTCATCTTTGCAGTCTCATTACCGAGAGCCGCAGCGATACTAAGCCTTGCATGTCCCTCTGGGACCGTGTCCGAGGACTCGCTTACGTCTGTTAAGAGCACACCAAGTCGATAGTTTGAGCTCTGGGATCCCTTTTCGGCAGCCTTGCGGTGGTATTCGAGAGCAAGCTTGTAGTCGCCGGCATCGGTGAGGCCCCGCTCGCACATGAGTCCTATGCGAGTTAGTGCCTCGACCGAGCCAAGGTTTGCTGCAGCTTCATACAGTCGAAGAGCTTTGAGCTTTGAAAGAGTCGAGCGCTTCTCTGGTCCGAGAGCGTCGTCGTGCATCATTCCAAGAGCCAGGGTGGCGTACTCGTTGTTTTTCAGAGCTTCAGTGCTCAGGAGTTTTACTGCCGTGTCGTAGTCCTTGTCGAGCCGCGCGAGAAGTCCGAGCGCGAGGGTATGGACGTCCTGGTCCTGGACCTCAAGCAGGTCTATCACTTTCCGCGCCTCGCTTGATATGGCGCCTCCGGAGGCTGCCTTGCCCAGCAAATGGTCCAGGAGGGCCAAATGCGCAGCCCTGACCCCCGCGCTCGACGCGATACGCAGGTGCTGAAGCCGCTGCGCATCGGAGTATCCAGTCGCTGGCGAAGCGTCCGTGCTGCTAGCGAGGAGCCACGCGGCCTGCGCGTGTCCCTGGGCTGCTGCCTTTGAAAGCATCTCGGTACCAAGGGTTGGATTGCTCTGTAGGCCACCTTCACCCTTTGTGAGGAGCATCCCGTAGAGGTACTGACCCTCTGGGTCGCCAGCTTTGGCCGATACCTCGGCCCATGAAGCTGCAACCTTCTGGTCTTTGTTGATGCCGTCGGACCCGTTGTAGCACCGCACCGCCAGGAGGGACTGAGCGGGGAGATACCCCCGCTGAGCTGCTGCAAGCAGTAGTTGATTCGAGCCTGCTAGATCCTTCTTGCCGGAGAGCCCATCCGAAAGATATCGGGCGCATTCAAGGAGGATCTCCGATTTCACATGCTTCGCCATGAAGGCAAAGAGTTCGCGTTCCAGTCGATAGGGGCGCTTTATTGCCGACTTAAACTCTTCAGTTAAAGATTCGACAGCCTTCTGTTCCAATTGGTCAATCTCTTTGTTGCTGGCGGCTGGGGTCGGCTCGAAGCTCTTCACGGCACGCATGGCCGCCTCATCTTGCCGTGCCGAAGCCGGTAGCTGCTGTAATTTCTGCTGCGCCTGTACAATTCCACTCCGGGCTGCAAGAGTTAACCACTTCACAGCTGCTGTAAGTTCAGAAGACTTTGTTAGGTTCGGTGGAATAGGGCGAGGCTTCGTCTTGGTTTGCTGCGGAGTGTTGTCGGTGCGCGGCGGTTGTGGGGCAAGCGACTCAAGGTAGAGAAAACCCAGATGGGCTTGCGCCGTTGGGTGACCTGCGTTCGCAGCTTTCTCAAGCCAGTGCTGCTCGTGTTGACGCTGCTCGAATGCGCTCTTGACTCCCGGGCCGCGGCTGAGACCGTACGCGTAGAAGCCGACAGGTGAGCCAGCCTCGGCAGCTTCTTTCGCCAACTCGCTTGCCGGTGGCAAGCCGTTCCTAGGAGGCGAGCTGGTGATTGCCTCTAGAGCGAGAATGCCCTTCGCGTCCGACAGTCCCTTCGAAGCTGCACGCTTAAGGTAGACTTCCGCCTCAACAGCTTTTCCCTGCGACAGAAGGGCGTCTCCAAGTATCAGGTCGCAATGAGCGTATCCCTTGAGGCTCCCCTGCTTAAGGAGCTTTACGCCCTCGGCCTGATCGACGACTGATGTGGATGCGCACAGGTGCGCGCCGAGCGTTGACAGACTAGGCATGAAGCCCTTGGCACCGCTTTTACGAAGCCATTCACGGCCCTCTTTCTCACTGTTTGGATTCGAAGAATCGGCAAGTAGTAGTTTACCAAGAACTCCCTCAGCAATCGTAAGATCTTGCTTTGCCGCGTTTCGCAGAAGTTGTAGGGCTTCGGTCTGACCTGCCCCCCCGAGCTCGGAGGCTAACAGTGATGTCGCCAGAGTGTAAGCCCCTAGGGGGGTATTGAGGGTCTCAGAGGAGCGGAGTAATTTGATTCCACGCTCCACATCTTTGGTAACCCCATTTCCCTCGATGAGGAGGTCCGCAAGAGTATCAGCGGCTTGTGTAAGACCTGCGTCGATAGCCTCCTCCAGGAGAGGCGCTGCTTCTTTTGCACGATTCGCTTGGATGTACATCTCAGCTAGGGTCAGCTTGACGAGAGGGGTGCCTTTAGGAGCTGCTTTCTCGAGCACCGCAAGTGCCTTCGCGGAGTTGGGTTCGATCCCGTCCTCGCCCAGTTCCAGGAGCTTGGCAAGATCAACAGGGCTTTCTTGGCAACCTTGCTCGACTGCCAGCTCAAATAACTCAAGAGCTTTTTTGGGCGCGCGCTCGCAAGCGAGTCCGTGGAGCTGGAGCATGCCGAGACGTGAAGAAGCGAGCGCCTCGCCGGACTTCGAGGCATTAACAAAAAGCGAGAGGGCCTCCTGCACGGAAGCGGCTTTCTCTCCCTCGTGACGCAAAAGCCAATCGGCTAGGGCGCATTTTGCCTTGAGGTGTCCCTTCTCACTTGCTGAGCGGTACCACGACGCGGCGACACGGGCATTGAGCTCCACACCCTGGCCAAAATCGAACGCACGACCCAGGTCGTACATTGCGTCCGGGGAGCCTTTTTGCGCTTCCTTGAGGCGCGCTGCGACATTCTCGGCAGAGAAACTCGGGCGATGGGCCTCACTGCGAGGTGGGCGCTGCGCCTTGCTCTTATCTTGCGAACTGATGGAGTCGCGATGATTAGCGGGCAGGGCCTTCGGATTGGCTGGTACTGCTGCTGTTGACTTTGCAGCTTCTTGAGCACTCGCGTCAGCTTCGTAACCGAGTAAGAGAGCTGCGCCAACGAGGGCAGGCCGCAGTGAACTAATCAGCTGCTCTTTGAGACCGCGTTCCGTGTTTGCTGTTTTCTGAATCATTGGTACCCCAAGACAGGTGGCTTTCTTGGGAGATTACATAGACTCGCAACCTTGAGAAACGGAAAGGCGTGGTCTCTGGAACCTGGTCTGAATGTACCGTTAACAATAGCGGGGACCTTGGTGGCCGGGGCGGCTCTGGTTGGATCCTCTGGGCCCGCCGATAAAACGGCATTCGCGGTTTGAGTCTAGAGTCGATTTGGGTATCCGTTCCTGTTCGAAATAGCAATCAACTGGCGTCTTCTTAGGATGAAGATGCCACGCTGTAAGGGAAAAGTGTCGCGGATTCCGGGCGGAGGCGGATTTACTCTCGGAGCTTCATCCCGGTGCAGGTGGTCTGGGTAAGTCCCCGCTGTGCCCGCGGTTGACTAGCGTCTGGGAAGTGCGTTTACTGCCCTGGTCGCGGGCACAGTACGCCTGCTAATTGGCGCTTATTTTTCGCCGAGAAGTTTTGGAGATTACGTCGAACATGAAGATGCGAAGTTTCTATTTTTTAGTGGCGGCTACTTTGTTTTTTCCCTTCTCGGTGTCCGCTACTGACGTCGGCGCTGTCACCTGTAGCCCCATAGCAAGCCAGGGCTCTGCTACTTACAATGTTAACGTTCAGTGCTCGGTGCAAGTCACCGAGGGAGTGCAGGGTGCCTGGTTCAATGCGTACCTCCAGGACTGCAATAACTTCTGCGCGTCTATCGGCAGGTCAAACACGCCGTCACCCGACGGATTCCGGTGCACATCCGGCGAGAATCGCCCTTGGTCCGCTATTCAGGCAGGAGTCAATTACGGACCCACAGGGTGCTGGCACAACTGCGCCCTGCCAGAGGGCTTCGCTGGGGCTGCCAGCAACGGTTACTGGTGCTACCACCCCAGCCAGAAGAGAGATAACGACCATACTGACAAGACCGTTGGCTGTTATTGCGCGAAGAGTGCCGCTGCTCCGCAGGCACAACTCGGCATCAATAAGAATCCGGCAAGCGCCACGAAGCTCACCGGCGTAAATGCCGTGCCCTCCAACTGGCAATCGGTCTCGGTTTTGGCAAACAACGACCGCCCAGACCGAATCTTCAACCTCTTGGGTGTCGTGGGGTACGGCAGGTCCACCTCCTTCAACATGACAATTAATATAGACGGAGCGTGCGGAACGTCGGCGCCGTTTACGGCCGTTCTTGGTCGCGCCGACGGCACCTACCAAAATAGGACGTTCTTCATAACGCTTCCGGCCTGCCCCCCGACGCCAGCTTGTTCTGATGGCGCGGATAACGACGGCGATGGTGCCGTCGACATGGGTGATTTTAGCTGCTCGTCCCCAACAGATACGGACGAGGGGAATCCGAAGTCGCAGTGCCAAGACGGCGTCGATAATGACTCAGATGGGCTAGTCGACATGAATGACCCAGCCTGCACTAGCAACCAGGGGAACAACGAAGGTGCGGCAACCTCTCAGTGCCAAGACGGAATCGACAACGACGGTGACGGTGCTGCCGACTTCCCGAATGACTTTAGCTGCTCCAGCGCAACTGACAACAACGAGGGAGACCCGAAGTCGCAGTGCCAAGACGGCATCGACAATGACGGCGACGGTGCAACTGACTTCCCGAATGACTTTAGCTGCTCAAGCAAGCAGGACAACGACGAGACGAATCCGAAGTCGCAGTGTCAAGATGGCATCGATAATGATTCGGACGGTCTTGTTGACCTAAACGACCCTGCGTGTGCTAACAACCAGGGTAACAACGAAGGTGGCGCCACTTCGCAGTGTCAGGACGGCATCGACAACGACGGTGACGGCGCGGCCGACTTTCCGAACGACTTCAGCTGCTCCAGCGCAACTGACAACAACGAGGGAGACCCGAAGTCGCAGTGCCAAGACGGCATCGACAATGACGGCGACGGTGCAACTGACTTCCCGAATGACTTTAGCTGCTCAAGCAAGCAGGACAACGACGAGACGAATCCGAAGTCGCAGTGCCAGGACGGGCTCGATAATGACTCCGACGGACTCGTTGACTCTAACGACCCAGCCTGTACGAGCAGCCAGGTCAATAACGAAGGAGGCGCAACGTCCCAGTGCCAAGACGGCATAGACAATGACAGCGATGGTGCGGCGGACTTCCCTAACGACTTTAGCTGCTCGGGACCCACCGATACCGATGAGACGAACCAGAAGTCGCAGTGTCAGGATGGCATTGATAACGATGGTGACGGGGCAGTGGACTTCCCCGCTGACTTCAGCTGTCAGAGCGCTCAGGACAACGACGAGCTCTCGCCACGCTCTCAGTGCCAGGATGGAGTCGATAACGACGGAGATGGGCTCGTAGACCTTAACGACCCCGGCTGCTCAAACGGCCAGGACAACACCGAGGGAGACGAGACCGCGCGTCTGGCAGTAGGAGTTGAGTGCGTCATGGACAACACTGATGGCACGAAAACAGCCTACTTCAGCTACAACAACGTCACCGCCCAGGCGCTGACAGTACCGGTGGGTTCATCGGGTGCACTGGTGAACACATTTAGCCCAGGTTTGCCGGACCAAGGCCAGCCGACATCTTTCGTCCCGGGTGTTGCCAAGGGCGTGGTGGCTGTGCCGCTTGCTAGTGGTGGGGTGACCTGGACTGTGCGGGCTTCTGGCTCGGCGGTTTCGACGGCAACAGCCAGTGCGGCCTCTCCAAAGTGCGGCAGTGTGCAGCCACTTATTGAATGTCAGGGGTACGACGCGGGCCAGCTGCGTGCGCAGAGCGGCTACGTTAATCCGAACCCATTCGATGTGAAGCTCAACTTCGGCTCGTTGAACTTCTTCTCGCCAGGCGCGATCGACCAGGGGCAGCCGACGGTGTTCAAGAGTGGTCTGAACAAGGGCAGCTTCGGCGTCGTGCTTCTCAACCCGGCGACGCCGCTTGTTTGGGAGCTGAACGGCCAGAAGGTCTCAGCGTCGAACAGCCTCTCAGTGTGCACTGGCGAGTGTATCGACACGGCAGTGGGTGAAATTCGTGGGGAGCTTGACGACATCGCCGTTCAGATTGCGCAGCTCACGATCGATGCCGCTGAGGTGCTGGCCTCTGCTGATGACGCGGGGGCTTCCGCTTCGAAGGGCAAGAGGCGCCGGGCACGCAGCCAGGCAGTAGTGGCGAGAGACAGGGCTGACGCTGAGCGCGCAAAGGCGAAAGCGCAGTCGTACGTCACTCAGAGCAAGGCGCTGACTATTCAGTTCCCAGACGTAGTGAAGAACTGTCCTGAAGCGCCGCAGTACTGCGAGACTGTTGACCGCGGTCCCGTGATTGCGCAGCTCCGGGCTCTGTACGCCGAAGCTCGCAACACGGCTCAGCGAACGATGGCTCGCGCGTACTTCAAGCAGACCGGCTCGACGAACCGCAGGGACGCCCTGGTGCGTAAGGCGAAGCAGCTTGAGGCTCAGGGCGGAGCGGAGCTCGATAAGCTTCCGCGAACCGAGACTGTCTGTAAGTAGTCCACGTGAGGTCGGCTGGCGCGGACGACTGTGCTGCGCCAGCCTGGCCGCGACAGTTTTATCCCAGTCTCTGGCTTCGTCCTACGCTAATGATTTGTCCAGATCATTGGCAATTTTTTCTGCCAGCTCGTCGGTAGGGAGGTCGTTTGCTCCGGTACCAAACGGCTCCTCTACCTCCTCCGAGATAAGCTCGAGTGAAGCGAAGGCGTAAAAAATGAGCATAACCGCCGGGACGGCCCAGTAGCCGTATTCGCTTGAGAAAGTAATCGGCATCGTGATCGCGTACGCAAAGATAATCTTCTTCAAAAAGAGGCTGTAGGAAAACGGGATGGGCGAGTTCTTGATGCGTTCACATGCTCCCGTTATGTCGATGAGCGAGAACGCCTCTCCATTAAGGAAGAGAAGCTGTTCGTCGGAGAGAACCTTCGCGACACGAAGCGCCTGAAGCCGCTCGATGATAGTGGTAAAAAGCCCGAGTGGCTTCTTGGACACATCGGTCTCAGGAACGTTACGCAGGTGATCACGCAGCGAGGCAGGAAAAGCCTGGAGGATCCGGATCAGTTCCCGAAGCTCTTCTGGGTGGTGCGCTCCAAGGATAGCCCTGAGCTTCACCGCCAGGCTCCGTGAGTTGTTGACGAGGCTGCCCCATAGCCTGCGCCCCTCCCACCATCGGTCGTAAGCAGTGTTAATACGGAATACGAGGAGCATTGAGAGAACGAAGCCAAGAATCTGGTGAAAGACGACGGCGCTCTTCATGCCAAAGTCATGCTGCCTCTCAAGGTGAGCAAGCGCGGCCGTAATCAAGCCGAGAAGCACCATTGTGGGGAGCAAGATGCGAAAGGTATCGCTGCTGTGGAAGCGAAAGATGAGGCGGAACCAGTCTTTGGGGTTGTAGGTAATCATCTGTCGGAAACTATAGGGGAAGGGGTTTCTTGCCTCAAGCCCCTGATTTCTCAGGGGGAACGAATCGACTATCGGGTGTCAGAGAGCTCGCATTTATTGCGGCCGCGCCGCTACAGTAAGGATAGTGGCTTTGCTATAGTTCGCGCGATGTTTTCAGATAAAGATTCAGCAAAGCTCCGGAACACAACTCCAGATACCGCATCCCAGGGCGGCCACGCTCGGCCTCCGGCACTCGAGCTGGCGCACCTCAGGCAGGAGGCGCATGCGCTTGAATCAGTGGGTCACTACGGCAGAGCGCTTGCAAAGGTAGAGAGTGCCATTCGGCTCGCCGATAGGCTTGCGTCCGATGATCCCGCCCTCTCCGACCTCTGCTCCGAGCTGCGCATCAATGCGGCGCAGATTGCCCGCTCAGGCGGTCGGCTGCAGGAGGCTCTTGAGTTCTCCGAATGCGGCATTCTGAAAATGGAAAGTGCACACGGCAAGGCTTGGGTGCCATCCGTTGAGGCAAGGCTCTTTCGCGCTTCAACACTGCTAGATCTTAAGCGTGTCGAGCAGGCTCGTGACGCGTACATCGAGATCCAGAGGACCCTGAAATCGTCATCGGACCATATCGGATATCAGCTAGAAGCGCTGCTCTGCAGTGCAGCTGCGGTGTGCGCTTCGAAACAGGATTTCGATGAGGGGACAAGAGAGCTTCGAAAGACAGCGAAACGGTTTGGCGCCCTTCTGGAAGGGGCTGTCAGGTCTGATTTCCCTGAGATCGCCTCGGCCTTTGAGCGGGCGAGTAAGCAGTTCGAGCGACTCGGGGATTTCATGTCAGCCAGCGTGTTCATGCAGCATTCGCTCGACTACCGAAAAATGTTTTCGCGGGGCAAGTTTTCTCCTGAGCTTCGCTCGGCACGCCAGAGCCTAGCTGCCCTCCAGCTCAAAGAGGGGCGAATCGACGCCGGTCTTCGAGTTTCCGAAGAGCTGCTGGGAGATCTCTCGGATAAGTTCGGCGCAGGTGCGCCGGAGGTTATGGCGCTTCGCCGGACCTTCTCGGTTGCGTGTCTTGAGGCCGGCAAGTGGGACCGAGCCCGGGCTTTGCTTGAGGAGAACGTGGCACTAGCGGAGCAAGGCGTGCTCGATGAACGCTCAGCTGCGAGGTCAAGCGCGGGGAGCCCTGTGGGCACGGGCACCGAGAAGCATGAAGCTCCCTCTTGTGAGGCTAGCCTAGTCGAGAGTCTGCTAACGCTGCGAGATTTTCTGCATAGCATCGGTCACACAGACGCCGCCGGGCAGGTTGCGCTCAACCTCAGCGAAGCTCGCGAGCGCAATCCCAAGCTAGCGCAATCTTCTGTCACATCACCTGGCCCGGTCATGCAGCTTTTGGCGGAGCAGTTTGCTAGCTACGGCGGAGCTGACCCAGTTATGACGACGCTGGCGACCATAATTGACCATGGTTTGCGTCTTGCGCGGCAGCGACTTGTTGCTGGCGGTCTCGGTGAGGCCGTTGTGTCTGGATTGGGCTCTCTCGAGGAGCAGTCGTTCCTCCTTCCGGACCGAATCGCGAGCAAGGTTGGGGAGTGGATTGAGGAGATCCGTATTCGCGCCGCCGAGACGCCGGACCAACTCGCTGTTGCAATCGAAGCGGCGAAGCGCCGAATTCAGCGATTTGAAATCGAAGAGGGGCAGTCGAAAGAGCTTACTCGTTCGAAGCTGTACCAAGACCTCGGTATCGTGAGCCGCAGGGCCGGTCAGAACGAAGCGGCAGCCGTGTACTTCCGGCAGGCGAGAAGGCTTCTGGCGAGCATCGGCCTCAAGGACACCCGGCAGTACGCGGAGACCCTGCTCCTCAGCGCAAGGGTCACAGAGCCGGAGCTAGCCGGCAAGATGCGGCGTGCGGCAAGGAAGATCCTGGACAGGTACCGAGAATTGTAGCGCGCGCTCTTCTAGCGCGGGGAACTCTCGACTAGCGCGGTGCGGATGCTCAGGGTATCCTCGCGGAATGCGTCGCCGGAGCCACCTGGTATCTATCTTAGTCATGCAACTGCTATTCTTTGTTGCTGTTCTGGGCGGCTCTACGCTCCGAGCTGAGGCTCAGCCAGAGGTCGTGCAGCCGGCGGTAACCGTTGGAGTCTTTCAGGATGCGCCATTCGCTGTCCGCAGCGCGTCAGGACAGTGGACCGGTTTTGCGATTGAGCTCTTGATAGAGGTCGCTGCCCGAACCGGTTTCACGGTCGAATTCAAGGAATACCCCTCGCTTGAGGCGCTCTACTCGGCGGTGAGCCGCGGAGAGGTTGATATGGGGGCTGGCAACACACTCGTCACAAGCCGCGACTTGGTGAACGTCGATTTCTCCCAGCCGATGCTCGACGGCGGGCTGCGGCTCATGGTCGATAAGCGGGAGCGGCACTCGATTGCCCGCCTCTGGGAGGGGCTCAAGCGGAACGGACATGCCTGGGCTGTCGTTTGGGTTCCGTGCGCTGTGTTTGCTGCCTCAATTCTTGTCCTCGTGGTCTTACGGCTTCTTGACCCGCAATTCACCCGGCATTGGCGCGATGGCTTCGCTGAATCGTTCTATCACGTGGTGTCGATCTGCGTGACGGGCAAAACGAAGTACTCAGGGGCTCTCGCGGGGGGCTGGGTGAGCCGGATAGTCGCCGCGCTGTGGCTCTGTTTCGGCTTCGGAATAGTAGCCTACATAACTTCGATCCTTACGAGCGTCATGACAGCCAATACCCTCACCGGAGCTATTGCCAGCCCGAAGGACCTAACTCGCAAGGTGGCAGCTGTCTTGGAGGGTAGTGCAGGCGACCGTTACTGCGCGGTTCACGACGTGCAGGTCGTTAGGGTCGCAACGTTGGACGAGGCGGTGAAAGCGCTCCTTGCGCGTCGTGTCGATGCGATCGTCTCGGATGCTGCGTCCCTTGAATCCTTTGACATCACGCATCCTGACCTGCCTATCACTGAGACGGGCGAGCTCTTTGAGCGCAGGCATTTCGCCTATCCGATAAAGCCGAACAGCCCGGGGTTGCTCAAGCAGATCAACGTCGGGCTTCTCAGAGTCCGAGAGAGCGGTATTTTAGACCACGTTAGGGGGGAGTGGTTCACTCGCTAGCTTTTTGGGGCTGATTCCTTGGCCCTGCAGCATTAGGGGTGCATCCTGCTCGCCGATTGTGGTATCGAACGCGATGGGCGGCCTCTGGCCGCAATCTCAGAGGTGCTTACCATGGGCAGGAATGTTGCAGCTTTTCTTTCTTTGTCGCTTGCGCTCAGTCTTCTCGGCTGCAACGGGGGTGGCTCTTCGAGTGGCGAGACCTTCGACTCTCCCTCCGAGATCGTGGGCGGAAAAGAGCTTAATGTGGAGCTGACGATCTCCGAACAGCGCAACAAGATCGGAGACCTCGAGTTTGTCTCCTCAGTCTACAACGGTGACTATGTGGCGCCGGTCTTGCGCATCAAACCCGGCGGGGTGATTAACCTCAAGCTGCGCAACTTGAATCCGCAGCAGCCCTCGAACGTGCACTACCATGGGCTTGAGGTCTCTCCGCAGGGCAACTCAGATAACGTGTTCGTCCAAGTCGAGCCGGAAAACTGCTTCGAGTACCGAATCCAGATCCCGGAGAACGAACGTGGCGGCATGATGTGGTACCACTCCCACATGATGGGGCTCTCAGAGACCCAGGTCTTTAACGGTCTCTCCGGCGGGCTGATTATTGAGGGGCTGCAAGACAACCTTCCCTTTCTCAAAGGGGTAAAGGAGAGGGTGATGATCCTGAAGGACATTCAGGCGGAGGCGGATGGCACTGTCACAGTGCCCGATTACTCAAAGCCTACGCTGCGCTCGATAAACGGGGTCGTCCGTCCTAGCATCTCTATCCGTCCCGGCGAGACCCAGCTGTGGCGCATTGGCAACGTCGGGGCAAACCTGTTTTACAACCTCGCGGTTGAGGGGCATGAGTTTGTGGAGATAGCGCGCGATGGCGAGGTGCGAGTGGCGCCGCTACGGCAGACCTCGCTGATCCTTCCGCCAGGTGCGCGCTCTGAGGTCTTAATTACAGGTTCCTCTTCTGCCGGAACCTACGCATTCAAGACGCTCGCCCTCGACACGGGACCAGACGGGGACCCAACTCCAGAAGAGCTGATGGGAACACTGGTCGTGTCCGGCTCGACTGCGACACCGGTCTCGGTCCCCGCAACGCTTCTGCCCTCTGCGGACCTGCGGGAGCAGGCTGTGACGAAGCGCCGACGCATCGTATTCTCTGAAAATAACGATGCCGGACTGTTTTACATCAACAATCAGCTCTACAGCCCGAGCAGAGACGATGTAGTACTGCCTCTCGGCTCGCTTGAGGAGTGGCAGCTGGTTAACAACTCACAGGAGCTCCACACCTTCCACATTCACCAGACGGACTTTCAGATCACCGCTCGTAACGGGCAGCCCGAGGAGTTTCGAGGTTACCAAGATACGGTGGATATCGATGTGGGAGGCACGGTCACGGTCCTCATCCCGTTCAAGAATCCGGTGCAGGTCGGGCGTTTCGTCTTCCACTGCCATATTCTGGAGCACGAAGATGGCGGGATGATGCAGAACATCGTGGTGTATGACCCGGCCAACCCAAATGGGGTGCCTGACGACCGAATGAAGCAGGGGAAGGTGTGCAGCTAGGAAAGCGAGCTGGGGCGCTGTTGGCCTTCTGCCATTCAGTGCTCATCGGAGCTTCGATAGCTATCGCGGAAAGCCGAGCCCCCAGGATGGGCGTATTTACCCGTCCCGGCACAACGATTGATCTCTCGGTGTCATTCATAGGCGCGGATGGGCTTTCAAAACCTCTGAGAAGCTTTCTCGGGGCAGGCACCCCATTTATCCTGGTGCCCACCTTCTACCACTGCCCGAGGCTGTGTAGCCTTACGTTCGCTGGGCTTGAGGAGTTTGTGAATGAGAGTGCCCTGCGTCTTGGTGCTGACTACCAGATCGTCGCCTACAGCTTTAATCCCGCGGAGCGGAATTCGGACGCCGAGGAGAGGCGCAGCCGGTTCGTGTCGCGCCTCAAGCAGCCTCCTGGAGAAACGGGGGTCGTGTTCCTGGCCGGCTCGGAGAAATCGATTGAAGCTATTAACTCGCAGCTAGACTTTCGTGTGAGGATGGCTGACAAGGAGTTTGAGCACAGCTCGGCGATCTTTGTTTTCGGCCCCAGTGGGAAGCTCGTGCGATACTTTGCGGGAGTAGAGTTCCCGAAAGAGCGCGTTGATGCAGCCTTGCGTAGCGGACGAGAGCCATGAATCGAAAGCGGGATGAAGGTGCTGTGAGCGCAGGTGTAAGGCTGGACAAGTGGCTCTGGGCAGCACGTTTCTTCAAGACGCGCTCTCAAGCGCACGAGGCGATTGTTGCTGGGCGCGTTTTTGTCGATGGACTTGCTGCGAAGCCCAGCCGGACTGTTGCTGTTGGGCAGCGGCTCACAGTTATGACGCCACGGGGCCGCTTCGACCTAGTTGTGCGGGCCGTTTCTGGATCTCGTGGCCCAGCGAGTGTAGCGGCAGAGTTGTACGAGGAAACAGCCGAAAGCGCTGCGCTTAGGGCTGAGCAACAGGAGATGCGGCGGCATGCACGCGCCATTGCCCCGCCTGAGCGCCCTAACACCCAGCAGCGCCGGCTGCTGCGGCGAATCAAAGAGGGCTAGGGCGCCGTACGCACACCGCGGCCGCCGAAGCCTTCAAGCCGGGTCGTGCTTGTCTCGGCTGCGGCTGTGCGGTCGGAGAGGCGTGCCAGAGTGCCTAGGTCGTTCCAAGCCGAGCCCCGGAAGCCTGTTCCTACTGAGTCTGTTACGGGCCAGGTCGCTGTATTGGCGTCGCCGCTGCTGTCGAGAGAGCCATTGCCGTGAGACTTCCCCTCGAAGCTACGGCCACTCGACCGTCCCACAGTTACAACTCTCTCCTTAAGATTGTCCGATAGGTTCATCGCGCCGTAGTATCCAGCGCCAGATCCGATGCGTGTGGCGCTGGCGTAGGTGAGGCACCCAACTCGCATCGGACCTTGAACAGTGGGAACGTTGCCGTAGATTGCATTGGGCGCGCCAAGCGCATACTCGCTCGTTTTCCCCGGGTTGACGATGACGCTGGCTGCAGTGATGGTCGTGGCGCCCCAGGCGTACTCGCCAGCGAGAGAGGGGTAAGGGCCGCGACCGGCGCGCTCGTACTCAAGCTCGCTCATCGGACGCAGACCGGACCAGTCGAGGTAAGCTGCTACGTCCGCCCACGAGAGGTAGTTCATCGCTATTGATTCGTAGTTTGCTCCGCCGCCTTGGTCTGGGAGGGTTGCCCGACCAGAGCCGGTCCAGCTTACGTTGTTGCGGTAGGTGAGGGCGTCTGTGTTTTTGCCCGAAGCTGAAGTGACGTCGCGGGAAGCCTGCTGTGACAAAGTTAACGTGTTGAAGAAGGCTGTCCACTGCCCCTGCGAGATCTCTCCCTTCATGATGTAGAAAGGCTGATAGCCCTTCGGAAAAGCCGCGGGGATCGAGAAGCTTGATCCCGCCGCATCGCCCTCGCCGGGGTAGTAGAACTCAGCTGCCGTCTCAAGCTGTCCGGTCCCAGAGCCCCCTGAGTTGGTGACAACGATCTCGGACTCGCTTGAGATGTGCCACGGGTCGTTGTCGGAGCTCCCCTGCCTTAGTGAGTTTGCCGCTGTGTTTCTGTCTCCAGCGAAGAACGCCCCTTCAGGGACGTATACCATCTCAACTCCGAAAACCTGCACCTCAACCGCGTCAGTAGCGAGCACCCCATCGGTGGAGTAGCTCCAAGAGAGCGAAACGCTATTCGCGGTGGAGGTCCCGGCGCCATCGGTGTTTCGATAGAGAAAAACCCCGACAACAGGATTCGTGGAGATGTTGAAGGCGGCCGCTGTGTCGACCAGCCCGTTCGATGTCGTGAAGCCGGGAGGTGCTGAGTGCCCACTCTGGTTGAGCGAGGCGTGTGCCCACTGCCCTCCGTTCTTCCGGAACTTAACAAACAGCCAGACAGCGTCCCAGTTTGCCGGCGCGGTCGAGGATCTCCATGAATATGTCCAGCTGACGTTAAACGTGACAGCCGTGCTGCCGCCACTTAGAACCCCAACCGCCGGATTAGTGACTGCTACCCCGGTGCAGGAACCCTCCTGCGCAAGGCCGACAAGCGCCGCGCCAAAGAGCAGCAGGAATGAGAGAATCCGGCCCTTCACCATACTCTGTTCATCGGCGCATTCCCGAGTGGGTATCGGCCCGTGAGCCATATTTTACAGTAAGAAGGCACCGACCCGCACCACGTCCGGGTTCCTCCTAGGTTACCCCGAAGAATTAACCTACTCCGTTATCCGGGAAATCTTGGCGCCCTTGAGCGTGACGCCCGCTAAAAGCCCTCGTTGCTGGAAGAAGAACGCGTAGATCCCCTTACGCGCGGTGGAGCTTGAGAAGGACGCTGCAACTCCCTCGTCAACCATCGTCACGTTTGGCCCAACGCCTATCTCCCATCCCTGGCTCTTGTGGAGGTAGTCCAGGTCGGTGGGGGACATAAGGAACATTGCGTAGCCGAACTTGTCTACGCCCGCCTGAAGCCCGAAAGAGGCCGCCGCCGAGTTGTAGTAGCCTGTGGGCTGCCCCCCCTCAAAGAGAACACCGTCGCCGTACTGGCCGCCAAAGATGAAACCACCTTCGAGGATGTCGGGAAAGACGAGGATCCCCGCCGCGCGCTGACCCAGGGCCGCTGCGCCCGGAGTGGTGCTGTAAAGATGATCAAGGGCAGCGCGCGCTTTGGAGTCAAGCGCGGCACGCCCGGAGGCGGTGGTCGCGTGCGAAGAGCAGCCGACGGCAAAAAGGGTGACGAAAAAGAGGGTGACGGCGGCGGCAAAAAAGGGAAGTGCGCGGAGCTTCATAGTTCCTCCTGGAAAGGTTCCGACTCGCAGAGTATCTGCTGGCAGCCAGCACCCGACAAGCCGCCATTTGGGCTGGTTCGGGGACGCTCACGGGGACCAATTGCCGGACCCTATTGGCGTGCCGAAGGGTTTCCTACTACTGTGCGTCTTGATCGCGGGGCTATCTGGAGGATGGAGTGAAGAGCGCAACGAAGCACCTTACTTTCAACACTAAAGAGCGTGTCGGCTTCATAAACATTACCTCGGAGGTCGAGGCGGTCGTTCAGGCGAGCGGGGTGCAGGAGGGCCTCTGTCTTGTTAACGCCATGCACATCACGGCCAGCGTGTTTATTAATGACGACGAGAGTGGTTTGCACGCTGACTATCGGCGCTGGCTTGAGGAGCTTGCTCCTTTTGACCCGAGTCCAACGCGGTACGCCCACAACCGGACGGGCGAAGATAACGCCGATGCTCATATGAAGCGCCAGATTATGGGCCGGGAGGTGGTTGTCGCCGTTACCGAGGGAAAGCTCGATTTTGGGCCCTGGGAGCAGATTTTTTACGGGGAGTTCGACGGCAGAAGACCGAAGAGGGTTCTGGTAAAAGTTATCGGCGAATAGACCGCTCGGCAGTCGCCCAGCACGAACACGGAGGTGAAGCTATCGATTTAGCTGCTTCATGAATCGCTTTGAAGCTGTCCGGACACAACCAGAACGAGCCACACCAGCACCGCAAACACTAGGACAAAGACGATTATGGGTTTGCCAGATAGGCGACCCATCGGCGTTCCGTGCTTCTCCCGGCGCTCCTGCTCCTCCTTGATGCTTGCTCTCGATCGAAATCCTGGCTCTTTCATGCTGGCTACATAACTCGGGGGGTCAGGCCTAAGCAAGGCTCCTTTCGGCCTCTATGAGCGCTCTCTTCCACCTGATACCCCAACGGTATCCAGAGATGGAACCATCCTTCGAGACGACCCGGTGACATGGGACCACGACCGCCCAGGCGTTTGACGCGCAAGCAGCGGCAACGGCCCGGCTCGAGCGTGGGCGCCCGAGGAGTTTGGCGAGGTCCGAATACGAGCGAGTCTCGCCGACAGGTATTGCGCAGATCGACCGCCACACTTCTTGTTGCCAGGGCGTGCCCTGCGGGAAGCGCTGCGGTGTCTTGATGAGGGCACGTGAAGCCTGAACGGCCTGCTCAGCAAGCTGGTACAGCTCCTCGTCGCACAAAGGGGCGGGGTCGGGGAGGTCGATCGCAGCGCCGCTATCCGTGGGCTCGTAGTACGAGCGAATAGCTGCCAGAAGAACTTGAGGGTCTGCTTGAAGGCTGGTTCGGGCTGCCACAGGGCAGAGATTAGCCGCTAACCATTTAGGTAACCAGGGGGCTGTGGGAGCGCCGCGGCTTCGGCAGTCTCGCTTTTTGCCGATTGAGGCTCGATTTCGCTTGAGGGTCCACCCGCCATGCCTGAATATGGATTGAGTGGTTGAGGAAGCATGTCGCTTTCAGGGGGAAATCTGATGCTGTGGCCGAGCACAAGGAGCTGCCCCTTCTCCGTGTGCTTTTTGGAATGGTGAGCGTATGTCAGTTCAGCTTGGCGGTCCTCTGGGTATGCTGCTTTCATGTGGTCGGTTGTTCGTTGCGCTGAAATTCCTCGGCAGAGGTGTGCTGCTTCTCGCTGTCATCGGAGCGGTTACTCTACGAGCTTCTGCAGAGCAGCCAGTTCAGCCACTGCCGAAGCCTGAAAAAGGGCAGTGCGCATCGGGGTATTTCTCAAGTGGCGGGTACTGCTCCCCTATGCGCGATGCCAAGCCAGCTCTGCCGAAGGCGCCAGGGGCTCAGTGTCCCAGCGGCTATTACTCTAGTGGAAGCTACTGCCTTGGTTCTTCGCGCGATGCTCGTCAGGCTGTGCCTAAGGTAGGGCAGTGCCCGAGCGGCTACTACAGCAGCGGCGACTACTGCCTGCGGAGCCAGGTGCGGTAGGAGGTCTTGCTCATAGTGTCGTGGCAGCTTTCCGCCGTACTGTTCCCCATTTTGGAGAAACTATGGGGCGCTGCGCTGTTTGCGGAAACGAGTATGACAAGAGCTTCGACATCCTGTCGCGCGGCAAGCGCTCGACCTTTGATTGCTTTGAGTGTGCGATAGAGGCTATGGCGCCGCGATGTAAGTCTTGCGGCTGTCGCATAATCGGCCACGGGGTGGAGAGCTCTGGGGCGTTCTTCTGCTGTGCTCACTGCGCGCATGCTGCCGGGCTCTCGGAGGCTCGAGACAGGCTCTAATTGCACGCTCGCTGTTCTCGCCGCTCTCTTTGTGAAAATTACCTGATGCGATCGGTGAGCGTCGCCGGAAGCGCCGGTCGCAAAAAATAAAACGGGGCGCTAAGAAGCGCCCCAAATTGCAACGAGCAAAGTGCACCAAACGGTGCTAAGGATGATTGTAGGCGTGAGGAGCGCGCTCGCACAGATCTTTTTTCGGTGCGCCGCGAAAGGGCACAGAAAGCGCATAAGCCGGCTTGTTAAGCGCTCGAAAGGATGCGCGTTTTCAAGGGGCTGCGAGATTTCAGTATTTTTCGGTTAGGGTAGGAGGGGAGAGAACTCATGCGCGAAAAAACGCAGAAAGTGTCTCCCCTCGCCACACAGTTTCGATGCCGTGTCGGTTTACAGGAGCATGCCGGCGATCGCTGCCGTCATGAAAGAAGCGAGGGTGCCGCCGATAAGGGCCCTCACGCCAAGCTGCGCGAAGTCTCGTCGACGCTCGGGAGCGAGCGACGATAGCCCACCAACAAGGATTCCGATCGAACCGAAATTGGCGAAGCCGCACATTGCGTAACTGAGGATGATCTTGGTCCTCTCGGTGAGGTCCTGAGGCGGAGCGCCACCTGGAAGAGGCACGCCGTTAAGGTAGTCGCCCATGTGGGCGTACCCGATGAACTCATTTAAGACCGTCTTTTCGCCGATGAACTGCCCGGCGACGACCATGTCTTGCATTGGCACGCCCATGAGCCACGCGAGCGGCGCACAGAGGTAGCCGAGCACCTCCTGGAGGGTGTCGACGGCTGTGAGGTCAAGGCCGGTCACGCGAGTTGCCCCGGTGCAGACCATTCCCCATAGCACGTTTCCGAGAGCGATTAGGCTTATAAACGCAATCAGCATCGCAGCGATGTTGAGAGCAAGGGAGAGCCCCTCGCTTGCTCCACGCGTTGCAGCGTCGATGACGTTTGAGTCTATGCGCTCACTCGGGATCTCTAGCGACCCGCTCGTCTCAGGCTCCTCTGTTTCAGGCAGAATGAGCTTAGAAATGACCAGCGATGCTGGCGCCGACATGACACTAGCCGCGATGAGGTGCCCAGCGATGTCGGGGAAGCGCTCAGAGAGCATCCCGACGTACGCAGCAAGCACGCCACCAGCGATCGTTGCCATGCCGCCGACCATGACAGCTAAGAGCTCCGAACGGGTCATCCGGTCCAGGTACGGACGGATGAGGAGCGGAGCCTCGGTCTGGCCAACGAAGATGTTGGCAGCGGCCGAGAGAGATTCCGCGCCGCTGGTTCGCAGCGTGCGCTTCATGACCCAGGCCAGGGCGTGCACCACGCGATGCATGAGGCCGATGTGGTATCCGACAGCCATAAGGCTAGAGAAGAATACCACGGTTGGGAGCACACCAAACGCGAATAGCGCTCCGGTGCGAGCCCAGGTACCGACGGTCGTTGTCAGCCCGCCGTTTGGCCCTCCAGCAGGTGATGTGCCGACTGGCACATTCATGTCCACCAGGTTGCCAAACACGAACGAAGCGCCGTCTCGAGAGCACCCGAGGACAGTTTTAAAAGCGTCGTTCGCGAAGCTAAAGACCATCCGGCCTGGCTCCGTTTTGAGTACCACAACCGCAAGGATAAATTGCAGCGCGGTTCCCCAAAAAACGAGCCTCCAATCGACTCGGCGCTTGTGCGACGACAAGGCGTAAGCCATGCCGATAATCGCCAATAGCCCGAGCGCTGCGACAAAGCGTTCCATAGAAGTTACGCTCCTTTCAGAGAAAGAAAACAGCTAAAACCCTTGAGCAGAGTTCTCTACCCACACGCGACAATTAAAAAGATCGGAGGTACGGCTGCGCCGTCCTCCGGAGACTATACGCGCGACTCGCGGGCTACTTCCAGCTTGGCACCCAAGAGCTGGCTGTTTCGGTCGCTTTCTGTCGGCTTGCATCGGAGCCAGCTACTGGATCGAGGCGTTTCGGCGTCCGTAGAGGAAGTAGATTGCAAGACCAAGCCCCATCCACGCTATCAGCCGCAGCCAGGTGTCGAGGGGGAGAAATGCCATCTGAGAGAGCGCGCTGAGCGCGCCGAGGATTGAGACAGCTGCCACGCAAGGGGTTCGGAAAGGGCGATGCGCGTTGGGCTCGACGACACGCAGCACGAGCACTCCGACGCACACGATCACAAAAGCGAGCAGGGTGCCGATTGAGACCAGCTCACCGAGCACGCTGATTGGAAAGAGCCCAGCGATCACGGCTGAAAGGATGCCGGTGTAGACGGTCATCACGTGCGGCGTCTTGTAGCGCGGGTGGATCTTCGCCATGCCTGCTGGGAGGAGCCCGTCGCGAGACATGCTGAGCAGGATGCGGGGCTGCGCCATCAAGAGCACCAGGACTACTGAGCTTAAGCCCGCGATCGCCCCGACCTTGATGAAGGGGCTTAGCCACGTGAGCGCGGCACCGCCGGCATCGACGGCCACTGCGATCGGTTCAGGCACGTTGAGCCGGTCGTACTTCACGATCCCAGTGAGCACGAGAGACACCGCTATGTAGAGAACTGTGCAGACGAACAGGGAGCCGATGATCCCAAAGGGCATGTCCCTCTGTGGATTCTTCGTCTCTTGGGCGAGCGCCGAAACCGAGTCAAAGCCGATGTAGGCGAAGAAGATCACTCCCGCCCCCCGCAGGATTCCTGACCAGCCGTAGTGCCCAACGAGCCCAGTATTCTCCGGGATAAACGGGACCCAATTTTCAGGCATGATCTGAGTCGCGCCGAACACGAGAAAGAGCCCCAGCACGGTAAGCTTTATGGCTACGACGATATTGTTGAGTTTCGCCGACTCCCGCACTCCGAGATAGAGAAGCCAGGTGCAGAGTGAGACGATAAGCACTGCGGGAAGGTTGAGGATGGCACCGGTCTTCTGCCAGCCGAAGTGGAGCTGCGTGAGCTGCACGTGCGAAAGGGCAGCGGGAACGTCGATCCCTGTTGACGAAAGCAGCGATGCGACGTGCGCGCCACCGATGTGCCAGGTCGACGGAGGCGCGAAGGGCGATTGCGCAAGAAAGCCAGGCACCGCGAGCCCTAGGTTCTTCTCCATAAAGCTTGCGACGTATCCAGACCAGCCGACCGCAACGGTCGACGCCCCGAAGAGGTACTCTAGGACGAGGTCCCATCCGATAATCCAAGCGATAAGCTGCCCCATGGTGGCGTAGGCATAGGTGTACGCACTCCCAGAGATCGGGATCATCGAAGCCATCTCGGCGTAGCACAGAGCTGCAAAGGCGCAGGCGACTCCCGAGATCACAAACGAGATCGCGATTCCAGGACCAGCATACTGAGCGGCAGCCTGTCCGGTTAGCACGAATATACCCGCACCGATAATTCCGCCGATCCCCAAAAGCAGGAGATTCATCCCGGTGAGCGATCGCTGCAGTCCGTGTGAATTGTCTTCGGCCTGGGCCTGGATGGCGGCGAGCGACTTACGGGCGAAGAGGCTTAAGAGCATGGTCCCTCCTGTACGGGGTTTGACTTAGGGGAGGATAGCCGCTTTTTCCTTTGAGGCAAGGCGCGTTCGCAGTCCCTTAACCCGAAAGGCCGAGTCAGGAGATCTGCTTTGACAGGGCGCGGAGTGAAGCGCCCCCTCTATTCGACCGGGCAACCGACGAACGTTGCGGTGCCCTGCGTTGAGCTTGGAGAACGAGGAGTCCAGGAGCCCACGTCGTACCAGTTGATCAGCCCGCCCAGGGAGCAAACGCCCCAGTACGTGTAGTGTCCAGAGATTCGGTCTCCCGCTGCGTCAAGATCGATTGCTCCTGTTAATCCGCTGTATCCGTCCGCTGCTGCAACGAAAGCCGCGCGTGTCGGTGTGCCACCAAGGGCGAAGCTCGGGTCGGCTTTAAAGGCATTGACCATAATCGTCACTGCATCGTAGCCGTTGAGCGAGAATGCGTCCGGTAGAGGGTCGCCGATCTGGGAGGAGATCGCTGAAGCCTCTGCCTCCTGATCAGGCGGAACCGAGAGAAGAGGGCTCGGAAAGTTGCCGGCGCCAAGCGCGAAAAAAGCAGGACCGGCTGAGCTAACAATTACCGAGTTCTGGCTGATGCCATCTGATCCGAAGAAGGTTATTCCGTCCAGCTCGCTGTAGCCGGAGCAGTCAGCTAGGAGGTCTGCCACCTCTTCAAGGCCGAACACAGCTACGGCGACCGTGTTTGGAGAGCCGCCCGCTCGCGTGACGGCACTGGCTATCTCGCCAGCCACCCCCCTAAAATCGGTGCCCGTGTCCCGCGGATACGATATCGGCGGCTGCAGGGCGATCCCGCTACCTGCTGCGAGTCGACGCAGCTCTGACGCTTCCTCAGAGTTGCCTAAGTCGTCTCGGTTCACCGTCACAAGGGCTGAAAATCCCTCTTCCTCAAGCAGGTCAAGAGTGGTCTGTGAAAGCACATCGTTCGTCGGAGAGAGTCGGTACAGCGCATCCCCAGCGATAGCGAGGCTTTGGGCGGTGCTCCCCGGGCTAACGAGAAGCGCACCTGCGGAGTTCGCCAGTGGAAGGGCACCCTGCGCCTCGCCGCTAGAGGTGGGGCCGACTACAACCTTGATTCCTTGGTTAAGTAGCTCTTGCAGAGCCTGCGCCGCCCCTGCGCCATCGCCGTTAGTGTTCTTCGAAACGACTGCAACGGTTACGCCAGAAGCCTGCGCATTCTGCGCAGCGAGGCGAGCTGCTGCCAGCACAAACTGATCTGTTTCCGAGCCCGATTCGTTAACGAGAACCCCGATAGTGAGGTCTGGATTTGCCGGTTGGTCGTTGCTGTTGTCCGAGCCGCATCCTAGTGATGCTAGTGCCAGGCAAAGCGCTGCGGTAAGAGCCCTTTTCTTCATGGCGGAAGAGTAACCGCAGGACGCGCCGCAGAAAAGCCGTAAATGGAGTCGACTGCGGCGCGTTGGACGCCCTACTTGCTGCACTCCTCAGCGAATCGCGGAAGCTTGGCAAGCTGCTCCGAGCCCTTATCCTCAAGCTTAAGCGCCTTAACTACCACGGGGTCGTTCCGGACAGTCTTTCCGACCTTGCGGAAGTTAGTACGGGCGACTATTCGCTTGATTGCGTTCCTGGCCTCGGCGTAGAGAGCCCTTAGGCCCTCAATCGTAGCGATTCGGTCGACCTTCTTGCAGGTCTTGGGAGCGTTCGGGCAGGTGACCGTTATATCAGGAATCTCTAGGAGGAGCTGGTTGGCGATCCTTATCTGCTCGTCAGCCCGCGCGGCAGCGCGCTCGGCGTCGACAAAGTCATCCTCCGCAGCCTGCTTCGAGCGTTTCTTCTTTTTGGCCGAATCGGATGAGCTCTCGGAGGCCCTGGCATCAGTCACAGCAGCCTGCTTCAGGGCGGCAGCCGCAGTTTTCGTTAGGTTAGCGAGCTGCACTGCAACTTCATTTAGCTCAGTCTTGACCGTGCCAACTGGAAGCTCGTCGCACTCGCCCTGGCATGCGGGCAGACCGGTGTTCGAGACTTTGTTTCCAGTCAAGTTCCAGGTAATCACCTCGTTTGGCGAGTCAAGGCGAATCTCCACGCCGTTCGCGTTAAGCCCCTTAAGGAACTTGGTCGGCTGGCCGCGCCCGGCAGCACCGGGCGAGAAGCCGTTACTTTGCCCAACCGGCAGAGTTACGTCGAAGAGGTTAGGGTTTGAGTATCCGAACCGGACGCGGAGAGTTCCATCGGCGAGGAAGCCCTGGCAGACAGGGCTCGGGACGAGCTTCTGGCAGGCAGGGGTGTTGGCGCTGACCGAGGCGAACGCCAGAGCGCCGCCTTGCGGGCGCACGCGCCACTCAATTGAGCTGCCGGAGAAGTTTACCGCAACAGCCCCAAGGACTGCGCCGCTCTTGAAGAGCGAGAGCTCTTCAACCGGAGTAGCCGCCGGCACGAACTGGTTCTGTGTGGCGCCCGAAGAGCCGAACGGAATCGTGAGATCCCCGCCCGAGGTGTTGTTGTAGCTAAAGATCGCGGTCTTGCTTCCGTCGGGATGTGCAAATACGCATTCGGCGCTCACAGAGAGCCGGACTGGGTCGTCGCTCTCGTTGTTATCCTGTGGTGAAGAGCAGCCCGGATCCTGCATGTCGATCAGCCCGTCGCCGTCATCATCGCTCCCGTTTTGGCACTGGGACGTTCCGTCGCTCTCGTTGTTGTCCTGTGGTGAGGAGCAGCCCGGGTCCTGCATGTCGATCAGCCCGTCGCCGTCATCATCGCTCCCGTTTTGGCACTGGGACGTTCCGTCGCTCTCGTTGTTGTCTTGTGGTGAAGAGCAGCCCGGGTCCTGCATGTCGACCAGCCCGTCATTGTCATCGTCGCGCCCGTTCTGGCATTGTGAAGTTCCGTCGCTCTCGTCGTTGTCGCTTGACGAGGAGC
>CAYPUA010000029.1:25429-38331 GCA_964413875.1 uncultured Bdellovibrionales bacterium
CCGTTCTGGCATTGTGAAGTTCCGTCGCTCTCGTCGTTGTCGCTTGACGAGGAGCAGCCCGGGTCGCTCAAGTCTACTAAGCCGTCTCCGTCGTTGTCAGAGCCGTCGGCGCACGCCGCGGCGGGAGGCGGTGGTGGGGGTGGTGGTGGATCGCTGGGGGGTGGCTGGCTGACACTGGATCCTGGTCGTATCGTTCCATTGTCGCAGATATACGGGGTGCGTGTGTCGAATTCAGCCTGAGTAATTCGCTCAAGATAGGGGTCCGTAGCGTATATGAAGCCCGATTTTCCGGGGTCGCTGCAGATGAAGGTGTACCCCGGGTTCACGCAGGGTTGAGACCCGACGACGTTAAAGTCTGAGAATAGCTCTACCCTGAAAAAAGTCTGACCATGAGCAAAGTTCAGTTGGCCAGCGAAGAATGGTTGGTTGCCACCGCAGACTGTGTTGTCGGTGTGGCTCATGGGCCAGCCGTTTTCCGACACTCGGCACCTTTGACTGAAGCATCCGCTCTGGGCGTGAGCCTCGGTGGCAGCAAAGAGACCCACTCCTAGCGCAGCAGCACACAACAACGGAAAAGTTGCCAATCGGTTGGACATAAAGCCTCCCCAAGACCACCTACGGGGTAAGGTCGGCTGTCTAATAGAAAATCTTAGTCTTTTTTTGCTAAGCCGCGGTTAGATCGGGACGAGACACTCGAGGAAAGCTGCCTAACCTTCAGCCATCACATCGGAAACTTTCAGTTGCCGGATGCCTGCGATAGGAGCCTATCGGCGCCAGGACCGATGCGCCCCACTCCTTGAGTTTTGGCCGCGCCGCATCCGGAGGGGGGGGGGACGACCGTCACTCCGTTCTTACATGCCGTGAGCTGCCCCGGCATTCCTAACTGGAACCATTCCGAAGCCTTGGATGCCAACGTCCTCTGGCCCAAACAGGTAGATTCACCCCCGCAGTTGTGGCTGTACCACCAAACAACAGAGGGGAAAACGTGAATACCTTAGAGAGCGGTGCGATCGTTGAGCTATTGGTAGATGCAAATGCAATTCCTTCGGGGCGGTATCGATACTTGGGCTGTGAGGAAGGTTTTCTGATCTTCGCTATCGGAAGGAAGATTCTCTTTGGCTTGTCGGAGCGCCATTGGAGGCGCCACATAGCGCCGCTCTATAGCTCGACCCAGGAGCCCACCACGCGCATGGAGTTCCTCGATCGGTACTACGCGCTACTAAACTCTGGCGCAGAAGAGCCGCCCGATAGCCAGCGACTAACATTCTGCGCGCTTGATCCGAGCGCTCTGCTCGAAGCCGCTTAGCCCCGCAGGAGCGCGCTGTTAGGAAGAGAGAGAAGTGTGCCCTGAATAACAGCGTGCTCCTCAGCCTCACCACACACCACGATGTTCGCCTCGGGACTGATCGCAGTGCTTAGCTTTGAGAGCGCTGCGTGTGCCGCCATGAGGCCCTGGGCGCACGCCAAAGGGCTTTGCTTCATCGTCTCCCGCACAAACTGGTCCTGAAGAATGGCTGTTGCAAGCCCGGAGAGAGCTGGGCTTCCGCCGAAGTAGAGCGAACCGCTCACCCTACGAGCCTCGAACCCTCCGGCTGCTTCCCAGATGAGGAGCGTCGAGGTTGCGCCCGAATCCCGATCCTCAGGGAAGCGTAAGCTGCCCGTAAGAAGCAGTGCAACCCTTACGTCGAAGCTCTCGAGCTGAAAGGTTTTCTGGAATTCGGCGTACACCTCACGACCGATTTCAGCCATTCTGATGGCTAAGAAGCCCCAGTCGGGGGGAGTTGGCTGGCCTGCGTGAGGCATGATTAGGGGCCTCACTCTGGAAAGCATCTCAAGTGCCGGCTGCCAGGTGCCAGCGTGAGCGGCGTAGGCGCAAGGAGCTACGTGCACGAGCTTCGGCGCAGCCACGGGGACTCGCGATGCTCCGGGACCGCCTCCTTTGGTGCCGAGCGAATCGGCTAGCATGACAGCGTAGCGCGGCTCTTGATGAATTAAAAAAGCTGACACAGGCAAAAGATAAGCGGTTGCCGCATGCGCCACAAGGCGCCGTATTTCGAAGAAGTGGAAGTCGACTAGGGGGCTTCCAGGCTTGGCTCAGGGCTAGTAATGTCTCTGCGTATGGCAAAGGTAATTTACAACGTAACGCTATCGGTGTCAGAGGAAGTTCACGAGCCGTGGCTCGCTTGGATGAAGGGCTCTCACATCCCCGATGTGCTGGGGACTGGCTGCTTTGAATGGGCGAAACTGCTGCGGGTGCACGCATTTGAGCAAGGCGGACTAACGTACGCGGTGATGTTATGCGCGGCGACTATGGAGGATTACGAGCGCTACGTCTCTGCGCACTCCGGCCGGCTACAGGCAGAGCACGAAGCTCTCTACAAGGACACGGTCGTAGCGTTTCGCACTATGCTCGAAGTCCTGCAGGAGTTCTCCCCCAAAATTAACTAAGGCGGTGGTGAAGTGGGGCGATGAGGCAGCCCTGGAATCCGCTTAAAAGAGGCTGGCTCAAAACGAACTTTCTCGACGAGGCGCTAGTAAACAGGCGAGAGCTTGAGCGGTTCCAGCTCGTCGTTGGTAGGCGAGTTGCTGGCAGGCGGCGTCTTCGGCGAAAATTCCGGAGGGAGCGCAAGTTGGTCCCGGATTTCGCGGTATTGCTCTGCGCGGGTGCGCGGCTTCCCATCGAATGCTGGTCCGGAGACTGTAACACCGTGCAAAGCAGCCTCGCTTTCAAGGCGGGCCAGCAGCTCAGGCGATGGCGCGTTGAGTTGCCGTGCGCTGGCGAGGGAGTACACGCCCTGCACCCGGATCGGGGCGGCTCCCCGCAGGCGTTGTCTCGGGCGAGAGCTCCGTTTGAGCCGTGACAGGAGCGCAGCAGCAGCTTTGTTCCCATCGTCTCCCTCTGCGACTAGAAAAATCGTGGCAGCACTCGGAACCAGGGGCCGTACGGCCTGCTCGTCTGCGATCGAGCGCGCGGCGGACGCCATAGCACGCGCCGCACGGTCAGCACTCTCGCCGCTGCGGAGCGGAAAGATGCAGACGGAATGGTGCTCTTCGAGCTCAGGGTCCAGCAGCACCGTGAGGAGCATGTCCCGAACTGTCACGACGCTGCTCTGGTGGGCCGCTGCTATGAGCGTGGTCTCCGAGCCCCTTGGTGTTCCTACACAAAACAGGCGACGCTCGCGGTCACTTGCGACCCTCGCCGCGAGCTGGTCGAGGGATGAGCCAAAGTCAGCTGCTAAGGACAGTTCGCGCCCGTGAAGGTCGACGACAGCGCTCTGAGATGCATCGTATGCCGTAAGAGTGGCGGTTATCTTCTCGCTCCGGAGGGGAGCGTTAAACGAGAGAACGAAGGTCAGAGGGGCGCAGCTTTGAATGGCGCGGCCGGCTGAAATTTCGCGCCGCGGGCTCGCACAGCCAACCGCCTCTGTGCCTACCCCGGAGCGACGACCACGCGCAGAGCCAGCGGTGCTGGAAAGTTCGACGCTCAGGGAAGAGAGCGAAACAGATGCAGGCTGGGTATCAAGCGCAAGACGGTACCGAGTTGGAGCTAGGTTCGGCGGGCTCCAGGCGCTCGCCTTGAGGGCCGTAACGGACGCAGCTAGCGCCTGCTCGTATGTAACTCGGAGCTCCGCGCACAGCTCATTAAAGGGATCCGCGCAGCTCTCGCTAGCCAGCGCAGAAAGCGACGTATGGGCAGCTCGGAGGTATGCAGCCAGGCTGCCGTTGGGGCTTGTGATGCTCAGCCTCTCGGCGTGCTGAATCCAGAGAGCGCTCAGGTCGCGCGCCCGCTCCTCCTCAGAGGAGAAAATGTGTGCGCTTGATTCGGACTCAAGCTCATCCATGTTGGGCAAATCTGCGCCCTCGAGAGCGGATTCATCCGCGGCTTCGATCGGCGGCTCTGGAGCTGCCTGCTTGCTGCCTGAGCAACCGAACATCAGTAGCGCGCTCGACAGCGAGAGCAGTAGATTTAATGCGATCTTCGTGGGGCGCATGAGCATGGCGACAATATTGACTGCTGTGGTCCGGTTCGGCAAGCGCATCAGCTCGATGGGTGAGCCGGTGAGTTGAGTCATAGAAGTTCCGGACAGAAATCGGTACAAACTTCCTGCGAGGTGGAGAATGATGGCAGAAAGTTTTGCGGTCGACCGAAAATCGGGGGTGTTGCCAATTGAGGAACGCGTGTTTGTCGCTCTCGTCAAGGCATCAGCTAAGTATGAAGCTGGGCTAAACCGTCTCTTTCGGCAGTTTGAGCTCACCAATGCGACCTACTCGATTCTCAAGGTTCTCGCCGAGCAGGGTCATGAGGGGGCCTCGTGCGGGCAGATTGCAGAGCGGCTGATCGCGGAAGTGCCTGATATGACCCGCCTGCTCGACCGGCTAGAGCGTATCGGGTACGTGCGCCGCGAGAGAAGCAAGGCGGATCGCAGAATGGTGCGCGTCTCGATCTCAGAGAAGGGCGCAGAAACTGTGTCGTCACTCCGTGAGCCGGTCGGAGCCTACTACCGCGCGACGCTGGGACCAATGGGAGAGGAGAAGCTTCTTGCGTTCTTGGCGCTCCTCGATGAGGCGAGGAACGTTCGGCCAGAGGAGCTCGGCACACGCATGGAGGATAGCGCTCTGGATGCCGAGCTGTAGGGGTAACCCACTGAAAAGTATGCGATTCCTCATTGTGCTTTGCATGGAAGTCGCTAGAGGTTACGATCGGCGCTTGTTCGGGGAGCTCCCCCGGGAAGTGCATGGCTCTCGCTACAGCTCTAATACTTTCTTTTCTCTTCTGCCTCAGCCTGGTTTCCGCCCTCTACTCAGCCGTCTCCACGATTCGGGGCAGCGCGACAGCCAGTGAGACGGTTGACAGCGAGAGTGCAGATGAATCGCTGAGTGCGCGCTTAAAGACAGAGCGGCTTTTGGTTGCCCTAAGGCTCGGCTGGGGTCTTCTCTTCTCGTGCATCTTAGTTCTCGCCGACAGCTTCCCCCGCGATGTGCTGACCGCTGCGTTCAATCAAGGATGGCTTGAGCCGGAGACGGCAGCCTGGGCTGCCCGTGGCCTAACCACAATCGGCGTCGCGGTTGCCGCCATGTTGCTAGGCGATATTCTTCCGGGCGCCTACGGTGCTAGACATCCAAGCTTGGTTGCAAGCCGCCTTACTCGACCTGTTTCTGTCGGTCTTAAGGCTCTGGGACCCTTGCCCCGAATTGTTCAGCGCGTTACCCGGTTGCTCACGTCGCGCAGCGAGTCTGCGGCGAGCGATCCTTCGGCGAGCGAGGACGATATTCGCCACCTTGCTCAGGAGGTTCACGAGGCCGGCGTGATTGAGGAGGGGGAGCGCGAAATCATCGACCGAGTGTTCAAGCTTGGGGAACGGCCAGTCGCCTCGGTGATGACGCCGCGAGCAGATGTAGTGGCGCTGCGCTTCAACGAGGACCCGAAGATTCTGCTCGAGACAGCCGTCGCGTCCGGATTCTCGCGCTTTCCCGTTCTTGGAGAGGGAGATGATGAGGTGGTCGGGATCGTAACACTCCAGAGCCTGGCTTCTGTTGTCCTTGAACAGCAAGTCCCAGGTGCTCGCAAGCTAGACGCATTGCTTGATGTGTCGCTGCAGGTGCCGGAATCAGTGTCGGCCCTTCAGCTCTTGGAGACCTTTCGCGAGAAGGGGCAGCGTTTTGCAATTATCGTTGACGAGTACGGCGGGTTTGCCGGTGTGGCAACGCTGACAGATGTGCTTGAGGTGCTCGTTGGTGAGATCCGATCTGGGGAAGACGAGTCGCGGCTCATTGTCGCGCGTTCTGACGGGTCGCTTCTTGTCGATGCTTCCATGGACGTTGAGGACCTCTTCGAGGTTCTCGGCCTGCGAAGCTCGCGCGACCCGTCGAGCGGCGAGTTCCACTCGCTTGGCGGCTTCGTGATGACTTCGCTCGGCCACGTTCCCGTCGAGGGCGAGTTCTTTGATTCCTTTGGGCACCGATTTGAAGTCGTGGACATGGACGGCAACCGGATCGACAAAGTCCTCGTCTCGGTCGTTGCGGCGAAGCGGGCCGTTGCCTAGCGCCGCTACTGGGTCGGGTCCTCCGGCCAGCGGTGCTTCGGGTATCGCCCGCGCAGCTCCTTTCGTACCTCGTGGTAAGCCCCCTGCCAAAAGCTGTTGAGGTCTCGCGTGACCTGAACGGGCCGCTTCGCCGGTGAAAGCAGCGCGATGGTCAGCGGAACCTTTGCGGAGCTGATCAGCGGAGTGTTCGCCGTTCCAAACAGATCCTGGAGGATTACCTCAACCATCGGCCCCTCGGGCTGGTCGTACCGAATTGGCCGGAGGCGACTGTTTTTCAGGCGGAGGTGCGAGGGTGCTTCTCGGTCGAGCGTCGTGCGCTGCGCGTGACTGAGCCGTGCAAGGATCGCCTGGTCAATCAGCTCCATCGAGATCGATTGTAGAGTGACACCCGGAGTCAGGAAGGGCTCAAGCCACTCATTGACGGTTGCCCGTAGGTGCGACTTGGAGCTGTCCGGTAGTTGTGAGGAAGGCACGGTCCGCCGTAGCCACTCTGTGCGGCTTAGCAGGCTCTCGGTGGCATCGCTGATCGGCAGACGAGCCCAGCCCTGGTCTGAAGCGAGAAATGAGAGCAACGCCGCGCGCGCCTGCTCCGGCGAGCGTGAGGTGACGGCATGCTCCCTGAGCTCGATCGCGCCTAGCTGCTCTACCTCGCGACTGAGAAGCGCCCCGCGCGTGGTGTCAAAGCTGCTCTCGGTCCGGCGGGTGATTAGGTGCCCGAGAGGCCCGGCGAGCAGTTCGGCGTCTAGTGGCACGGCCGCCCGAATACGAAGGTCTCCGTCGGCATCCTGCAGCTCGACTGCGATGAGGAATTCGTGCCTCCGAAGCGGGTCCTCTGGCGCGAGGGCCGCTCCCTGCCCAGAGGCCAGCAGGTAGCGCTCACCTCCGGGCTGGCGCTGCCGGGCAACTCGTCCCGGGAAAGCGGATGCTAGCAGGTAGCCAGCAGCGGCATGCTCGGTCACTCGGGTCTCTTGCTGCTTGGCGCTGAGTGACTCAATTCGGGAGAGCCACCGGCTCCTGACTTCGCGCGCGTGTTGTGGGAGCGAGCCTTCAGAGAGATAGTTCGATATGTCCGCTGAGCCGCGCCGCTGTCTCCGTTCTTCGAGAACGGCGAGGATAGTCGCGGCGAGTCGAGCGTGTCCCGACGCGCGGGCAGCGAGGCACATTCCCCCAAGGGCTGGGTGAGTCCCGAGCGAAGAGAGGGCACGACCGTGGTCAGTGATTCGCCCCGTATCGTCTACCGCTCGCATCGCTTTGAGGGAAGATGTCGCCGCTGCAAGCTGTGAGTTGGTGGGGGCTGTTATCCACGAAAACGAAGCTGGCTCGGAGGTGCCCCATGCAGCAAGATCGAGCACGGGCGCCGTTAGGTCTGCGCGCAGAACCTCTGGTTCGCGTTGTGCCCGCATAGCGCGCTGCTCGTGTTCGCTCCAGAGCCTAATGCAGGACCCAGGGGCAGTTCGTGCAGCTCGGCCGGCGCGCTGCTCCGCTGCATCTTGCGTTATCCGCTCAGTCGACAAGAGGGTAACGCCATGGGGGTCGCTCCGGGCGACTTTGTGCAGTCCGGAGTCCACAACGATCCGGACCCCGTCGATCGTCAGGCTTGTCTCAGCGATTGGGCTTGAGATGATAATTTTTCTGATGCCGCTAGCGCTTGGCTTGAGGGCCTTCACCTGCTCAGAGAGGGGCTGTTCTCCGTACAGCTCAAGGATGGAGCAGCCCGAAAGCCTGGCTTCGACCAGCTCTCGCGTGCGCTCGATCTCAAACCTGCCCGGAAGAAACGCCAGCAAATCTCCCTCCAGCCGAGTTGCGGCATCGACTATCGCACGCGAGGCGCTCTCCCAGACTGGCGTGCGAGCGGGGGGTGGCGAATACGTGACTTCGAGTGGAAAGGGCCTGGCACTGAACGTATAGCGCCAAGCTTGGTCGAGGGGCGACGAGCCCGTCCTCTCTCCGAGTGTCGCGGACATCACAACGATTCGCAGGTCAGGGCGCAGGCTCGCGGCTGCCTCGAAGGCCATGACGAGGGCGATGTCGGACTGAAGGCTTCGCTCGTGAAACTCGTCGAAGATAACGAGGCCTACATCGGGCAGGTCCGGGTCGGAGATGAGCCGTCGTGTAAGGAGTCCTTCGGTGATCACTTCGATTCGGGTGCGTGGCCCCACGACCCGCTCCATCCGAACTTGGTAGCCAACCGTTTCGCCGACCCGCTCACCAAGCAAGCTAGCCATTCGCGTGGCTACTGCGCGAGCGGCAACGCGGCGAGGCTGCAGCACCACGATTTTTTTTCCGCGGAGCCAATGTTGCCGTGCCAGGTGCAGGGGAAGCAGCGTTGTTTTTCCGCTGCCTGGGGGAGCTTCGAGCAGCGTGACTAAGTGTTTCTCAACGCCCGCGCTAATCGCTTCTAGGTGATCCTCGATCGGCAGTCGGGGTTCTTGGGAAGAGAGTGTGGGCATCTGGGCATTGTAGCAGGTGTGGGCTTCGAGGTCTCGGTATTCGGGCGCCCCATGCTCGAGCCTTATAAGCACTCAACTGAGAAGAGGTGGAGGCCCCACTCGGGTAGGTCCACGTAGAGACCGGTGTTGTGAAGGTCTGCTGCCGAGTGGCGGTACCGTTCACGCGAGAGTCGGTCCCGCAGCTCAACGCTTCCCTCGAGCCAGCCGCGGTGGGGAAGCTTTACCGTACATTGAGAGCGATACGACGAGTAGTTCACCACGAGCAGCAGATGGTCGAGAGGGTGCTCAATAAGGTAACAGATAAAGTTATCGTGAGTGGGATTCCCGCTCCACGCGGGGCGCGGGTCGAGGAGGTTCCAGGCACCAATTCGGCACGGAATCGATTGTACAATCGGGAGGAGCGCCCGGTAGAAATCGACTATCTCAGGAATTGGCTTCTCCCTCGGCGCTCGGCACAGGTGCACGGGCACCCTGACGCGCCTCCCCTCGAACTGCCCATCGAAGAAAAAGCGCATCCCCGGAGCAAGGTAGGTGATAGCTGCCGCGGCTTTGTGCGCCGCAACTGGGAGCTTGGCCGCGATGCGCGGCTCGTCGTGGTTCTCTAGAAACCTTGCGAGCTTGCTCTGGTACGAGAGCGGGGCGATGAGGTGGCTCTTCACCTCTGGGGCTTTGAGCGAGAGGAGGCGATCGTAGAGAGTTTTGTCGTAGGCGTAGTCGAAGCCGTGCTGCTGCAGCTTGAATTCGTATCCCCAGTAAACCTCGGCGAGGAAGAGGAAGTCCGGGTGCTCGCCCCGGACGGCTGAGATGGCGTCCGGCCAGAAGAGCGGCAGCTCGGGAGGCGATGCCTTGAAGAGCTCTCCCCACGTTTTGGCGAAGACTTCAGGTTCCAGCAGCATCGCCATGTCGCACCGTACGCCGTCGCAACGCTTGGCTACTGAGCAGAGCTCGTCGACCATCGCATCCCGAAGCTCCGCACAGTAGTAGTTGAGCTGGAGTGTGTCCGGCCAGCCAGGGAAATTCGGGTCCCTACCGAGGGCGAAGATCCCGCCGGAGGGCGTACGGACCCAGCGCTCTGGATCCTTGGCAAGCTGCGCTTCCGTTCCTGAAAAGAAGAACTCCGGGTGGGAGAGCGTCCAAGGGTGGTCGTGCCCGACATGGTTCGGGACGAAGTCCAGCATGAGTTTTATGTTGCGCTTGCGAAGCCGCTCGCGGAAGCGTGCCAGAGCCGAATCGCCCCCGAGCGCCGGGTCTACGTGGTAGCTCGTCACAGCAAATGGAGACCCGCAGATATCGGCATCGGTTAAGTCCGGCAGTACCTCTCCAAATTCGCGGCGCCAGGAGGCGATGCTACGAGAGAGGAACCGGCCCGTTGGCCCAATGGTCCAAACCCCTAGCAGCCACACCCAGTCAAAGCCACTTGAGGCGAGGCGGTCTAGGAGCTGATCTGGGACATGGTCCAGGGTGGCGTCGCGGCCGAGTGTCGGTAGGAAGACGCGGGTGTTTATCTGGTACAGGCTCGGATTCACCCCTCAAGTATAGAGTCGCGCTGGCGCCGCGCCTAGAGAACTTATCGAGACAGCTCCGCTGTCGGTCCGGGGCATTTATCCATCCAAATGGCGCTTTCTTCGGCAATGATGCGGGGGGTGTCGGGTATACCCCCTGGGGACCTTTTGCGTGTTCCCACTATCTGTCAGCTCGGCTAAAGTACCGCTATCGACGCCTTAGCAGGCGGTCGTCCTGCAGGCCGGTCTCCGCTCACAAGGAAAGGATACCTCTCGAGAGCCGTGCGGCGGTCGGTCGGCGTCGTTGCGTTTTTGTTCTTCGTCCCATTTTGTTGGGGCAGATTTGGAGGTAACTCTCATGAGCTTCGTTAAGGATTTTTACGGGTCGACGGTCGGAAAGAAGATCGTCATGGCCCTCACGGGCCTGGTCCTGATCGGGTTCGTAGCCGGGCACATGGCGGGGAACCTAAAGATCTTCGCTGGGGCAGACCCGTCAACCGGCGTTTACAAGATCGACCACTACGGAGAGTTCCTGCGAGAGATGGGCTCGGAGATGTTTGGTCACGCGGGCTTTCTCTGGATCGTTCGAGTTGTGCTCCTGGTCTGCGTCGTGTTGCATGCCATGAGTGGTATTCAGCTCGCCCGGCTCAATCGCGTTGCGAAGCCCGCTGGATACAAGGTGACATCGTATCGCTCTGCTAATGCCGCTTCGCGCACGATGCTCTACGGCGGGCTCTTTCTGATTGTTTTTATCACATTCCACATCCTGCACCTTACGACCGGTTCCGTTCACTACCGCGGCTTCGTTGAAGGGAAGGTTTACTCAAACGTGTACAGCGCTTTTCAGAGCCCGGTGCTCGTTTCTTTCTATGTTGTATCGATGGGGCTCCTCGGCCTGCATCTCTACCACGGCACCTGGAGCTGCTTTCAGACCCTGGGAGTGGACACGCCTCGGTGGAACAAGACGATTCGAACGGTAGCTAAGCTTCTGGCAGTTGCGCTCTTCGTTGGGTTCTCTGTCGTTCCAATTTCAGTCGCAGCAGGGGTCCTGCAGGCGCCGGCTCAGTCGGCTGTGCAATAAAAAAGATCTTCGGGAGATACTATGGCACTCGAGCTCAATTCAAAAATTCCAAGCGGCCCGCTTGAGGGGAAGTGGCAGAAGCACAAAGCGAGCATCAAGCTCGTCAACCCCGCCAACAAGCGCAAATACTCAATTATCGTTGTTGGCACAGGGCTCGCAGGCGCATCGGCAGCGGCGTCATTCGGTGAGCTCGGGTACAGGGTCAAGGCGTTCTGCTTCCAGGACTCGCCACGCCGCGCGCACAGCATCGCGGCGCAGGGCGGAATCAACGCGGCGAAGAACTACCAAAACGACGGTGACAGCGTCTATCGCCTCTTCTACGACACGATTAAGGGTGGTGACTTCCGTGCGCGCGAGGCGAATGTGTACCGCCTCGCGGAGCTGAGCGTGAACATCATCGACCAGTGCGTGGCGCAGGGAGTCCCGTTTGCGCGTGAGTACGGAGGGCTCCTCGCCAACCGTTCATTCGGTGGTGCGCAGGTGTCGCGCACGTTCTACGCCAAGGGCCAGACCGGTCAGCAGCTCCTCCTCGGCGCCTACGCGGCGCTCAACCGCCAAATTCATGCCGGTTCGGTAGAGATGCACTCGGGCACAGAGCTGCTCGACTTCATTATGATTGACGGCAAGTGCCGCGGTATCGTCACGCGCCATCTTCGCACTGGCAAGATCGAGTCCCACGTTGCTGACGCGGTCGTGCTCGGCACAGGCGGCTACTCAAACGTGTTCTATCTTTCAACCAACGCCAAGGGGTGCAACGTCACCGCCATCTGGCGCGCATACCGGCACGGCGCCGGCATGGCGAACCCGTGTTACACGCAGATCCATCCGACGAGCATACCGGTTTCGGGCGAGCATCAGTCGAAGCTTACCCTGATGAGCGAGTCGCTCCGCAACGACGGGCGTGTCTGGGTTCCGAAGAAGCAGGGGGATCGTCGCCCCGCGTCGGAGATCCCCGAGGGCGAGCGTGACTACTACCTTGAGAGGCGTTACCCCAGCTTCGGCAACCTCTCGCCGCGTGACATCGCGTCGCGCGCCGCGAAAGAGCGCTGTGACGCAGGCTACGGCGTTGGTCCGATGGGGCTCGGGGTCTACCTGGACTTCTCCGACTCGATTAAGCGGCTCGGGCGTGACGCGATCGAGGCGCGTTACGGGAACCTCTTCGATATGTACCACAACATATCGGGCGAGAATCCGTACGAGATGCCGATGAGAATTTACCCGGCGCCGCACTACACCATGGGTGGGCTATGGGTGGATTACAACTTGATGACGACGATCCCAGGGCTTTTTGCGATCGGCGAGGCGAATTTCTCGGACCACGGCGCTAACCGTTTGGGCGCGAGTGCCTTGATGCAGGGGTTGGCTGACGGCTACTTCGTCATACCGTACACGATCGGGGACTACCTCGCGCAGCAGAAGCCGGGGGGTGTCGCATTGGATCACCCTGAAGTGCGCGGCGCTGAGGAGCGAGTGAACGCTCGGCTGAAGTCGTTCCTGTCGCTGCAAGGCACAAAGCCGGTTGACTACTACCATCGGAAGATGGGGCGAATCATGTGGGACAAGTGCGGCATGTCCCGATCGGCCGAGGGGCTCAAGGAGGCGATTGGATCGTTGTCTGAGCTGCGTGCCGAGTTCTGGCAGAACGCGCGGGTATCTGGGTCTGGAGCGGAGCTCAACCAGGAGCTGGAGAAGGCCGGCCGAGTAGCTGATTTCTTCGAGTTCGCGGAGCTTATGTGCATGGACGCCCTGAGCCGTAACGAGTCCTGCGGAGGCCACTTCCGCGAGGAGCACCAGACAGAAGACGGCGAGGCGAAGCGCGACGACG
>CAYPUA010000030.1:0-35787 GCA_964413875.1 uncultured Bdellovibrionales bacterium
AGCGCAGAACTCATAATTCTGAGGTCCCTTGTTCGATTCAAGGCGTGGGCAGTCTCTCACCTATCTCGCCCTTGGCTTCGCCAAGGGCGGATGACGGCCCAGGGGGCTGCCGCCCCCTGGACCCCTGAGCCCCATTAAAACCCTCCCGCAAATCGGCTTTTTTCAAAACTCAGCTTCCACGTTAGTTCGTGGAGTTGGGCAACCCGGGATGCCAGTCGGTTACCACTAGCCCTATGCGATGAAGCAAACGAGAGCCTCCTCAGGTCACGGATCAACTCGTGATCCAACAACGATCCAATTCATCTTTGAATGACTGTTGCTAGATCTAGTAGTTGGCTCCCTCGGTAGCTGCTTGTGGGGTAGTACCTGGGGTACTTTGTCGCGGGGGAAAAAGTACCCTGAGTACAGGGGCTGTACAGGAGCACTGTCCGCCCCTAGAACCTAAACTGCACCGTCTTCGAGCGGCTGCCGCGGTCGTCCTCTATGTAGCAGGAGTAGGTGGTCGCCGGCGTGGGCTTGAAGGTGTACTCATAGTAGCCGTTTACGCGAGACTTTACCTTGCTCATACCTTGACCGTTGCAGAGCAGGTTTGTCCACTCGCCTACGAGCACGACTCCCCTCTGGTTCGTCACGGTGCCGCTGAGGCGAGCCGTTGCGCCGCTGCGGCTGAATGAGACCGAGATGATGCGGGAAGGAGGGGCGGGGTTTCGCAGGTTGTACTGCGCTGCCCTGACGGCTTTGGCGAAGTTGACTCTCCCGGCGGTGGCGACGCGTCCTGCTAAGGAGGGGCGTTGGTCTACCGTGTTCATGATGAGAGTCTTGGTCTCGGCAAATGAGAGTGTCGGATTCAAGCCGCGCATGACAGCCGCGATTCCGGCTACGTGTGGTGCCGCCATTGAGGTGCCGGTTTCGTAGCTCAGGTAATTGTTCGGCCAGACGCTCAGGATGTTTGTTCCCGGGGCAGCAACATCAACCGAATCGGTCCCGAAGTTTGAGTAACCGCCAGCGAATGTGTCACTCGCGTTGGTGGCGGCTACCGAAATGATGTTGTCCAACTTCATCGACGCGGGGTAGGTCGGAGTAAGGTCAATGTTCCTGAGGTCGTTTCCGGCGGACACGACGACCAGGACATCCTTTCGAAGTGCCGCGATGATCGCCCTCCTGATAGCAGGGCTGAAGCTGTCTCCCCCAAGCGAGAGGTTGATAACCTTTGCGCCCCGCATCACTGCATACTGAATGCCGGCTGCGATGTTGGCATTCGTGCCCCACCCAGCTCGGGTCAGCACCTTGACTGGAAGCAGCGACACGTTCCAGGCGACGCCGGCAACGCCAAGCTCGTTGTTTGAGACCGCGCCGATAGTTCCAGCCACGTGAGTGCCGTGGCCATCGTCGTCTCGTGGATCTGAGTCCTTGTACGCGAAGTCGTAGCCGAAGTAGTCGTCGACGAACCCGTTGCGGTCATCGTCGATGCGGTTGAAGGGAGATTCGGCCTTATTCACGGCCACGTTGTCAGAGATCTCGACGTGGGCGTAATCCAGCCCCGAGTCGATAATCGCAACGACGACATCCTTTGTGCCAGTGGAGATATCCCAGGCCGCCGGAGCCGAGATCTGCTTGAGGTTGTACATTGAGGGATAATACGCGTCGTTCGGCTCGGCATGCTTCCGCATGACGAGGTTTGGCTCGCAGTCGATCGTGATGCGCGGGTTGCGCTCGATAATCTGCTGGCATCGTTGCTGCAGGTCGGCAACGTCAGCCGGCACTGTCTCGTCCAGGTTACGCGCGCTATTCCTGCTGACTGACAGGATAGCCACGGTGCCGTCGCCCACTGACTCCAGCACCTGCACTTCGCCGACGCCGGAGATGGTGCCGGGCAAGCGGGCTGCGACTCCAGCTGCGTTCGGGAGTGAAGATATTAAGAGCTCCTGCCCGCGCACAACACGAGGGCCGTCCTGCGCAGCTGCTGTGCTAAACGGAGTTGGGGAGAGCGATGCCAACAGGGCAAAAGCGATGCAGGTCGCGAGCGAGGGCTTAGAAAATTGGCGTGATTGGTTTTTCATATGCGCGCGAGGATGCCAACTTTTTGCGCAGATGGAAGAGCTCAGTGAGGCTGCCTGATGGCCACGTTGCGCTGAGCTTGAAGCGAGACATAGTAAATTTGATTGTGAGGAGAGGAGCTTGGAGCAAAAGCTGAAACAATTAAACGAAAGCAATTCTCGAAACAGCTCTGAATCGTTCCGCGGATTCCTGCGTCAAGAGAGCGCTGTGGCGGGTGAAGTTGAGTGTGCGCGCAGCCGAAACGGGGTAGCTAGGCGAAGTCGAAGCGCCGAATAGAGATCGCTTCTCCCTACGGCTTTTTAAGCGACTCCCGAAGGCTCTCCAAGCTCTGCCACCTCTCGTACAGAGAGTCGACCTCCGCCTGCTGCGCCGTGAGTGCCTGGCACAGATCAGAGAGCTTTGCGGCATTTGACGCGAACTCTCCTGAGTCAAGCTGCTGCCTGATAGCAGAAAGCTTCTCCTCTGCGGCCGCGATCGTTTTCTCGATGGAGGAGAGCTCTCGTGCGTCTTTGTACGAGAGCTTCGTGGCTGCCTTCTCACGAGGCTCTTGAGCTTTCTCTTGGCGCCTCTTCTCGGATACCTTGGGAGATCTGGCTGCTCGCGCGGCCTCCCACTGTGCGTAGCTGCCGTACAGGGTGGCTTCGCCGTCTTCGAGCCCAAGAACGGAGCTCGCCGAGCGCTCAAGGAGGTAGCGGTCGTGCGTTATCAGCACTATCGCGCCTGGGAAGGTCTCAAAGCTCTCCTGCAGCGTCTCAAGGGTGCCGATGTCGAGGTCGTTTGTTGGCTCGTCAAAGACCAGGATGTCGCACTCCTCAACCATGATTTTTGCGAGCAGGGCGCGGGCTCTCTCGCCGCCGGAGAGGGAGGCGAGCGTTGTGGCGAGGTGGTTGTGGGTGAAGAGGAAGCGCGCTGCCCACGCAGCTACGTGGATTGACTCTCCCTGGTACACCACAGAGTCTCCGTGCGGCGATAGAAACTCCTTGAGGCGCAGGTTGTCGTCTAGCTGGCTGCGAGTCTGGTCCATGCAGGCGGTGCGAACGTTTGTCGCTCGGGCGATTTTTCCGGAGGTCGGGGAAAGTTCCCCGAGCAGCGTTCGGATAAAGGTCGTCTTCCCGCTTCCGTTCGGGCCGACCACAGCGAGCCGGCTGCCTGGCGACAAGACGAGCGAGATCTCGGAGAAGAGCGAGGTGTCATTGATGACTTGCCCGATCCGCTCTGCCTTAAGGAGCTCCTTTGTGCGTCGCTGTGTCGAGGAGAAGTCGAGCTCAGCGCGCTGCTGCTCTCCGGTGGGAGAAGCTTTCAGCGTGTCTATCATCTTGTGCGCTTCGTTGATACGGGCCCGCGACTTCGTGGTGCGAGCCTTGACGCCCTGCCGAAGCCACTCAACTTCCCTGCGGACCTTGTTGGCTAGCGAGCGGCGCTGCTGCTGAAGCTGCTCAAGCCTCTCTTCTCGATACTCAATGTAATCTGCGTAGCCGCCGTCACTCACCAAGACGTTGCTTGGGTAGAGGGGGTTGATCTCTAGCACCCGGGCTGCAAGCCGTTCGATGAAGTAGCGGTCATGGCTCACGAACACCAACGCGCACGAGACGCTGGAGAGGTGCTCCTCAAGCCAGAGGATCGAGTCGATATCGAGGTGGTTGGTTGGCTCATCAAGGAGGAGGCAGTCGGGCTCTAGCGCCAAAGCGCAGGCAATCGAGAGCCGCTTCTTCCAGCCGCCTGAGAGGGTAGCGGGGGCAATTGAATCGTCATTAAAGCCAACAGCTCCGAGGTGAACGCTCTTTCGGCGCGCGATCTCTGCGTGGTCGAGCCCGCTATTGGCAAGGACGCCCTCGATGATCTCTCCGATAGAGGTGTGCGAGGGGAAGATATCGGTCTGTGGGACGTAGGCGCACCTGAGCCCCTTGCGGACGCTCACCACTCCGCTGTCGACCTCTTCGAGGCCTGCCAGGATCTTTAGGAGAGTTGATTTGCCGCAGCCGTTTGCCCCGATGAGCGCTAGGCGTTCCCCCTCGTGGACCGAAAGCGAGAGCTTTGCGAAGAGCGGACGCTCGCTGTAGCCCTTGGTAATCTCCTGGGCGCTTATTAACGGGGTAGGGGCCATCCGGCGATACTACCGAAGAACGGCGGTAGAGACAAAGCCGGCGTAGCAATAAGGAAAAAGGGTGAGACAGAGCGAGGTTTTTTTGAAGAACCTTTGCGGGGGCTGCCTCACTGGGGACTGCGTGAAGCCGCACTGGTTGTTTTCCAGCGCGGCTTCACCGTTTGCCCAGGGCATCCTGCCCAAAACCTTTAGCGGTAGTCATCCGCTTGGGCGTCGAAAAGTCTCTTGTACTTTTCGCTGGACTCCATGAGGTCATCATGTGTCCCCTGTGCAGCAAGGCGGCCATCCTCAATGAAGAGAATAGTGTCCGCGCGTCGCACAGCACCCAAGTGGTGGGTTGAGAAGATGACGGTGCGATCCGTCCTCTCCCGGAAGAGCCCGTCCCAGAAGCGCTTGGCCGCCTCTGGGTCTACGGCAGACACCGGCTCATCCATGACGATGAGCCCTCGCTTCGCGAGAACGGCTGCTACGAGCAGCAGCCGCTGGAGCTGTCCGCCGGAAGGCTCTATCCCTTCCCGCTGGTGGCCGAACTTCGTGTCCAGCCCCTTGTTCCACTTGCGCACGAACTCTGCGGCTCCTAGGCGATCCAGCTCCTGCCAGATCGCTTCGTCGCTTGCAGCATCGTGCGGGCGGCCAAGGTTGAGAAGGTCTCGGACCGAGAGGTTGAAGTGCTCCAGCTTCTGCGGGAGCATTATCACCTCACGCGAGAACTCCTCGGCGGTCATCTCCTCGATCGGTTTCCCGTCGATGGAGATCTGCCCCCCAGTAGGTGACATCTGTCGAAGCAAGAGGCTCATCGTGGAGCTTTTGCCGGCACCGTTAGGGCCGACAACCGCCACCACGCTTCCCCGCTTCACCCTGAAGGATACGCCCCGCACGGCGTACTGCCCTTCAGCGGCACCTGGATACTGGAGAGACACGTTGTTAAAGACCAGTTCTGAGCCGGCCTGCGCTCCCGCCTGCAGCGGTGCTTCGCTGCGCCTGTACTCCTGCTCAATCGGCACGCTCCGGAGAGTGACCTCCTCGGTGTACCGGTGAGAGAGCAGCTCCATCATCTGATGGATCGAGTCCGACTGGCTCCACTGCTGTCCAAGAGACGAGGCAAACTCTGCGAGGCAACCCGCAAAGCTCGTCATCGCCCCGATGGCCAGCACGAATTCGCCGACTGACATCGAGCCTGCTTTGGCGCGGGCCAGCAGAACCAGCACGCTGCTTAACAGCCCGAGGCCAACCAGGCTCGCGCAGCCCAGGCGCTTCAGTGCGGCGCCTTCCTCAAGCTTGCATTCCTGCTTGCTTGCGGCATCGACGCCTTTCCGGTAGCGCTCTGCGAACCAGAAGGCTGCACCGAAGTTCTGCAGCATCATGAGCGCCGAAGGCGCAAGCATGTTGCCGAGGCTTCCCCACAGCCCGCCCCACACGGGGGCAAGCTCCTCATCGAGGTCGCACCGTCGGCGCGCGTGGCGCACCTCCAGCACCATCGAGGGGAGGCTGAACAACGCCAGCACCGGTATCAGAACCGGAGCTTGCATCGCTAGCAGGACTCCTGTGACCAGGAGCATGCCAGCGTTGCTGGCGATTCCTGGCTGGCTGCGCGCCATCGTCATCATTCGCCACACCGCCCGTTCACGGACCTGCCGGATCAGCTCCGACAAGCTCGCGTCTGCAAGGTGCTCCTGTGTGAAGGAGACGACCTTGCGGGTCAGTTTGGCGAACACGGTGAGGAAGATGTGGTTGTCTGACAGTCGCTCCAGAGAGCCCCGCGCTATGGGGAGGAGCCCCAACAGCACCAAGCTTCCGATGAAGACGGCGACCTCTGGCAAGAGGCTGCCGGCTTCACCACTGTGAGTGAGTCCATCCACAATCTTTCCGCTGCTCCACCAGGTTAGTGTTGGAGCAGTAACCGATGCAATAACGACCCCTAGCCGTGCGATCTGCGCCAAGGGCTGCGCGTCCCACAGGGCCCTCGCGGTGATGAAGTTGGCGCGTGCCACCTTCTTAATCCCTGCGAGAAATCCCTGTTGGGAAGCCTCCTCAGGTGCCTGAGGCACCGCAGGAGGCGCCACCAGCTTCAGCTTCGTCTTCACTGTCGTTCTCCTCGGGAGGACAGGCTTTTTAGTAGCCTTATTCGTAAAGTTCATAGCGTTCTCCTTTGTTTGGAATGAAAACCATCCGCCCTGACGATTGAAATCGAGAGAGGCACAAACCTCGCTCTGTCGTCGGGCTCCCACGCTGTTCACGTGTGCGCTCGACGACATCGCTGTCTCGTCTACTCCGTATGGGGCAGGTGGCATCTGCCGTCCTGCGTTGTTAAAGATCTCCTGTTCGTGCCTACACGAATCCCGTTGCCCCATGCTCAAGAGCGAGGCGCTCTCCGGTTACCCGGAGGTACACAACGCCAGCCGCGAGCAAGTGCTCACACGATTGGCGCTATTTGTTTGGAATGTCCGGCTACCGGCCGGTCACGTCTGTAATATTCATTTCCTCTCCCCCTTGCGCCGCCGCGCATGCATAAAAAAATGGTAACAGTCCAGCCGCTCGCCACAGCCAAACGGCGCAGCGGAGCAACAAAAGCCCAAGAAACTGAATTACTTTGGTAACGACAGCTTCCGGGTGCTCTTGCTGAGCCCCTCGCCGTCAGATGAGGAAGGGGTTCAGAGTGTTAAGAGCGACGGAAACGCCGCACCCTGCCGAGCGTTTCGGCAGTCGCCAGGAGATTGAAGCCGCATCGGCTTAAGTCCCTGTACGTTATGTGTCTTTGGCAGTTTCATCTTTCCCTTACGGTTCCCACAAAGAGCCGACAGATTGTCGACCCATTCCACCAATGTAAAGGAATTCCAGAATTACTCAAGAAGAAAAACATCGAAGCAGCAAATTGGAATCTCTATCTGAATCCTCGCGCTTCGAGAGTTGGGGCTCGTTGCGGAGATCGGAAGCTGCCACTGACGCACTATCGCCGCAGCGTTTCGGCTTACGGAGCCGCCGCAGGCACGGCCCTAAAGACAACGACCTGCTTCGACGTTCTGCGCACCTGATGCACGTAGGTCGTCTTGGTCGCAGTGAATTGCGTTCTCCTCGTTGCCATCGAAGCGTTCTGGTTAAAGTTCTCAGTCGGCACTGCCAGGGCCGCGGCAGCTCCTAGCCCTTCGACCCGCTCAAAAGTGTACTCGTACAAATTGTACGTCGCGCCAGGTGTCAGTCCACTAATGGTCGCCTTAAGCGTGAGAGGCCGCATGCGGTATTGTGGAGCGGCGTTTGTGCAGCCCGTGCCGTCTTCAGCTGCGCCTATCATGCTGTTTTCGTACTGCCATCCCGCCTTGGGATCTCGCGGGTTTGGTTTGCCGTTAGTGTAGGTGGCTCTTGGGATAGTCACTTTGATGGGCAGAAGGTAGGGGCCGCCAGCTGAGTTATCAATCGCTCCCGAGACAGAGAATCCGTAGTTGTGGCCCGTGATAGTGACAGAACTGTTTTCTCCGTCTCCGCCGTTAATGGTGTCGGTCGGGAAGACGCCAGGAATCACGATCGAGTAGGCTCGAGCTGAATTTCGGTTTGCCTGGGCTCGGGTGCGGGCGAGTGAGTCGAAGGTGTATCCGAAGATGTACGGAGTGCAACGGGTGTTGTCGCTGCCTGCGCCCATGGGGATAGCGGGGTTAATGTCGCCGGGCGTGTCCCCATCAAGGTTGTACAAACCGTGATCGTCAAAATACAGCACGTCATCGCCATGGTACGACGGGTCTGAGGCCGGATGATTTGTTCCGATTGCGGTCACAGAAACGATGTGGTCGTACTGCGGGTCGTCGCCTCCTTGAAACAAAACACCGATGGTGACTTGATGGCCCGCCAACACCTCGCTCTTTATCCATGAGAGGAAGTCTTGGTAACCGGAGATGCCGACATTTGGGCTCTGAAAGCCCGTCAGGTAGGGGTACGTTGTTGCGGCTAGCCTCGCATTAGACAGGCAGGCAGGAGCATTGGCGTAGTCGTTCGGGCCGGTCACACCTGTTCCAGGAGTCTCCAGAAGCATCTGAGCATTGTGGTGTGGTTTGTTGTCGTGGGCTCTGCACCATCCGCGGGGGCCTGACTGTAGCAGCCCCGTTCCGCAGAGGAGGCGAGCGCTGAACTGCGAGATCCACTGGCCTTGATTGAGCCCCGCCTGAATCATGGACACTTCCCCGCAGTAGCCGTTGTTGTTCTGCCACTGATAGAAGGGAACCACTGTTTGCGCCGGATGGAGCATGAACTGGCGCTTCGGCGGCGTTGTGCCATCGAGCCGGCTCTGCGTGCAGTTTGGCTCGGCGGCGTGGGCCAGGATGGAGAGGCTCAAGGCGCCAAGGGAAATGAGTAAGCGGCTTGCAGTGCGAGATGGCATGGTCATTCCGGCGGGCTTTCGCTCGTAAGGCAAAGGGTGCTACTCCTCTATAGAGGAAAACGCAGTGGTCGTCGCCACTGTTTCAGGGAAATCATGAATTCAGGCCCCTCCCGTCGGCAATTTCTGCGCGCTGCTGGATTGCTTCTTCTCGGCACGCGGCTGGCAACGAGCGTTAGGGCGTTTGCCCAGGGTGAGCGGGTGCTGGTGCTCGGGGCCGGGATGGCCGGCATTTCAGCGGCGCGATCTCTTACGGACAAAGGCTACTCTGTCACGGTGCTTGAGGGTCGAGGTGTGGCGGGTGGCCGCATCCGGACTGACACGTCGCTCGGAGCCCCAGTTGATCTTGGCGCTTCGTTCATCCACGGGGCAAGGGGGAATCCACTCGTTTCGCTTGCGGCCCAATTTGGAGCCGAGACGTACAACACCGATCAAGAAGAGGATCTGTACGTCAATGCAGCGGGTGACGAGATCTCTTCAGCAGTTCGCGGTCAAGCGCAACGTGAGTACGACGCGCTGTATGACAAGCTGCTGGCGCTCCAGGGTAGGCTCAGCGTGGACCGTTCGATTGGGAGTGTTGCTAACCCGCTGCTACAACGGATTCGCCAGCAGCGCGGCGCTGCTGTCGGCGACTTCGTCAGCTTCTTGGTTAAGTCAGAGATCGGGATTGAGGTCGGCGCGGATATTAGCCAGATGTCGCTCAAGCACTTCGACCAAGACGAGGCTTTCAGGGGCGCAGACCTCATCCTGAAACCTGGCTACATGAGCCTGATTAATGGACTGGCGCAGGGGCTCGATATTCGTTTCAACGAGCTGGTGCGAGAGGTATCGTGGTCTTCATCAGGTGTTCGTGTCACCACGACTGCCGGAGTTTTCGATGCGGATCGGGTTGTTGTTACGCTTCCTCTTGGGGTCTTAAAGAAGGGGGAGATCGGGTTTTCTCCGGGTCTCCCGAGGGCCAAGCGAGAGGCGATCTCAAATCTTCGGATGGGTGTGCTGGACAAGACGTACTTCAAGTTCCCCACGGCGTTCTGGCAGACTGAGGAAGATCCGATCGGATTCCTCGGAAACGTCGGTGCGAGAGGAGCGAACCAGATTCCGGAGTACTATCTCTTGGATCAAGCGTTGGGGACCCCGATCTTTTTTGGCTTCACGGCTGGAGCGCAGGCTCGGCGATTTGAGCGGCTGGACCTCGCCACCATAAGCGCTGCAACGATGTCGTCTCTCAGAAACATTTTCGGAAACTCAATCCCTGAGCCCGAAGCTGTGATGCAAACGCACTGGAGATCAGATCCCTACAGCTACGGCTCGTACTCATTTGTATCGTTGGGCGCAACGACCGAATATTACGACGTCCTGGCACGACCGATCGACAATCGTGTTTTCTTCGCTGGCGAAGCCACCCACCGACGCTACCCGGGAACGGTGCACGGCGCGTACCTCTCGGGGATTCGCGAGGCGAATCGGGTGGTGAGGAGTTTTTCGTAGGGAGGATTTCTCCGAAAGAGATTTTGTGGGCCTCTCGAAGCCGATTCCTCAATGCGTGTGCGGCGGCTTAGGTGCCTCGTTTTCGGGGCTGCGAATAGGAGAGAAGTAATGCTTGCCGTAAGAGCTCCTCTGGGGATGCGACGCGTGACTAAGTGCTAAAGATGAGGCTCGTCGACGTCTGGATTAAGCCACAATCCTTCGGGCTTCTGGGAGGTTTCAGCTCGGTAAAAAGACGTAGGAGGTTTGGGAGTAGCAAGGTGCTTGTGCCGTTGGGGAGGAGCCGCAAGCGCTGTGCCTCATAGATTGCGGGCAGTCTGTTAGCGCTCCAGCACAAACGGGCTAAAATTCGTCTTCAGATCAAACACCTCGCCTCCCTCGTGGCGCTTGAGCCACTTGGTCAGAGGCAGGCTAACCGGGAGTGCCAGGCACTCCCAAGCGATCTTGATGCCCCAGGCGCTTAAGCCAAGCTGCAGGATCTCTGGCGCTGTGAAAATCCCGAAGAAAGCGACGAGGGAAAAGACAACCGTGTCGACGCCTTGGCCGATGATGGTGGAGCAGACGTATCGCAGCCCGACCAGCCGGCCATTTGTTTTGACTTTCATCTTGGCTATGACGTACGAGTTGACGAACTCGCCCGCGAAGAGCGCCAGAATAGACGCGAGTGCTATTCGGGGCACCGGCGTCAAAATCTGATGAAACGCTTCTTGGTGGGGCCAGAAGGGGGCAGACGGAAGCGCATCGGCTGTGAGGTACGCACCTGTCATGAGCGCCTGCCCAGCGATGCCAGACCAGATAACTTTTCTGGAGGCGGAGTAGCCGTACACCTCTGTGAGGAGATCGCCGAATACATACGAGATCGGTATTAGGATGATTCCTGCGGTCAGTGTAACGGGACCGAGCTCAAAGATCTTGCTTGAGATCGTGTTTGAGATGAGGAGAGAGGCGGTGAAGAGACCGGCGATAAAGGGCAAGGCTCTGTGGGTTGGGGCTGTCATCGCTGGGGCGACGGTAGCACCGAAGTCCTCAGCAGGAAACTATCCTGCTGATGGTGCGGGAGGTGAGTCGTAAGGCGAGGTGGAGATGGCAGCTCGTTGTTTCTCAATTGCCAAAATCAGGAGTGCCCCTGGACCCAGTCGCGGAACCTTTCAAACCAGTTGCGGGGTGCCGGAGTCAAATTCGTTCCTGCGCACCAAACAGCTGCGTCAACGCTTTTGCGGTCATCTTTGGTCTCTTCCTCTGCTAAAATGCCGAGCCCAGGGCGGAAGCGCACAGTCATCGACCGGTCGCGTAGTTTGCGCCCTGTGGCGGGATCGACAGGCTGGGTGCGAAATTCAACTTCGCTGAAGTGTTCGCAGAATTTTACATCTCGCGATGCGTGAGAGTCGATTAACTTTGCGGCCAACACGAGTGCAGTAGAGGCCGGGTCTGCCACGTCCATTGAGCGAATTCTGAGCTCTGTTACCTGCTTTGAATAGTTTCGGGCCTGAGTGCAATCAGCGCTGAGGGCCACTCGCATGACGAGCTGGGGACCCACAGCATGTTGTAATTTCTCAGGAGAGGAGGGCAGGCACTTAGAGAGCGTGTCTCGGCTGAGCAGATCGTACCTGTGCCCGAGTTTTCTCCAAGCTGCGTTAAGGTCGTTTGCCAAGGCTTTGAGGTTGGTGTTTTCTCTGGCGGTTAGTTCGCTGAGCCCATTAGTCGTCACGAGCGTTGCGGACGACCCCGGTGGCTTATGGCTCTCTTTGACCTTGGGCAGGGAGGGAGACTTTTGCGGGACTGGTTGGTTGTCCGGATTGTAGACACGAAGCGGCGGTCGAGTCTTATCCTGAAATTGTGCGCACATCAGATCTCTCCAGTTATTGAGCGGGGAGCGGCTAGGACAGAGGGCTCCGGGCTCAATTCTTATCTGATCAGTTATGGCGGGCTTTTGACTGGGTGTGTCGTTACGAGTCTGCTTTAGACGTGAACGGTCGAGAGATTGAGGGGCTTCAATGGGTTATGGGGGCTGGGGTATTACTATATATATGCACGCCAGCTGTCGCCTGCTGTACCCGGGGTACTTGCCTGCTGTACCCGGGGTACTTCGCCTGCTGTACCCGGGGTACTTGCCTGCTGTACCCGGGGTACTTTGCGCTGTACCCGGGGTACTCTCCTGCGGTACCCGGGGTACTCCCTCACCCGTTGTACCGGACCGAACATCTCCGCCTCCACCCGCAGTTTTTTAAGCCCTCGCCCTGAGCTACCATCCCCCCACCATGGAACCAGCAGTACCCCCCAAGGCAGTACCTAACGAGAAACTCACCCCAGACTCAAGCCCGCTCCCACCGGATGCTGTCTCTAGCGCCTTTGGTCCTCAGCCCCAACTCCCGTGGCCCAAGGCCTCTCCTCCGAACCTGCCAGCGCTCTTCCACTCAGAGGTGCTTCCGCACCTGGAGGCTGCCAAGAGCTTCGAGCTTGGGCAGGGGGAAAAGGGGCTGCCCGAGTCGTTAAAGAAATTCGTCGCTGTCCCCGAGAACCTTGCGTTGATGCTCATGACGATTGCACACCACGGCACGCCGACAACGATTAGCCGTCCTCAGCACCATGCGCTGGCGACTTCGATACTGCCCCACCTCAGAGAGACGTCTCCCGTTCACTCTACGGTGCTCTCTCACCTCACCCTTGAAGCTGTTGCCAGCCGCGACTACGCTCTGTATGGGGAGATCGGCAGGGCAGTGCTGCAACTTCCGCTGGATCCAGTCACGACTTTTAGCCTAGCCAAGGCATTTGCGACTTTCTCGACCCACAACGTAGACCAGGAGCCGTGCCTCGTGCCCTGGATCGAGGTTTTTAAGAGTAAGGCGGATAGCACAACTGACTGTCTCTTCATGGAGAGGGTTCTGATGCGACTCATGAAGGGAGAGCTTTCTTCGTATGACCACTTAGTCACTGCGCTCTGCTGCTCTCCGCGCGAAAACACCCGGGATCTCCTCGAAAGGTCGATCTTCCCGTGGTTGTTAGATCCCAGCACGGCGTCTGTGCGCCCAACGATCCCCTCGCTGATAGCGATGACGGTGGGGAACCTAAAGATCTCAGTGCCTGCTGCGAGCTGTTTTGCCCTTGCGCTCCACGGATTGACTCCGCAAGCGCTGTTTGTTGGCGCGCCGGCAGCGCTGTGCGGGGCAGTGGCGGTGACCTGCCTTGAGGCACGACGCATCAATGAGGCGGTTCGGGCGAAGCTGCAGTACGCTGTCGACTTTACGGATAGCCGGGAGTTCATGCACTATGCAGAGCGGCTCTACCAGAAGCTCTGTAAGTTTGCAGGAGGCGATCCCCGCAACGAGTCTCTGATACAGAAAATCGAGGCAAGCCCAAAATTCGCGCCAAAAATCGGCTCGTGGCGGAGATCTACCGCGGCTGCCGCTACTGGAGCGTCACAGGGGTAGAGGCGAGCACCTTTCGCTGGCTGCTCGTGACGACAATCGGGAGCTTGGTGCCTGTGGTGACAGTCGCGGTTTTCTTTATCGAGAAGCTCGCCTTGAGCTTACCTGCCGCGACACCTGCAACTTTTCGCGCTACTTGAGTTAGCGTCGGGCTGTAGACGCTCGTTTCTCTGTACCCGGGGTACAGCCTCCAATTTCCAATTGCCCGCTGACGGACCTTAATGCCGCATTTCGGCCAGTTTTCCCCCACATAGCCCCAAAAAGTCAGTAGATGCCGAGCTGAGCTTTAGCTTAGTAAGCGGCGACGTAGGGACGGTATGCTCTGTGGAACTTTCTGGCCAGTTTTTGGCTAGTTGGCTGGCGTGAGCACGCTCCGACCAGTCAGGCTGCGCTCCGAGGCGATCCTTCTAACCCGAAACGGTGTCAGAAATTGGCTAATCTGCCCGTTTGGCAATAGGTCAACTCGAATGTATTTCGGCTCTATCTCAAACGAAGTGATTTGGGCGCCGCGCATCTTAGAGTGCCACAGTAATTTCACCTCATGCAGGCCGGGCTCTAGGCGGACGTCACCTGCACCCTCCTCTGCTCGGACAAACCGAACGGCTCCGGTCGTTCGATTATGCAGTGCGATGTCAGCGTTCAGCTTAACCGGGGCAAACTGCATGGTGCAGACAAGATACGGTGAGAGGTCGCAAAGGCTTGAAGCTGTCACGTCAACGAAGACGTTGGAAGATGTAGCCGACTGGGCGACTGCGGCATTTGGAAGGGCGGATAGGGCCAGAAGCGAAGCGAGCAGTACGAGGGGGCGCATAATTTAAAACCTCCAGAGGGATAACTAGGACTCAATGATTCATATGGGTGGTTTTGGCTTTGGTGTGACCTGGTGGAGGGAGCTGCCCTAGGATAACTACAGTTCAGTGCTAGATCATACTTACCTGTACCCGGGGTATAGGGCCCCCAGCGCCGAGCAGAAGGTGAGGGTAGAGACAAGTACGCGGCGGGAAGCCGACAACGACGGTGCGCCCCCCGAGGCCGCAGATACACCTCTGCCCTACGGACGAGAACCCGTAACTAGCCCGCGGTGCTCACGCCTACCACCCAACCACGTTAGCCAGCTTGGGAAAGCTCGGGGGGTAGATCCCTGGTGGGTACTTCGCCGAAATATCTCCCAACAACCATCGCTGCCGGATGCTTCGTGCCTTTTGCATCAGACCCTTAAAGAATGAGATGAACTGTACCCTGATGCTCCGCTTTTCAGAGAGGCACCACATGCGCCTACCCGACCGCTTGGGGCAATACGTGGTATTGAGTCGCTCTTTGAGCAGCCGAGTGCGCCCTAGAACTGTTTTGCCCTCTCTCTCCCGTTTTCGGTTGGCTCGCTCTTCAAGCGTGCGGATACGCGCAATGAGGCGGTCGTTAATCTGCCTCTGCTCCTGTGAATCAGTAATGCCGAAGGCCTCCATCCAGGCGTTTGGGTCGAGACGGAACGTCTGTACCTCGTCTGAAGCCAGCAAGAGCTTCTGAGCTTCTTCAGTGTAACCGCGGAGTGAGTGCTGTTTCTCTGAAAGCTTGCGGAACTGGAAACGTCGCAGCCTCTTCCAGCCATGCACCAGCTCCCCGTTGAGGAACATCTGCCAGGTTGAAAACCCCGGATACTGGTCGATTGAATGCTCAAGATTGTCTTTCGCTGGATTCGCATACAGGTACGCGATGGCAGCGAGTGCCCGAAGCGGGGTTAGCACAATCGGGCTGTCGTACCCTTCGCACCAAATGGTTCGCTTGTCTCTTCCCAGGAGGCCGTTGAGCATGTGAGCGCTCTCCACTTTGAAGCAGCGTATAAAACCAGAGACGTCATCCGGGTTATCCACTACGAGGATTAAGTGAACATGGGTAGCTTCCGTCATGAGGTGACAGATCTTCACCGGGTAGAGCACCTGGGCTCGCGCCAGGCAACTCTTGATAATCGCTATGCAGAGCGGATTGCTCAGGAGCAGAAGCCCCTCTTCGAGGCAGAAGGTGCAGAAGAGGACACTCCCGTGGGGGTGGTATTTCATTTTCTTGGCCATCAAGGGGAGCGTTCGGAGGTGATGCCCTTCAGGTTGCTACCTCTGCCTGACTTGGTGAGTACCCGGGGTACAGCACCAATTGACATCCCCCCGCATCCGTTCCAGATTCCAGATTGCCATCACCACTGACTGCTACTCCCCAAGAGGCCCCATGACCACCATCCGCTCCACCCTCACCGCAACCGCCAAAGCCCTCTGCCTCTTAATCATCCTTGCGCTCACAGCAACCAGCACCACACAGCCAGCCGCCGCCCAGTCAGACAACACCGCAGCCACCAGCGAAGACGGGACACCATCCAAGGTGTACGGCAAGCTCTACAGCAGGGATATCCTGCGGGGAGTAACCCTAAGCGACGTGTACACATTCAATGACAGGCGCACCACCACGTACGGCCCCGCCTACGCCAACATCGTCAACGAATCGTCAAACTTCATTCAGTGCACCCCGCCGGCAGGCCGCAGGTTCGCCTACGCACTGTGCTACTACTCAGGACCCACCGCCCCAACTGGCACAAACGCGGAGAATCCGTCGTTGCCCTGTACCCTCTCTGAAGACGGCCGCTACGCAAACTGCACCTGCTACGCCATCACAAATGAGCTAGTCAGCGCTCGAGTACCGTACCTAGTGGACATCAATGCCATCTCGAACCTCGACATTTATAAAAAGACGATCGCCGCGTGCGGCCAAAACGGCGAAAAGTGCGCATCTGGCAGCATCGACGCCGCCGTCTGTGACGCCATTAACACCAACCTCCTCGTGCCCGGAGCTGATCTGATCTCTGTCTTCTCGACCATCTACAGCCAGAACTACACCGTGCAGGGCGAAACCCCATTGACGAGCTGCACCGGCAGAAAAGCCGGAGTGTACGCAGGCTGCATGACCGCCCCGTGCGAGTTCACTGGTAAGAAAGACAAAAACGGAAACAGGCTCGTAAACTGCAAGTGCCCGATCTACGACGGCCCCTACCAGATTGGCCAAGCCAACCAGAGCTGCGACGCCAATCGCGGCACCCCGCCTAACAGGGGGAAGACCAACGTATGGTCAGCGGCCTACAACCCAGCCAACCTGCCACTGCCACTGCAGACCGACAGGTGCATTCCCGATATGCCAGGCACTAACGGCTGCCCCCTGTACGACCCCGCCAACCAGGCCGGCTACAACAACACCATCAACCCAAACAGTACTCTCTGCCAGAACGTGTGCGCCTCGTACGACAACAGCCTAAAGACATCATCCTCGGTGCAGGTAGGCTACTCGTGCGACGCCACCCTCTGCACAACCCTCGGTATAGGGCAAACCGGCAGTTCGTCTCCCTCAGTGCGCGCACAAGGAGCGCTCGCAGAGGAAGCATGTGCCGGAGTAGGGAACATGAGCAGCTTCGACCAGATCATACTAGTTGAGTCCCTCGCCAACTGTAGCTGCTGCGCAAGCCAAGTGTGCGGCTGCACCGGCATGACCAGCACAACCAACGACGCAATCGGCACTCTCAATCAAGCGCAGCGAGACCAGGGCATCACACCGCAGTGCGACATCAATGGGACGCTGTGCGCCGTGCCATAATCGAGCTTGCCGCAGGTAGCGTGCCTCTTGAGTAATCGCAAGCGGCGCGAGTTTGTTTCGTTCCGAGCAGGAGTTTGCGAAACCAGTAAAGGTTAGGAGGAGGTTTTGGTGAGTACCCCGGGTACAGGCCAGGAAAGAAATCTGCCACCCGCCGCGGTGACCTTACCCCACATCCTGATTCTACCATCACCCTGAAGAGCTCTTCTACTCGGATTTTCGACAACTGCACGAATCGACTCATCTTCGATAGCCAAAACTCGGCGCTGCTCAAGTGGTGAGTACCCCGGGTACAGAGAGAACAGAGAGATACAGAGAGAGAAGCCACTGAAAAGGATGCCGGAGCAACTCAGTAAAGCGTTCCGGGGACAAATGCACTAGCTAGTGTTCTCTAAGCGCTAAAGTAAACGGCCAAACGTGCCGACCCCCTTGATCGGGGGCTCGCATGAGGGGATTCGCCGGTTTATTTCGAGGGAGACTACTTCGCTTCGTAGCGGTTGGTTTGGCGTGTATCCCCCTAGTAGGCTTGTCTTCGGTGTGGGCGCTCCCGAAGAATACTGCGCCCCCAGAGGCTACGCGACAGGCTCCAGCCGGACGTGTTGGAAACAGAGAGGCCATAAGACTGCCAGAGCCTGCCTGCGTTTGCCTTACGGAGGAAGCAAGCGCCTTAGCCGCCGAGTTTCGAAAGGTGATCCAAAAAAACGTCTCTCAAAAAGCGCTCCTGGGTGCCTTTCGAGCGATTGGGGGTGAGTCGGAGTCTCCTTCCGGGGAACTCTCATTTATAGTCCCGCAGAAATCGAAGCTGCAGGGCGGTTCAACAACTGGCTACGTGAAGGGGCCCAAGGGGATTAGACGAGTAACCTTTGTGCGCGTTGATGCCGGAGGAGTTGTCGGGCTTGTGGAAGCCGCGTCCGTAGCGGTTAGTCGGCAGAAAGCGGACACTCGGTACGCCGCGGGACTGGAAGCGCTTGGCGTCTCAGTGAAGCGCCGCGTTACTGGGTATCGCGTCGTTTTCTGGGCGGACGATTCCTTAACTGAGCTTGGGAAGGTTGTTAAACGCCCGCCGACACTCGTATCAGGCCTCTTAAAGCCCAATGTGGTGCTGAGCATGTTAAGTGAGCGGAGGGGCAAGCGGCCAACGTTGTGGGAAGAAGCTGAACGACTCAGCCTTGCTCCCAGTGAGACGCTTGCGACGATCTGCGCATCTTCAGTAGGCCTGGCCGGCTCTATGACCGCGAGCGACCTTGCAGATGCTAGTGCTGCATTCGCTGAAGAGACCACCGGTGTAGGCCCTCCACCTCCACCGAATGACCTGGCAAGTCCAGCTGCTACCGACGTCGTGACGACGGGTACACCTGGTGCCGACCCCACGCTCACCCCAGCAACTCCGGATGCAACAGAAACAGCCATGGCGACGGAAAGCGCGACCGAGGCACCGACTGAGACCTCAACGGTGACGCCTGAGGTTTCAGCCTCTGAGACACCCGATACAGCGGTGTCGGCAACCGTTACTCCTGATACCGCCAACACGGCACGGGTTACTGAGACTGCCACGAGTGTCCCCGGCGGCGATCCTACCCGGCTTCCGGCGGGCACCGCGACGGCGATGCCCACTGAAACGAGCCTGCCGCCCCCGAAAAGCACATCAACGGCTGCCCCTACTCAGACGGGCGCGGGTCCCCCTAGCACCGCTACTGCCTCCAGTGCGGCGACGGGCACGCCTACTGAACCAGTGCCAGAAACTCCACCGAAAACCCCGGAACCGCGCAGCACTGCGATGGCTAACGCGAGCGCAACTGTAAGCGTCCCAGCCACTGCGACGTCCGTGCCCACTGAAAGAGCAACTGACACACCTGTACCAACGGTGACATTTAGCCCGACGGAACCAGCGCAAGACACTCCAACGAAAACCCCGCAACCGCGCAGCACCGCGATCCCCACCATGAGCGCGACTAACACTGTTGCAGCGCCATACACGGCCACCACTGCCCCGACCAGCAGTGACACCGGAACGCCGGAGGCTACGGGGTCTGCTACGCCCATAGAAACAACTGCGGCTACGATCAGCGTGACACCAGAAAGCACGGTGACTAGTGGCCCAACGAGCGAGGTCACTGTTGTGAGTGAGCCAACCGTTGGACTGCGGCCCACCACTGATGCAGCGGCAACTGCCGTTATCACTGTGGCAGCAAGTGCCACGGTAGAAGATACGCTAGCGCCCATAGCAACGGCCACCGAAACCCCAGTGCCGCGCAGCACCGCGATGGCTACCACGAGCGCGACTGTAAGCGTCCCGGCCACTGCGACGTCCGTGCCTACTGAAAGAGCAACCGACACACCTGCACCCACGGTGACATCTAGCCCGACGGAACCAGCGCAAGACACTCCAACGGAAACCCCGGAACCGAGCAACACCGCGATTCCCAACATGAGCGCGACTAACACTGTTGCAGCGCCATTCACCGCCACCACTGGCCCGACCAGCAGTGACACCGGAACGCCGGAGGCTACGGGGTCTGCTACGCCCATGGAGACAACTGCGGCTACGATCAGCGTGACACCAGAAAGCACGGTGACTAGTGGCCCAACGAGCGAGGTCACTGTTGTGAGTGAGCCAACCGTTGGACTGCGGCCCACAAGCGATGCAACGGCAACGGCCGTGATTACCGTGGCAGCAAGTGCCACAATAGAAGATACGCAAACGCCTATGCCCACGGCCACCGAAACCGACACGCCCCTCTACACGACAACTGCTTCCGCAACGGCAACGGAGACTGAAACGCATGCAGCAACCCCGACCCAGCACGCCACTGCTACGAGCGAACCAAATTGCGGAGATGGGGTGTTAGATACGGCACTCGGCGAAGAGTGTGATGGAACGCCGCCGAGTGGCTGCGAGCAATGCTCATGCAATAGCTGCAAAGTTGAGTGTGCAGGGGGATGTCAAAACGCCTCGAGCTGCTCGATCAATCCGGACGGATCAGCTCACCTCGAGGTGTCGTGGAATAGTCCCGGCTGCTGTCCGCAGACGGGAGTCTCGTCGCTGGATGTTGCATGCCCACCGGGCGGAAGCAGCGTGAACATTCCTATTCGCTCCGCTTGTCCGGGGCGCCCTGGGGTGCCGCTCGACGTGGTGACCTGCGCCTGCGGAGTGCCAACTCAGGATACGCCGAGCCCGACTCCGGAAGCCACGGCAACCGCCTCTGCCACAGAAACTGTGGAATCAACCGCTACCCCAGATGTCTCGAAGTGTGGCAACGGAACTGTCGACAAAGATACCGGCGAGGAGTGTGACGGGCCACCGCCGAGCGGCTGCGAGCACTGCACATGTCGCAGCTGCAAGGTGGACTGTAGTGGCGAATGTGAAAATGTGACGATGTGTTCTGTAAATCAGGATGGGTCCGCGCACCTCGATGTCGTTTGGAACAGTCCCGGTTGTTGTCCGCAGACGGGATCGTCCGGGGTGGATGTTGCCTGCGCACCCGGCGCAACAACCGTAGATATCCCTATCAGTTCTGCTTGTCCGGGTCGACCGGGGATTCCGCTGGAGGTGGTGACCTGTGCCTGTGGAGCCTCCAGTGTTGATACACCAACACCCACACCGTATCCGCAAGGAAGTGCGGTCGCAACCGCTACCCCGAGAAACACACCAACGTGGACGTACACCCCCCGTTACACTCCTAGTCCAGTGCCATCCGTGACACCGAGGGTAACCTACACCGTCACTGCGACCTACACGGCTACTTACACAGCGACCTACACGGCTTCTTATACGGCGACCTACACAGCAACGCATACCGCGACTCATACGAGCACTGCTACCCCGACCGAGACGCCGGAAGCAACAGGAACGTCCGAGATGTGCTCGTGCAGCACGTGCGTGGCTGATGACACGGAGGCAATACCCGATACGCCGACACCGGCACCCTGTCCGGCAGAGCCCAATGTGAAGTTTGATCGCGATTCGTGCACATTGGTATGCGAGAAGGATCTCACGGCGGAGTGTGCCAAGGAGGGTAAGAGCTACAATGCGAAGACCTGCAGATGCCAATCTCCCGCAGGCGCTAAAGCAGCCTCACAGTCAGTACTATCGGCCAGCAGTGGCGATGAACAGACGCAGCTCAACCCCCAATCGCGGCAGTTTAGTTACACGGCAGCCGTTGAGCAGATTACTGCGGCCGAGTTCTACGAAGACTATTATCAAGAGGCGATTGCGGGGATGGCTGAGATCCCGGGTGCTATGTGGCCGTCGGCGTTGCGCAACGCGTATCCCCCGGTGGATGCCTTTGGCGAACAGCTTCCCCCTGGTGCTGTTATCAAGCCTTGTGGACTTACGCAGCACTTAATAAATGGTGCATGCGCTGAAGTGAAAGATGAGAAGTGCGCGGATGGAAGGCTCGCAAACTCAGGGGGCGATTGCTCCTCGGCTTGTCCGAATCCGCTCAATCCGAAAAAACCGGGAAGAAAATCCTGCGCTTGTGTTTCCAAGAAGTGCTGTAAGGCGCCACAACAATGGAATCCGACGACAAACACCTGTACCTGCCCCCAGCTGGCACCAAAGCGAGGCGGCCCTCCACGATGCTCTAAGTCAGCGGTTCCGAGCCAGCTGAACAAGAAGACCTGCTGGTGCGAGGGAACATTAGACAACCAAGCATTCAGCGCTGAAGCTCCCACCTGCGCGAGGGGGATCCTCGACTTTGAGACGTGTTCCTGCATCGTCATCCCGCAGGAGCCGGCGATTCGGCCGAACGGGAAGACCTTTAACGAGTTCACATGCAAATTTGATTGACCATGAAAGCCAGTGCAGATCAACAAAACCCCCGGAAGGAATCGTGCAGTCGGCAAAGAGCTTCGCTTTTCTCTACGGTCCTCACTATCATCTGCTTATCAGTCCAGTTGATATCAGGTGTTGCTAGCGCGCAAGAGGCCTGGCCATCGCTCGCGCAAAAGTCAAAAGCTGCTTGGGACTTCTCCGGCGAGGGAAACAAGAATGGGAGCGACTCCGGTCTCTGGTGGGCAACGTTTGAGACCTATCGCCAATCCTCCTCCATCCACAATCCCCTACCGTTTAAAGGGCTGACTCCTTGTCAGGTCGATGTCTGGTACGATCTGTCGAGACTGCTGATGAAGCTTTACTCGTACGATCCGGATTTCCCCGAGGCTCGCCGACAGATTGCCCTCAGTCAGAAGTTTTACTCGGCCCTCGCTGCCTACGTAGTCATGTTGCCGGAGTCGTACTGTGAGGCGCACCTAAAAATGCCTCAGCGTCCAGACTGGCGTACCCCGTTTCAAGAGTTGCAGTTCAACATGCGGGTGCTACACCTTAGTACCCTTAATCTTGTCATGCTCGTCAAGAGTAGGCTCGACTGCACGAAGAACAACGGGTCGGAACTCGTCTGTAAGTTTGACCCGGACGTCGACTATGTTTCAAAGTGGCTCGACCAGATTGATTCTGGCTTAAGTGGCAATCGCGGAATCGCTCAAAGCGACCTCGCCGTGCTCTGGCTCCTACAGATCGAAGAGTATCGGGGCTTGTTTCTCTTCGAGAGAGACTTCCGAGCATTTAATAGCACCCGTCGGTGGAAACAAGTTCAGGCAAGATGCGACACACTATTCCGAAATAAGACCACGCCGTCCCTCGAGTATAACAATCAAGCGGCGCAAATAATCAGCGTGAAGCTCTCGTGGGAAGAGGCCTCAGGCGGCGCCACCACCTACATGTGGTGGCCGTGGGTGCAGGAGTCGATGGCTCGAAGCATGTGGGAGAACCCGCAAGATTGGCAGCTGTTGGAGAGGACCCCAGTGTTTGGAACTCTCCTTGCACTCACCAACACGGCTGTAGACATTACCTCCGGAACAGACCGATACGGGCGGCCCACCTCCTACGCGGCGGCGATGACCTCGGCGGTAGCGGAGTTTGCCTTCTTGACGCTGGATTACTACACCGTAAAGGCTCTCGGTGGAGCCGCTATAAGGGAAGCACGAAACCGAGTTAGCCAGCTTAGGGGTCCTACCTCGCCTGCAGACGCTCACCGAAAATCGCTCGAGCTGAGCAGTGTTCTTCGCAAGTCGGTGAATGGGATCCGGAAACCGCCGCTTACTGCCACAGACGTCGTGGTGCTTGACAATAACCAAGGTTCTATCTGGTTGAAGTTAAGGCTAAGGGCTTCGGGTAAGTTCCCCGCCGCGTGGAGTGAAAAAGGTGGACCGCTCTTCCTTAACGATCATGAGCTGAGACAGTTTGCCATAACGTGGCGAGACTACGGGCAATTGAAGTTTACCTTGACGGAAACAGGCTGGGTGGAGATCCAGGAGGCCGTTGACAAAATTCAGAGTACGGCAAATCAAAGTGTACGGACGGCTGCGGATGGCATTCTGAGTGAGGTGATTAGAGTCGAGCATCTCGTAAGCGGCACCAAAGCCGTTGATAAAAGACTCTTCGTGCCGCTGGAAAAATTGCTTGACGCTGCGAAGATTGGTGAGCAAGGGGTCGGCGCGTATGATCGGAACATCGTGAGAGAACTCATTTATACTCATAAGACGTCTGCGGTAGGGCCTCTGCTGTTTGTTACTGGCGATAAAAAACTAGGAAGAAAAGTCATTCCCCTCGGCGGAAATATTCCGGCTCCAAGGCAGAGCGCATTAGACTTTGCTGAAAACAGCGCGATTGAGATAAAATTAACAGAGCAAAACTTGGGGAAAGCGGCACAAGAAAATACAGCTATCGCGGCGCTCCTAAAAGACCCCCAGTTTGGGGGGAATCTAGGGCAGTTGGAGTTTCGATTTCGATTTGTGTCAGAGTGTAACATAACAATTGAGGAGGCAAAGCAGATCCTTGCGCCCTTTCTAAAGTAGTTGCTCTCGCATCGCTCGGGCGGCGACTGCTGGGTATGAGTGTTGCTGTGCGCGTATGAGACGGTTGGCACCTTCGATACCGCGCCTAAGAACGTGAGAGGGAGGCAGGGATAATACAGCTACAGGAGCGACCTCTTAAAGCCGCTAAAGAGAAAGTCCCCATTTGCAACCCTACCAATATCGTCGTCAACGGAGGCTATCAGAGATTCCTCCCCATCCCCAAGAGGACGAATGGCGACCAGTTGTTCCTCAACGTCTTCATAGCCTGCTGGCGTATAATTAAGTACGCCCCCTTGAGTTGCATTTAAGTAGACAGCGGAGAAGCCGGCTGGGGATGCGATGTCAGTCTCGACGAAATACAGAAGCTGCGCGGCGACCTCAGGAGACTTATCGGGAACGTAAAGTCCGTTAAGCATGAGCACCGGCGTTTTGTCCGCTGGATTAATGGCGGAGCGTCCGAAAATGAATCCTATCACGGTTCCGCTTTTTGCCTGCCGTATCTCCATAATAATACTCAATGGATCGGCTGCCAGAGCGGCGATGGTCCACGCTTCGTGCGTCGGCTCGATAGTAGCCTCCCTTGACGGTGAGGTGAAGCAGCACTGGTAGCCGTCCGCAAAACGGAGAGCTCGCAACAGCTGCTCCCTCTTATCGAGAGCCTCTACAATCCAAGTCTCCCGCCCCCCGTGGGCTGCGATCTCCCCGGAAGTTCTTTCGGAAGGGACCCTCCCTCGACTGAGATTCTCAGTAATGATAGCCGCTCGCTCCTCAGAAACTCCTCGGTTCTTCACGGCTTCCGTGAAGGTCCTCATGACCGACTGGTTGAGCTTAAACTCTCTCGCCAGTGCAAGCATTCCCAGAAAGCGATCCTCACTACACATCGCTGCGGTAGCATAGTGTGCGTCCGCTGCGTGGTGGACAAAGTAGAGCAAGGGATCTTGAAGTCCATGCTCGATCGTTTTCACGACGTCAATTACGGAAGCCTCTGGAGAGATCGGAAGGTTGTAGTGTTCGACGGCATGGCGTTGGGAGTACACTAACGTGGCGAGGCGGAGAGTTGGATCGAGGCCGAACCGCACGATCAACTCTCCGACGAGTGGTATGTCAACATCAGCGGAGAGTCCGTTGCCCTGTACCCCGTTGAGGAGCTGAGCATCGAAGAGTCCGGCGCGCGCTGACCTCGACACAAAATCCAGTGCGTGTTGCCGAAGAGCTTCATCGAGACTCTTTACCTTGCCGAGGAGCGCCTGATTACTGTACAAGGCTCCCACGAATCGCTTCGTGATCTCGCCCGCCTTTGGCTCTCCTTCACGAAAGAGTTCATCCATCAGCATGGAAAAGCACTTGATCGTCTCGGAAACTTTTCCTGCCTGCGCGCCACCCGAAATCTGAGCAAAAATCGTCTCTAATAGCTTGTGCGACTCACGAAGGATGACGTTTCTGCGCAGCGAGCTCTCCTGGGGGCGCAACCCGACAAGAAGCACGTGGTAACGTTCTGTGGGCGCGATATCTCTGTCGAGAAGCAGTTCTCGTACAACTCCCTCAAGTCGAGCTGCTCCCGCTCGAAGGTCGGGGCGCTTGGTGTTGAGGAGCTCACGCTGCGCGTGACGAGCGATCTGAGCGAACGGGGCTGCATATCGGTCAAGAGTTCTTGAGTATGCATCCGCCGCTACGTCAGCAGGCACAGTTCGGTCGAGGAGGTGGCAGTCAAGCAGGTACTGCGCGAGCTCCGGCTTAAAGGATGGTGGGAAGGGTAGATTCGGATTTAGCGCAATCGTCAAACATGTTGACGAGGCACTGCTGAGGCACAAGGGGTCGGAAAGATGGCGGAGCGACTGATGGCAGAGATCTCCGCGGCCCGTCCTCGATGCGCGGGGTAGAAGCTCAGCGAGAGGATAGTGTCGGCGTATAGCTGATAACTCTAGGGCCGACTTTAAGCTTTCCTCCAAGAGCAATTCAGCATGGAGGGCCCCGGCAGCGACAGCCCTGTCGAAGTCGCACAACTTGCGGAAGAGCTCAATTGACTCGGAAGTGTCTACGCCCGGAACATCCTCAAAAGGCTTGTCAAGGTTGTACTCAGCGCTCAACTTGGCTAGCAGATAGCTCTCGGGAATGCCTTTTATCGAGCGAGGGGCCTCCGCAAGGCACTCCCGTAACGCGTCAACGAGGCTCTGGTCTCGAAGCCTCTCTAATCCCTCGCAGTATGCGTCGATGCGACGTGTGTGTGACTGGATGAGGGGTGCTACGGCGACCAGAAGGCGGGCGGGTAGATAGGTGCCCATTTGTGCAAGCGCGGCTTGCTGCTGCTCTTCGTCCGTCCAGCTGAGTACTGCAACGCCTCTCTCAATCGCGAGGTCTGCGTCGCGCCGCAATCCGAGAGATTCATAGGCCGCGGCTACCCCGGCTTGTAGCAAGGCGGCATACGGTGACCTTTCGTTTTTAATAAGCGCCTCTGCCGCGTGAATAGCAACTAACGCCTCGCGTTGCTTGCCGAGTGTTCCGGCAAGCTGAGCGTACTGGCAGAATGCCTCCGCGCACTCCGGCGTCGAGAGTTGAGGGCGGAGGCGGGAGAATGCGGAAAGCGCGGGAAAAGGATCGCTGCCCTTTGATACGAGCACCTTTGCGATCTCAATTAACGCGGTTGCCCCCCTACTGCTTTCAAGTTGCGCTGCGTACGCTATGGCGACATCAGCGCCGTAGAGCTCGGTACAAAGCTTTGTAATTGCTGTTTCGGTTTGCTCGCTCCCCCATTGTTCCGGTCCACTGCGATCTTCGAGTAACTTCAAAAGGCAGGTAAAGACTACTGCCTCTTGCCGTACGGAGATGACGTCGCGCGGTGCGACCACACTGGCTGCCAAAGCACCTCTCAGGTCAACATGGGGCGATGAAGTGTCGGTTGGTGAGGGCATCTTCAATTCTACTGATTGGGAAGGCTTCTGGGCGGACTCTGCCACAGCTTCGCGACGTGAAGAACTTCCGTTGTGTGCTTTTGGCGTAATCATTACGGTTAGAGCGCTCAGTTATCGTGCAGTGCGCATTCAAGGAGATGTCTCCTATTCTACCGGCGATTCGCATCTTAGGTCAGGGTAGCGGCGGTAAAATGCCGATATATTGCCCTGTGATAACCGAACTGACCGGTATTTCGAGGCTTTTCGCCTTTGGCATTTATTGAATTTCACGGTTTGGGGATGAAAAAAAGGAGAGATTAGAGCAACATAACCTGCGATTGTTATGTGATAACCTCTCAAGCGGAGAGAAAGGGATTCGAACCCTTGAATCGGCGAACCGATCTCCAGTTTTCAAAACTGGCGCCTTAAACCACTCAGCCATCTCTCCAACTAGAACCAGCGGAAGGAAAGGGATTCGAACCCTTGAATTAGCAAGCTAATTGCCGGTTTTCAAAACCGGTGCCTTAAACCACTCAGCCATCCTTCCGAAGCGGAGGAAAAGGGATTCGAACCCTTGAATCGGTAAAACCGATTGCCAGTTTTCGAAACTGGTGCCTTAAACCGCTCAGCCATTCCTCCGATTCGAGAACCACAGTAATGTTGCTCTAATCGTACTGCCCACGGTAAGGCAGGTCAGAGAGCTAGTCAAAACTTTCTGCAAGCGGGTGCATTTCTCAATTCATTCGTCATCTCAGCAATCTATGCTTACTTCTCCTCTGTTCTACGAGGTTCTATTATTAATAGACCGACAGTTCCGCTCTTAATAGATCCGCAACCAACAGGGAAAACTCTCCTAAAAACGGCGAGTCCTCGCTGTTCTGTTCGGGAGAATCGTTGGCGGGTGCCTGGGATGCCTGCTGCAGGTTTCGTGTCCCTACTCATCCGCAAGCACAGCCAGGACCCGCCCAGGAAACCGCGTAAGCTCCCCGGTACTGGGCTACTTTCAACCTCATTGAGCGCAAGGTAGCCCCTTCCCGCAGAGGAGCATCGGCCCCTGAGCTGTAATACTGACGCCGCACGGGAGAGTACCCCGGGTACGGGTCAAAGCAACTTAAACCCTCAACCGCCGATTAGCTCATCAACCTTCCGCCGCGCACGCAATACCGATTGACGGCAGGAGTTAGCTGGAGCTAACATACATGGTAGAGGTAAGACACTACAGCACACACCGCGGGCGCTGCCCCGTCCGTGAATTCATCGAAGAGATGTCGCAAGATGCGCAGTACGAGCTGCTGGCCATCTTAAGGCGCTTGGAGCAGGGAGAGACCCTTCACATGCCGCTTGTGAGGAGCCTCTCCTCCGTAGCTCACGGCCTCTGGGAGATACGAATTCGCGACAGGGAGGGGCACCACCGGATCTTTTACTACGCAGGAGTGTCAGGAGTGATCTACCTCCTTCACGCACTGAGAAAAAAGACGAGAGCTATCCCGTTAAAGGATAGGGATCTGATTATGAAGAGAGTCCGAGAGATCAACTGAGCGAGGTAAGGATATGCCGTGGAAAAAACTTAAGGTGAGCGCCCTAGCCGATGACCTCGGAGTCGACATCAACGAGATCGACCAGAAGCTTAAGCTGCGGGAGATGATCGTCAAGGTGCGAGTGGCCAAAAGCCTAAGCCAGGACGAGCTCGCAAGCCTCGTTGGAGTATCTCGCTCTCGCATCGCTCAGATAGAAGCCGGCATCAAGCTCCACAAGATGAGTTTCGACATCCTGCTTCGGGTCTTAAACGCCTTGGGCTATCGCTACACGATTACCGCCAAAAAATTAGCGGCGTAAATGCCCGCGCACCGCTCTACCGCAGAGAGTCCAAGAGCACCCCCGCAAACGTCTACGCTGCTTTCCTCTCCGGCTCAAACACGATCCGTAATCTAGCCGCCTTCAAGATTTCCGTAATCTAGCCGCCTTCAAGATTTCTGGCACACCCCCGGCACCGCGAGAAAGTACCCCGGGTACAGCCACCTCACCCCACCACCTCAATCTTCCCCCGCAAATAAGTAACCGCCGCCCCCGTAAGAAACACCCGATCCCCCTCAACCCGGCACAGCACCTCGCCCCCGCGAGCCGACACCTGCCTGGCCCTGAGCTCTGGCTTCCCAAGCTTCTTCGCCCAGTAGGGAGCAAGCGCGCAGTGAGCAGACCCCGTCACCGGATCCTCCGCTATCCCGACGTTGGGCCCAAACCAGCGCGACACAAAGTCACACTCACGCGAAGCAGCAGTCACGCACACCCCGCGCCCCGGAAGCCCCCGCAGCGCAGCAACATCCGGCGACAGCCCCCGCACGAGCGCCTCATCCGGAACGACCACCACAAAGTCTTGCGACATCAGCACCTCCGTCGCCTCCACCCCAAGTGCCGCACAGAGCCGCTCCGGCACGTCACACGTCACAGGAGGCTGCGCCGGAAAGTCCATCGTAAACAGCGCCCCCTCGCGCATTACCCGCAGCTCCCCCGAGCGAGTCCTAAACACGATCGGGTCATCCACCACCCCAAGCTCAACCGCCAGCACGTGCGCCGCCGCAAGTGTTGCATGCCCACACAGATCAACCTCCGTCGTGGGAGTAAACCAGCGGAGCCCAAAAGCGTCCCCCTCCCGCACAACGAAAGCAGTCTCAGACAAGTTGTTCTCCGCCGCGATCTGCAGCATTAGCCCGTCAGGAAGCCAGGACGGAAGCGGGCACACCGCCGCCGGGTTGCCCTCGAAGGAATGGGGAGAGAAGGAGGAGGTTTGGTAGAGGGGGAGGTGCATGGGGAGATACTCCAGCTTTTTCGGAATGGTAGCGTGGGGAAGGGGGAGCGACAAGGTTGATGGCTATGGCATCACCTTGCTTCAGCTACCGAAGGGAGCCGCAATTTCGGGAGTACCTCCGGTATAGCCGCTAACCCATGGCGGTCCTATTATGATGAGTACCCCCGGGTTCGGGGTTAAAGAACAAGAAAGTACCCCGGGTACAGGAAGAGCAACCAGAGACGTCATCTGGGTTATCCACCACGAGGATTAAGTGAACATGGGTAGCTTCCGTCATGAGGTGACAGATCTTCACGGGGTAGAGCACCTGGGCTCGCGCCAGGCAACTCTTGATAATCGCTATGCAGAGCGGATTGCTCAGGAGCAGAAGCCCCTCTTCGAGGCAGAAGGTGCAGAAGAGGACACTCCCGTGGGGGTGGTATTTCATTTTCTTGGCCATCAAGGGGAGCGTTCGGAGGTGATGCCCGTTGGGTTGCTAGCTTTGTTAGGGAGTGAGTACCCCGGGTACAGAGTTAAATCTGCAGGGTGCATTTGTTCGCAGAATGACTTCCCATGACCGCTTAAGAAGATTAGCCCCGCTTCCTGCGGGCTTCGTTTGTGGAGGAAGTAGCCCCGAGCCAGTGAAGGCAGCATGCTCTCTTCAGCAATCAGGTTGGGTTTCAGAACAAGCAGCTACGTATTTTTTAGGGACTTCGGCTTCGGTAGTCTGTGCAAGCCTAGTTATTGGAGAACGTAAGATGTATGCCCCAAGTGACGAGTCACGAAAAAGTACTGAGCCAATTCGTCCTCCAGCCCCTGGTTCAGCGCCACAAGATGTGGAAGGCCCCAGCGCTTCTGATCAGGTCCTCCGAGGCGCGCGCCTGCCGTCTGCTGCCGGGTTCAAGGCTGAACACGTGGGTCCTTCAATTACGACGTCAGCTGAATTTGCCAAGCTATCTCCCGAGAAGAAAAGCGCGATTCTGACGGAGAGCCTAGCTGATTGCGAGGCCGCTGATCGCGCAGTCGACGCGCTCGTGAGCGCCTGCTCTCCCGCGCTTGCGAAGCAACGAAGCTGGTTCGCTTTGGTAAGTGCGGCACAATCATTTATTACTCCGTTTTTGACGTCGATGCTCACAGGGGGCGGGATGAGCGCTGTCGTGGGGGTAGTAGGCAGCATGGGGAGCAGCATGGTCTTCTCGTGCCTGAATGTCGCCAAGTCGAGGATCAGCGCCCAACTCGATAATCTCGTTTTCGCGAAGCAACTTTCAATCGCGACCGGTCAGATCTATGGCATTTCCTATCATGACCGCAATGAAGCGGCGGTCACCAACGAAATAAGTCAGATTAAATCAAATCAATCGACAGTCTCGGAGTTTATCTCCCTGCGCTACACGATTCTCGAGGCTTGGGGCAGCGCTGCGGGCGCCTTAGCGAGCATGTGTTGGGGAGGTTGGCACAATGTCGGTGCGGCGGCTCTCGTCGCCGCAGGAGCGCTTGTCAGCCGCCGCATTGAGAGGAGAAAGAAAGAGCTCAACAAGGTTTTAGAGCGTGAAAAGGGAGCGCCAAGCAGCAAAATTTTTGCGCCAGCGAGTAGCTTTACGGACGGGAAGACGGCGGACCAGTTATGCACAATGGGCCGGGAGAAATTCCCGGAAGGATACATTCAGAGAGAAGGTGAAGCTTTGACGAAGGTTTTTAATGACTTCGTCGCGGGCTTTTCGAAATTAGCGTTTCAAAATTGGTTTGTAAACGCGGCTACCTGCTCGGCAGCGGGAGGATACCTGCTTTGGCAGTTAGGCCAGGGTGCTGTAGGCGTGGAAAGTGTTGTTCAATTTGCCGCTGCCGTTGTTGGTTTCCAGGGCGCGCTTAGCACACTTATTGAAAACAGCGGTCGCCGTGAGCGTGGGGCGGTCGGCGCTAATAGAGCTCTCGATTTGGCGGGTCATTGGAGGAGGGTATCGGGAGGCGAGGAGCCTACAACCAAAGAGAGGACCGATTGCATTCGACGCGAGTTGCGCGAGAAGGGCTTCAGCTTCCATCTCCAAAACATCAAGGTTGAGAAGACGTGCGCGGAGGGAACTAAAACGATTCTTGACATCCAGGACCCTGTAGAAATTCGAGCTGGAGAGCTTGTGGGGATTGTGGGCGAAACTGGCTCTGGCAAGACAACATTTATGCGAGTGCTTCTTGGTATCGAGAAGCCCACACAGGGGGAAGTGGAGGTACGTATCGGCGAGGGTGCGGATGCAGAGATTGTTCGGATGTCAGAAATACCGCTGGCGGCGCTGCATGGAGAGATCGGATATGCACCGCAGGACGGCTACGATGGTAACGGACTGGAAGTCGAAGAGTTTCTCAGCCTTGGCGCGAATAGCGAAGACGAAAAGCGATTGACGTTATCGGAGGCCATAGAGAAGGTTGGGGCAGATTTCTTGTATGAACATTTGAAGCAGCGAATTGGCAATTCATGGACCCCAAGTGGTGGGCAGAGAGTGCTGATGAGAATAGTGCAGTCGCTTCTGGGTGGGAGACCGATGCACATATTGGATGAGCCGCTTACCGGTCTGGACACCACAACTAAAGAAAAGATCGTCACTCTAATAAGAAGAGCCAAAGGGGAGAAAACACAGCTCTACATAACGCATGACTTTAGCGGACTCGGATCGGCAGACAAGCTGATTGTGATTGAGAAAGGCAAGCCGGTGGTGGTTGGCACACCAGATGAACTGCTGGTCAAACCCGGCCACTACCGGGCTCTTTGGGAGACCAATGAAAAGCTGAGCCACAAGCCGCCCCGCAAGGGAGCTGTTACTGGGGAGTCGTGACTCTCAATGGCGGGGTTCGTCGCTGTAGTTCGGATATAGTGCTACTGGCAAAAGTCCCAAAGTCCCGCTAGCACGGGGCAAACTTTCGCCGAACCCCAGCAGCGCACCTAACCCATCGGCCCGAGGGGTATGTGGGATTACCCTGCACTACACGAGCATGTCCTGGTTCGGGACTCTTCGCATAAATCATTAGGTCTCAATGGTACGGGGCTACTTTTTGCACTCTCCCGCCTAAACGGCCTCAATCCCCAGATGAGCCGGAACCGCGGGCGAAAAGCTAGGAATTTGCGGAGGCTTGGACGGAAGTGAGGCTGATACCGGAGGGGCGAACAGAGGGACTCCTACTCGGCAGATCAGGCACTTGCAGGAGACTGCCTCGTTTTCCGAGAGAGATAGTACTGCGGTGTGCCTAGCCCGCTCAAATCGGTTAACCTTTCTTGTCTCTTTGTAACACTTTCCTAGTTGCTCAAGGCGTACATGTTTTCTGACTCCCGAGACCAAGGACATCATCGGAATGCGAGGGAGAACCACGCCGAGGCGATGGCAACGGAGCTTGAGTGTGCTCGGGCTGAGGCCATACAGAAGCTGCGGGATATCGGCGCGGCAGCGGGTGAGGGCGTCACCCCGGCACCCTGGATTAGCGCTCCATCGCCGATCGTCATGGAGGCGCTACCGCTTTTGCATAATCAGCGCCCGACAGCCGGCTTCCGCTGCACGGAGCCTGATCCAGAAGCGCTCCCGTTTCTTCGCGCCATCATCGAAATGCCGGAAGGTTATCTGCGTCCGGATGCTGATTGGGGCGACCCCGACACTCTTTGGGGAGCATATGTAGCGCACCCCTCGCAGCGTGAGGTGCTCGCGATCTGTCGAGCTTTGATGGAGGCGGGCAATCCATCGAACCGTGTCTTGGCGCTAAGGCTGCTTTCAATAGCAGCCCTGGATGAATTTAAGCCAGGGAGCACGGATCTCATTTCGTATGCCCAGCACACGTTTTTCTCTGCGAGTGCTTTCGGAACCCCGAGCGACCAACACTACGGAAAGCTTGCCGTTGGTGTGCTTTCTGATGCTTCGAATAAAACCTGGGAATACCGACTGAGATTTGTCTTGTGCTCGATGGCAGCGGGCGAACAGCTCTCCGCGGAGAAACGAGAAGCGCTTTCCCAGGAGGGAAGAGATTACTTTTTCGTTACGTATCTCCTCAACCCGTTACTACGCTCGACTGCGGGGGCCGGCCCGCTCCGCTACACTCTGTTCTTGGGACTCGTTTTTGATAGAAAGTGCTCCGAGGAGCTTTCGGGGCAGCTTCTAAATGATCTCATACAGAATCCCGTTCCCGGGACACCAGCTCTATCGCATCTGCTCTCGCGAATCGCTTCAGAGACAGACGAGGGCCGTAGATCGAGCTACTGCGCGATGCTCTCGAAAATAGGTCACGAACGATTCTGCTCAAATTATTGGGGACACCTCGCTCCGTGGGCGTTTGAACGCCCGCTGCGTATGCTTGAGGCGCTTAACCTAGACCCGCTTGAAGTTCACCGGCAGTGGTGTCCTGATGTACCTCGCTCGGTATTTTTATTCGCCTGCAATCTGATGGAATGCGACGAGAAGGGGCTTGCAAACCTGAATGCGCTCTTTAAAGCCAACCCGGCTCTGGATGATTTCCATCAGAAGAGGAACTCCGACCTTCTCACAGAGCAGTTGATTAGGAGTGCTTTCCTGACGCCTTCGCTCACCTGGCAAGCTAAAGTTATAGCAGCGTCTGGAAAGGTTTCTCAGTCTGAAAACCCACATTACCTGTGCGACATTTTAGCGGGATGCGCGGTTCATCAGCGGCCTGACTTCCCGAAGCTCGCAGTCGCAAGACTCTGTTCAAGGGAGGAGCTTGGGAGGCTTCCACGAGCCATCCGGGTGTCTCTTAACCAAGCCGCCTCAGAAAACGAGGAGTTTCTCGAAGCGTTGCAGCGCGTCAATCCTAGTTTGTCCGGCCTGCAGCAGGAGCAGCAACTTAACGAACTATCCCCCGGTATACATGAGTGGTTATCGGATGTCGGCTGGTACAAGGAGCTCCTTGGCTGGAGCGGTCTCAAAGAAAGCCCCAAGATTCGTACGCCGCAGCGTTACCTCACGGACCCCATCTACGAATTTGTAAGAGCGCAGACGATCGACACGCCTGAGAAGAAATATCTGAAGATACTGGGGGAGGCACTTGTACACTATGAACGAGGTAACCCTCAGAGATTTAGTGATTGGCGGTATAACAGTTGGGAGCCGGTCGTTGAGCGGCAGCTTCGCTCTCTTGATCCGACCTCTAGAGATTGGTGGACCGCGTCTCAAGTGATGTTTGCGCATACTGCGCCTGTCGGTGGTTCGTATGCCGTGAAATCGGACGGAAAGTCGCTCTTCCTCGTTTTAATGACCGACGAGCCTGAAGTTATGTTCAATCTCGGCTCAACGCCGTTGCTTACGCCTGCATGTACATCGTTCAATAACAGTGCTTACTACGCTAAGTCCGTTGTCTCAAATACGGTCGATGCGCACATCAAGAGCGTTATTGTACTCGATATGTCTGAGGTCATGGGTCTCGCCAAGGAGCTCCCTCGGGATTTTCGTGAGGGGCTAAAGCTTGAAGTTGTTCCGAGTGAGAGTTTTTTGCAGAATAAAGGAGAGGGTTTTCAGGTTGACGAACGGATGCGGTCCACTATCTCCCGGTATGCTGGCGAGCTGCTACGAACAGCTTGCGTCCGCACGGTTGTTAAACTCGTCGAAAACACTCAGCAGCAACCTCTACTGCTCCTAGAACCAACCTTCGTCAGGGGGAACGGTGGCAAGGCGGATGCCACGAAGGAAACGCTCGGGGTGATATTAGAGTGCCTCAAGTGTATGCCTTTCGGACTGGCGTTGCGTCCACTGATGATGTCACCTGAGGAAGAGGCGCAGTTTCGACTCGAAGAAGTTGTTCTTCCGCCGAGCAGGAGTCCGGGTGGACAGCTTGAAAATCACGACTTGTCTCCGTGGGTAGCGACGCATATCGGAGAGACTCGCATTCTTGCAACGGTGCTCGTTCAGCCTGAGAAGCTGTAGTCTCTACGCTGCGGGTTTGAAAGAGTGCCTAGGCGCCTGGTCGGTGGGGGCTCACTAGCCCAGTCTAACTGGCAAGGTCCAACTGTCACGGGGCTTCCTTTCGACATTCCTGCCATTTGCCTGAGCTGGTCACGTGGTGCTCATTTGACTCGGAAGTTGGGGAGAGTTGGTTTGTGCCAGATATACACCCCTGGTACGGGGTTACTTTTCTTCCCAGCATATACTAGGCCACCCCACCTGAAAGTAGTTCAGTAGCCACGGCTTGCCAGGGCTAGACGGCAAGCCCAAGGCGCC
>CAYPUA010000031.1:0-34803 GCA_964413875.1 uncultured Bdellovibrionales bacterium
AGCAAAGTCGAGATAGGAAAAGTCCGCGAAGCAAAGCCGAGGTAGGAATCTTGTCGCCGGGGTCCTTAGGGGGCCCAGCCCCCTAAGCCGTCATCGAGATCTTTGCGCAGCAAAGTCGAGATAGGATGTAATATGGCTCCCCGGGAGGGAATCGAACCCCCGACACGGTGGTTAACAGCCACCTGCTCTACCGACTGAGCTACCGGGGAATGGTAGCCGGCGTATAATTCTCTGTGGGGCATGGAAAGTCAAGCGTCAGAGAGCAGATAAGTGCCCTATACGACAGATAAAGTAACCCTAAGAAGGAGCAACGTGACGCGAAAAAGGGGGAGCGGACCCCTTCTTTGCTAGCAAGGTCTTGCTAGGGCTCCTCCTCATAATCCTTCTCTTTCTCCTGCACCTGCACTCACTCCTGCTCGTAATCAGGATATTCCCCCGATTGCCTTTGATATTCGTGTCGGAATACGGAGACGAGGAAAAGGAAGCCTGTGCAAGTGCAGGAGAAGGATGATGATGAAGGTGATGGCCGCTATCGCCCGCTACGACTTTCGCCACCTACACCTGCAACGTACTCCGCGCCGCAAACGCCCTAGAGAGCGTCACATCGTCAGCGTACTCAAGCTCTCCCCCCTTCGGGATTCCCTGTGCCGGGCGAGTAACCTTGATGCCGGCCTCAGCCAGGATACGCCCGACGTAGAGCGCCGTAGCGTCTCCCTCGACGGTTGCGCTGGTGGCGATGATCACCTCTTTAATCGGCTCGGCAGAGAGCCGCGCAGTTAGCTCCTTAATCTTCATCGTCTCTGGCCCCTGTCCGCGCAGCGGAGCCCAAAGCCCGTGCAAGACGTGGTAAGTGCCCTTGAACTCTCCAACGCGCTCAAGCGCCAGGACGTCGACCGGCTTCTCGACTAAGCACAGCAGCGACGCGTCACGAGACTGGTTTTGGCAGATCGCACACAGGTCGGCTTCGCTCAAGAAGAAGCAGCGCGAGCACAGCTTCACCTGCGCTGCCGACTGCTGCAGCGCCTCGCCGAGCGAACGGGCGAGATCCTTGTCGTTTGCGGCGAGGTGGTAGGCGAGCCTGGTTGCCGTCTTCTCGCCAACTGAAGGGAGCTTCGAAAGCTCCTTAATGAGCCGCTGCAGGGCTGGGGGAAACGAAAGCATTAATCCTCCCTACAGAAGCCCGCCCGGAACACCGGCGCCGCCAGTTACCTTTGAAAGCTTCTGATCGAAGTTCTCCTTAATCTTTCCGAGCGCGTCATTAGCTGCTGCCTTGAGCATGTCCTGGAGCATCTCAACGTCGCTCGGATCAACAGCCTCTGGCTTTATCTCGACAGCGAGCACTTCGTACTTGCCGTTCACCTTGACCTTCACTGCGCCACCAGCGCTTCCCTCGACCTCAAAAGCCTCAGCCTCAGCCTGGGCCTTCTGCATCTCTTTCTGCATCTTCTGGGCCTGCTGCAAGAGAGCCTGCATGTTGCCGCCCCCACCTGGAAATCCCTTAAATCCCTTCGACATGCTGCGTACCTCTTCGTGCGTTACCCTTAATTGTTTTTCGAACGAACTTGCTCAACTTTGCTGCCAGGAAAGATCTTCTGCAGGCTCTGAAGCGCAGGGTGCCCCTGAACGGCCTCGACGTTTGAGCGGGCAGATGGCTGCTGCGCTGTGGCGCTCTCGGCCGACCCCTGCCCTTTCACGAACGCGATCTTCCACGTCGTCACGCTCTGCAAACCCTGGCGGTTCACAAAGTCATTCAGCAGCGCCATGACCTTTGCCTTGTCTCCCATGACGCTCTTCACGTTGAACTCTGGGCCGGTTCCCTCGATGACCCCGTGCTCGAAGCGGGTCACCCGCAGGCGCTTGAGGCTCTCCACGAACATCTTTCCGCCTGCCTCAGCCCCGCCGCGCAGGAAATCCTCCCACGAGAGAGCTGCTCCCTTCGGCGGGGCCGCTGCCGCTGGCTGGGCGGCGCTGGCAGCCGACTGAGGACGCGCCTCTAAGCGAGGCGCAGCGCTCCTGGCTTGCGATTGGGCCGGCACAGCCGTGCTCTGAGCCGAAGCCGAACGAGCGCCACTCGGCGCTGCTTCGGGCTGGCTTGAGATCCTCGCTATCAGCTCACCAAGCTCTGCCACTGGCTGCCGTGTCGCCATGCGAACAACGAGGGCCTCGAAGCCGTAACGCGGGTGCGCTGAGCGCAGGCACCTGTCTGCCCCCTCGCGCGCAACGTCCCACAGATCTTGGATGTCGACTGCCTCAAACGGCGAAGTCATGCGCAGCAGCTCGACTGCTGTGTCGTCGCTGATTCCCATCACCTTCAGTCGCTGCTCGCCGCCGAGCTTCGCAACGAACACCTCTCGCCAGAAGCTCACGAACTCGCGCAGCAGCGTGCTTGGATCTATCCCTGAGGCGAACAGCTCCGAGACCTGCTCAAGTACCCGCTCCACATCTCTGGCGAAGATGGCAGCAGCCAGCGCCACGAGCGCTCGGCGCTCAACGGTGCCGAGCGCACGGCTCGTGTCGTCCGCCGTTATCTTCCCCTCGCAGAAGCTCTGCACACGGTCGAGGAGCGTCTGCGCATCTCGCATCGAGCCGTCCGCCAGCCGCGCAATCAGCCGAATAGAATCGCTGTCGGCCTTAATCTCTTCCTCCTTGCACACTTGCAGGAGCCGCTGCTCTATCGTCTGCACGCTCAGCGCGCGAAAATCGTGCCGCTGGCATCGTGAGAGAACCGTCTCGGGGATCTTGTGAACCTCAGTTGTTGCAAGGATGAACACCGTGTTCGGCGGCGGCTCCTCAAGGCTCTTGAGCAGCGCATTGAAGGCCGACACGCTCAGCATGTGAACTTCGTCGATGATGTACACCTTGAAGCGGTAGCCCGGGGGCGGAAGCGACTTGAAGGAATCCATCAGCTCGCGCACGTTGTCGACGCTGTTGTGAGAAGCTCCGTCGATCTCCCTCACTGCGAGGCTCGTGCCTGCGCCGATCTCTTTGCACGACGGGCACTCAAGACACGGCTCCGTTGCGCCACTCTTCTGGCAGTTGATCGCCTTCGAGAGGATGCGCGCGACCGAGGTCTTGCCCACTCCGCGAGGCCCTGTGAAGAGGTATGCGTGCACCACCTTGTCGCGCTTAATCGCGTTTGAGAGCGTGCGCGTCACATGCTCCTGCCCACTCACTGAGCTAAATCCTGATGGGCGATACTTTCTTGCTAGAACGAGGTATGACACGAAATTCTTTCTTTATGCTGAGCCGTTAGCTGTCGACGCGGACAACCGGGATAGAATACCTCGAATTAGGATTCGGGACAGCAGAAAGACGGGGATCTCAGGGGAAGAAAAACGTTTCCCGGCGGGCGAGGATCGCCCCCAAACCGGCAACGGCAACGGTGCCGGCTCCGGCTCCGGTTCCGAAGCGCTTAGCAGGACGCTTCGCCGTGTACGTGTGCGTGCACGTGTACGTGCACCTACCAAATTTTAAGTAGAGGTAAAAATAGACGACGACCGGGGACACATCACAGATGCATGCGGTACGGTTGCTACCTTCCGGTCCTGGCCGGGTTCGCGCACTTTCTCGCGCGCCCCAATCGCCGCACCGTGAGTATAGAGGGGTTAGCCCTCGCTGTCACGAAACCAGCGCGGCGAGATGCCCCAGGGGATGATGCGGCATGCTCCAACGCGCCCCTCCAAAGCGTCCTTATTTCAGGTGCTTACGGTTGCGGAGGAGATGGCATAGCAAATGCCCATGAGGTCAGCATGAAACTGACATCAACTATCTTTCGAGAGATCTCGTTCCAAGTTTCTGAGGGGAATCCGTGGTGGGGGCTTCTGCTCGCCAACGAGTACCTAGAGCACGGCGACCTCTTGCACAGGGCGCTCAGAGAGCGGCTTACCCGACGGGCAGACTGTCGAGGGGGCTCAAGGACGGTCCGGGAGCGGCTGCTGGCTGGTGCCCAAGCTTGTGAGCTTTCGGCAGCTCAGCTCGCATCGGTCGGAGGCCGAGCCCTCACTCGCTCTCGTTGCATACCAACCCGCTTTAGACGGAGCTGCGAGCGTCGTGCTGCATGCGCTCCGAGCCGGCGGCGGCGCGCTGCAAATGCAACCGGAGCAGCTTCTCGTAGCGCTGTGTTGCCTCGATAAACTCTTCTGAAGCTGAATCCCTCTGGGCGCCTCTTTGGCGGTCCGGATGAATCGCCTTGATCGCGGCGCGATAAGCCGCCTTTATCTCTTTGAGAGTTGCTCCTGGAGGCAATCCGAAGAAAGCCAGGAGCCTGATATGCTCTGGGCTGAGAGCCTGGCTTACACAGGGACCGTCGCGTTCAGCCCCTGCCCTAACCCGGACGAGAGTGACAACGAAGAGCACCGCACCAAAAAGAGCCGCCGCCAGAAACAAGCTGAAGGTGCCGCTCTTTTGCGCAGCGCACGAGCCCGGCAGGATAGCCGCAATTACGTCGTCCTTAGCCGCGTACCGCGAGAGGACCTGGCAGGCCTGTGGGTCAAACGCCACGAGCTGCGAGGCTTCCCGCGACGCCTCAAGAAGCCACTGCGCCGCGGAGTGTTCGAGCACGGTTCGCCTCTCGAAATCGGAGCGCATCAAGAGGGCGAGCGCTACGTCATGCTGCTTTAAGACCATCGCCACTCGCAGCCCAGCTCGAATGATGGCTTGTTCCTTAGCTGAATCTCCCCCACTAGCATCGGCCACTCCAGCCCAGAAGCTGCTTACGTCTCCCCGCTCAGCCGCAGCGAGAGCAGCTTTTACTTGCCGCAACTCCTCGCTCCACTCAACGGAATCCCCGCTCACAACAGCGACGGCGATCGCTTTCTCAATCTCTCTCTCAACGAAGAGGCGGTTGGCCTCCGAGAGGAGCTTCTCTCGACACGCTGCACGCTCAACGAGCAGCGCCTCATCCGATGTCGCTGTTAGGAGCATTTTGCACAGCTGCAGCGCTGCTGAGGGGGGAAGAGCTTGCGCCCCTGCAGCAAGTACCGCCCTCACCACATCAAGATCTCTCAGCAGCAAGGCTTGGCGCAGGATGCGCTCAAGTGTCTCTGCTGAAAGGCTGCTGTTTGCCCGCGCAGCGAGAGATCTCAGAGCCGCCGATCTTCCAAGATTCTCTGCCGCGACGACAGCGGTCTCGCCGCCTACTGAGAGAGAGAAGAGGGAGTCGTCTATCCTGCCGACCGAATCGACCGGTATCTCAGCCTGGCCGTAGCGCACAGCATCTGCCCGGCAGATGGCTGGAGAAATGAGAAAAAGCGCCAGCAGAGATCCGAAGAGTCGTGGCAGCAGCATGCGGGTCCTCCGCACCGGAGTATACGCAGGATGTGCCCGGCGTGATCGCGCAAATTACGCCGGAGGCGTTGTCGCGAAAACGTTGATGTAGGTGAGCGGCTGCGTCGGGTGATTGGTTGAGATCTCAACTGTCGCCTTTAGATCTCCCTTCACCTTGCTCGGGGAGAGCTGAATGACGATCGTTCCGTTCATGCCGCGGCTGCCTGGCTGGTAGTAGGCGCTCACCGCCGAGTCTGACGAGGAGACGTTTTTGATAGTGAGCGGCGCTTTGGCACGGTACTCGAAGGAAACTCGGCGCTCGAGCGGCTTCTCGCCTGAGACGACCCCGAACGAGAGCGTTGCCGGCTTCACGACAATATCCCCCTCGACCATGGCAACGAGCGGCACATTGAGGGGAGCAATTGATTGATCAGAGAACGATAGCGTTACCCGATCTCGGAACGGCCCCTTCGGGATTCCAGCCTTGAGCGCTACAGAGTACGTCACCTGTGCTGCACTTCTTGAGAGCTCCTGAAGAGTGACATGCTGAGACTGCACATTTGCAGAGGTGAGCGACACTCCCTGCGGAAGCTTGACCGTAAACTGCATGGGCTGGCCAAAGCTCGCGCCCCCCGGAGCAACTCTGCCGAACTCAAGAACGCGCGGCTCGACCGTAACGCCTGGAAGCACCGTTCCCGTGAGCGACACTACAGCGCGCGGGCTGGATAAGTCGCTCGTCAGAAGCTCGACTGTTTTTGTCTTCTGGCCCGAGAAGCCTGAGGTGTCGAACTCTACAGAGATGCTCTCGCTTCCTCCTGGCTTGATCACCGGCGCGCTCACCGCGGCAACCGTGCAGCCACACGACGGCGTCGTGCCAATTATCTGCAGGTCGCCTTTGCCCACGTTCCGGAGAACAAAGGCGTGGGAAACTTTCTTTCCCTGCGGTACAGAGCCGAAGTTAAAGCTCTTCTCGGGGAGCTGGAGCTGCCCACGCGCGTCGACCTGCGCAGCGGCAGGAGCCGGCACAGAGGAGCCTAGCAACAGCACAGCGGCCAGTAACAATAGAGAGCGAGCGCCCACGTAAGCCTCCAAAACGAGATGGCGCCCCCGGAGGCGCTACGCGAAGAGCTGAACCTGGTCGAGGAACTTCGTTGAGAAGTTGCCCTTCCTGAAGTCGGGATGGGTCAGGATCCGGCGGTGCAGCTCGATGTTCGTCGTAATACCATCGATCAGGTACTCGTCGAGCGCAACCAAGAGCTTGTTGATGCAAGACTCACGGTCCTTGTCACGGACGATCAGCTTCGCGATCATCGAGTCGTAGTACGGTTTGACCGAGTAGCCGGCGTAAATCGCCGAGTCGACACGCACGCCGTTTCCGCCCGGCGGGTGGTAGTTCTTAATCAGGCCCGGGCACGGGATGAGCGTGCGAGGGTCCTCGGCGTTAATACGCGCCTCGATGGCATGCCCAGAGATCTTGATATCTTTCTGCTGCCACGAAAGCTCTTCGCCGGCGGCAAGGCGAATCTGCTCCTTCACAAGGTCGGTGTCTGTCACCATCTCGGTGACAGGGTGCTCAACCTGCAGGCGCGTGTTCATCTCGATGAAGTAGTACTTGTTGGCCTCAAGGTCAGCCAAGAACTCGACCGTGCCGAGCGTTGAGTAGCCGACCGACTTTCCAAGCTCGACAGCCGCATCCTGGATCTGGCCCTGGAGCGAAGCCGAGAGCCCGATCGACGGCGACTCTTCGATAACCTTCTGGTAGCGGCGCTGAATTGAGCAGTCGCGGATACCGAGGTGAACGACGTTCCCGTGCCGGTCTCCGGCGAGCTGGACCTCGATGTGCCGCACCTTCGGAAGGTACTTCTCGACGAGGATGTGCCCGTCACCGAAAGCAGCTTCCACTTCTCGCTGCGCCATCTGGAAGGTGGAGACGAACTCCTCAGAGCCCTTGACGATCTTCATGCCTCGGCCGCCGCCGCCAGCGCACGCCTTGAGCAGCACTGGGTAGCCAGCTTTCTCCGCAACAACGAGCGCTTCTTGCGGGTCGAGGATTCCCTTGCTGTCGCCCGGAATGGTCGGAACGCCAACTTTGTCAGCCACACGACGAGCTCGCGCCTTGTCGCCCATCACGCGCATGTTGCGCACCGAAGGGCCGATAAAAGTGACTCCGCAGCTCGCGCAAATCTCGGCAAAAGCGGCATTCTCGCTCAAGAAGCCGTAACCTGGGTGGATCGCGTCAGCACGCGTTGCTACTGCCGCCGACATGATCGAGGCGATGTTAAGGTAGCTCTCCTTCGCGAGCGCCGGCCCGATACAGACGCTCTCCGTGGCCAGCTTAACGTGCAGCGCGTCTTCGTCAGCCTTCGAGTGGACGGCTACCGTCTTGATGCCGAGCTCGTGGCAGGCGCGAATCACACGCACCGCGATCTCTCCGCGGTTCGCGATCAGGACTTTCTGGAATGGTGCGGATCTCATTTGCCTAAACCGAAGGGTCGATCAGGAACAGGACTTCGCCGAACTCTACGACCTTGCCCTCGACGCCGAGGATCTTTACGACCTTGCCTGAGCTTGGGGCCTCGATCTCGTTCATGAGCTTCATGGCTTCGATGATGCAGAGGGTTGCGCCCTTCGAGACGACATCGCCCTCCTTCACGAACAGCTCTGCGTCGGGAGAAGGCTTGCGATAGAAGGTGCCCACGATTGGGGACTCTACTTTCACGAATCGACCGTGGTCATCCTGGGCCGCAGCGCCATTTGAAGGGCTCGCTGCGGACGGGACCGGCACGTGAACGGCCGGGACAACGTCCAGGCGGGCCTCTGTGTGGATGTAGCCGCCAGACGACGTGCGCGACAGCTTTACCCGGGTTCCCTCCTGCTCAAGCTCGAAATCTGTAACTTCATTCTGCTTGAGGATCTTGATGATGTGCTCAATGTCTTTGATGTCCATGGGGGCGCATCCTAGCCAGGAAACGCCGCTAAAGCCAAGACTTAGGCCGCTTTTTTTCTTAGCAAGGGAAGTAATTTCAGCTAGTTACAAGCGCGCTTCGACTCAGGGTGCCGGATTAGCTACTCGAGCGACTCTGGCTCACCAAGCGGCTCCTCGGTCTCAAAGGACTCTTCTCCCCCATCAACCACCTCCTCAGCGCCCTCCTCGTCCGGGACCATCTCGTCCCCCGTTGAGCTGGCCGAAGAGCTCGTGCTGCCCGCGGGGACGATATCTACCCCGATGTAGAGCGAGTTCGTCTCAAACACATCCCCTGCCGAGGACTGCCCCACGAGCCGCGCTGTCACGTCGATGGTGTACGGCGCAGCCGGCAGCATCGCCTGGTTGAAAACGAGCCAATCCTGGATCTGCGGCGGAAGGATGGGAACGCGCGAGAATGCGGTATTGCACGCTCCATTGAAGGATGGCGGGAGGCTCGTGTTCTGCGGCTGACGCAGCCCTCCGTCCTCGTTGTTGTTGGTGGTGTTATTGTTGTTGTTGTTCAGGTTGTTCTGGCTGTTCTCTGCCGGGCCCGTGAAGATCGAAATTCCCGCAGTGTACGATGGCGGCTGAATCGCCGCTCCAGCGATGAAGTAGTCAACGATAATTTGGTTCGTCCGAAAGAACTGCCCGAACAAGTTGTTCTGCACGCCCGCGATGGCGTAGTAGCCGTCATCATCCCCGAGCGGAATCGGCGTTGGCTGCGCGGCTTGGTTCGGGAACCGAGTGCACCCCTGAAGATTCGTTCCGGTTGTGTTGTTGTTTCCGCCGGCGTTGTTGTTCGGGAGGTTTGCGTAGAGCCCCAAGAAGGTCACAGAAACTCCCTGGTCATTGTTGGTCGCGCCGTTTCCGCCACAGGCGATGATCACCCCCGATACGAGCGTTGCAACGCTGACAATCACCAACTTTCTCATCTCAGCTCTCATATCAACCAAGCTCCAAACCTTATGAAATAGCCTTCATGCTCGCGTCATCGAAGCTGCCTTCAACGATGCGCGGCGTGATGAAGAACAGCAGCTCTTCGTCGGAATCGTCAGTCACAGTTCGGCGGAAAAAGGTTCCGAGCACCGGAATGTCCTTGAAGAAGGGCACTCCCGTGACCCGGTCTGCTTCCGTCATCTTGTAAATTCCGCCGAGCGCAAACGTCTGGCCGCTCGACACGAGAACTGTCGAGCTGGCGCTGCGCTCGAACTCGTTCGGGATCCCCTCAACTTCCTTCGTGCCGAAGGTGCTTGAGCGAGCCTTGATATCGAGAAGTATGTAGTAGTCTGGCGAAGCCTGCGGCGTCACGTTAAGCGTGATGCCTGCCTCGATAACTTCCGTGGCGGTGTTGCTCGTTCCGCTTGCCTGCGCTCCAGCACCAGTTGCTACCGAGAGCCCGCCGTTTGGCAGCTTGACGCGGAACTTCTCAACGCTCTTGATCTCAGCGGCCTTGTTGTTTGTGGTGGCTACCGCCGGGCGGCTGATGATTCGCACTTTCCCCTCTTGCTCAAGCTGCGAGAGCCTAAGCTCGAGGCTCTTGGTGCCGTCAGCGCTGTCGAATAGCATGCTAACCGCTGAGCCATTGGCGAGGTTTGAAACGACCGGGAAAGACGACCCGAGAATGCTGTCCTGCGCCGCGCTTCCGCCAACTGCGATTGATGACGGGAAGTTGAGCCCTGTGCCGTTTCCGGTGCTCGGCGACTGGATGTACTGGAAGCCGAGCTGGCTGCCCAGCTCGCGCGTCAGGTTGCGCGTTGACTCAACGATCTGCGTCTCAAGCAGGACCTGCGGCGTGCGCAGGTCTACCTTGTTGACCAGCTCAACGACGTTCTTGAGGCCGCTGCGCACGTCCTTAACGATGAGCTGGTTCGAGCGCTCGTCGTACGCCACCGAGCCGCGCTCTGAAAGCACCGTCTCCACGAGGCTCTTAATCTCAGCAGCCTTGGCGTAGCTCACACGCAGGTACTTCACCGCGAGAGGCTCAAGCTCCTGCTCAGCGTCGATCGCCTGCTTAAGGTTTTCACGCTCTTTCTTGAGCTTCTCGACGGGCGCAATTCGCATCACTGTGCCCTCAAGCACCTTGTCGAGTCCGTTTGTCTTGAGAATAACGTCGAGCGCCTGGTCCCACGGAACATCGAGCAGGCGCAGAGTCACCTTGCCCTTCACGTCCTCACTGGCCACGATGTTGAGGTTTGAGACCTCGGCGATAATTCTGAGAGCGTTGTCGATATCTGTCTCCTGCAGGTCGAGCGAGATCAGGCGGCCCGTGTAACGCGACTTGTCGCCGAGCAGTGCGTCGATGTCCGCGTCGGTAATCTCAGTCGCTGTCTTCGATCCCTTAGCGCGGGCAGCCGCCTGTTGCTTAGGCTCCTTTTTGGCCTTCGCATCCTTGGAGTCTTTTGTCTCTGGCGGCAGGCTCGGGGCAGTGGGCGGGGGCGTCTCTTCGCTCTTCTCGGCCGCAGCAGCTTTCTCTTTCTCGGCCGTTTCCGCGGGTGACAGCTGTGCCCGGATGTCTTTGACAACCTGAGTGAGGTCGTGAGTTTCCGAAATCACTACCTCGCCCTTATCGCGCCGAGCAGTCAGGTATGCGCTAGGCTGGATGAATATTCGCACGAGAACGTCTTCGCCCACCGTCGTCGGTCGAGCGGAACGAATAACTGCACCAGTTGCCGGCGAGATAATTGGGTCGCGCTTGATTGTCGAAGAGAGCTTTGCTCCGGCGAGAGTCAGCACGTATTCGGACGGCGCCGTGCGCTCAAGACGAAACTCGCCCTTTCCGGCCGTAGCTACTCGCACCTCTGAAGCGCCCTCGCTGCTGCTGAGAGAAAGCTTTGTGACTTCCGTCAGCCTGCTCTTTCCCCCAGCCTCGAGTGAAGCGAGCACGGTCTCAACCTTAGCATCCTGGGCCTTCGCAATCTCGATTCCCCGGTCTACGTCCGAGAGATCCTCGACCTCACGCTCAAGCTCAGCAAGAGATGCAGGCTCGGCCTCTTCAGCGCCCTCGTCCGCATCTCGTGCTTCCGCAATACGCTCGGCGAGATCAGCTTCAGGCTGCACGGCTTCTTGGGCAGCAGGCGCATCTTGCTCTTTAACTTCCTCCCTCCTCTGCCCCTGCTCCTGGGCAACTGACTTTGGAGCGCCACGAAGGGTCACGAGGATTGCACCATCAACGATCGACTCCTCGTGGCTTAGCTCCTGTGCCCTGTGCAGATCGAGCACGATTCTGCTCTTGTCGGGGTGAGCGCCGATGCGAACCCCTGAGACAAACTCGAGGGTCTTCGTCAGAATTGAGCGGTTCGAGCGGGAAACTACTGACTCGATGTCGAGAACGAGACGGGGTGGGTTCTCAAGCTGCTGCACGGTGTAGCGAGGTGCTGCAGCGCCAACCTTGAGGGCGACGATATCAACTCCCGGGTTGTGGTTGACCTCGATTCCAATCTGGTCCTCGTTCGGGAGCGTTCTTGGCACACGCGCGGCTGGCACTGCTGCTGGCTCAGCCTTGGCGTTTTCCATCGAGTCAGCCTTTGCCACCGAATCAGCGGGTGGCGCGTCGACGAATGAATCAGGCGGCAACAACGGACGAACGGCGGAGACTACTGCTGGATTAGCTGCAAGCTTTTCGGGCGAAGCGGACACAGGGATGCTCGGCATAGCGATGCATGCCAAGCCGATCAGGCCCGAATTCAGCAGAAAATTTCTCTTTCGTGGCATCATGAACCTTTCCCTTGAGGGCTCCCCACTTGTAGCTCCACGCCATCCAGCGTCATTGTCCTGCAAGCCGTTTTTCTGGCTGAGGCCGCGGCTCCATGAAAAAAGTGGACCCACTGGGCCGATACTCAGGCTTCGAGAGATGAGATGGCGGGGAATCGGGATAGGGATCGGAAATCGCCTTCGGCTCGGCAGCGCAGTCCTTAACGAGTCATGGCGAGCCCCTGAATAGAACATCATCCCGCTCAATAGCGGCTCTTGGCTGGGTGTTTTCCCCTGAAAATACTGGATTGTTGGAGAGGCGGCTGGGTGATCGTGGAGCCAGCAGAGACAGCATGGCAGTCAGCGAGACGCTGTTTTTGTTCTGGGCGCTGCGGAACTCTGCGCTGCGCACGCGGATGTTCGGTGTTGAGGCTTCGATCTGGTCGAGCATTCCAACGAGAGCCGCAAAATCTCCCTCCGCCACGATCTCTGTGGGGAACTCACTAAGCCGCTTGTGGCTAACAGGCGGCGCATCACGACTCGATACGATCTTCACGCCGGCATGGGCTGAGATGCGATTCACCACTCGAGAGACTAAAGATGAATCTCCCGTCGGCTCTTGGAGCGCTGGCAGCGGCGAGACGCGCTCTGCCGAATAATTCTCTCCTGTCAGGATAGTCTCCTCTCTGAGAAGCTGCTCCGCGTGTTGCAGGTCCCACCGAGCGTCGAGCCACTCGATCCCGCTTGCGAGGGCCAGCACCGCAGAGATTGCGAGAAGCCCTGCTCCCGCCAGTAGCGACTGCTGATTTTCTTTCATTCTCGTCCGCTCTCCTGGAATCGCTCGGCGTGCAACGCGAACGCTCCTTGCTCAGACACCTCCACTGTTGCTCCGGGCAGCAGCTGTGACACCGCCTCAGCCAGCTCGGGCACTCGGAAAGCAGCCTTGCTGGAGCCGCTCATCCTGACCGTTGAATTGTCCAGGTAGAGCGCCGACACCTGCAGCCCTTTGGGCAACGCCGCGACGAGAGATCTCAGGCTCTCTCCCGCACGAAGAGGCATCAAGCCCACGGCCTGAATCTCTTTGAGCAGCTCCCGCTCTGCGAGGCGATCGTGCTCTGCAGAACTATGCGCAATTCGCTCGCTAACCATTGATGCCTCAAATTCCGAAAGGGCTGTTCGTGCCGCGCGCTGGCGTATGCTATCGAAAAAGAGAAGTGTGGAGAGGGCCATCGAAGCCACTAAAGCCGTTCGCGCGCCGAGCCTAAGCTGACGGCTCCGCCTCCGCGCTTTCTCTGCCGCAGCATACTCCCCTCGCACGAAATTAATCCTTGTCGGCGCCTCTGGCTCAAGTGCGCAAAAAGCGAGCGCTGTGGGGATCGCTAACGACGTGCCTGCCTTTTCCCCTGGCAATCGCCTCATGCCGGCTGCATCACACGGATCCCAGTGCACAAGCCGGAACGTGCCACCCGGCAGCATGGCAAGGCGGGGCTCCTCCAACGGCAAGCCACTGATGTACACTAACGACAAGGTCGGTTGCCCAGCCCGAATCCACTGCAGAGCGGCCTCCGCTCCTGCTTGCCGCGAGGCAACAACATATTCGTGCTGCGAAATGAGCACCCCCTGGTCAAAGACTCCTGCCAACGCTCGGCCCTCTTCCAGGTGCAGGAGAGCAGACGGTGCCTGCGCGACTAGTGGCTCAATCTCCATCAGCAGAGCGAGGAGCGCTGCCAATTCCAGAGTCACCACCGCCAGAGGCAGGCCTGTCAGGAATGGCTGATCCCTGCAACGTTCTATTGAACTTTGTCGCGCAGCGGCCACAACGTTTCGCTCGCCGCTCTCCGAGGAATCCCGAAGCGCCGTGACATCAACACACAGAGGCTCAACGGTTTGCAGCTCTCGCCGGCAGCACTCTTTTGCTACCCTGTAATCTGCCTGGGCCCCTTCGGACGCTCGCTGTCGTCCATACACAAAAACTTCCCGGACTGGCACGGCAACTCCAATACGGGCACCTGGCCGCATTCCCAGCTTTTTTTGCAGGCGCACGCCCCCCCGGCACCACTCCTGCTCAGGAACGGAACACCACCCGACCAGCTCAGGAGCTGCCCCGCTCCGAGCCTGGCGCAGGACCACTGCCACCACTCTTTCCCGAGCCACGCAGACGCCAACAGCTTCTCGCCACACACTTCCTCCCCCACTAACAGCGCCCGATCCTCTCCCGCCCTTTCGGAGTTGCCCTGATAAAAGTTGACCCGAGCGCCCTTTTTTTTGGAGAGCCCCCCTTTCTCCTTCCCTGTAACCTAAGAGCGGGTAGAATAACCTCCCTAAAACAGCTACCCCAAAACGCCTCAGTCTGACTCTCATGTCGCAGCTCTCCCTCATCGAAACTCCAGCGGACGCGTCAAAGACGCCAGCTCTTGAGCGGCTGGTGTCAGTAGTTGTGCCTCCACTTGAAGGAGAGTTCCTGTACTCATTTGACCCAGGTGTGCACCCGATGCTCTGTGCAGGCACTTTGGTTACTGTCCAGTTTGGGCGGCGGAGCGTGCCGGCTTTCGTAGTTTCTGTTGCCTCTGAGTGCGAGGCTGCCGCCTTGCATGAAATGGAGCAGCGGTCGGTGCGCGTAAAAGATATCTCTTCAGAGCCGTCGATCCAGGCATTCTCGGCTGATCACTTAGAGTTCTTCCGTTGGATAGCAAAGTACTACGCGGAGCCACTCTCAAAGATCCTTGATCTCGCTGTGCCAGCGCCCGCGCTTTCGAAGCCGGCAGCCTTCCTCCGCGCGTCTGGCAAGGAGCTCGACAGCCGCCTCGGCAGCTCGCAGAGAGCGATCCTCGATCGGCTCTCATCCGCTGGCGGCTGGCTCTCGCTCTCGGACCTACGCGCGGCCACCAAGGCTTCAGCAGCGGCGGTACGAGCACTCATCGAAAAAGGGTTAGTCGATCAGGAGCTGCGCAGCGTTGCACCGCCATCCCTTGAGAGCCCGGCTTTCCTCGCCTCCCTAAAAGACTCTCTCACCGAGGAGCAGCAGCGGGCTGTTGGCGCTGTTTCCCCGCACATCGAACACCCATCCTTTGCCAGCTTTTTGCTGCACGGCGTGACTGGCAGCGGAAAGACCGAGGTGTACCTTGAGCTGATTGTCGATGCATTAAACCGTGGGCTCTCAGCCCTCGTCGTAGTCCCTGAAATAGCTCTCACCCCACAGCTGCTCGACCGCTTCGAGAAACGGCTCAACCAAAAAGTGGCGCTCCTTCATAGCAGCCTCTCAGCCAAGGATCGCTGGCGATTCTGGGACGGGCTGCGCTCTGGGGCTCTGCGGGTAGCTGTGGGCGCGCGCTCCGCCATCTTTGCGCCGATGCAGAAGCTGGGGCTGATAATCATCGACGAAGAGCACGACGCCTCCTTCAAGCAGGGGGAAGGGATTCGGTACCACGGCCGAGACCTTGCGATCGTGCGCGCGAAGCTGAGCAACTGCCCGATCGTGCTTGGGTCAGCCACGCCGTCACTTGAAACATTTCACAACGCCGCAACCGGCAAGCACGTGCGGCTTGAGCTGAGCAAACGATTCTTCTCGTCTCCGCCTCTCAAGCATGAGCTGATCGACTTAAACCGCCTAAAACCCTGGGAGATGCCTTCAAAGGGGATTTCGCCGCAGCTCCTCCAGGGCCTGATCGACACGCTCAAGGCCGGTGAGCAGGCTTTTGTGCTCTACAATAGGCGTGGCTTCGCCAGCTACCTACAGTGCTCAAAGTGCGAGCACGTTGTCGGCTGCCCACACTGCAGCGTAACGCTCACCTACCATCGCAAAAACAACTCCCTCCTGTGCCACTTCTGCGGCCACTCATCACCTCCCCCTGTTGTGTGTGCTGGGTGTGGAGCAGCGGAGCCAATCCCTGTTGAGGGAGCCGAAGCCGACCCGCTTTTCTGCCAACGTGGCGCGGGAACGGAGCGCGTGGCCGAAGAGCTTGCCACTCTCCTGCCCGAAGCGCGCATCGCAAAGCTAGACAGGGACTCGGTCTCAAGCATCGACGACTACGTTGAGATCCTGCGGCGAGTTCGCGAGCGCGAGGTGGACATCCTCGTCGGAACCCAAATGATTGCTAAAGGACATGACCTTCCGGACGTGACGTTCGTTGGTATCGTTGACTGTGACGTTGGCCTGCACATGCCGGACTTCCGCGCAGCCGAACGTTCGTTTCAGCTCCTGACCCAAGTCGCTGGCCGCGCCGGCCGGCGCGACAAACGCGGCACGGTTGTGCTCCAGACCCGTGTGCCATCGCACGCAAGCCTCAAGAGCACCGTGGCTGCTGACTACAACTCCTTCGCCGAGGGCGAGCTCCAGCTCAGGAGAGCCCTTGAGTACCCGCCCTTTATGCGGCTCCTTCGAATCATAGTCGCAGCAGAGGACAAGACCGTAGCGCAGCAGTGGGCCCAGCATGTGGCCGAAGTAACGGTCTCAGCGTGTGACGGACGCGGCATCTCATTGCTCGGCCCAGCCCCAGCTCCCCTCGAAAAGGTCAGAAGCCACTGGCGCTACCACATCCTCTGCAAAGCTCCATCAGCTTCTCTGCTTCAAAACGTCATGCAGCGAGTGAAGAGCTCACTGCCCGATCAGAAGAAAGCCCGGCTGATCTTCGACCTCGATCCACAGGATATGCTGTAGCCCCACCTCGCCCCCGTCAACGGGAACGGCACCGGCTCCGGTTCCGATTCCGGCTCCGAAAAATCCGCCCGCAGCAACAGCCGCTAAATCGCTCCCGCCACTGCCTACCTTGGCCGGAGCCGTTCCCGTCCCCGGCGACCGTTCCGCCTGGACGCAACCTGATCGGAGGATTGCTTTTGAGAGGTGAACAGCCTACCGCTGGCCCTCGTTAAACTGCTGGTAGAGCTGCGCGTACTCGACGTCGAGCGCGTCGTAGCGGCGCTTGAGGATGAAGTACTGCTCGTTCCCGCGCTGAATCTCGTTGAGGAGCGTTTCGACCTGCTCTTCAGAGCGGAGAAGCTCAGCTTGCAGGGTTACCACCTCTTCTTGCATCTGCGCTGAGAGTTCGATCTCTCGCATGATAGTTTCGATCTTTACGTTCGCCTCAGAGATCTGTGTCCGGAGCTGGTCGTTTCTTAGCCGCAGCTCGCCCTCTTTGCGCTCAAGGATGCGTAACTCCTCCTTCGTCTCGGTGCGGCTCGCCTCAAGCTCTCGGTGCAGCTCCTCAAGCTCTCGCAGCCGAACTTCAATCATGTCGAGCTCGGCCTCCGCGATTGTGACCCGGCCGCGCTCGGCCTTAAGCGACTCGCGCGCCACCGTAAAGCTCTTAACTGATGATGCCAGCTCACTTGGATCGGCCATCTTCTGCGAGAGCTGCTTCACCTCTTCCCAGAGCTCGCGCTTCTGCTCAACTTCATCGAGGACTGCTTGATACATTCGCTCTCGCCCCGCGCTTGCTGCCCTGGCGCGCAGGAAGACGAATCCTGCGAGGAGGATCGCCTGTCCAACGCCGATAACGAGCACGAGAGTCATCATGGTGCCTGCTGCGGAGCCTCCGTTGCTGCTGGCTGCTCAGTCGGAGGGGGTTGTGCAGCCCCATCTTGCTGAGCCTGCATCGGCTTCTTTTCATCCTCAGTCACCGGCTCTGCCTGCTGAAAGATCGGATCGTCTACGCTCACATCCGCTTTCGATACCCGGCTCTCGAGCTGGCTAATCGCCTCCAGGAGCGCTTTCTGCGGAATGTACTTCGGCGTCGGAGCGTTGCGAACCGTCGGCTTCTTCCAGAGGAAGATGTACGCGGCAAGACCCAGAACGAGGTTAATGGCGCTGATGACTAGCACGGGTATTACGGGAAATTCTTGGGGCTTCTCTGCAGCCTCTGTTGGGCGAACAACTACCTTCACCGGCGTCTCCGCCTCGCGCCCTGGCGCCATCTTTCGCGTGAACACGATCTCTGGGGTCTCGGAGCGCACCGGCATGCGAGGCTTCTCCAGCGCTTTTATCAGCGCGAAGACCGTGTAGCGCCCATCGCGCGGGAGAGCCTCCGCGCTAACCTCGTACACGTACGGGTCCTCAACGGAGCGCTTGAACGGAATCTCAAATCTTTTCTTGTCGCTCGACCGCGCGATGAGGCTGACCGAGACGTCCTTGAAGCGCGTTACTTCCTTGCTGACCGTCGCCCTAAACGTGACCGTCTCGTCACCCACTAAGCCGTCGCCCTCAGTGCCTTCATGCTCCTCATCGGCATGCTCCCCTGCTGAGCTCTCTTCAGACTCCACAACGTCGTGCTCTCCGTGATGAGCAACTGTTTCCAGGGTAATGAGCTTCGGCTTGATCTTGAAGGGTAGCTGCTTTGCCCTCTCAAACGTGGGGCTCTTGGCCGTAACGCCGAGGCGATAGTCTCCTTCCTCAGCCAGTGTGATAGTACTCGAGAAGACTCCATCTTGCGCCACTCTGTCGCCGTTCTTCCCGTCGTCGTTAAGCACTCCCTCAAGAACTGGGGCTGATACTCGGTCAGTCGGCGTGACCTGGAAAGCGAACTTGAGTATCCCGCTCATGTGCGGAAGCGAGACCGGCTTGTCTCCCTCGTACAGCCGCGCCTGCAGCAACTCTGGCTCGTCTACCCGCGCTGCGACTGGAAAGTCGATGGCGAATTTGAGGTCTGCGAGCAGCACCACGAAGCTGTCTGCCGGCTCGATCCCTTGAACCTCCCAGTCGCCGGACTCGGGCTCACGAACCGTTATCAGGTCGAATTTCTCGCCACTAAACCACGATGTGTGCTCAGGCTTCTGGACTGAAGACATGTGGTCGCCACGGGGAGATACAAGCGAGATTCGAATCCCCGGCGCGTGGCTCACGTAGAAGGTCGCTTCCTCAGCAGACTCCTCAACGTAGAACTTGCGCGTAATAGCGCCCGGAGAGTGGGACGGAACCATCGCTTCGAAGAGCATCTCAAATGCTTTCTCAAGCTCTGAGGCGCTGGCGGCGTAGAACGCGACCCCGTCTGTCGAGCCTGCTATCTCGCGCAACAACGGCCGGTCTGCGGCTTCACTCAGCGCTACGGTGTAGATCCGGGTCTGCTTGGACTTCAGCACCGGTAGCTGGTCATGCACAAGAGCCAGCGTGTGGGCGAACGCCATTCCTTTTGCTGGATTGGGCTCCATCTTGCCATCTGAGATAAGCACGATCGCCTTCTCAACACCGGCGCGGTAATTCGTGTCGATCATCTTGTCGGCCGCCATGATGCCTTCAAAGATATCGGTGTGCTGTCCGGCAGTGCCGAGCTGAGACAGCTCGCGGTCGAATTCCTGCGCCGCCTCTGGAGCGTAGTACTTGAGAGGCCTCACAACCTGTGCTTTGTCGGAGAAGCCTATGACAGCAAGGCGATCCCCTTTGCCGAGGAATTTGGTGATCTGCTTGGCGCCCTTGAAGCGAAGCTGCATCGGGTCAGTCTTGAGCATTGACCCAGAGGTATCAAAGAGCAGCACGACATCGACCGGTTTCGCCTTCGGGCCACCCGGTTGAGCTACTGCCACCACACCAGAGAATATTGACGAGAGGACAAGACTCCCGAGCGCTAGAGTGCGAGCGACTCCGTGTGCAATCCTGCTCATGCTCCCTGACCTCACTGTCATGCAAATACCTAGCTTCATTGGAGGCTCCCTCCCAGGAACCCACAGAGAATTTGTCGTCAGAAACGTAAAATCACTAAAGGCTTCTAATTAAGCATATCTGTTGAGTCCCACCGGCTTCGGCTAACTATCTGAAACAAGGAACAATCGCGCCCGTCACGGGCAGTCTAGGTCTATGCGCGGCAGCTCCCGATACAGACATTTCAAGTTACTCGTGGCTGCAGCCGTGGCGGGGTTGGTGCTTAACTCCCCGGCTCTTGAGGCTGAAAATAGCCCGCCGTTCGAGCTTCCAGAGCGAGGCGAACTCTTAAAGATACGCAGCGCAATTATTGAGACGACTCAGGGGAAGCTCTTCGTTGAGCTCTTCCCAGAAGACGCGCCGTGGCACGTCAGCAACTTTAAGTATCTCGCTGATAGAGGATTCTACTCAGGACTCACATTCCATCTGCACCAACCCGGCTACATCTTGCAGGGCGGAGATCCTAAGGGCACCGGCTTCGGAGGCCCGGGCTACACGCTGCCCCCTGAATTCAGCCGCCGGAATCACCGCATCGGAACACTCGGCATGGCGCGGAAACCGGATGCAGTTGGTGACCCGAAACGGCCAGTGAACATTCAGCGACTCTCAAGCGGGAGCCAATTTCACATCCTTCTGGATGATGCCCCACACCTCGATGGCAACTATACTGTCTTTGGCCGTGTGGTTGGCGGTCTCAACGTCTTGCAGAGCCTGAGGAAGGGAGACCGTATCGAGAAAGTTACTGTCTTCATCCGGCCGGATGGACGCTAGGCTACCCTCAGGTGTTCTCTAGACTAAAGGTCCGGCGCCTCTATCAACGACTCTTCACCTTGCTCGTACCCTTCTTCGCCGAGCGTTGCCGACTCGGGCTCCGTACCAGCAAGGAAGTACTCGAGGATTGCGCCCGAAGCTCCTTCACTGGAGCGCCGCCCTGAACCTTTGTCGACCCAGAAAGGCTCCACACCTTCAGGCACCGTGAATTCGGCCTGCTCCGTTGAGGCCGGGGATTGGTACTTAATACCAAGAGCCTCAGCTTCGCGCCGCGCCTCATCCTCCGCTGCGCCGCGAGTCGATTCCTCCTGGTACTTCAAGAAGTCGCGCATGAAGTAGAGCCAGATCGGGGCCGAAACCACGCCGCCGGTCTCCTTCGGTCCGATCTGCTTCTTCTGGTCGAAGCCAACCCAAACGCCACACACCCAGGTTGGAGTGTAGCCGATGAACCAAGTGTCCATCTGGTCGTTCGAGGTGCCGGTCTTGCCCGCTACCGGACGGCCCAGCTCCTTCACACGGTACCCGGTGCCGTGGTCGACTACTCCACGCATCATGTTCGCAAGAACGAACGCTGAAGCCTCGCTTATTACCTGCTGCCCCTTCTTTGGCTTCTCAGCTTCGTAGTCGTAGAGCACGTTGCCGAAGCGGTCCTTGATCTTCGTGACGAACACCGAATCGAAGAGGACACCCTTGGCCGCAAAGACACCGTACGCTCGAGTCATCTCAAGTGGCGTTACTTCGCTGCTGCCGAGCGACAACGAGAGGTTCCTTCCAAGAGGGCTTCTGATGCCGAGAAGACGTGCGTACTGAATAGCCGCGTCTACGCCGATTCGTGAAACGATGTCGGCGGAGACAAGATTGCGCGATTTCTCAAGCGCCGTGCGAAGCGTAATCGGCCCGAGAAACTTTTCGTCAAAGTTGGCCGGAGTCCAGAAGGTGTCCCCTACTTTGAACGTTCTGGCTTCGTCGATCATGATCGTCGAGGGCGTGTAATGAAACTTGTCCACCGCTGCCAGGTAGACGACTGGCTTAAACGACGACCCTGGCTGGCGCAGAGACTGCGTCACTCGATTAAACTGGCTCTGCGTGTAGTTGTATCCGCCTATCATGGCGCGAACCTCGCCGCTGCTGGGCTCAAGCAGCACGATCGCTCCCTCAATCTGCGGAGTCTGGTCGAGAACCCAACGTCCGCCTGCCGGCTCCTTCTTCTTGGGATCGGGAGGGTACTCGCGCCACGCAACTTCAATCACGTCTCCAGCGCGAATTAAGTCAGCGGGCGAGCCCGACCGCGTTGTGTCATCTTGGAGCAGGAGCTTTCTGGCCCAGGTAGACTCGTTCACGTCTATCGTGACCGCCTCATCTTTTGCGATGAGGACCTTCGCCACACCGCGCGAGATCGACTGCACAAAGCCCCGCCTCGGAGACTCGCGGTCAGACTCGTCTGGCGAACCGAGCTTCGCTAGGAAGTCGACTTCTGACATCTTGCCAAGTGGGCCGCGCCATCCTCTGCGCTTGTCCACCTCGCGCAGGCCCCTTCGTAGTGCGGCTGAAGCGAGCTGATCCGCTTTGACATCAACGGCTGTGGTGACTTCAAGGCCGTCGCTATCGAGATCGAGATCCTTAAAGTTCTCCTGGAAGACGCGGCGAATCTCGCCTACGTAGTAGGGTGACGCGAAGATATTTTGCTGCGTGACCGGGTGCACGGTGACCTTCTCTGCAAGCGCCTGCTGCTGCTGCTCGGGAGTAATAAAGTGCGCCTCGACCATCTGGCGCAGCACCTGGCGCTGCCGCTCGCGCGACTTCTTAGGGTTACGGATAGGCGAGTACTCGCTCGGCGCCTTGGGCAAGCCCGCAAGAATGGCAGCTTCAGCGAGGGTTAGCTGCGAGAGCTCCTTGTGGAAATAGATCCGGGACGCAGCCTTAATGCCGTACGCGCCGTTGCCGAAAAAGATCTGGTTTAGGTAGATCTCAAAGATCTCGTCCTTGGAGAATCGCCGCTCCAGGCGGTACGAGAGGATCGCTTCCTTGCCCTTGCGCTCGAAGCTCTTCTTGGAGGTTAGCAGCAGGTTCTTTACCACCTGCTGCGTAATAGTCGAGGCGCCCTGCTTCACGTTTCCGCTCTGCATGTTCTTGAACGCAGCGCGGGCGATACTGACTGGGTCAACACCGTGGTGGCTGTAGAAGGAGGCATCTTCAGCCGCGAGGAATGCCTTGCGAACCATGTCCGGCACCTCAGCGATCTTCGCCGGGTAACGCCGCTCCGAGAAGAACTCAGCGATGATTGAGCCGTCTTTTGCCAGCACACGGGTAACTGCCGCCGGCTGGTAGTCCTCGATGCGAGAGAGCTTCGGCAGGTCGCGTGTCAGGTAGTAGTAACCCCACGCGCCGAAGAGCGCGCCCACAGCGGCCGTGGAAACGACGACTACAAACAGGAGGAGGAAGAGCTTACGGAACATCCACCGTAAGGTTAGCTGTCCTTCCCCTCCGAGGAAAGACTCCCACCCTGCGGAAACGGAGGAATCGTTGGCGCAGCCTTCCCCGGAAGGAGCGCTTCCTCGTGTGGAACGATGCGTTTAGCCTCGATATCGGGGATGAGGACCACGGGCCCGGCTTCGCCAACCTTGGCGTAGCGGGCGGGCCCGTCTTTGCCGGGGGTCTCGGAGCCTACAAACAGGGTGACAGTCTCCTTGGCGTCGCCCTTCTTGACGATAACGAGGGTCACAAATGGGCTCTTAAAGGCGTCTGCTGGAACCGAAGTGGGCTCCGGGAATCCGGTTGCCTTGAGCGCGGCGATATCTTTTAAGATCTCCTCAACGAACATCGGGTCGCTCACTTTTCCGTTTACGTCCCAGTCTGTCCGGCTAGCGACTATCTCTACCGGAGGTGAGCCATCACCTGTCGTTGAGCGCACAGAGTGAATGTCGCTGTGCGAGAAGGTGAAGAGCTTGTTCTCACGCAGGTCATCGACGCCCTTAGAGAGGAACGGCACATGGTTCGCTGCCGTAGAGAACACGGATGGAGCATCCGAGTACGTGAAGAACCCCTTCTTCCCTTCGTCAGATGATGCCACTGAGATGGTCCTCTTCTGCACCTCGAGGCCCGGCCTGAGCGCTACATCCACTCGGACCTCCGGTGACGCGAGCCGATACTCACCGAGGCTGCCCTGCTTTCCATCGAGAAACTCGTCTACCGTGACTGCTCCGATTGCTTCGAGCAGGATTCCAACAGATTCCGATGAGGCTGGGAGATCCTTGGGCTCAACGATGCGCCACTCGCCTACCGCTGGCTGCACAAGCTTTACAGCGCCAGCAGGCGACGACACCCAAAGCTCCCGCACATCCTCGCTCTTCATCTCAAGCGGGTTTTTCGAGCGCAGCTCCTTTGAATTTTTGTTCAGGGCAGCGAAAGACTCCTGCGGCACCATAAAGATTCCGCCCCTGCCGCTTACCTTCACGTAGCGAGCCGCGAGGAACTCATTGAGCTTGCCGAATGCAACTTCTGTCTCGTCGCCTCCCTTGCGCCGAACGACGAGCGTCAACGCTGGCTTGTCGAGCCCAAACGCAGAGAAGTCCCTCGACTGCGACTTCTCGTCGATCGGGCCAGTGATCGCGAGGCCGAGGAGCGCGCTCACAAAGGAGCTTGTCTCTGAGGCATCCAGCGGAGCGCCGGGAAGCTGCGAAACTCGCCACTCAACCGAGGGCTTCTGCTCACCTTCTTCATCCGCCTGCTTCTCCGCGGCTACTTCGCGCGAGAGCATCTCGAATGACGGAGAGCCCTGAACTGTAACGAAAACGCTCTCGACTGCGGCAGGCTCAAGCTTTGCAAATGCGGGCTTCGTCGTGGCGGCTTCCTGCCTACCCGGGATAGCTACTTTGTAGAGGTACGTCGACGCCAGCGCCAGGACAACCGCCAGGATGATGGTCTTCTTTGGGCTCATTCCTCACACCTCACAACGCACGGCTGCTACGCCAACATGACTCTTCGGCGCCACCAGATGAAGAGGCCAAAGAGCAGGATCAACTCAGGCCCGACGAAGCTTAGCGCCAGGATGCTCAGGAACTTGGTGCGCTCAAACGGCGCCGTTGACGAGCGTATCTTCTTGGCTCCGATGGCGATGTTCCCCTCTTCTCCGGCTGACCAGTTCACAACGTTCAACACGAGGTCGCGGTTGCCGTAGAGGCCGAAGTTGCCGTTCTCAATCCACGAAGCGTCTCCAAAAACTACCACTCGGGAAACAAGCTCTGGCTCATCGGAGCCTTTCTTCTCTGGCTGCGGAATGCGCTTCTCCATCGCTACAGCCACCGACACCGGCCCCTTGATATCCTCAGGGTCGAGGCTCGCTGAAGCATTCTGCGTGTCAAATATCAGGTCGAGGTTCTTCTCGGCCCACGACTTCGGGCCAGCTTTTACAAGCTCTGTGTAGGTTACTCCCGGTGTCTTCCCCTTCGGCGCTGTTACGCTCGTAGCGAACGAGAACACCGGCGGCTCGGTCTTCGCCATATTGCTCGTGATGGCGTGCGGCGTGAAGCCCTGCGCAACGAACTGCACCCCGAGCTGCGGGCCCGCAAAGAGCCGGAGCTGCTCGTCGAGGATGACGTCCTTTCCTACCTCTATCCCAAACGCTTTTGCGATCGCGCGCACGTCGTCCGCGTCTCGATCCTCGGCATTAGCAAAGAGGATCAGGTGCCCGCCCTTCTCTGCGTACGAGACAAGCGCCTGCCGCTCACTCTCTTGCAACGAGCGCTTCGGCGCCACCAGCATAACTGCCGCAGCATCGGCTGGAACTGAGCCAGCCTGCGCGAGCAGCAGCCCCTCAACCGTCATGTGCTCGTCTAGGAGCCCATCTGCGAACTGCTTCGTTCCGCCAGCCGCAGCAGACTCAAGGCTCGGCTCGCCGTGGCCCTGAACGTAGTAGAGCTTCTTCGCAGCGCCACGTGATAGCTTAACGATGGCATTAGTGAGCGACTGCTCATCAACCATGTTGATGCGACTAACCGCCTTCGTTGCGCCTTCGCCGTACTCGATGAAGACGAGGTTCCCCGGCTTCATGCCGAGCGCCTCGACCTCAAGGGGCTGCGCGGCTGGATCTACCATCTCGGTTGTGACGAGCTTGTCGTTTTGGTGTTTGAAGAGCTTTAAGAGGTGCCGCGTCTGCTCCTTGTCCTGCACCGCCGGGTTATCAACAGCGACGATTCGGATTGGCGCTTTAAGCCCTTCGAGCACCTTAACCGACTTCTCAGAGAGGCTGTACACGCCCTGCTCCGTGAGGTCCCAGCGCTGGTCATGCATCGTCGAGAAGACATTCGCCACGACAAGTAGCCCTACAAATACAACCGTGTAGAGCACCACATTGTAACCGAATCGGGCAGTGCGGCCCGAGATGACGGCCGTAGCCTGCGAGAGGCTGCCGAGACCCGACGTCAACGCCCATGCCGCGATGCAGAGCACTCCGAGTACGAGGTGCGCAACGATCAGCGGCTGCCCAGTGAACGAGCCGAGAATCACCGAGCCGAGCACTCCGAAGAGCACCAAGACCGTGCCGAGGTATCCGAAAAAGCGAAGAACCATCTCCATGCCGAATCCTCCTAACCTTTAACGCCAACGCAGAGCGTCGAGAGCGCGCTGCGAGAGAAAGAGACCAAAGACGATCATGCTCAAGAAGTAGACCGTTGACTTGAGCGTCACGACACCACGAATAAAGTCTTGAACCTGGTCAACCGGGGAGAGGTACCGAAAGATCTCCGCGGCGGAGCCGTCGAGCGACTCCGCCGGAGCCTGGATGACGTAGAGAAGCAGGAGCGTCACCATGCTGCTTACGCCGGCAACGATCTGGTTCTCCGTGAACGAGGAAACCGCCATGCCGATGCTCGCAAACCCGAGCGTGCACAGCAGGACACCAACGAACCCCGAAAAAATCGGCGGCACCTCAGGGGTGCCGTAAATAATAAGCAGAAGCGGGAAGATGAACGAGATTCCAAGCATCACGAAGATAACTACTGCCAGGCTCAAAAACTTCCCTAGCACAATCTCTGATACTGACACCGGTGAGGTCAGCAGAAGCTCAAACGTCCCTCGACGCTTATCTTCGGCAACGATTCGCATCGTGAGGAGCGGCACCAAGAACACCAAGATGACGATCATCGTCTGGTAGAGCCCCTCTACGATGACTTGATTTAAGTTGGGCAGCGGCATGCCACGCATCTGCAGGTAGGGTGCCATCTGGTACTGCTGCAGGAAGATTGAGAAGAGGTTAAAGAAGAAGTACCCAACCAGCAGCGTGAAGCCCGTTATGACGAAGTACGCTATCGGCGAGACAAAAAACGAGAGCAGCTCACGCTTGCAGATTGCGATGATGTTTCGCATAGCTTTCTACCCTTTCACCCTACCCTAATTAACGCACGCCGCAGCGTCGACTACCTCTTCCCGGCTGACGCTCTCAAGGAACACCTGCTCGAGGGTCTTCTCGCGCGTCAGGTCAGCCAGCATGCTCTCCATCACGACGCGCCCGCGACTGATGATGACAACTTTGTTGCACACCATCGAGACCTCCGGGAGGATGTGGGTGCTGAGCAACACCGTGTGGTCTTTGCCAAGCGACTTGATGAGCTGTCGAATCTCGATAATCTGCTTCGGATCGAGCCCGCTTGTCGGCTCGTCGAGGATGATAACTTCCGGCTCGTGGATAATCGCTTGCGCTAGGCCGACACGCTGACGGTAGCCCCGCGAGAGGTGCTGGCAGAGCTTGTTGCGCACGTCAGAGACGAAGCATCGCTCCATCACTTCGTCTATCTTCTCTGACAGCTTCGCGCGCGGCACACCCTTAATTTCGCCGACAAACTTGAGGTACTCACGCACCGTCATCTCGCCGTACAGCGGCGGGTTCTCTGGCAGGTAGCCGATTCGCCTTCGAACCTGGTCAGCTTCACGGAGCACATCAAATCCAGCAACGACGGCCGTGCCGGACGAGGGCGGCAGGTACGTTGAGAGCATCCTGATGGTGGTAGTCTTTCCGGCACCGTTAGGGCCAAGGAATCCAACGATCTGGCCTTTCTGTGCCGTAAAGCTCACGTCGGTAACGGCGACGTACTCTCCGTAGCTCTTGCATAGATTCTTAACTTCAATCATGTGCACACTCTCTCTGGTTTGAACATCGCTCGCTGAAGCATCTCCTGCTGGGATGTCGACAGTCACGGGGTTGGGGTCCCGCCTGCTCAGATGCTGCATATACTCTGAGCGGTCGACCGGGGACGCCAAAATCCCCCAATATGTGGGCTCTGCCCGCCCTGTATAGTGATCATTCCAGGGCTAAAGTTCAAGACAATTTCAGCACGAGCCGAGCGCTCTTACCGGCCGCCCAAGAGCGACTGCGCTACTCCTGTCAGCTCGACCTCGGGGAATTCGCGCATCGAGGGGATGAGCGCTACCAGCGCGTCACGGACCTGAGCAACATCACGGTACACCCCCGTCCGGATCCCTTCCTGCACCGAAGCTGCCGCAACGCCGAAGGCGACGCTCGACATCCGAGCCCCAAAGTCAGCCGCTGTTGAGAGGAACACCCGGCGCTGCATCTTGGCTACCGGGAAGATGCGGCCAATGCCGGGGTGAAACAAGGAGATGCCCTCCGGCTGCTCGTGCGAGCACCACTCAGCCGGAACGATGCCTGTCAGGATGCTGCCGATGTACAGCCCGCTCTCTATCACAAACTGGTCAGCGCTCTCGGCAAGCGTCTCCTCCATGCCAGACTTTACCGTGCCACCAGGCTCAAAACACACGTCAACGATGCGGTCGACCTCCTCAAGGTCGGCAAGCCCTCCTATCAGCTTCGCCCCGAGCTGAGAGAGCCGTTTTGCTCCATGTGCCGCCGCCTCTAAGTACTCCGCGCGATCAGCAGCACTCGCGACAGCCCACCAATTCGGCAGCGGCGGCGCTTTAATAATCTCTTCAGCAGAGCGCAGGTCGGACACCAGCGACTCAAGCCCGGAGAAGTTGTCGCCTGCCGCTCCCAGCACTATCCGGTCGCGCACAAACGCCTCAATCGGCACCTGGGTGCCGTCTTTCGATAGCTGAACCGTTAATCGCTCCCCTGAGGTCTCCGCCCACGCAGCACCGCCGAGCGTGGCCAGAAGATCCCCCAAGTATATAGCGAGCACTCGAGCGACTGTGGCTGAGTCAGCGCGGCCCAATGCCCCCCACTCCCCTGTTGACGGAAAATCTCCAGCCGGAGCAAACCGGTTGATAAAGTCGTCGAGCACGGCGAAATCGTCTGCCGTGCGGCTGATCGGCAACTTCCAAGAATCAACCACCTTTGAAGCTGCTTCGCGCGCTGCTGCAAAGTCGCCGCTCCACAGGTCTGCTACGACACCCGCCTCAGCAGGAGTTGGCTTGTGAACTGCGCTCGGTGTGAGGTGTTCGGCCACATCCGCTTTGAGCTTCTGGCTAAGCGTTGGCGCGAGCTTCTCGAGGACTGAGAGCTCATCTTGGGCTTCACAGCCTTTGCCTCCAGCGCACAGCACACGCACAAGCGCATCACGCACAGAGAAGCGATCGCGCTGAAAGAGGGACTGCCGCAGGGAACGCTCCGCTTCTTCGAGCGCGCCGAGCCTGCCGAACACCGTGCCCGCATGGAAGGAAGCCTCAGCCGCGCTGAACCCACTGCGCTTCGCCACAACCTCAAAGTTCTTAAGGGCCTCTTTCAGCCCATCTTCCTCGCCAGTTGGGTAGGCAAGCCCGCGGTGCGCAACTCCTCGCACCAAGTATGCTTCGGCGTAGCTGCCGTCTTTCGAAATCGCGAGAGACGCAGCATCGATGGCGCGGCTGAAATCGCCACTCATATTGTAGGAGCGCGCCAGCTCGCATGCCGCGAGTGCTCCTAGATCGTCATTGAAGGTGAGCGTGTGAAGAATCGTGCGCGCCTCGTTCATCTGCCGCAGCAAGAGACGGAAGCGCGCCGCGAGCAGCATTGCATGAGGGCTTGAACTGCCACGCTCCGGGTACTCCTCGTACGCAGCGAGAGACTCTTCAGGCAAGCCGAGGAAGCTCAAGCTCATGAGTTCAAGGAACCACGCGAGCTTTACGTCCCCTTTTCCCTGTTCCCGACACTTGCGCGCCAGGTAGTACCCCTCAAAGAGCGATCCGTCACGCAGCAGGTTACGCGCCTTGACGAGAGGATTCACGACACGCTTCTTCCCGCCGGATAACATTCCGAGCACAGCAGCGAGCTCGACTCTCGAGAGCCGAATCTCATCTCCCTCAGCACCACGCACGGCCTCGAAAACGCCCGACTGTAGCTCCGATACCCCTTCGACTGGGCTTTTCGGATTGATGACGAGCGTAGAGATCTCTTGGATGTGGAAGAAAGCGCGCTCAAGCGCGATCGGTGCAGGTATGGCGAGCGACTCAAAGCCATCGGGGAGCGCCATCGCTGAGGCACTGAGGAGCAGCGTTCGCTCTTTTGAGCTCTCGGGAAACCAGAGGTCGTCGATGGCGCGCAGCCCCAGCTCGTCGAAGGGACCCCACTGACGATCGATGCGGAAGGGGGCCGCCTCTCGCGCCACAACCTCTAGCACCGGCAGGTCGCCGAGCTTCAGCGCCTCAAGCTCTTGGATGGTGCGTGGTGAGGTGGTCATGGCTGCTCATACGAGTGCTGCTAAGTGACGCTATACTACTACCTTCCCCTGGATCTCACGACCCCTAACGCAAAGAAGGGGGGTACTAGCCGACTGCTCCCTTCCTAATACCCCTCCTTCTCTTTCCCCTTCTCCTGCACCTGCACTGAATTCCTCGTCCTCCTCGTCCTCATCCAGGTCTTACGGCGCGAATATCGCAGCCAATCTGCGGAATTGTGCTGATTATGAGCAGGAGCCAGCGCAGGTGCAGGAGGAAGAGAAGGATTAGGATAAAGATGAAGGGGACTTTTTCCTCTTCCTCTTGTCAGCCTACCCCTGTTCCGGCCGCATCAATGGGAAGAGCACCACATCACGCAGATTGTCTTGCCCGGTGAGCAGCGCCAAAACTCGGTCCACTCCCATGCCCCAGCCACTAATCGGCGGCATGCCGTGTTCCATGGCAACGAGGTATCCCTCGTCAACGTCCATTGCTTCCTCATCTCCCTCGCTCTTCGCCGCAGACTGCTCAACGAAGCGCTCACGCTGGTCGATCGGGTCAACCAGCTCAGAGTACGCCTTGACGATCTCCCAGCCGTTCACAACGAGCTGGAACTGATCAACGAGCCGCGCGTCCTGGTCGCTCACTCGCGCGAGCGGCTGGAGGATCTTCGGGTAATTCACCAGAATTGTTGGGCGGATAATCTTCGGGCGGCTCACCTTCTTGTAGAGGTTGTCGATCAGGGTCGTAAGTCCCATGCTCTTCATCCCGTCGAACTCGATGCCTCGGCTGCGGATATCAGCACGCAGCTTGTCAGCGGAGTCGTACGACATGACATCAATGCCTGAATCGCGCTTGATGAGCTCCACGTAGTCCTGTCGCGGCCACGGAGTGCTCCAGTCAACAACGTGGTCGTTGCCCTCGCGGTCTTTAAGCGTCATCTGGCGTGGCAGGTTGAGCCGGTCGAGCAGGAAGTCGAACATCCGTTCGGTGAACCGGATATTCTCCTCGAAGCTCCACAGCGCTGCGTAGTGCTCTAGGTGCGTGTGCTCAGGAAGGTGCGACGGATCATGCCCCTCGTTGCGGAACGCCTTCCCAAGCTCAAAAACTTTCTCGAACCCGCCGACGATCAGCTCCTTCAACGGCAGCTCATGCGAGATGCGCAGCACGAGATCGATGTCGAGCGCGTTGTTGTGCGTGTGGTACGGCCGGGCGGCAGCTCCCGTCGCGTTGTGCATCAAGGTTGATGTCTCAACCTCCATGAACCCCTCCTGCCAGTAGAACTCGCGAATCCCGCGCAGGAAGTCGGAACGCAGCGCAAACCGCTTGCGGGTCTCCTCGTTTGCCATCAGGTCGAGGTAACGCTGGCGGTAGAGGAGCTCACGATCCTTTAGCCCATGAAACTTGTCTGGCGGCGGAAGGAGCGCTTTGCCGAGGAAGGTCCACGTCTTGACGAGGATCGACTTCTCGCCCGTCTTCGTCGTGAAGATAGTTCCCTCAACGCCAATGAAGTCTCCAAGGTCGTGGTTCTTCGTGATGAGCTTGTAGAGGTCTGGTCCCAGAGTGTCTTTCTTGAAGATCACCTGCATGCGGCCAGAGAAATCCTGTAGGTGAGCAAAGGTGATGCTGCCCATCTGCCGAAAAAGCATGATACGACCAGCACTCTTGGCTGGCGCGTTCTCCTCAAGCTCGCGCGCATCCTTGAGGTCCATCCCCTTGTCGAATTTGGCTGGGTACGGGTGGATCCCCGCGGCTTTGAACCCTTCAAGCTTAGCGAGCCGGTTGGCTCGCTCGGCGATGCGGTCGGTTGCTACTTCTACTGCTTCTTCGCCCTGTGGCTCGTGCGTTGACATGGTGATTGGTGCCTGTTCATTAAAATCCGCCGCAGGATAGCGCAAAAACCGCTGTTTGGTACACCTCCCAAGCCAGCCCCTCTTCGCCCTAATCCAATCCACCCCGGGCACGGCACCGGCACCGGTTCCGGAGCCGGCGCCGTGCCCGATGCCGGTTTCTGGGCTAGTGGGTGCCCAAAATCTCACCGCAGGATCAGAAGGCGCTCACGGATGCGGAAGGAGTTTAGCATCTCCCCCACCGCCCAGTTGAGCGGGGTGTGGGGGGAGGGGAAGAGTATCTCTCGGCCTGCCGCCGTTCGTTCAGCGATGTAGCACTCAGGCATCCGAAGTCTGGGCAGCTTGATAATTCGGGCCAGCCCATCGGGTCCGACATCGCAGGAAACCTCCCTGGCTCCGGTCACAAGACCGAGCCCTGCCCTGAAGAACCTTTCGTGCAGCTTCCGGTGGTGCTCTGAGCCGCTCTCGATGCAGCGCTCCCCTGCCCACGCCGCAAGCTGCCACACGAAGTGCGTCCAGGCTGCCTTGCGGCCACGCGGAATAATCTTGTCCCTCGCAGCGATCTGGCTGCTCGCGTCGCCGGAGGGGCCGCCACACAGCTTATTTAAGGCCTGCACCGTCTCGTTCCTGAAGAAGCCGCTGCGCTGGTACGAGTCGTCAGCGTAGCGGTAGATGCCGCCGGACTTCGTGTCGACTAGCTTTAGCAACTGCCGGAGGATCCGCTGCTCCAGTTGCGTTGCCCAGCTATCCTTCTTTCCAGCCCGCCCCGCAAGAAATCGCGGATAGTCGAGCAGCAGGAGCTGCGCCAGCGCGCCGTCTCCCTCACGGTACCGCAAGTCTCGCTTCGGATAGCAGGGGCTCTCAAACGGCAGATCTCGAACCATCGCTGCAATCGCACGACGCTCGATCAACGACACGGCTTCTTGCAGCGAGCGGCGACGGTACGGCGCCGGGAGGTGGCGCCTCGCCTTGAGGAACCCGCGCTCGAGGAAAGCGAAGCTCCGCTGGCGCGACAACTCAGCTATCTTCACAATCAGCCGGTGCTCCCAAGCCCGAACAGAGCTGCGAATGGCAGGAATCTCTTCCCAGGAGCCGCTGTTCTCTGCCGCGACGAAGTCAATACTGATGAGAAACGGCACGACTGCAGCAAGAAACTGGCGGTGCTTCGGAGTGAGGTCTGAAAGCGATAGTAGCCCACGCTCGATGCCTGAGAGAACGTGCCACGCGACCATCTGCCAGGCATCTTGCTTGTGTGACCACCCTTCGCGAGTTGCCGTGTTGAGGTTACCTTTCACTGTAGCAAAGACGTACGGCCAGTTCATCGGATCGGACTTAAACAGTTTCGACGATGAGCGAATCATCCGATCAAAGCGCTTGAGCTGGCTCTCTGTCGACATGAACGAGAGGGCCGAGAGCAGCAGCGCCTTGCCGAGTCGCACGCCCGCTGCCGCATCGCTCTCAAGGAATCGCGCGCCGATTAGGGCGTTGTCTCGCACCCAGTAGTTCGTTCCCATGGGCCACATCTCAGTCGAGACGGCCCGCGCGATCGTCATCGTGAATCGTTCACCATCCGTGTCTCGAACAACGTGACGCTCGCAGCGGATATCGAACAGGCCCCCACGCGCTAGTTCGCCGCTTAGCTTCCGAAGATCTTCAGCCGAGCTGATCCGCTTAAGCCATCCGTCGAATGACCGCTGACGGGTGTGCTGCCCAGGATTGCGGGCCGCAGCGCCACGAGCGAGCCCAGCGATAAGGGTGCGGTCGAGGGCTTTGAGTCGGTTGGCTGTCGGATCTGCTCGCATAGGGGAGCATTGTCGATACGTTGTTTAGGGCTGAGTCGCAAGAGAGGTGTGAGCTCAGCACCCTCAAACATTGGATGAAAGTGGGCGCTCCGTAAACACCCCAGCTCGCATCTAACTTGTCTAGTGGCTCAAGCTGGTCGTCCCGCACCACTTTGCCGTACCATTCGCCCATCAGTTCTTTATATTTGTTGCTTGCCCTATGAACTCAAAAGACTTCCTCCACAAGCTCCTCGATACCCCCTCCCCGACCGGCTACGAGCAGCCTGTCCAGCGCATCGTGCGCGAGCGCATGAAGAAGTACGCCGACTCAATCGAGACCGATCTGCACGGGAACGTAATCGTTGCCCTAAACCCGAAAGCTGAGCGAAAGGTGATGCTGGCAGGCCACTGCGACCAGATCGGGCTCATGGTGCGCCACATCACGGGCGAAGGCTTCGTCTACGTCTCTGCTCTCGGCGGCATGGATATTGGAGTGCTGCACGGAGCACGCGTCACTATCTTTGGCGAGAAGGGCCCCGTCGAGGGAATCGTCGGCAGAAAGCCGATTCACGCCCAGAGCGCTGACGAGCGCGACAAGACTAAGAACGACATCGAGAAGATCTGGATCGACATCGGAGCGAAGAGCAAGAAGGAAGCGGAGAAGCGCGTTGCCATCGGCGACTGTGCGACGTTCAAGCTCGGCGTGCTTGAGATGGGGAACGATCTCATCTGCGCGCCCGGTCTCGACGACAAAGTTGGCCTCTTCGTAGCGATGGAGACATTGCGCGTCTGCTCGTCAAAGAAGCTCAACGTGGGGCTGTACGCCGTAAGCACCGTTCAGGAGGAAGTAGGGCTCCGCGGCGCCGCCACCTCTGCTTTTGGAATCAGCCCCGAGGTCGGCATCGCAATTGACGTCACCCACGCCACAGACAATCCGGGGCACGAGAACAGCAAGGCAGCACCGTGCAAGCTCGGTGGTGGCCCAACGATTACGAGTGGCCCGAACACTAACCCTGTAGTCGGCAAGATGCTCAAAGAGGCTGCAAAACGCGCGAAGGCTCCATTCCAGCCCGCTCCCTCCCCGCGCCCGCTCGGCAACGATGCTAACTCAATTCAGGTCTCGGGCCGCGGCGTCGCCGCAGCAAGCATCGGAATACCGAACCGCTACATGCACAGCCAGGTAGAGGTGTGCAGCTACAAGGATCTAGAGGGAGCGATCAAGATTCTTGCGGGCTTCGTGCAGTCGATTAC
>CAYPUA010000032.1:0-13838 GCA_964413875.1 uncultured Bdellovibrionales bacterium
GGGGAGAATTGATGGCCTACGGGAGATGCGCCTACTCAAGAGGCGTTGCGGCCCCGGCAGCATCCAGAATCGCTGGCGTCGGAGTGGCGTTCAGCTCCTGTCGGATCCTGTCGCTTACAGAAAGAACGGTGTCGATGTAGGCATCGCTCTTGTTGTAGCGCCAGATGACAGCGCGCTTCTCCTCAACGGGAATATCGTCTCGGTACCCGTAGCTGCTCAGGTAGTTCGCGGCTGACCACGCCGCATCAGAAGGGTGGTGAAGAGACACGAAGCCATTTCGGTCGCCATCAACACCGAACCGCAAGAAAGCGGACGGGAGGAACTGCGGCAAGCCAAATGCGCCGGCGCTAGAACCGCGGATATTGAGAGGGGAGATCTTGTTGCGTTTACCGATCTCAATCAGTGCCGGTATTTCGGGAAGGAAAGTTGTCTCAAGGTAACGGCAACGTTCCTTAACAGCAGCAAAAGTGACGGAGCCATCTTTCTTCTTCTGGACTGTGTAGTTGAAGCGAAGATTGTTCGGGTCGCATACGGAAGCCAGGCGTGAAAGCCGGTACACGACTAATTCGTTGCCGGTGTTTCTACCGATACCCGACTCTATAACTAAGATTGCGCTCACTACCTCCCGTGGAACCTTGAGCTGCCGCTCGATGTCGTTGAACATCTCGCTGTTCTGCCGAGCGAAGTTTGCGCCGAGGAGGCTAAACGTGGGCTTTGCAAAGTTTCGGTAGATCTCAGGCTTCTCTCGCGGAGCTAACGTAAACGGAATCGGCGAGAACTTCGGCATCTTGGGGTTCTGGTAGATCTGCACGATGTCGCGCTCCTGAACCTCCCGTTCCCTGAGCCTCCCAACCAGGTAGTCCCAGCCGCGATACCTTGAGAGTGACACTGGGCGCTGCCCTGCCGGCTTCTTTGGCGAGCGAGCTGGAGCAGCGTTGGGGCTGCGCGCTGCGCTGGAGGCGGAAGCTGTTGCTGAGGCAGCCTTCTGTTCAGCCGCCACCGCGACCCCCGTAAAGAGCACAGCGGCAAATAAGGCTACTGCTGCTGGAATCGAGAGCAGCTTCACGTCAGAAGCTCCTGCCAGGAGCACACGATGCAGCGAGGGAACTTAGAATTGCTCCTGGCCCGAGCGAGCGATCCTTGAGCGAGAAGTCAGCTTTCATCAGGGCTTCAAGGCGTCGGGCAATCTCGGGAAGCGAGAGCTGTCGCGCCAATGGCAGGTACTTCGAGAGAAGCCAAGGCGAGATCCCAATGCTTGTTTTCAGGTCTTGCTGTGACTGCCCTCGGTCGAGGGCTGCCCGTATGCGGTACAGCGTGGAGAAGGTCTTGGTGAGAAGCCCCATCAGCATGAACGGGCTTGAGCCCTGCGCCAGGAGCTGCTGAATGAGCGTCTCGGTAGCTCCGCGCTTAGGGCTTAAGAGAGCCTCAGCGAGCTCAAAGTCGCTCGCTACCGACCTGCCTGGCTCAAGCTCGCGGAGAGCAGCCACCGTCGGCGGAGCTCCATCTACGTACAGCGCCAGCTTCTCGACCAAACGTGCGATAGCATCGACATCGTCGCCCGCAAGTGACAGCAAGAGCCCCACGACGTCGTCTGGGGCCTGCGCCATCCCGCAACCACGCATCTCTTTTTCAACCCAGCGGCTAAGCTCAGCGCCTTTTAGCTCCTCGAACTGCACGAGGGTTCCGTGCTTCTCAACGGCTTTCTTGAAGTTGGGGCTGTTGGGCAGAGACTCGCCAACCAAAATCATATGTAGGCCGGCGATCTTCTTCGCAGCTAGGGTCGCTATCGGCTCAACCTCTGCAGCCTTGGCCTTCTCGATGCCGCGGATAACGACAATCCGCACCGGCTCAAAGAGCGATGGCTCTGCGGCGTCTGCAAGGAACGACTGGATAGTAGTGCGACCCTGATCGCCGAACGTGAAGGATGAGGGCTTCAGCTTGTTATCAGTGAAGTGCTCGATGACGTATGCCAGCGCGCGGTCTCTCCGGGCTCGATCGGGAGATGTGAGCACGAGCAAGCCGGGGCACGATTTTTGGCTTACTAACTCTTTTAGCTGTGATGCCGCGCTTGAAGCTCGCATGCCAAGCAGAATAGCCCTCGCGGTCTGGGCGAGCAAGGTTAACCCGCGCGAGGCTATCAGGAATTTCCAGTATCTCCTGGCAGCTCGTGGAAAGAGCGAAGGGAGCAAGAGACCGTCGGAAACTGCCCGGGGTCTGTGTTTGTTGCCCCACCGGGTGCGTTACGAGAGCGGCTTCGGCGACGCCGCCCTGACCTCAGCCGAAACCCCATCGGCGTAGGCCTTGAAGTTGTTAGTGAAGAGCGTTGCGAGCTTGTTTGCTGCCGCGTCGTAGGCAGCTTTGTCCTTCCACGTGTTCTTGGGGATGAGGACCTCTGAGGGCACTTCTGGGCAAGCGGTCACAACATCAAACCCGAACACCGGGTCCTTCTGGGTCGGAGCTTTAGCGAGCTCTCCGCTATGGATTGCGTCTATGATTCGACGGGTGAGGCTGAGCTTCATGCGCGAACCCGTTCCGTACCCGCCGCCCGTCCAGCCGGTGTTGACGAGCCAGACGTTCGCTTCATGTTCACGCATGCGCTTGGCGAGCAGCTCTGCGTACTTCGCCGGGTGCCATACGAGGAACGGTCCGCCGAAGCAGGGCGAGAATGTTGCGGTAGGCTCTGTGACACCGACCTCGGTGCCAGCGACTTTAGCCGTGTAGCCGCTGATGAAGTGGTACATAGCGTGAGCCGTCGAGAGCCTGCTTACTGGAGGGAGGACTCCGAACGCATCGCAGGTGAGGAAGATGATGTCGGATGGGTGGCCCGCCACACACGGGATCTTCGCGTTGCGGATGAACTCGATTGGGTAGGCCCCACGAGTGTTTTCGGTGATCGACTTGTCGTGAAACTGAACCTCGCGCTTCTCGTCGTCGAGCACAACGTTTTCGAGCACCGCGCCGAAGCGAAGCGCCTGGAAGATGTCAGGCTCGGACTCAGGGGTCAGGTCGATGGCCTTGGCGTAGCAGCCGCCTTCGATGTTGAAGATGCCGCTGTCTGACCAGCAGTGCTCGTCGTCACCGATCAGCATCCGCTTCGGATCCGCAGAGAGGGTCGTCTTCCCAGTGCCCGAGAGACCGAAGAGAACGCTCGACCGTCCCGATGACCTGTCTGCTGTGGCAGAGCAGTGCATGGAGAGGATTCCGCGCTTGGGCATCAGGTAGTTCATGACGGTGAACACGCCCTTCTTCATCTCACCCGCATACTCAGTGCCGAGGATGACGAGCTCGCCCTTCTCAAAGCTTAGGTCGATGCTCGTTTTGGAGGTCATGCCTGGCGTGTGGCGATTGGCGGGAAACTGGCCGGCATTGATAATGACGAAATCTGGCTTGCCGAACGCCTCAAGCTGTTCGTGCGTCGGGCGAATCAGCATCGTGTGCATGAAGAGCGCGTGGTAGGGACGGGAGCAGATAACGCGCACCTTGATCTGGGTCGCAGGATCCCAGCCGGCAAACCCGTCGAAACAGTAGAGGTGGTCACGAGTGTTGAGGTAGTCGACGGCCCGCTCTCGGTTGATGTCAAACACGTTGGGCTCAAGGGCGACGTTGACTGCGCCCCACCAAATATCGGGGGCCGAGGGGTCGGTTTTGACGATTCGCTTGTCTTTTGGCGACCTGCCCGTCTTAGCGCCGGAGTAAGCGACCAGCGCACCTGAGGACGCAATTCGGGTCCCTGGCTCGTTCAGGATCGCCTCTTCGTAGAGCCGGCACGGTGCGAGGTTCCGATGGATCTTCTTGACCGTGATGCCGTGCTCTTCGAGGGAGAAAGGTGCCATGCGTGCTCCGGGGGTAGGGTACCGATAACCAAAAAGTTTACCATGACTTAGCTCTAACTTTCAAAGCTGGAGTGGTAAGTGTCTGCAAAACAACGGATTGAGGGCTCGCCGGGGAGTGAGCCCGCCGGCTGTGCCGCTAACCTGTTTTAGTTTTCGCCTCGAAGCGAATACCAGGACACTAGCGGCGATGCCACGTGAGGGATGCGAGCAACAAACTCATTCAGAAGGACCTCATCCGGGCGGTCGAACGCGGCGCGAGGTGCCGCTGTTATGCCGCTTCGCCTCAGGATGTCCCGTGCGACGTAGTTTGTCGCATCTTCGCCGCGCAGGGAAAAGGTGCGGGGCAGAGGCTCGGCTCCGCCTCCATCCGGCAGATACCGGGAGACGCCCTTGAGCGCCCCGATACAGTTCTCAACCCCTGGCGTCTGGTTCATAGAGCCGAGGACGAAGTAGCGCGTGCCTGAGGCATCTAGGTCATGGGCGCGAAGCACAAAGGCTCTGTAGAGGGAGTCCGAAACCGGGATGAAGCGCGAGGCCGAAACACGAATCGCCGGAGCGTCAATGAACGAGTTCGGAGAAAATAGCAGTTCGAGGCTCTGCCAGTTGCGACCCTTCACTCCTCTCGGATCTTGCAGCGCTGACGGAAAGAGCCGCACGTGGTCGGAAATGGAGTGAGTCGTGTGCGGGAGGAAGCTGATGACAGAAAAGCTTTGGTGCAGAACGAATGAGACGGTTTGGTCGCTGTTCTGCTGCGCTTCAATTCGGGAACGCACCATGACGGCCGCCGAGTGCGTGGCTGAAGGGGGCTGGAACACTGACTTCTCAAACACTGCGCCCCGGCGGTCCCACGAGACTAGCATCAGGCTCTTCTCGTCCAGGAGCGTGCCGTTGGGATCAAGGTGCAGGCGTCCCTGCAGGGAGAGTTTATGGATCTGCCCTGGCAGCATCAGCTTCGGGGGCAGGGCGGTGATGTGTCGGGAAAGGTCGCGCGATTCATCGAGAAATAAGGGATCGACTCCCGGCAGGGAACCAATCGGCGGAAGAGCAAGAGAAGACAGTTGAGCCGGGGCTGAGGGGGGCTGTGGAATGGCACGAGAAGGCTGCATCCCCTCCTGGGCTTCTACGGCACGCGCACCCGAGAAGAACAGGGAGGCTGCCAACACTGCACAGGCAGGCAAATTGGATCTGTCGGCCGCTTGCGGAGTCACTGCCATAACGGGAAGCCTAAAGGGTGGCGGGGAGATAAGCAAAATTGGGACGCTAAAAGGAAGAGCTGAAAACGACTAAAACGAATCATTACAGTGATGCGGCTCCGCACGTTTCCTGCCAAAATCGCCCTAAAGAGCCGGCTTTTGGGGCTAGCCGCCTCTCTTAGGAATTCTCGCTGTGATACCTTCCCTCGGCTGTTGTATTCGGCTGTATGCAGACAAACCACCAACACGTTCAATCTTCGGTTCGCGCCGCCTCGGCCGAACTCTCGATTCCACAATCAAGCAATCCATCTGACCTCTCCTGGTCGGGGCTCTGGGGCCGGCTCTCTCGGCATTCAGACGGCTCTCCGCGCGTCTCGCTAGAGAAGGCGGAGCAGATGATCATGGAGTTGCGGAGTTGCGACTTGAGTGGAGCAGCTCCAGAGCGCGCTGAGATTATTCGCGACACCTTGGCCCGATTTTGTGATGACCTCTCGCTCTTTGACTCCGTGCGGCGCATGCCAGAGCTATTTCAACACGAAGAGCAGAGGCTGCTCGATGCATGGCTTCACTTCCGCTGCTCGGCACACTCGTGGAGCGATCTGTCCGGCGTGCTCACAAGGTCAGAGCGGTCTCCACTGCTCGCTCGATTGGTTGCCCAAGAGCTCTTCTCGGACCAACGCAGGTATCTCGCAGATCTGTCGGAAGCTGAGGACACTCGAACTATCCAGGCAGCCAGGCGAGTGGCGCGATTTCTGAGTGCGATGTCGCCACTTCTTCCTGGCGAGAGCGTTCCTATTCTGCTTGAAGTGGGAGAAGCCCTGTCCCGCAAGCCGGGCGCTGAAGCGGCTGAGTACGTCCGCTGCCTCGAGGCATACGCGAAGTCTCCATCGGCCTCAGTAGAGGAGGGGCTTGCGGCAGCGCTGCGAGCAGCCAATACGCTTCCGCACCGGCTTGACCCGTCGGTTCAGCAGCAGCTTCTAGGAGTCGGAGAGCTGCTCGGCCGAGGAATTCGCAGCTTGCCCGCCAACGCAATCGGACCGCTCATAGGCCTGCCAGACGCCGTGCTCCTCGGCATGGCGCCGGCGATGGTAGCGAGGCTGCGGGATGACCTTCGGAAGCCAGACAGCTACACTGCGTTGTGCAGCCTCGCACTTCAGCTGCCGCACAGCCTTTCGAAGATAGACCCGTGTCTCCAGGCTCCGATCGTTGAGGTCATCAGCAATCAGGTCCTAGCGTTTCTTCCTCACCTCGATCCTTCGGTGGACTCGTTGCTGCTCCGACAGCTCTCCCCTTGGGCTATCCGAGGAGACTGGTTTAGGCGAGAGGCACAGATTCTCTGGGATATCCTCTCTGCTCGGCCCAATCCAAGTTACTATCCTGTTCAAGTGCAGCTCGTACGAAACATCCTGGACTCGTCTGAAGCAACCGACGCTTTTTGCCACTGGTGCCATTCCCATTCGAATTACCCGTGGTTTGCAGAGCGTTTCAAGTCGGTGGGAAATCTTGTCGGCGATTTCTTAAAAGCGCGCAAGGATTGTGGAGAGGCTTCCGTGTCAGAGAGCGAGTGCCTGCGGGCGCTCAGCGTGGTTTCGTCACTCGGCGCTTCGGCGAAGGGGCTAATCCCGGAAGTGGCAGGGCTGCTTGGCATCTCGGTGATTGAGCTGCCATTTTTCGGCCCAAAAGTGCTGCCACTTAGCTCGAAGGCAGACTCCTCGCCTGAGGTCATCAGAGCGTGTCGGCATCTTCTCCAGGCGCTTGGCACACTCTGTCGCCCTGAATTTGTTGCGGCTCTTAAGCGACACGGGCTGTAGTGGAGCTGCGGCGAGCTGCCTAGGGCTGTCCGTTCCAGTTAGCCCCTCAGGATCACTGAGGCAGTCTGCGGGCCTACGCTCAGGAAATTCCTGGTCCTAAGAGTGAAGCTAAGTGCTAAGCTCTCCCGCTACAGACCTCTGAGGAGCTCCTGAAGCATGTTTCAAGATCGCGATCCCTCATCTTTCGACAGGTACTCTGAAACGCCGCTAGATCTCAACGATCTCTCCGATCTGCGTAATCCAGAGCGGGCATCTCCAGAGATGGCGCAACGCGTTCTACATGAAGCCTACCTCGGCTGGGCCCGCATCGGCACCAAAGGCGAAAACGAGTTGGTGCGAAGCCGCGACAATTTCACGTTCGACGACATGCAGGTGTTTTCTTCGATGGAGGCTCAGCTCCGGCTTGAAATAGCGAACTCTCTGCACTCTGGCGGGCTAGACCCCAGCGACCCAACTATCAATGTGCGCTTTCTGCATCCCGTCGTCGCTGTTTCGCCGGAAAGACGGGAGCGCCATATCTACGTAGAGGTGCTGAAAGATTGTAGGTACTCGGTATTGGCGTTTCGGCATACAGCGCAGGTGTTCCAGTGTGGTCCAGTAGGTTTGCATGCATACTCTCCAGATGAGTCGAAGCCAGACCAGCTAGTTAAAAATGCTCTCGTTTCGAAACCCGCTTTTTGCGAGGGGCTTAGGGCCATGTACGACGACCTCGAAGCGAGGCGCACGGGGCGCTTCGGCTCAAGCTGGGCATGGCGCTGGGCCTTGGAAGAGGCTTTTAAGGAGGTTACGGATATCCTGAGCACCCAGCCCCCAAGCGCTCCGACGCAGCCAGGAGCCGGGCCACATCGGCCTATCTTATGCCAGAAGTTGCGCTACACGCGCACTGCGGAGGATGCCGCGCAGATCCAGGCAAAGATCGGCAACATCGACTGCTCTGTCCTGCTTGAGCACGACCCTCGGCGACAGCAGCCCCATATATTCACCAGCATCTCGTCGCCCGATGCTCGGTGACCGCATAGAGTCGTAGCGCGCCGTCCAGGGATGGATCCCAGTTTTGGAGGTCCTGGCCAGCTTGGGACTCCGCCTGCGGTTGACCCAAAAGGGTATTTTTGAACCGAAGCGGAGAGGATAATCTCTGCCTGGGCTCCGCAAATGAAGCCCGAGGCCAAAACCCTCCGCATTAGCCCAAAACCGAGCGAAGATCGTCCCCCATGCCGAAAGAGAAGAAAGCCCCTCGCAAACCGATAGGTGCCTCGCCGGGTACTGTGGCGTACGTAGGCCGCGAGCGAAGCGAATCAGTTTCGATCACCAGGATGCGGTACAATCCGAATGGGTACGAGGACCTGCAAGTCGTGAATCCAGCCGAGTGCCTTCCAGAGGCGAATCCTCAGGGGGTGACCTGGTACACGGTAGACGGCGTGCATGATGTCGAAGTGCTGCGAATCCTCGGCGAGAATTTTAAGCTCCATCCTCTAGTGGTCGAAGATATCGCGAACACCTCGCAGCGACCGAAGCTGGAGCAGTTCGATGACTACATCTTCATGGCGCTCAAGATGATCACGTACAGCTCTGCGCGCAAGGGCGTTGATGCTGAGCACTCAAGCATCATCCTGGGCAACGGCTGGGTGTTGTCGTTCCTTGAAGACGCTGGAGATGTGTTCGAGCCAGTGAGAGCACGGATCCGCTCCGGCAAAGGGCGGATTCGGAGGCTCGGAGCCGATTACCTCGCTTACGCGCTGGTGGACGCAGTTGTGGACGGCTACTTCCAGGTGCTTGAGCAGGTAGGGGAGGATGTCGAGCATGTCGAGCAGGAAGTCGTCAGCGACGCGAAGCCCTCAACTCTCAGAGCGGTGCACCACCTCAAGCGCGAGCTGATCTTCTTGCGGCGCTCCGTATGGCCGATGCGAGAGATAGTCAATTCGCTCATTCGGGACGAGTCTCCCCTGGTCACTCACGAAACGCGGGTGTTCCTGCGAGACCTGTACGACCACACTATTCACACTATCGACACGATTGAGACCCAGCGCGACGTGGTCTCGGGGATGCTCGACGTCTACCTCTCAAGTGTCAGCAACAAGATGAATCAGGTGATGAAGCTCCTAACCGTGATGTCGAGCATCTTTATTCCTTTGACGTTCGTGGCTGGCATTTATGGGATGAACTTCGAGTACATGCCAGAGCTCCACTGGGTCTGGGGATACCCTGTGGTGCTGGTGGCGATGCTGACGCTGGCCGTCTCACTCACGGTATTCTTTCGGCGCAAGCACTGGATATAGCTCCGAAGTAGTTCCCTAGAGGCGCTCGCTTTACTATGCTCCGAGGCAGCTCCCTCTCGTAACCCGGTTTTGGGCACCTGCTCGTCTGACTATGAAGATTCCTGACCTCTCTCACCGCGCTCGCAAGACCCCTCCATCGCCGATTCGTCGTCTCGCCGGTCTCGCTAACGAGGCGGCCAGCAGAGGGCTCAAAGTGCACAGGCTTAACATCGGGCAGCCTGACGTGGGCTCTCCACAGGAGTTTCTCGACGGCGTTGCTTCCTACCATGAAAAAGTTGTCGCGTACGAGGCGTCTCAGGGCAGCCAGCACCTGCTTGAGTCATGGAGCCGCAGCATCAACTCGGATTACGGAATTGGCATCACTCCCGAGCAGATGCTCATAACCGTCGGAGCGAGTGAGGCCCTCATCTTCGCATTCATGGTTTGTTGCGATCCTGGTGACGAGATCCTGATATTCGACCCGACCTACGCGAATTACATTGGATTCTCGGCTATCTCTGGCGTGCGGCTCGTGCCGCTGCCGTGTTCGTTAGAGGAGAACTTTGCCCTGCCCATGCGTGAGCAGATCGAGCCGTACATATCGCCCTACACGAGAGCAGTTTTGCTCTGCAATCCGAACAATCCAACCGGCACGGTTGCGACAGATGACGAGCTTCGCATGCTGGTTGAGCTCGTGCGCGAGCGGGACCTCTTCCTAATCGTCGATGAAACGTACCGAGAGTTTGTTTACGATGGGCTTGAGCCGCGCTGCATTTTCGAGTTAGCTCCGCAGGACCCCCGCATCATCGTCGTAGACAGCCTCTCCAAGCGCTTTAGCCTGTGTGGCGCTCGGATAGGGTGCATGATGACGTGGCACCGGGAGGTGCGGCAGGCGGCTTTCCATATTGCCCAGGCCCGCCTCGCTGCGCCGAGCATCGACCAGATTGCTGCAGCCGAGATGCTCGACAAGATAGGGCCGGAATACCTCAGTGCCGCCCATGGTGAGTACCGCTCCCGGCGTGACGTTGCCGTCGCGGCTCTCTCTCGCATCCCTGGGGTCCGCTCCTACGCGCCGCAGGGCGGTTTTTACGCGTTGGCACAGCTGCCGGTGGATGACGCTGAGAGCTTTGCAACGTTCATGCTTACGGAGTTCGACCACCAGGGTGCAACCACGTTTGTGGCCCCGGCAGCAGGCTTCTACATGCGCCCAAATGTGGGGAAGAGCACTATCCGAATTGCGTTCGTGCTTAACCGGGACGATACTGAGGCGGCGATTCGGGTGCTTGGAGAAGGCATCAAAGCCTACCAAGGGAGAAGCTAGTCGCTACCAAACAGAGGAGCCACATGAAGGGAATTCTCACTCGTATCCTATCTGCTTGGCTCATCTCTGCAGCAGCGCCACTCATCGCTTTTGCCCAGCCGGAGGAGCCCTATGACCCGATTGAGGGATTCAACCGCGGCATCTTTTGGTTCAACGACCATCTCGATGAGTACGTTTTAGTGCCAGTTGCAGAGGGGTACCGCGATGTACTGCCTGATGAAGTTCGCACGGGCATCGGAAATTTCTTCCTAAATTTGCGCTACCCGTCGTACCTATTCAGCGACATCTGCCAGGGAAAGTTTGAGCAAGCGCTCGACCATACGGGCAGGTTTCTTATCAACTCAACTATCGGCATAGCGGGCTTCATCGATTTCGCCAAAGACATGGGGCTTCCCGACCATGAAGAGGACTTCGGCATAACGCTGGCGTACCACGGTGTCCCGGCGGGTCCGTACCTCATGCTGCCGGTGCTTGGGCCCTCCAACGTCAGAGATGGAGTCGGCAGAATAGTTGATGCGTTCCTCGATCCGATCGGCTGGGTTGGGTACACAAACCTCTCATCGAGCACGAAGCTCGCTATCGCGGGTGGCACTCTGGGGCTGAAGCTCGTCCACACACGTTCTGGCCTGTTGCAGGCCGTAGAAACTGCGAAGGAAAGCTCGCTCGACTACTACGGCTTCATGCAGGGCGCCTACTACCAGCACCGATACGGCCTAATGACTGATGGTGCGGAGACCGATGAGTACGACTCGCTGAGCGGTGAAGGGGATGATCTCTACGCTCCGAGCGAATCCGATGTTGAGCGCCTCGATAAGGCCTTGGAAGAGAAGGAAGCCGCGAAAGAAGCCGGCAAGGAGGCTGAATGAGCGTTGAGATAACGGGCAAGTACCTCGGGTCGAAGAAAGTTGAGCTGACCCATCAGCAGTCGGGCTCACGGTTCATTACCGAAGCCCCCAAAGACAACGGCGGCGAGGGCATGAGCTTCTCTCCAACGGACCTTGTCGCAGCAGCGTTTGGCTCTTGTGTGCTTACGACGATCGCTATCGTCGCCGATCGTGCTGGCATCAACGTGGACGGGATGCACATGCGTGTAGAGAAGCATATGCAGCAGGAGCCGAGGCGTATCGGAAATATCCCGCTGACGGTGTATCTTCCTAAAGCTCTTGGAGATGCTGAGCGGCGGCGGCTTGAGGCTGCCGCGAGGGCATGCCCCGTGCACAAGTCCCTGCATCCTGAGGTGCAGGCTGAGATCGATTTTATCTACGACGTGTAGGGTGGCTCAGTACTGAAGAGAGACGCTCTCTACTTCAGCGGCGCCCTTGATAGCATCAACCTCTAGCTCGACCACGAGCCTTGGGTCCACGAGCTTTACGACCTGCACCATGCTGCTTGCCGGTCGGATCGGTTCGAATACCTCACGGTGAGCCCGAGCGTAGTCTTCCCAGCGCGATATGTTGGTGACGAAGAGGCGAGTCCGCACCACATCTGAGAGCTGGAAGCCACGGCTGGCCAAGATCGTCTTAATGGCAGAGAGCACGTATTTGGTCTGCTCGTAGGGCTCGCCCGGGCTGACAACTTCACCCTTTGCGTTCATCGCCGTTGTTCCTGAGACTGCGAGGTGATTGCCTACTTGAACGGCGCGGGCATACCCACGCAGCGGCTCCAGCGGCGATCCTGAGAGGATGTTTGTTCTCACTAATTCTGATGTCATGGGCCAAACTTTGCACACAAGTGGGCTCGGCGTAAATACGGGTTGCGGCCGCCTCGGCCAAATCAAACGAGAGGTTAGGGGTCTGCCTGAGCAGGACGTTGCTGTGCCGCTGAGTTGCCATGTTGGCCAGGCGCAGCTTGTTAGCTAAACGCGTCAGCCAGCAGCTTGATCCAGCGCGGCTTTGAAACGAGCTTTCTCTGCGTGTCTCCGGTATTGGGGTTGAAGCGAGCAACCTCTGACACCTCAATCCGCTGTCCATCAGCGCAAGTGTGCTCTGCCCAGAAGTGCACAACAGGCGAGTGTTCGGAGGACGTCCCGATCCCGAGCTGAAAGCGGCGGCTTACTCGGGTCACCAGCTCCGCTGGCACGAACTGACGAATGATGCGTCCGGAGTCAACGAGTCTTTCGGCGCCAGATGCACGAACGGTCACTGAGCATCCCGGATGCAGCGCGGAGACCTCCACTCGCACTTCAACGCGTGATGTCGAGGTTCGTCGGACTGACAGCTCAAGCGACCGGGGAACTCCGGGAAAGGGATCCGGGGTGGGTGTGGCGGTTGGTGTAGCTGTTGGAGTGGGAGTCGCAGTGGGCGTCGGGGCCGGAGTTGTCGGCAGCGAGCCAGCGCCCTTGCCGCCGCGGCACGAGCTGTAGTGCGAAGAGAGGTGGCCTGCGATCGCGTCCCTGCTCTCCTGATCGAAGGTTGTAGCTGCTGGCTCGGAGAGAGTCGCCCGCATGATCCCTTCGGCAGAATGGACTGCACTGAGGGTGTGTCCGATATGGTGCGCAACGATTGTCGGGTCTAGGGAGTCGGACACGTGCTGCACCACGAGGCTAGCAACATTTGACATCTGGTTTCGGCATGCCACTGAGAGGTAGGTAAGGCCGTATACCTCATCATCGAGGGCTTTGCCGGTGAACAGCTGCAGCAGGTCGGCTTGTCCGCGCGCCTTGGTACGGCCGTCGTGGATCACGTCAGGCCTGTTTGCGTTGTTGAAATCGACAAACTTTCCAAGGATGACTGACGGCTCCGTCGAGCGGCCAAACGAAGTCGGCCCGAACTGCTGGGCAACCTTGAGCACTAGCCCGAAGGGCTCTTCGTACAGCATTGAGGTGCGATGGATTGTTCCCCGAATCTTGTTGTTGCAGCGGCGTGCCGAGCCACACCCGCTCACTCGGGCGAAGCTCGGCTCAAAATCAGTAGCGAGATACAGGACGTCGTACAGTGCGCTCGAGGTTTTGCGCTCCTGCGACCTGAGCAGCGGCGTCGTCGGTCGAGGCGCCTGTAGCGGACAGAGGTAGTCCCTCCTATGGAACGACGAGGGAACATCGGCTCTTCCCTTCAAGCCTCCTCTCATTCGTTCGGGTTGCCCGAGGGAAGCTTTCACGAGGATTGGCCGACTAAGGGAGCGACGAGATGCAGCCTCGCCCGGCAGCGCGATTTCAAGCATCGGCGGCTGAGTGTCTCGGTACAGCACTGCAGCGAACTTGCGTGACTCCCGGCTTCGTCCGGCGGCGAAGGCACGGGTTGTGCCGCTCAGGAGCAGCGGAGATTGTGCATCCTCTGTCAGGCTGGTCGAGTCGCCGTCAACTGCGTTTATGACCAGGGTAAGGCGACCTGTCTTTGGGCCACGCAAGGTGAGCATGATCGGAGCAAACTGGTTTCGGCACGCAAGGTCGGCGCACGGCAAGCGTGCGGCATTAGCCGCGCGCTTTG
>CAYPUA010000032.1:13938-34671 GCA_964413875.1 uncultured Bdellovibrionales bacterium
TAATCCCTGTTGGCTCGTAGGAGCCATTGTATGGCCCTACTTTAACAGTGCTGCTCTCGGGGACATCCACGTCGAAGATAACGTCCTGGGTCGCGAGCCAGCCCCGGATGCCGGTGCTTGTGGTTACTCGGTACCATTGTCCATCGCGCAGCTCGATCGACACGATCGCATTCTTCGGCATCACGAAAAGGCTGCTTTGGTTTCTTCCTGGAGCGATGCGCAGGTGAGCGCGAGAAGCCACAACTCGCGCTTGTTTTGAGTTCGGAACGTACGGGTCGTCAATCGAGTCAGAGCAGCTTCCAGCGCGTCCGTGGAAGGTGAATTCGTCTCGGATCGTGTTGGTCGAGGCGGCAGAGGCGCTGCGCGTGCTTCTGCCCGACACAGAGGTCCTCTTCTTCGGCGCTGGCTTGGTAGCGGCTTGCTGCACCGCGCATGGCGGACAGACGCTTAGCGGCGCCACTGCAGCTTGAGCTGGCAGGGCTGGCGATGGAGGAGCGATCTGTTGCGAGGCCGGCGACTGGACTCGCTCCGTCAGCACAGCGCCGGGAGCGCTTGTTGCTGCTGGTGGTTTGGGCGCGTCTGCGACCACGATCGCCGTGGCCGGCTCAGTTCCTGCCGCTTCAGATGCTGGCGGGAGGGATGCGGAGAGCTTCTTTAGGAGGTCATCCTCAGCTTGCCTGAGGGCAGCTTCTTGGGCGGCGGGGTCGCCTTCAGCGGGCGGGGCAGGCTGCGCGATGCTGGCTCTGTCCTCCCCGGTTGGAGCAGCAGTGGTATCAGAGCTTTGCGCACTCGACGGCGTTGGGGCGAGGTTTAGCGTTGCGAGACCTAAAGCAAAGACGAAGGTCACGCCACATGGAAGGGTCGAGTACTCACGGAGCGATTTCATACTACACCGGTCTCCTATGTGCCCGGGTGTTTGATGCGGGCGAAGAGTTAGTTTAGCTGTGATGCCAAAAACCGGGCCAAGTTCGTCTTGGCTGAGTGGTTGCCGCCTCCCTTTGGGGGAGAAATAGTCGAAAAACCGAGTCAACGCGACGCGATGACTCTACCTTTGTATGGTAAACGTGACGGCACCTGTAATCAAATGACTACCCACATCCCCGGTATATGAAGGCCGGATGGGGTGCGAATCGCATCAGATCGAAGCTGTCGGTAGTAGTTCGATGTTATATTTTGTAGCGTACGCGGGTGGCGAAGTGGCTTCAGAGAAGAGCGGATATGCGGGGAATAAAAGCGGTAATTTTCGATGTCGATGGCACCCTAGTTGCCCTGAGGGGGGGGATCGGCGAGCTCTATTCGGAGGCCCTTCGGAGCAGCGGTGTTCACTTTTCGCCGGACCTGCTCCAGGCTCGTATTTTCTCGGCTTGGAGAAACTTTGAGAGTGACTACCTAAACGTCCGCGGGAATTTCGCAACTAATCCGGCTCGCGAGATGCTGCTGTGGCACGAGTTTGTCAGAAGGGTGCTCGAAGATTGCCAACCTGGACTTGGCAGCCGAAGAGATCTTATTGCGTCTGTCTATTCGTTCTTTGCTGCCGGCAGCTCAAGAAGCGTCATGCCTGGGGCGCTCGAAACCTGTCGAGGGCTGCGGGAGCAAGGGCTACTCGTCATCGCGGCCTCCAACAATGATGCGCGCACAAGGCAGGTCCTGAATGAGCTGGGGTTTGGCTCTATCCTTTCGCTTGTGGTCACGGCGGGAGACTTAGGCTGGAAGAAGCCGTCGCCAAGATTCTTCGAGGCTATATCGCAGCAGACCGCGATCTCGCCCGACAAGATGCTGCACGTGGGCAACTGCGCGCGACTCGATGTGGCAGCAGCGCGCGAAGCCGGGCTCAACGCGTTGTTGTTTGAGCCAGGAAAACCAGCGAGCGAAGGAGTGCTTGGCGAATTGCTCGGGCTTGAAGCTCTTCTTGAGTCGTAGGTGTTCGAGATCTAGCCGGTCCCAAGGAGCTTGAGCACCAAGCTGGGCTCTTGGTTTGCTTGAGCCAGAAGAGCGACCTGAGACTTCTCTAGCACCTGTAGCCTTGCAAGTTTTGCAACATCTTCCGCGATATCTGCGTCCCGGACCTGGCTCTCGGCGGCCAGTGCGTTTTCTCGCATGACGCTCAGGGTGTTAACAGCAGCCCGCAGCCGCTCGGAGGCTGCTCCCACCACACCGCGCCGGAAAGCCACCTCGTCGACGGCTGCTGCCAGCGCAGTGATTGCCTGCCGGCTCGCGCTCACCGCTGCGTCGATCGAGACGCCTGTCAGTGAGTAGGTCAGCATGCTGCCGGAGCCGATGCCGAGCTCTCCGAGCGAGGCGCTCACTGAGCCGATTGTAATTCTGGAATTCGCATCCGATGAAATTCCAACCTGTATTGTCTTGTCGCTGCTGTTGTTCAACGCGGCAAATCCATTGAACTGAGTAGTGTCGGCTATGCGGGTTATCTCTGACCCGAGCGCAGAAAATTCAATTTGCATGGCGGAGCGCTGCGTAATCGAGTAGAGCGAGTTGGCCCCCTGGTTTGCGAGCTCTGACATGCGCTGTAGCAGCGAGGTTATTTCGGATAGTCCTGCATCGGCCATGGCGGTAAAGGAGAGACCGTCGTTGGCGTTGCGCACTGCGACGGAAAACAGCTTGCTTTGCGACCGAAGCTTGTCAGCAAGAGCAAGTCCAGCAGGATCGTCGGCTCCCGAATTGATCCGAAGGCCGGATCCGAGACGAGTGTAGACGTTTCCGAGTTCCGCAGTTGTTCTCTTGAGCTGAGTTTGAAGACGCAGCGAGACGAGGTTGGCGGCGATTACAACAGACATCGTGTCCTTACCTTTTGGCCCACATCCTTGGAGCCATGCACTCTCTTGAAGGTTTGGAGAATATGGCCAGTTGTGCCGAGCGGCGTGTGGCGCCGGGCGGGCTCAACTGGCTGGCAGCGAGCGACCCGCTGCTTCACCGACCTTCTGTCCCTTAGTAACGGCTGGCTGTCAGCCAACGTTAGATTTTGTGGCTACTTTTTTCGCTTGGAATCGCCGTAAAATAACACTGTAAAATCAATGCGTTGAAGATTTTTGGAAGCAAACTGCAGGACTTCAACGATCAGTTAGGGACCGGAAGAACCCCAAGGCTACACGGTGCCAGGAAGTGACCATAACTATCCTGAGAGCAAAAGGGTTTTTCCCAGTACGGGCGCTCCGGAGGTTTCTCGCGGCATGACACAGGACAACAACAACGACGGGACAAAAGACACTGGTGCGAAAGGTTATCAGTTCCGCTTCGGCAAATTTGTCGATGATGGCAAAGCCAAGACTGATGGCAGTGAGCTCGGTATCGTCAATCCGAATTTCCACTCAAGCTACAAGCCCGAGGCGGTTGGATTTCAGCACGTAGGCAGTCCGGAGCAGCTTGAGCTCAAGCTCGCAGAGGTCGGCTACCACTGTTTGCCGTTCTACGCTGTGCAGCTCTCCCTTTTGCTCAACACACAGCTCAACAGTATTAAATGTATTCTGCTAGAAGGCCCGTCCGGCTGCGGTAAGAGCTTCATGGCCAAGTCGCTCGCCAAGATCACTGGCGCAGAGCTGATGTGTCTCTCCTGCTACAAGGGAATGAACCTTCAGCACCTGCTCGAAATTCCGTCGACGCTCGGAATGGTTAATGCGATGGCGGGCAAAGAGGAGCTTGATCACGAGAAGCTCATGACGCTTGGCGTCATATCAAAAGCCTTCCTTGCATCACAGAAAAAGCCGGTAATTCTCCTGATCGACGAAATTGACAAGGTTGATGTGGCGATTGACACATTCTTCCTCGGCCCGATTCAGGATGCGCGAGTATGGCTTGAGTCGCGGGCGCCAATCGACGCGAACCTTGAGAATCTTATAATTATCTTCACCAAGAACTTTGAGCGTCCGATCAGCGAGGCGCTCCTTCGTCGTGTGCACCCGCTTCGCATGCGCTTCATGGACTCCAGCCTTGAGCGCCGAGTGCTTGCTCCGCACTGTAAGCCGCGCCTTGCTGAGAACCTGATTCGTATTGCTGACATCATGCGGGCATCCGACGGAAGCTATCCGTTTGAGCGTCCGCCGGCGCCGGAAGAGCTGCTTAAGGCAGCCCACTACCTGCAGCATCTCCTTGCGTGGGACTTGATTGACTTTGCCTTCGTTGGGCGCAACCTGTTCTACATGCTGTCGAAGTCCGAGCATGATCGGACGGTGTTTGAGCAGATGATGCGGTACCACCCAATGTTCGCCGATCCGCTCGTTCCGGATAACCGCAATGCGCCGATTGAGCAGATTCATGCTCGCCTCGGCCGTTGGCTGCTCGAAGAGATCGTTGATGATCCCGATGCAAAGCGGCGGGGAAAGGCGTACAAGCCTGAGAAGGTTGGCCTCACGCGGTTCGACGATCCGGAGGAGATGGCGCGCCGTCTCGCCGCAGTTGGTTACCAGTGTGCGCGCTTTACAGCGACCCAGATGTCGCTGTTGCTGACGACGCCGTCGGATCGAACACGAGCGGTTCTGCTTGAGGGGCCGTCTGGATGCGGCAAGAGCTTTTTGGCGAAGTGCCTTGCAAAAGTCACAGGCGCAGATTTCATGTGCTTGAGCTGTTACCAGGGCATGAATACCTCCCACTTGATTGAGGTTCCGTCGGCTCTCGCAATAGCGAGCTCTATGGCGGGCCAGGAGTCGCAGGCGAAAGACAAGCTGATGAATCTTGGGATTCTCTCTCGTGCTTTCCTTAAGTCGCAGAGCCAGCCCGTTATCCTGCTCATCGATGAGATCGACAAAGTGGAGAGTCACATCGATACCTTCTTCCTCGGCCCGATTCAGGACGCGCGCATCTGGCTTGAGTCTCGGCCTCCGATCGACTGCAATGTGGACAACCTCCTCGTTATCTTCACCAAGAACTTTAACCGCAGGCTAGACGACGCGTTCCTGCGACGTATCCATCCGATTCGGATGGCGTACCTCGATTCAACACTTGAGCGTCGCGTGCTCTCGAAGCACTGTCAGCCGCAGCTCGTTTCGAATCTCGTTTGGGTGGCAGACCGGATGCGGAACAGCGAAGGGACGTATCAGTTCGAGCGCCCGCCGGCGCCAGAGGAGCTTCTTTCAATCGGGCACTACGTTCAGCAAATGCTTGATTGGGGGGCGGCTGACTTCGGTTGGGTGGGCAAAAACGTGTGGTGCATGATCGCCAAATCTGAGCATGATCGGGCGGTTATGGAGCACATGCTGCGTTTCCATCCTGATTTCTTGGATCCGCTGCACATGGACGGAAAAAACGCCACGATTGATGTAATTTACGCCCGACTTGGCCGAATAATACTGCAGGACATCGTGGAAGATCCGGATCGTGACAAGCGCGAGCGTGCTTGGCTTGAAATGGAGTACGTCTAAGGCGCAGCGGGAGCTGTCTGCATGGATCAGTCGGGTTCTGGGGGGAAGAAGATAGTCTTTAAAAAGCGGATACTAGCCGCCCAGGCTCTGCCCGAGCAAGAAGCCGCTCAGCAGCAAGAGGTCTCTCAAGACGAAGCTCCGGAGCAAGTAGATTACTCTCACTACTACTACCAGGGAGAAATTTTTGATCAATACTACCGCCCACTGGCTATTGAGGGTGGAGAAGCAAAGCTTACCGAGTTAGCAGCTGAGCCGATTGCTGCACCCGCGCTGCAGCCGAAGCTCGACCGATTCGCCCGCGAGGCTCGCAGCCGAGAGCAGCAGGAAATAGCAGAAGCTCTCGCGCACCAGATTTACAACCTCGCTCAGAAAGTCCGAGAAACCGACATCGATGTCTACTTGAGTGCGTTCAATGTTGTTCTTGCGGAAAAGACCGCGAGAGAGATGAAGGATATCCTCGACAAAGCGAACGATTTCTTCACTGAGCACTACTATACTCCTATCCGAGAGCGTGGCGAGCGTCCTGAGATCTACCACCAAATTCTCAAGCGAGTTGGCCATGACGCGTCTGACCGTATCAGTCGGATTGTCAAAGGGCTTGATGTCGAGAGCACGGCGAAAGCCATCTGGGATCTGTACCATGGTGAGCATGCTGATAAAGCCGCCCGTATTACCGCAATGTTGCTCGACTGCACTGAACTACAGGTGCGCGCTCTCCGAGAGGAGTTCTTGTTAATTCCATACAAGGACGTGGCCCGACAGCTTTTCTCTATCATTCATCCTTCGGCTCAGGATTCTGGCGGTGCGGGGAGACGTACAATCGGAAAAACTGAGGTCTACGAGACAAAGCGAATCAATGCCGTGAAATCTCGTGACCAGCTGCAGGCGATCAAGTACCTGCTGCTCGGTCGTAGCACCGAGGAGCTCGCACTTATTCGACGGTTCTACGTTGATTGTTCCGAGCTTGATTCGACGGAGGCGGAAGCTGGACTAGACGCGCACCTCCGGAAGCACTTTTCAGCTATTGAACTCGACAAACTCGGCTCGCTGTTCTCAGGGTGGAGTGCTCATACAGAGGCAGAAGAGCTTCATAAAATTCTGTACCCAGCAACGCTCTCAGAGGAGCTAGAAGATATTCTGAGTGATCCCCGAGACTCGGTTGATCGAGATTTTACCCAGGGAATCGGGCCCTTTCTTCGGCGCTTCAAGAAGCGTCGAATGTGGCGCGGAAAAACCAGCGTGCGGCACCGTGTGCTAGTCTCCTACGAGGTGATTGCAGAGCGGCTGCAGGCGCTCTCCCTCGAGAGGTTCCTCAAGACGAATGACGCGCTGTATGAGCTCTACGGCTACGAGATTGATCCGACGCTCTTCCCCTCGTTGGGGCTCTTTGACCCGCGCAGGCGCGCTACCATCCTGCATGACGCGATTGCGTCGGCCTTTGACCTTTCGCAGATGCTGCGCCCGTTCGAGTTCCTGCCTCCTCGAAGCTGCTTAGCTGTTCAGCAGGCATACCGATGTCTCTACGGCGAAGAGGTGAAAGCAGCGATTGAAGCCCGGCTCTCCGGCATTAAACTTAAACTTGCGCCGCGCGAGTTGCAGGAGAGCTTCCATCGTTTCGTCGATGGGCATGGCCGTTGGCCCCTGAATCTGGACCTACTCGCCCGATTTCGCGGTGACGAACCACCTCCAGGTGTTTGGGACCCAGAATGTAAGTCGACAGAAGCGGATGAGCAGGCGGCGATTGAGGTCGCGCAGCTACTCGATCGTGAGGCCGATATCGGCGAACTCGACCGCCCGATTCGGGAGGTGTTGTGGAGCTGTTCGTACGATGAGCTCAATCGCATCGAGCGGGCGTTCTTTGAGTTGACCGATCCAAAGGTTCCGTTGCGGCTGGCGCTTGATGAGTGTCTCAGTCTCGAGGCTCTCGGGACAATTGAGCTGCTCCTTGCTGGTGTAGACGCGAACGATGTTGTGCAGCGGGCCTACGAGGACCCGTCCGCGCTTCTTGTCTTACGAGAGCTTCCACCGTCTCATATCTCCACGGTACGAGAGATATTCGAGAAGCTGCATTTCGTAGATGTGTGTGATCACCTGCTGCAGCGCTACAGCGGATTACAGGATGAGGATGAGCTCATTGATACACTCTCGATAGTCCTAGTGCCCGACGCCCACGCGTTTCATAAGACGCTTCGCTCCATGCGCAGGGAAACGGCTGCTGATATGGAGAACCTACGCCAGCACTGGAGCGGGCTCCCTTTGCTACAGTTGCTGTCGCTTGAGCGGGCGTTTGACTTTGAGTTCCCTCGACTGCGGCAGCACCTAAAATATGGCGCGGCGCGGCAAGCGCTCACCCCTCAGCTGTTCGCGGACGCTGTTCTGCACTTTGAGGGTGTTGATCCAGAGATCGTCGGGCGTCTGCTGGAGAGCTTCGATTCAGTCAATATTGACATGCTCCAGGATATCTTGCGCTCAAATCGCGACGATCAGCGTACCATTGAGGAGGTATTCGACCTTTTGTATCCGGACGCGCAGCTCCGGCGTTGCATCAAAGAGATGAAGGTCGACTTGGACCTGATCAACGAGACGCTCCTGCACCTGGAGGGACATTCTGCCCGCGAAGTGGCTGGGGAGATCTACGACCTCGTTTCTACAATGTCAGGTGAGGAGCTTGGCGCAGCGGTTCTAGATGTACTTTCTCCTCCCTCAGCAACACGCAGAAACAAGCGCATTCCGGAGGATATCAATTGGTCTGATGAGATGATGTTTCAGGTGGGCCTTGCATTCCAGCGGGAGTATGGGAGTGACATGGTGGAGTCGTGCCGCAAAGCAGCGGTGCCTGTCCAGATGCTTGAAGAGCTAACGACACGGCTCTTTGGTCATGAGATATGCTCGTCGGCGCGCGACATCTACAACATCATGAAGCTCAACAAAGAGGGGCAAGCCTCACCAGACTATTCTGAGGAGCGAATGTGCAGCTATCTAGAGAGCCGCGGAGTTCGGCACCGAGAGAGGCTGTTGCGTGCGTACAACTCTCACTGGGCCCATATGCCAGGATTCGGGCACCTTGTGGACGACATCGCAAAGTTTTTCAGAGACACTCACATTAAGAAAAAGATGCTCGCTATGTTAATAGGTCTTGGGAGCGAAAGGCGCCGACCAAGCGCTAAGCCGATCGACCTGCATTAGGAGCGAGTCCTCAATGTCAGGGCTTTTTGAGGCCCTGACTTCTCAGTATCATCTCTGCGAGTTCTATGAGTGCAGAACAGGTTCGGTCATCGAAAGCAGCGTTTACCCAGATGGGCATGCGGGCGACTGTGCTCGGCATGTTCACGAACGCTGTGCTGGCGACAGTCAAGGCCGTAGCAGGAGTGTTTGGGAACTCGTACGCACTGGTGGCCGATGCGATCGAGTCTGCTTCGGATATCCTGACGTCTCTCGTGGTACTTCTCGGTCTCCGGATGGCGGGTAAGCCGGCGGACAAAAATCACCCGTATGGGCATGGTAAGTTCGAGCCTCTTGCTGCCCTGGCGGTAGGACTTGCGTTGACTGGAGCCGCGATTCTCATCGCGGTTGAGAGCGTGAGAGAGATAATTACGCCTCATCACACTCCTGAGCCCTTTACGCTTGCGGTTTTGCTCGGTGTGGTAGCAGTAAAGGAGCTTCTTTTTCGCTATGTCATCCGCGTCAGTTCGGAGACAGGTAGCGTCGCAGTTCAAGCTGACGCTTGGCATCATCGCAGCGACGCTCTCACGAGTGCTGCAGCTTTTGTTGGCATTTCGGTGGCATTGGTTGGTGGGCCTGGGTATGAAAGCGCAGATGACTTCGCGGCTTTGATTGCAGCGGGGATCATCGTAGTGAATGCTATCATGGTCATTAAACCAGCTTTGGCTGAGTTGATCGACACCGCGCCCGATCCAGCCATCGCACTGAGAGTGCGGGAAGTAGCGCAAGGGGTAGCCGGAGTTGTAGGCACGCACAAGTGTAACGTGAGAAAGGTAGGATTCGACTTCTTCGTCGATCTTGATGTGCTGTGCGATCCAGACGCGAGTATCAGGCATGGGCATGAAGTCGCTCATGATGTCGGCGAGGCAATTCATGCAGCATTGCCGTTTGTGTCGAAAGTTTTAGTGCATGTAGAACCGGCGGATGATTTCGGGCGCCGTTCACGGGGGGTGTAGTATGGGTATCATCAGGGCTCTGTACGGAGGAGTAACGGCAGTAGGAGGCAGTGCGGAGAGTAAGGTGTACCCGCTGGTGGTCAAAACGGGCCGGGGGGAGGAGGTAGATTTGGCGCAGTATCGTGGTAAAGTTCTGCTCATAGTCAACACCGCCTCTCAGTGTGGATTCACCCGGCAGTACGACGGTCTAGAGGCGCTCTATCAGCGCTACAATCAAGATGGTCTTGAGGTGCTGGGCTTTCCAAGCAACGACTTCGCCGGACAGGAGCCGGGATCTGATTCAGACATTCAGGAGTTCTGCCGTATCAACCACGGAGTCACGTTCCCTCTGTTTGCCAAGGGCGCGGTGAAAGGAGAGGGCGCACAGCCGCTCTTTAAGCTCCTTACGGAGCGAGGTCCACGGGACTTGCGAGGAGCCGTGAGGTGGAACTTCGAGAAGTTCCTCGTCGACCGAGATGGAAACCTAATTGGTCGCTGGCGCTCCTATGTGACCCCCCAGAGCTGCTCTCTAGACCGAGGCATCCGCAGAGCCCTATCCGCAGCTTAACGCCACCACAAGGCCCTGAGCCCCCCACCTAACCAATTGAAATCGCTTACTACAAGGTCTCTGAGACCTTGTAGTGGGACCTTGTAGTGGGCAGAGTGTCTAAAGGATGTCGCGCTGATTCTTAGGTTCTTATGATATCTCCAAAGAGCAAACAACGCCGTGAGAAAACTAGTGCAGGACGGGGGAAAAGCTGCAGAGCACCCGCTGCCTAGCCGCCAGAACCGTCTGACCCGCCGGCCACAGCCTTGCTCGCAGCTTCCTTCTTCTTCTTCTCTTCCTCTTTCTTGAGGCGAGTGTAGTCGAGGTAGCTCAGGTTTGCCTGAATGTTATCGGTGTTGCTGTAGACGTAGGCCAGGAAGAACTCCGTGATTGTCGCGTTACGGTTCTGAAGCTCTTCAGCGAGCCGCAGCACGAGCGCTGTGCGGGTCTTGTTCTCGTTCTCAAAAGCCTCCCACCACTTTCTTGCGCTGCCGGTGGTGTTGTCCCAATCGAGGTTTTTCTTGACCTCTGCAAGCTTCTGCTCGACCTGCGCATCGGTCCAGCCCTTCGTGTTTGTGATTCCTGGCGGTAGACCAGGGGCGCCACCGGCAGCAGCTGGCGCACCACCGGCGCCGCCCGGCAGCTCGATAGGCTTCTCGTCATAGTCGATCGCCGTAGTTCGAAGCTTAAGCTCGTAGTCGCCTTTCTCAAATTCAGTGAGGGGCTTAAGCAGCTCTGGAAGCTTAAAGAATGGAATCAGGTGTCCTTGGAATACCGGAGTGCTCGGCATGAAGAAGGTACAGATGTTGTCGGCCGGACGTCCGATCTCGTCTGGAGTTAGCACTGCACGTTGTTGTACCTGCTCTTGGGTGCTGTCGTTTCGGCTTGCGAACACTTCGATCATTTTGCGGTTCGCGCCAACAGATTGCGTCTGGAAACGAATCGTCATCTGGCCGCTCTCTTTTGAGGCCCATTCTGAGTCGGCGAGATCGAGCGGTGGCATGAAGATCTTTGTGCTGAAGCCCGCTAGCACTGAGTCAGAGTCGTCGTTGTAGTTCGCCTTAATTTGGGCGGTGGACTGGATGGCAGCAACGATGCTCACGTTTCGCGAGCGCAAGGTGTTGAGCTTGACGTGGATGTCCGGCAGCCGTCCAAGCGCGCTCGCGAACTCGTCGATAACCAGCCCTACAGGGCGGGGAAGGCAGTTGCCCGGGCACTGCTCAGCGCGCTTGGTGAGGAAGCGGAGCAGCTCGACGACGATGACGTTCGCCATCGGCCTGAGCATCTCAAGCTCGGACTCGCGAAGCTCCACAATAAACAACGTGGGCTTCTCGATCAGTTCCTCGATATCGAGTTCGTTGTGGAAGGTCGTCGCGCGGATGGCCGTGAGGTCCCACGCGCTCAGGCGCATGCTCAACTCAGACATAATCGTATCGGCGTTCTGAGAGCCTGAGCGAGCCAGTTCCACGAACGCACGTGAGTTTCGAATCGCCTCTGGGTGAGCCTCGATCCAGTCGCAGAGCCCCTTCATGCCTGACTGAACGAGCTGGTGGATGCGGGGCATCGACAACACCTCAGTAGGATCGTGCAGGAGGCCCACCATGACGGAGTTGAGCACCGCTAGGGCGTTGTTTCGGAAGAAGGGGCTATCCGATTTTGCCTGAGGCTGATCGGTCGCGGAGATGACAGTTTGGGCGATGAGCTTAGCATCAGTGTCGTCTTCGACTTTTGCCAAGATGTTCCAGCTTAAGGACCGCTCTCTGTCGAGTGGATTGAACAGTAGGATGTTCTTCTTGGGATTGTACTTGCGAGTCATCGCCGCGAGCGTGCGCCACATTTCCGGCTTTGAGTCGATGACGATGCTGGAGCGATCCGGGTCCATGCAGTCGTTGTAGAGAATCGGCTTGATGAATTTAGTTGTTTTACCTCCTCCCGTCTTCGCTACGATGAGGACATGCCGATTTCTCTCTTCGCGCGGTAGTATTAGCTTCGCTTGGTTGAATGCAATGCCCTCGGCTCCTCGCAGCTCTTTGACGAACAGAGAGGTATCTCCAGCTTTCCCCGTGGGTTTCGTCCAATTCGCTATCTGTTCAGTATTAGCAAGATCGCCTGAGCCGAGCTCGTTCGTCATTGAGCGCTTCGGGCGGCGGTGCTTATCTTTAACGAGCGATGAAACCGAGAGGTCTCCAATAATCGTTCCGGTCTTCTTGTACTCCCGCCAGCTATGGCGACCGACAAGGAATAGGTAGCCAGCAAGCACGATGAAGAGGCTCTCCTCCCACACGTAGCGCATGTTGCTCGGGGTTATGAACATCTCCACGAGCGGCTCTATTCCAGGGAGCGATGAGAGCTGCTCGACGGCGGGTCGTTCAACCTGAAGCTGCTCTGCTAGCTCCGCAGCCCCCGCACTTATTCGATCAGCTTTTGTCAGGTGGCAGATTTCTGCAACGAAGAACAGAAGGCCCAGCGCTCCCGGGATGAAGGTTTTTCCGAGCGTCGTATTACCGGTGATGAAGAACTGCGCGATGAGTAGCGCGAGAGCAGCGACACCAAGCGTCATCAGACCTACGACGGGGTCCAGGGTGTAGAACCACTCGACGAAGTGCAGGAAAGCGATTTCAAGTTGGCGAAGCATCCGGGCAGCCTTGTACCGATCTCTCTCAGACAGTTATGGACCGTTTCAGGCTGAAGTAGCCTATCCGGTCCGACAATTCCCGCCGAGAGAGCGGAAGTATATTCGAGCAGTTACGATCTATCCAGGAGGACAGCCTTTCAGAAGAGTCCCTGGGGTGATCGCTCTGCCCCCGAGAGTTCTATCGCCCACGGCCTTTCAAGGGCTTAGGTTGTGGTGCCCGATTTTAACGGAGATCTGGTAAGTGCCTGAACCTCGGTGCTCGGAGGGGGCTAAACTCTTTCGATAACCGTCGCGATTCCCATCCCGAGACCGATGCACATCGTCACCAGGGCAAACCTGCCCTGAGAGCGCTCCAGCTCGTCGAGCGCCATCCCAATCAACATTGCTCCGGTTGCTCCGAGTGGATGGCCAAGGGAGATGCCGCCGCCGTTTACATTGACCTTCTCTGGGTCGATCCCCAGCTCTCGGATCGTCATGATAGGCACCGGAGCGAAAGCCTCGTTGATCTCCCAGACGTCGATGTCCTTAACCGCGAGGCCAGCACGTTGCAGTGCGCGGCGCGAAGCCTCAATCGGTCCAGTCAGCATGATGCGGGGCGGCGAGCCGATCGAGACCTGAGACACCACTCGGGCACGGGGCTTTAGGTTGTGTTTCTTTGCAGCCTGCTCGCTGCTGAGCAGAATCGCAGCAGCTCCATCAACGATCGCCGACGCGTTTCCAGCAGTGATGATGCCGTTCTCGCGGAACACGGTCTTCAGCGCAGCGAGCGCCTCAAGGGTAGTTTCAGGCCGGGGATTGTCGTCGACATCAAGCAGCTTCTCAGCGCCAGACTCGTCGCGGTACGGTACAGCGCAGATGCTCTTGCTGAAGCGCCCCTCGTTCAGCGCACGCTTTGCGTTCTGCTGAGATCTGAGGGCAAAAGCATCGACGTCCGCACGGGTGATCGTAAACTCTTGTGCGAGAATCTCGGCCGACTCGCCTTGCTGTACGAGATCCGGATGGTGCTTCGCGAGCGCCGGGCTAAGCTCGCCGCCAGAGTCGCTGAACATCGGAACGCGGGTCATGTGCTCAAGCCCTCCCGCGACAACGAGTCCATATTCTCCACATTGCACGCCCTGAGCGGCAAAGTTGAATGCTTGCTGCCCCGAGCCGCACAGGCGGTTTACGGTGGCCGATGGGACAGAGATTGGCCAGCCAGCGGCAAGGACCGCAGCGCGCCCAACGCACCACCCTTGTTCTAGCGTCTGGGTCACGCATCCAACGAGCACGTCTTCGACCAGCTCAGGCGGCAGGTGTGTTCGCTTGACGAGCGAATTGAGCGGAAAGGTCATGAGATCAATCGGGTGCACCGAGGAGAGCTTTCCCTTTCGGCGAGCTCGTGGTGTGCGGACGGCGTCGATGATGAAGGCGTTTGTCATGGCGAGCGCTCAGAGAGTTAAGTCAGCGAGGGGTGTGGAGACGCTTTCGCGACGATCCACACCCCTCGTATGCTAACGCCCAGTTGGGGAGTTAGCTACCGAGAAATGTACACCTCAACTCGGCGGTTGAGCTGTCTGCCTGCCGCGGTCCGGTTCGTTGCAACCGGCTTGCTGGCCGAGAACCCATTCACCTTTAGCTGTGCAGTTGAGATGCCGTGCGCAGCCAGAAAGCTGCCAACGCTCTCCGCACGAGCTTTGGCGAGCTTCTCGTTGTACTCAGCGTTGCCGGTGTCATCCGTGTGACCAGCGATGTTCACAGCGGTGACCATTGGGCTAGCCTTAATCGCCTCAGCCACCTTCTCTAGCCCATCGATCCCGCCGCCGCGCAGGTTCGTCTGGTCCTCATCAAAGAAGACCTGGTAGACCCCACCAACAGGATGGACACTCGTGGTGCTGTCGAGCCGCGCCTGAATCTTCTCCAGTTCGATCTGGTTCGCCTGCCCCTGAACCTTCAGCGCAGCCAGCTGGCGAGCGAGCTCAATCTGAGTCCCCTCCTGCACGTCCCACCCGGCGCCCATCATGAGACCGCCGGCAGCTCCGATTCCGGAGCCAACGGCTATGCCGCCACCGGAGGCGTCAACCTGGTTGCCGATCACGGCGCCAGCGCCTGCACCCCAGCCGGCTCCAAGCAGCGCCCCGGCCAAGGTTTTGTCAGGACCTGGCTGCGGGCTGTGGCAGCCAGACACTACGATGCACGCCCCGAGGGCGGAGAGAGAGAGCAGCTTAACAGCCGCGTAGCGGCACAACGAGAACCTCATACTGATACCTCACTTCTGAGCAAAAACAGCCCTGAGCTACTTCTACCCGTAAGCGGAACTTGCCTGCGGTAGGGCGCCGGGATTTATTCCCTGCAAGGGTGTTATCGGCAGGGGGGTATGGGTGCCGTAGGCATTTTTTTCCCGGTGAAGGCCACAGGCCGTTTTTTCCTTAAGCACCTGATTCGGCGGCTCCGCGGACCCGTAACGGCGTTATGAATGAAAGATTTTGCCCACTATCGGGCGCGCCGGGGGAGCACAACGAGCAGTACGCACATTGCTGCCAGGAAGAGCCAAAGCGCGTAGATCGGCATCGAGGTGTAGAGGCTCTTCTCAGAGAGCAGCTCTACCTCAAGTGGGAGAACACCTTCCGTGAAGGGCAGGAGCGAGGCAGCAGTTCGGCCGAGCGGATCGACTACAGCCGTAAGCCCCGTGTTGGTAGAGCGCAGCAGGTAGCGCCTGTTCTCAATCGCGCGCCAGCTTGCGATCATGTGGTGCTGGTACGGAGCAACAGTGCGGCCGAACCAGGCGTCGTTCGTTTGGTTAACGAGCAGCTCAGCCCCGAGCTGTGTTGCTTCACGCGCGATCTGCGGAACGACATCCTCGTAACAGATGAGCGGAGAGAGCTTTGCCTGCACGCCGCTTGACAGCGGGAACGAGAGCACCGAGGGCGCAGCGCCTGCCGTGAACTGCGCCGCCGTCGAGTTGATCTCCTCGAGCCACGGAAGCCACGAGCTGAAGGGCGTGTACTCGCCAAACGGCATCAGGATCATCTTGTTGTACGGGGTGTCGAGGCTCCCATCAGGACGAATCAAGATTGAGCTGTTAAAAAATTCCGCGCGTGAGCGGTAGGTGAGCCCTCCAACGAGAAAAGCCGAGCCGTTGTTGAGGAACGGCAGGAGCGGCTCGCCCGTATCACGGTCTAGCGCGTGGTACGCCACGGTTGTTGAGGTTGGAATGAATTTCGTGATCGTCGACTCGGGCCAGATAATGAGGAGGTCCTTCTCTGCAACCTGAGCGCTCGTCTTGAGGTACTGCTCCTGGTTGACCGTGAAGAACGAGACGTCGTGCTTACGCTGGAGCGAAACGTTGCCCTGCACCATAGCCGTCTTGAGCCTCGGCCCGGAGGGGTTCTTGTAGCGCTGTTCAGCGCTCACGCCGTAACCCAATGATGCTACCAGGACCACGGTAGAGGCGAGACGAGCGAATAAGCTCACCTCTCTCCGGGCCACGAAGCACTCAGACACCCACATCATGACGAAGGTGACAGCAGTGACCCCGCCGATGTCAGCGATCTGCGCCAACGGCACAAATCCGATCTGAGTGTGCCCGAAATCCCACGGAAAGATCTTAATCCAAAAGTGGTGCGCGACGAGCCACGCCAACGCAGTTCGCAAGCCGAGGCGCGTCGTGAAGGCCGGCAGCCTGCCCCAGGTGAAGGCCCAAATCAGGAACTGCACCGTGCTGCCAACGACGAAGAGCGCGAAAATCGGAAGCGCGGCCGCCATCGGGAAGCCGCCAAAGTCCGAGATCGTGCTGTAGAGCCAGTAGAACCCGCCTGTGTAGGTGATGAGGCCCGCGATGAAGCTCCTTAGCATTCTCCGCTCAGGAGAAAGCATCGACGCCACGAAGAGCGCTGCCGCAGTCCAGCCGAGCGCAGCACACTCAGCCGAGCCAGGCATCCACCAGGCGACAACGAGCGTTGCCGCAGCTGCAAGCGAGAGCAGCCAGTCCATTACGAGAACGGATTTTCGCAGATAGATGACCCCGCGAGGAAGGTCTCAATCCAGAGCAGCCGGTTGTACTTCGCTGTGCGCTCACTTCGGCACACAGAGCCGGTCTTAATCTGGCCAGCGCCAGTTGCAACAGCGAGATCAGCGATGCTCGTGTCCTCGGTCTCGCCTGAGCGGTGAGAGAGGATCGAGCGGTAGCCGTTCTCGTGGGCGAGGTTGATCGCCTCAAGCGTCTCGGTGACCGTGCCGATCTGGTTAAGCTTGATAAGGATCGCGTTGCCCACGCCCTGCTGAATCCCGTCAGCGAGCCGCTTCACGTTGGTAACGAACAGGTCGTCGCCGACGAGCTGAACGGTGCCGCCGATCTTCTCGGTCATGAGGCGCCAGCCATCCCAATCGTTCTCGTCGAGTCCGTCCTCGATGCTAACGAGCGGATACTTCGACGCCCAGCCTGCGTAGAGGTCAACCAGGTCCGCTGCCGAGAACTCTTCCTTCGAGCTCTTCTTGAACACATACTTGTTTTTTGCCTCGTCGTAGAACTCGCTCGCGGCAACGTCGAGGGCGATCGAGACGTCGTCACCGGGCTGGTACCCAGCGTCGGCGATAGACTCAACGAGCGCCTCAAGAGCCTCAGTCGGCCCGGCGAGGTCTGGAGCGAAACCACCCTCGTCGCCAATCCCCGTTGAGAGCCCCTTCTTCTTGAGGTTCTTCTTGAGAGCGTGGAAGACCTCCGACGCGCAGCGGATGTTCTCAAAGAACGTCGACGATACGTGCGGGACGATCATGAACTCTTGGAAGTCGAGGAGGTTCGCCGCGTGAGCCCCGCCGTTGATGATATTCACCAGTGGGACCGGCAGCCGGCGCGCGTTCGCACCGCCGATGTAGCGGAAGAGCGGAATGTTTAAGTAGTTCGCGCCGGCGTGGGCCGCAGCGAGACTAACACCCAAGATAGCGTTGGCGCCTAGGCGGCTCTTCATCTCAGTGCCGTCGAGGTCAATCAGCTTCCGGTCAAGAGCAGCAAGCTCAAGCACATCGCTGCCCGCAACGACTGGCGCAATCTTCTCCTTGATGTTCTCAACAGCCTTGAGCACGCCCTTTCCGAGGTAGCGCTCGTTGTCGCCGTCGCGAAGCTCAAGCGCCTCGTACTCGCCGGTTGAGGCCCCCGAGGGAACCATGGCAGTGCCCTGGGTGCCGTCCTGCAAGACAACAGTAGCTGCCACGGTTGGAAAGCCGCGTGAATCGAGGCACTCGTAAGCGGTGACTGAAGCGATGGTGCTGTTTTGCATGTGTGGATCTCCTGAATTGAGCAGTAAGTTAGCCTGGATATAGCCTCTTCCGAGGCGGCCGCGAGAGAGTCTACCCCCCTTGGCAAACAGAAGTAAATGGGGCCCGATGCTCCCCGAATCGCTGCATCTGCCTGACATGAAAGCTGGTTACGGGCGGGGCATTTCGGTACTCTGTCCGTCATGCGAGTCACAGCCACCAATATCCTCATCGTGCTTGCCGTTGCGGCGGCTATCGTCTCTTTTTTGGCCGACGACGGATTCTCCAAGCTCGGTTCGCTCTCCCGTAGTCTTGAGCAGCAAAGCCGCACCAACGAGCGGCTGAAGGATTCAGTCGAGTCCCTCAAGCGAGAAGTTGCGGGGCTGCAGGCCGACGCGCGCGAAGTTGAGAAGGCAGCACGCAGCGAGCTCGGCATGGCGCGCTCTGATGAGATGGTCGTCATTTTCGAGAAGAAGGGCGAGGCGAATGAAAAGAGCCGGTAGCCCGACATTCGGCCGCTCGGACGGGCTAGGAGGCGAAGCCTCAGGCAACGCGGCGCGCTCAGCAGAAGAGGGCGTACCCTCCGAACAGCGTCGCCACGAAGCGCCGCGTCGGCGCCGAGCAGGGGTGCGAACAGACCTAACCCTCGTCAAAGGTATACTCGCAAAGGCGCTCGCCTACAAAGGTCTCGACAAGAAGGTAGAACGGTACGAGTTCATCCTGCACTGGCGAGAGATCGTGGGTGACAAAATCGCTGACATCTCGAAGCCCGAGTACATCTCCCGCCGCGCCCTGATTGTCACCGTGAAGCACTCGGCCTGGGCCCAAGAGCTAACCTTCCAGAAGCCGGTATTGCTGCAAAAATTGGCGCGCTACCTGAAGAAGGGCGATATCGTAAACGACATGATTTTCCGCATCGGGGCGGTGTGAGAAAGCCGTAGGGTCGCCGCCAAGCCGCACAACCTGTCTTGTTTGCTGATACACCAAAAAGCTAGTTGGCTCTGGTCTCTACGGCTCGGCCTGCTGAATGCCGAGGGCTCCTCTCAAGGGCGTTGGTGTCACTTTGGAGGTGTCGGCTATGCGAGCGGGTTTTTTTCTCACGGTTATCGTTTTACTAGCGGGCTTAGCATCACTCGATGCTCATGCGGAACAGGAAGAGGGAGTAGCCCGCGAGCTTTCGAAGACCCGCCGGCTGCTTGCAGTCCGGGCGAATGCGGAAAACGTGCGTCCTGCCGCTGCCAGCTTCAACGGGCCGTGGTACGGAAGGCTTGTTTTCGTGCGGTCTCAGAGCACCTGCAGCTCCGGGCTTTCCTCGTTCGCCTTCCAGCACTTCGTGGCGGTTCGCGGAGCCGCCGCTGGGCTGTCCACTAATCACGACGGCGCATTTCGAGGACAATCTCGAGACGGCGGAAGATCGTACATATTTCTCAAGAACGCCTACACCTCGTCAGGACCGTGGGCTCTCGGGGTGGGGTACAGCAATCTTTCAGCGAGCGGACGTTCTGCCATAGTCGTGTACGTGGCGAAGCATCTTAGAAGCAACTGCACCTTTGCGTTCGGGACCTACGCTAGGCGTTGAGGCTTGATTCCTGGCGAGCTGAGAAAAAAACCAGCACGGTGCTGCCATACTTCCGCTGCTGCGTCTCCTTAAAAGCCGACAGCTCCATCTGCTCGTACTCCTTCGGATCGATCTGCACGATGATCTGGCCGCCACTGCTGAGCAGGTGCGGGCGCTCGCCGATCAGGCGCATCGCCTCAATCCAGATCCCTTTGTACTGGGGCGGTGCAACGTAGATGAGGTCGAATGAGCGATTGGTGTTCTTGAGGTAGAGAAAAGCGTCAGTGTGCCGCACTTCCGCTTTTTCGGAGAGCCCGGTCGTCTCCAGGTTCTCCTTGATAATTGCGACGGCTTTAGCGCTTGTGTCGAGAAAGACGCAGTGACCAGCGCCCTGGCTCAGGGCCTCTATCCCTACGCTGCCGGTGCCGCCAAACATGTCCAGCACCGAGATGCCAGGCAGCGTCGGACGCAAGATATCGAAGAGCGGAACCTTGACTCGGTCGAGAATGGGGCGCGTCGAGTCCCCCGGGACTGCCTTGAGAGAGCGACCTTTTGCTGTGCCACCAATGACTCGCATCGCAGCGAAGCTACAGCGAGCGGTTCATGTCCCAGTTCTCGAGGTAGTCCCTAATAAATGCCAGGAACTGTCCGCCGAGCGAGCCGTCTACGATACGGTGATCGTACGATAGCGTGAGGTAGCAGATCTGCCTAATTGCGATCATGTCGTCGATCACGACAGGGCGCTTCTTGATCGCGCCGAGGCAAAGGATTGCGACTTGCGGCTGGTTGATGATCGGAGTCCCGATAATCGTGCCAAACACGCCCGGGTTTGTGACAGTGAAAGTTCCCCCTGCCACATCATCCGGAACGAGCTTCTTGTTGCGGGCGCGCTGGGCGAGATCGTTGAGCGACCGGGCAAGCCCGACCAAGTTCTTCTCTTCAGCACGCTTGATGACCGGGACGATTAGTCCTGTGTTTCCGAGCGCGACTGCGCAGCCAAGATTAACGTGCTTCTTAAGCACGATCTTCTTGCCGTCAACCGAGGCGTTCACGAATGGGAACGCCTCAAGGGCACGAGTGGTCGCCTCAAGGAAGAACGGCGTAAAGCTCAAGCCGAAGCCCTCGCTCTTCTCGAAAGCCGACTTATTCTTCGCGCGCCAGTTGGCGATGTTCGTCACATCGACTTCCTGGATTGAGTAGACGTGCGGGCTGGTGTGCTTCGAGCGAACCATGTGGTC
>CAYPUA010000033.1:0-34405 GCA_964413875.1 uncultured Bdellovibrionales bacterium
GGCTACTCGAACGACTCGAACGAGGAGGATTGCCATTCATCATCGATTCGTCGTCGCCCAGAGAGGACCTGCAGACATACTGTGGAACCTATTTGCAGGAGGAGATTAGAGCCGAGTCGCTCGTTCGTTCGATAGAGAATTTCTCTCGCTTCTTGCTAGTCGCTGGCCTCACTAACGGCACCCAGCTGAACTACGAAAATGTCGCCCGTGATGCAGGCTTAGCCGCTCGAACTGTGCGGGAGTATTATCAGATCCTGTGTGACACTCTTGTGGGGCATATCGTTGAGCCGTTCGGCGCGACCACTCGACGCAAGGCGGTGGGAATTCCGAAATTTTATCTCTTCGATCTCGGAGTCGCCAATTTCCTCACAAAGACAGGCGAGATTCAAAAAGGCTCAAAAAGTTACGGTGACGCGATTGAGCATCTCGTGTTTCTTGAGCTGAAAGCATTTTTAGATTACCAAGCCAGCGATTTGCCCCTCTCGTATTGGCGCAGCACCACAAAGTTTGAAGTTGATTTTACTATTGGTGACACCGTTGCGATCGAGGTGAAAGCGAAATCAAGGGTGACTGATCCCGACCTCAAGGGGTTACGGGCCCTCAATGAAGAGGGTATCTTCAAACGCCTGATCTGTGTCTCAGATGAGACTAGTTCACGGACCACTGACGATGGGATAGAGATTATTCCAATACAAGAATTTCTTCGTGCATTGTGGTCAGAGGATATAGTTATCGGCGCCTAGTGAGCTGGCTTAACCGATTAGCCCATGGCAACGTATTCGTCCTACTTGGGCAGTGGCAGGGTGAGCATGCGATCTATGACCTCTCCACCCCCGGCAGAAACCGCGGCCGAATAACCACCGACCCGTCATCGCCGATCCCTACGAGCAGGTAGCCGCACGGGGTGTTCGTAACGCTCTCGCGCTCAGCGGAGAGGGGCTCCAGCGAAAAGCTAAAGGAGGCTGAGGGGACTACCGTGACGGGTATGCCTTTGACCGTGGCCGAGGCCCAGATGTGCAGGTGCCCGCTGAAGCAGTGCGCAATCCGATCTCGGTAGCGCTCAAAGATCGAGTTCAGGGCCTCTCGGTTAGTGGTAGAGAGCCCGGTGTTGATCCGCTCGTTGTCGAGGTCTACCAGCGGGAAGTGAGAGAAGATAAATGCCCCGGTTGAGCGGGAGAGCGCCTCCTCGAGAGCCTCGATGGTTTTCGGCGCTATCTCGCCAGTAGCCTCGGCCCCCGTGCGCACATCAACTGAGATGAGGTCCACCCCATGAAAGGAGAACGTGGAGACTCCGTCTTTGCGGGTCTGCCACTGGTTGGGGAAGACCTCGTCCATCAGCTTCGGATCGTCGTGATTGCCTGGGACGGTTAGAATTGGGGCGGAGATCTCGGAAGCCAGAGACTTCGCGAGCTCGTACGACGCGCGCGAGCCGACGGCCTTGGTGCGGTCTGGCTCAAGAGTTGTGTCGGCCAGATCGCCGAGGGTCACCACAGCCTGCGGAAGCCGCTCCTGCGCGAGCGAATCGAAGGCGCGCTTGGCGCTTCGGTTCGTGTCGAGGCCGTAGAGCTTCGTCCCGGGCTCGGTCACGTGCTGGTCGGTGATAACGGCTATGTAATTGCGATTCGGCTGCGTCATAAAAACTGACTCCTAAAAGCCGCCGGGGCGGCTAGTCGAACGGTGTCATAACACGCTAGGCTTGAGGACGCTGGTTTTTGGCGGGATGCCTCCGGAATTGGAATCAGAGGAGCCTTCAGCAACGAGGCTTCCGCTTATATGAGTATTCAGCAGATAGGTATTTAGAGTCAGATGGTATCACTCAACGACACAGAGCGGGCGATCGTCTCGTTAGCACAGCTCGATGCGGATGTGCCGGTGGCGCAGCTAGCAAAACAGCTGCAGCTCAGGGAGCACACCGTTCGGTACACCCTCGCTAAACTGGAGGAAGCCGGTGTCATCACACGGCTGCTGTACGTGAACCTCTACCGGGTTGGGTTCGTTGAGTACCAGCTCTTCATTCGTCTCGCGAGCAACACCCCAAGCGAGGAGAAGAGGCTCATAGACACGCTCTTGAGCTCTGAACGGGTCTCATGGCTCGTTCGTGTCGGTGGGACGTACTCAATAGGCGTGGCTTTCATGGCGCAGTCAACTGCCGACTGCGTCTCCTTCATCAACCAGATGATTGAGCGAAGCGGGGTGCAGCTAGCCGAACGCGCCTTTTCGGTTCTCGCGAGCCGAACGTACTTCGGCGTAAAGCACCTCACCTCGCAACCCTCTGAGTGTCGCATGGTCGACATGGGAACTGTCGGCGCCGAGGTAGTCCCATGGGAGGAGCTTGACCACGAGATACTGAAGCTCCTCGCTGACAGCAAGATGAGCAGCTCTGCCTCAATAGCACGCGCTCTCGGAAAACCAGAGTCAACTGTTCAGTATCGGCTAAAGACGCTCAGAGAGCGGGGAGTTCTTTGCCGCACTGTGTACTTAGTGAATCCCGATAGCTACGGGATGTCGGCGTTTCGATTGCGCGCCGTTGTGCGCGCGCCAACAAAAAAGCTGCGAGACAAGCTTCACGCCTGGGCCTTCGGCCACCCGAACGTTCTGAGCTGCCTGCACTGCCTCGGACCGTGGGATTTTGAGTTCAGGGTCGAGGTGGAAGACCCCAAGAGTGCTATCGCTGTGGCCCAGAGCCTGTCCGAAGCGGGCGCAGGGGATGTTACGGGCACAGAGATCGTTCCAGCACTTCAGACTATGCGGCTCTTGCACTACCCGTTCAAGCAGTGGCCGGTCAATCGGGAGTTCTTCTAGCGCAGCGAAGAAGGTATCCGTCCCCTTTTTCGCCTCCCCCTTGACCTTATCCTCTTCCTCCTGCACCTGCACTCGCTCTTAATCCTAATCCTAATCGGGACATTTCCGAGATTTTACGCGGAGATCCTTTTTGAGAGAAAAAGATTAGGACCAGGAATCTAGTGCAGGTGCAGGAGGAGGAGAAAGAAGAGGAGGTGGTGGTGTTTTTCCCGCTCCCTCGTCCTTTCACCCAAGTGCTTGGCGCACTGCGTACTCCTGGTACAGCCCGCGCCTGCTCTTGAGGTCCTCGTGGGTGCCCTGCTCAAAAACCCGTCCGGCGTTAATGACGACGATTGAGGCTGCGCCTCGCACTGTTGAGAGGCGGTGCGAGATCACAAGAAGCGTTGCTTCTGGTATCGTTGCGCGGATAGCTTCCAGCACCTGTGCCTCGGTCTCGCTGTCGAGCCCAGAGGTTGCCTCATCGAGAATGAGCAGGCTCGGCTTTCGCAGAATAGCGCGAGCAATCGCTAGACGCTGCCGCTGTCCGCCGCTGAGCTGTGTTCCCTGCTCGCCGAGCTGCGTGTCGATGCCGTCGGGTAGCGCCGCGACGAAATCCATAAACTTCCACGACTGCACGAGTCGCTGCGCCTCTTCGCGCAGCAGCTTCTCATTTCCAAAGATCAGGTTTTCAAAGACCGTGAACCCGAACAGGCACGGGTCTTGCGGAACCCAAGCCACCGACTCGCGCACTGCGTCTTCGCTGATGTCAGCCAGGTCGACGCCGTTGAGGGTGATGTGCCCGCGGTCCGGCCGGTAGAACTTGAGGAGCAGCTGTGCCAGCGAGCTCTTTCCTGACCCAGAGGGCCCCACGAGGCCCGTCATCTGTCCGGCCTTGATCGAAAACGTTAGCCCGTCGAGCACCGGCTGGCTCGGGCGGCTCGGGTACGAGAACGAGACGTCACGAATCTCGATTGCGATACCTTCGATTCGTGCTGGCTCCCGAATCGTCGGGGCATCGAGCGGCGTTGAGCTGTCCATGAGCTCAAATACCCGCTCAAGCCCGCCGATGCTCTGCATCAGCTCTGCGTACGCGCCAACCAGGAACGAGAACGAGACTGCGACTATCGCCCCATACAGCGCGAAGGCAGCCAGGCTGCTCAGCGGCAACTCGGCGCTGCCAACCAGATAGATGCCGTACCACAGCACAACGAGCAGCAGCAGGTTGAGCAGAAGCCCTGCCCCCGACGAAAAGCTCGCACTGACCCGCACACGGCGCTCGCCGCTCTCAAGCACGCGCCGATTCATAGAGCGGAAGCTCTGGCGCGCAGACTCCTGCGCGCCGAGCGCCTGCACGATCTTTGAGCCTGCGAAACACTCAGCGGCAAATGACGTGAGAGCGGCAAGAGCACTTTGGTAGGCCCGCGATGCCGCCCGCAGGCTGCGCACGAACACCGACGAGACGGCCACCATGCACACAACACTCGCGACTATTGCGCCTGTCATTCGCCACGACATCCACGCCATGAGCGCTGTCCCAAGCACGACCTGCAGCCCATAGCGCAAAATGACGGAGAGCTTGATTGAGACTGCGTCCTGCACCAAGGCTGCGTCGGAGTTGATACGCGATGCGAGGTCGCCCGAGCGGTTGCTGTCAAAGAAGATCGCATCGCGCGCCATGATTGAGCGGAAGAGCCGCTCCCTCACGTCAGAGAAAACGCGCTGGCCGATCGAGCCGAAGAGGAGCGCCCGCAAGTAGAAGGCTCCGGCCTGAAGAACGAACAGCAGAGCGAGAGCCCCAGCGATGAGGCCGACGTTCTCTCTAGCCCACGGGAAGGTGGCCTGGTCGAGCACCCGGCGCACTACCTCGGGGAAGACCAAATTGATACTGCTGCCGATGGCGAGTGCTGCCAGGGCGCCTAGGAAGCGGCCCCGGTACGGCTTGAGCTGCGCCACTAACACCCTGAGGGATGAGAGCACGCTCGGGCGCGCGCTCTTGGCGCCGCCCGAAATAGAACGGCTTTTTCCTGCTTCGGGATTCGGCTGATTTTGGTCTAATGTCATGTCGGTTTCGGCACGATACCTTACTCAGCGATTGAGGGTCAAAAAGACCATGATGGGGAGAGAGACAGCGGGGGAGAAACAGCCGAACCACGGCCAACAGGGCTCTTTTGGCCCTGTCCTCGCCCGCGTCCAGAAGCACCCGCTGGTGACCGCGGCGCTTGAGCTTCTCAAGGAGCAGCTGCCAACCAACCTCACCTACCACGCCAAAAGCCACACGGAAGATGTGCTCTCGGAGGCGATGCGATTCGCCACGATCGACGGGCTCTCTGACCGCGAGCGTGAGCTCTTGGCGATCGCCGCGGCGTACCACGACACCGGCTTCACCCGAAGCCCAGTCGCAAATGAAGCGATCGGCGCCGATCTGGCGCGGAAGGCTATGCTCTCTTCGGGCGGCTACACTGATGCTGAGGTAGCGCTTGTAGAGCAGATGATCCTCGACACGACTCTTGTTGAGCTGCCAAATGGGCCGCAGCAGATCCCTTCAACGAGGCTCTCGCGCTACCTGCTCGACGCTGACTTAAGCAACCTGGGGCGAGACGACTTCTTCGACAAAGGGGAGCTCCAGAGACGAGAGCTCGGGATCGACGAAGCACACTTTCGCAAGCGCTCGTACCAGCTCCTGCATGCGCACCGCTGGTACACCGATGCGGCTCGGGAGCTACGGCAGAAGAAGAAAGAGGAGAACCTGCTGCTGCTCAAGTCGATGCTCGAGCCAGAGGGCGTTGGTGTCACCCTGAGCTTCGATCGCGTGGGCTTCCTCGCCAAGCTCCCGCTCGTGCTCAACTCAAGCTTGGACGCGCGCAAGGTTATCAAGGCGGCGCTCAACGAGCTTAAGACCCGTATCGGCGCAGAAGCCGCAACGATCTTCCTCTTTGACCACTCGGACAGCACGCTGTGCTTCTGGGCGATGCAGGGGCCAGACAACGAAGAGCTTGAGCGCTCAAAGATCCCGGCTAATCGCGGGTTCGTCGGCTGGGTGCTCGAGCACCAGGAGCCGATCCTGGTGAACGACGCGCAGAGTGATCCGCGCTTCTTCCGAGAAATTGACGAGACCACAGGCTTCAAGACCCGAAACCTCATCTGTGCGCCTCTCACCGTGCGCATCGCTGACAAGCTCGGCGTGGTTGAAGTCCTCAACCGCCTCCCGGGCGACTTCTCGGCGGAGGACTTAGAGTTCCTGAGCCAATTTGCAGCGCAAGTGGCCCTGGCGCTTGAGAACGCCAAGCTGTACGAGTCGGTGAAGGAGCACAGTCGGCAACTTGAGATCCTCGACCAGCGCAAAACGCAGGTAATGAAGCTGATCGCACGCGAGTTTCATGAGCCTGTGGAGATGATAGGGCAGTCGGCTAAGGGGCTCGCTGATTCGGGCAGCACCAGCCCTCTCTCTGCGGTGAAAGAAGATATCCTCGCAGGTGTTGAACGTCTCTCTTCACTCATCTCCGAGATTCGAAACATCTCGGTTGCCAGCTCAACCGATTTCACCCTGCGGCGTGCTTCGGTAGCGGTCTCAGGCCTCGTTGAGGGAGCCGTGCGCTCGTTCTCTCGCAGCGCTGCTGACCGTTCGATAGCTCTCACCCAAGCCGTTACCACCGACGCAGGAGCCATCGAAGCAGACGAGGAGCTCTTGTCGCTTGTCTTGAGCCACCTGGTCTCAAACGCCCTGGCTTACACCCCTGACGGCGGAAGAATTCACGTCAAGGCGTACCGCAACGGGGGGCTGGTGCACATCGAGGTGCGCGACTCTGGGATCGGAATCGCAAAAGAGCAGCAGTCTCTCATCTTTGAGAAGTTCTACCGCCTCGAAGAGTCTCCGCACGGCGAACGGATTCGCCGCATCGGCCTCGGTCTCGGCCTTCCCACCGTCCAAGCGATCCTCAAGGCGCACGGCTCATCATGCAAAGTCGAGAGCTCTCCAGGCAGCGGGAGCGTTTTCTCGTTTGCCCTTCCGGCTGAGGCTACAGGAGTGGGCTCCGCAGGATAGGTTTTGTGGCGGGGCTTTCAGTCCGTCAGCATTGGGATCAGTAATTATCTTCAGATGTTATAGCTAGTTAGATTGGATCCATAGGAAATGTCTTGCTTGGGCATTTTATCCAGTTAAAATAGCCTTGCATGTCTGATTTTCCGAGATTACTGCAACTTCCCGACCTAACTCAGCAAAATGTCTTCTTATGGGGTCCCCGTAAAGTTGGAAAGAGCAGTTGGATACGAAAGCATCTCCCGGATGCCGTTTGTATCGACCTGCTAAAAAGTGATGTGCTCTATGAGTACGCAAGCCGGCCCTCTCTCCTAAGGGAGAGGTACCAGACCGTTCCGGCGTCATCCCCGGCCGCTCCCATCGTCATAGACGAGATTCAGAAGTGTCCCGTCCTATTGGATGAGGTTCACTGGTTAATTGAAAACTCGCCCCGGCGATTCCTGCTTACCGGCTCAAGCGCTCGAAAATTACGGCGGGAGCACGCCAACCTACTCGGTGGACGGGCATGGCGCCGCGAGATGCGCCCCCTCACTAGCGCTGAGATCAACTCCGGGGCCGGAGAGCCGTTCAATGTTGAACGCGCAGTTCTTACCGGACTTCTCCCGTCACACTACCTCTCAAGCAACCACGCGGAGGATTTACGCGGCTACGTCTCTGACTACCTCGTTGAAGAGATCGCAAACGAAGGCATGGTGCGAAACCTTCCTGCATTCTCGGAGTTTCTCCGAGTTGCAAGCATCACTAATGCCGAGCTACTAAACTACACAAATGTCGCGCGAGAAGTTGGCGTATCAGCCAAAGTCGTTCGTGGATACTTTCAGATTCTTGAGGACACCCTACTCGGCTTCAGGCTCTCTCCTTGGTCAAAGAGCAAGCATCGCCGCATGGTGGAGACCGAGAAGTTTTACTTTTTTGATGTTGGAGTCTGTAATTTTCTCGCTCGGCGGGCGCCAGCTTTTGGAACCCCCGAGTTTGGTAAGAGCTTCGAGCACCTCATACTCATGGAGCTTCAGGCGTACCGCGCGTACCGGGCTCCTGACTCGGAGATCACGTTCTGGAGAACCTCAAATCAGCAGGAAGTCGACTTCGTCGTCAATGACAAGCAGCTGGCGCTTGAGATAAAGGCCTCTGAAAGAACCAGCCAAGCGGACTGCAGGCACCTCTCGACGCTGCGAGAAGATGGCCCGATCAAGCACCGCATCCTCGTATCATTTGACCGGGCGCCGAAAACCTTAGCCGACTCCTTCGGCACCATACAGGTGCTGCCGTGGCAGGAATTTTTAGCCAGGCTATGGCAGGGCGACTTCTTCTAGACGGCCTCGTTGACGTCGGAAATAACTCCTTAGGAGTGTAATGAAACATCTTCGGAACTGCCCCAGTCTGCTCTTGCTGCGTGAGGCCCATGGCTCCTCTTGCAAAGTCGAGAGCTCTCCAGGAAGCGGAAGCGTTTTCTCGTTTGCCCTTCCGGCTGAGGCTACAGGAGTGGGCTCCGCAGGATAAGGTTTGGGTCGGGGCAGAGCGCAAGAAAGCGCTCTCGCTCGGCCTCGGTAGAAACGCCGGGGTAGTCCCCGACTTTGCCGAGCATGTCGAGGATCACCTGAAAGTGCAGGTGTGAGGGCCACTGGCCGTTAACGGCTGGTGACCCCAGCGTGCCGATCTCTTCCCCCTTCGAAATACCGGCGCCCGGCTCCTTGCCGAGCAGCGAGTCTCGCGAGAGGTGCCCGTAGAGCGTGAAAAACATCTCTCCCTCCAGGCTGTGCGCGAGGATCACCGTTGGTCCGTAGTCGCCCAGAAGGTCGTTATCCTGCGCGCTGTGCACGACTGCATCGTACGGGGCAAATACGGGAGCTCCCGCTGGCGCCCATATATCGACCCCAAGGTGTACCGATCGCACCTCAGTTCCAGCCGAGAACTGCTCGCCGCGGGCGTACCATCCGCGCTTCTCACCGTACCCTCCGATGCCGACCGTGGCGCCTGCTTGCTCAAGGAGCGACTCCACGAGTGTGGTCATAGCTTGCGCGCTGTTGAAGTCAGTGGCTGCGACGACAGGATTAGCCAGCGAGAGGTCAAGCCTCGCCGCAGCCGGGGCTGCTGTCGGAACCTTCATCACTGCGGCGGGGTTGCTCGCTTCAATCGCTGCAATCACCCTCTCAAGTCGTGACAACTCGCACGTCATAGATCTATCTCCATAAAGGAAACGTCCGCGCTCTCCTGAAATCCCTGCCGCTGCCAGAAGCGAGTCGCCCTGTCGTTGCCGGAAGTCGTCATGAGGTGCACGTTACGAGCGCCGGCGGCGTAGAGAGCCTCAAGCGAAGCTGTGCTGAGGGCCTCGCCAAATCCTCGGTTCCTGTTCGACGGAGCAACCCAGGTGTGCGAAATCGTACCCTGTTCGCCGAAAGCTCCGCCGATGGAGGCGCCCACTATATCTCCATTCACCTCTAAGACCTTGAAGAATCGATCTGGACGGCGCAGCTCTTGCCGAATCAAGAGAAGCTCCCAACCTTTAAACTCGAGGGTCGAGACCTTGCTCAACGTGAGCCCTATTCTCGCTAAATCCTCGGCGTCTCCGTCGCGAACTGAGAGTGTATTGGAGAATCCTTGGGTCGGCTCCGGCAGGTCGTCTAGCGCCCTGCGCAGCAACGTTTCGCCGGGACAGTGTCGGAAGCCAACTTCCTCGGCCGCCTGAGCCAACCTGTCCGCAGGGTCTACCAAGATATGCGCCCGCCGCACACCGTCAGCCCGAAGCGACTGAACTCCCTCGCCGAGCAACTGTACCGTCTCTTCGTGGGTCCTCCCTCGCACCTCCGAGATGAGCCCTCTGACCCCCATAGAACCAGCGACCACCCGCCCCTCTCGCTCCACGCTACGCAACAACAGCGGCTGTCGAGAGTGGCGTGCAGGCGGCTGTGATTCAGGGCTTACTTGCCCCGTGGTGTCGCTGGGTATCTCTGTTCTGGTGGCTGATAACATTGGGAACTCTTGCTGGGCTGTCCTTGGAGTGTGGGAGCGCTGCCGATTACTGCGACCTGCGCTGCCTACCGAGTGGTGGCTACGCGTTTCTTCCCGCCGCAGGTGAGCGCGGGGGAGGAAGCTTTCTTGTCGGCAGTGGTCCGTTTCATCTGGATACGTTCTAGAGCGCGCCAGGCGCTGATTTCACCCAGTTTTGCGGGGAAAGTGTCCGTAGTGCAAGGCAGCAGAAAATGTTTTTCACATATCCTACATTTTGTAGTATTTGATACATTTATGAGTTCGGTCGCAAGCTGTGTCCGCCAGGTGTTAGATGAGTCAGACGTCGCCCTCTCTGCCCTCGTCGGAGGGTTCCTAAACCTCTCCGCGTACGCCAAGAAGATCCGGCCAGAGGTCGCCCGGCGTACGCGCCGCGACGTCTCTGTCGGCACAATCGTCGTGGCGCTGTGCCGCTACGAGATTGACGCGCGCAAACGGGCCCCGCTGACCCCTAAGGTGCGGGTCGAAAGCATCGCTGCTCGCTCCGGCCTGACAGAGGTCACGTTTGCAAAAAACCCCGCAAACCGGTCGAGGCTCCGAGCGCTCCTTGAGCGTGGAGAGTTCTCGGACGCAGAGGTTCTGACGGTGACGTCCGGAATGAAGGAGATCTCGCTCATCATTCCGGCAGGGCTTAAGGCGGCGGTTCTCAAGGTGTTCAAGGGAGAAACCCCGGCGCTAGTGGTCGAAAATTTAGCGGGTCTCACGGTGCGCTTTCCGGCCAAGTACCTCACGACTCCGAACACCATCTTTGCGCTGCTGCGGCCACTTGCTATCGCGCGCATCAACATCGTTGAGGTGGTCTCCACGTACACAGAGCTGACTGTGGTTGTGTCGCAGAAGGACCTGCAGGCAGCTTTTGCGGTGCTGAGCAGATTGCCGACGATTTAAGGGTAACCGCTGGGTTCCTTCTTAGCCCCGAGGGCTTCTACCTCCGGCCAAAATCTGGCTGCCAGAGACTATGACAGCAGCTGCAACACACAACGCTGCATCACCGCAAAGCAGAGGTCGTCGTACGCGCAGCGTTGCTGCTGGATGACTTCTCGCGACAGCAGTGTTTCGCCATGGTCCCTGCACCAAACGTACGAGGCAGCTGCGTCTACACGCTCCATCGGGTGCTTCCAGTTTTCGCCGAAGACTTCATCCATGCGCGAAAGAATGCGGAGGTCCTCAAAGTGATTCCAGCGGGCTTTTAGCAGCTCGTCCATGCGCGCGATGTGCTCCCTGGTGCTGCCGACTGTTAGCTTCACCTCAGCTAGAACCGATTGGTCTTCACAAAGCCCGCCACGCCGGGCGAGCCCTGCCTCGCGCTGCTGATGTAACATTTCGCGGGAGATGAATGGCATATGCTTTACTCCTGCTGCCTAAGATGCGGCAGGCGAGGTTCGCTGACAAGGAGCAAGAAACCGAGGTGGGGGCTAGCTTTCAACCAAGACCGGCTTCGAGACCTTCTTCACGGTGACGGTGGGGTCTTGAACGGTTTGCACGTCTCCGCGCATCAGGAAGCCGCCCATCTGGTGGCTGTACACCGGGTCAACGAGGGTGCAACCCGACAGAGTTGAGAGCGAGAGTAGGCAGAGAGCTATCAGGATCACTTGGCGCATACATCCTCCAAGGGGACCGAAGACTTGGCATCTTTTTACCAAATCCCGCGTTGTTATGGCGTGGCTCGCTGGAGCGGTGCTTTATGGGTGGTAACTGTCTGATATTGAAATGGATTTGCTGTGGCTCTGGGTCCCTAAGCGTGCCCATCCGGTACCGGTACCGGGAACGGTTCCACCCCCGAAAAGCTGATGAAGTTACCCAGTAACGTGCGCAGCCGCGGCCGAAACCGGTTCAGAAGCACCAACAATCAAGACGAGGCAGCCTCGCTACTTCGCCGCCCGACACCAATCATCGAAATCGGGGAAGCCGCTCTGCTCTAGGAGGCGCTGCTCGACGCCGTGCTGCACGGCCTCCGCGAAACGCTGCGGCGAGATGTGGGCGCGAAGTTTAGAAAGGGCTTCCTCGACCTCAGCTCGGAGCTCCTGAACGACGCGTTGGTCCGTTTTTGTCTGCAGCGACTCCAGCGCTTCTTTGCGCTCGGTAAGGTAGGCGATCTCTTGGTTGAAGCTCTCTGCCTTGCGTTTCTGCTTGGCGAGCTCCTCTTCCTGCCGCACCTGCCGAGTGTCGGCACTGCTGAAAGCGAGTGAGCCCTGCTGCAAGTTTTTTCCTGCTCCCTTCTCCCCTGGCAGCGTGAACTCGAAGGGCTTCTCAACTGCGCGGTACAGGAAGCCCTGTGGGCTGCGGCTCACGAGGTGGCTCTGCGAGGCTACGAGCTTGTCGAAGTGCGAAATTATCGCCTCGATGCGCGCCAGCGCATCCGCGCCGTACCCTGCAACGAGTCGGCGCGCCTGCTTCTCGGCCAGGCCACGCGCGGCGAGCTGGCTGATGACCTGCTGCACTCTCTCGCTTGGCTGCGCGGAGTCTGAGACTCCCCTGCCCTGCCCTGCTGCGCTCGTGGCTGCTGTCGGGCCTGGTGCTGTTGTCTGCTGCGCAAGAACCTTGCGCGGCGCGTGCGCTGCAACGAGCACGACCTCGGTCGATTTCCCTTTGCCGATAAACTCGTACTCGCTCAGGGCGCCCTTCTCCTTCAGCTCCTCAAGCGCTGGCTCAAGCTGCTGCCTGAGCGAGCTGGCGTAGATGTAGTTGCGCGAGATGCCGATCTTCTCGTGCGCCAGCACGAACAGGTTCACCTGGATTCGGGATCGGTACCAGAAGTGCTTGTCGAGGTACCGGTACAGCCGCTTGCTCACGGCGCTCTGTAGGTCGAGGTAGAACTCCAGGTCGAGCTTCTTGATGAAACCGACCTGGAACGACTTGAAGAGCACCTCGCTCCAGGTGAAGAAGCTCGGGTGCGTGTCTCGCCCGTCGTTGATCTCGTAGGCATCGATGATGCCGAAGTTGCGGGTGCTGTGGAGCTTGGTCTCGTTGTCGTAGAAGGCGTTGGTTGCCTTGATTCGCACGCCGCTTAGCCGATCGAGGGCGTTTTGCAGCCTGGTGTAGCTCCGTCCCTCGGTGCTCCAGCGCAGGATCCTGAGCAGCTCGTACCGGGTGAAGTGCACCTTGCGGCTCTGCAGCCCCTCGTCAGCCGTGAGCTTGAGAAGCCCCAGCAGCACCTCGTCGTCTGAGGAAGTCGGCAGCCCGAACTTGTCTGCCCCGGTGATGATCCACTTGCGGTTGAGCGGTTCGCCGTTCTTGCCCTTGATGACGTCGCTGAACTCAAGGGTTTTTACCGAAGGGTCTGCCCGTTTCGAGAGCACGGTGAGCGGGAACTCGGCCAGGTTCATCTCGTCACGCGAGATCTTGATCGGGAGCGCAGATGCCGAGCCGCCCGAGGACGCCGCCAGGGCCATGGCGTCTGGGTCTAGCTCGCTTCGAGCTGAATCGAAGCCGCGAGTTCCTGCTCGCGGTGAGATTCCGATTTCAACGGCTTCTTCGCTTTCAACAGCTGCTCGGAGCGACATGCGCGAGAGAATCTCTTCTAGACGTTGCGCTAGAGCGTGCGCGCTAGCGTGATTGGGACAGCGACGGTGGCCGAGTTTTTCATTTCAGTGCCCGTGTTGCGCAGAGCACCGATCAAAAAAATCCGTTCAACGAACGGCGGCGACCATAGCTTAGTTTTAGTTAGTTAAACAATCTTTTCTAGATGACATGTTACTAGATGAGCGGAGAAAAACCACAATTAAATGCGGGCGTTACAAGTGAAAATTTATTTCGGTTCACGAACCTTTTTGGCTCAGTTCACGATACCGGATTATCTACAAACCCGAGCGACTGCTCCTCGGCGCACGACACTTTTGTCGTCGCTTCACGAGCATCCTTCCATCAGCACACGAGCACTCTTACCTGGGTGCACGAGTCGCCTCACACCACGGTGAGGCGCTTATCAGAGTTCCCTCCCCTATCGTGAATTGAGATGAAAATCTCAGGTGATATTTTTACCTCAGCACACGATACGGCTGCGTGAGATGCTGGTTTGAGGAAACGCGCGTAAAAGCCCCCTTTTTCTTATCGTGCTTTGACTTAAGGGTAGATTTTACGGCGGAACTTTGCCAAATTCCTTACCTCGATTCACGAATCCCGAGGTGGCAAGTGGCAACAGTTATCAGTGTGGTCAACCAGAAGGGTGGCGTCGGCAAGACCACCACAACCGTGAACCTTGGAGCTGCGATGGCGGCTCGTGGTAAGCGCGTCCTTTTGATCGACATCGATGCGCAGAGCAACCTGACAACGCACCTGGGGCTTGGCCTAAAAGAAGACCCTCAAGACCTACAGGATGTGCCGAGACAGGTCCCAGAGTGGACGGTATACGACGTCCTTAAAGGCTCGAAAAGACTACAGGATGTTGTCATAAAGCGCACCGATAACCTGGATGTGGTGCCTTCAAGTCTTCTTCTCAGTGCAGCAGACCTCGAGCTGGGAGGAATGGTTGGAAGAGAGCTGCTCCTTAAGCGTGCTATCGAGAAGATCCGTGACCAGTACGATGTGATTCTGATTGATTGCCCCCCTACCCTCGGTCTCCTATCACTGAACGCGCTTGCCGCGGTCGACAAGGTTGTGGTTCCGGTTCAGAGCGAGTACCTGGCGCTGCATGGAGTTAGGCAACTCCTTGATACTATTGATCAAGTTCGTGGAATCTACAATCAGTCATTGGTTGTTGGCGGCGTACTTATCTGCTTACACGATAGCCGTAAGCGCCTCGCTCGCGCCGTGGCGGACACAATCCGAGCCTACTTTGGACAGCTAGTGTTCACGACCGTTATCCGCGAGAATGTCGCTCTCGCGGAGGCTCCTGCCAAGGGTCAGACGATCTTTGAGTACATGCCGAAGTCGAGCGGAGCTGAAGATTACAGCGCGTTAGCCGAGGAGATCTTGAATGTCAAAGCGTAGTTTCTCGTTTGCGAACAACCCACTCATGGCAGGTCCTGCCCTCGATGAGCGCTCCAAGGGTGGCATCCCCTACCGCGAAATTCCGCTCTCAGCGATCGAGGCAGACCCCCACCAGCCGCGGCAGAACTTCGATGAAGAGAAGCTCGCCGAGCTCGCTGAGTCGATCAAGCTGTATGGAGTTTTGAGCCCTATCTTGGTGCGTTCCGGGCAGCTTCCTGGACGCTACACCCTCATCTCCGGAGAGCGCCGTTTCCGGGCTGCGCACCTAGCCGGCCTCTCGTCTATCCCTGCAATTGTTAATCAGAGCGATGACGTAGAGGGCAGAAACCTCGCTATCCAGCTCGTTGAGAACCTGCAGCGTGATGACCTAAGCCCGATTGAGCGTGCGCACGCTATCGGCGCCCTACGCGACGCCCACAGCCTTAGCGTGCGTGAGATCGCTGAGAAGCTGAGCATCTCAAAGAGCGCTGTTCAGCGCAGCCTCGATATACTTCAGCTCCCGCACGACCTCCTGAACGCCCTTAAGGCCGGTGCCTCCGAGTCAAAGGTGTTGCTGCTTGCTAAGATTGAGGATGAGGCTGTTCGCGCAACCTATCTGAAGGATATCGACCTACTCACCCGCGCTCAGCTAGAGCAGAACCTCAGCTCAAAGAGGACGGACAATGACGACACAGCAAGCTCCTCATCTCCCAGGGCGCTCAATGCAGAGGATCTGCGCATAGCAGATGAGATACAGCGCGCTCTTGGAATGAAGGTAAAGCTTGCCAGACCGAGCGCCGGTGCTGAAAACGGTCGGCTTACCATTGAGTTCTACACCGATGGTGACCTTCAGATCGTTTTCCGGAAGCTGATGGCCGATTAGCTCGTTGTCCCACGGTGGGACATGCGATTGGCTCGTGAATTGACAATAAGCAGGGTTGTCCCACGGTGGGACAGTGAACACAGTAAGAGCAGGTTTAGAGTACTTGGGGAAGCTGACGCCTTGGAATGGGCGTGGTGGCTTCGCCTTGCAGTACATAACGGCGGTCCTAAAGAGGCTAGGGAACCCACAGGATGCTCTGCCAACAGTCCATATAGCTGGCACAAACGGCAAGGGGTCTGTTTCTTCAGCGGTATCATCAATCCTGGGCGCGGCGGGATACAGAGTTGGGCTTAACGTATCACCGCATCTTCAGGTGATGAATGAGCGGCTGGTTATCGATGGTTTCCCAGTTCCAGATGAGTTTCTGGGTGAGTTCGCTTTAGAGGTACGGAATGCAGCAGCTAAGGAGCTGGTCGAGTTATCTTTCCACGAGGCGATCACAGCCTTGGCCTTCCTCGGGTTTAGGGAATCAGGGTGTGAATGGGCGGTAATTGAGGTCGGGCTAGGGGGCAGACTCGACGCTTCTAATGTCATTACACGACCCGCAGCCACAGCCATCGTTACGATTGACTACGACCACCAAGCGATACTCGGCAACTCTTTAGGTGAGATAGCTGCGGAGAAGGCAGGGATCGTGAAGCCAGCAACACCGCTTGTATCGGGGCATTTACCGAAAGAGGCCGCGGATGTGGTCGCTCGCAAGGCAGCCGGTGTGCCTTTACTCAAGTTTGGGCGTGATTACGGGGCACGCGAGCTCACGGGTGCAGAGGCGGGTCGATTCGGGTATTGGGATAAGAATTTCAGCGCAGGGGTAGGGGACTTATTCCAGTACTCGACACCACTGCCGGGTATTCACCAGGGGCACAACATGGCCGTAGCGATAAAGCTTGGGCTAACGGTTGGTATGAGTCCCGATGTTTGTAAGGCCGGAGTCGAGGGGGTTTTCTGGCCGGGTCGGCTGGAGCGAATCGATACTATGGGGCGGCCGTTCGTTATCGATTGTGCCCACAACACGGCGGGAATAGCGGCATTCATCTCGTTTTTGCGGTCTAATGCGCTCAAAGATATAGACCTTACCTTCGGTGTTCTCGACACCAAGAACTGGCAGTCGATGGTGCAGGCGCTGAGACCGCACGTGCGCACCTGGAGGCTGCTGCGACCTGACTCTGAGCGCGCCTTGCTGGAGGAAACGCTTAAGTCAGAGATCGGGGTATCGGGAACCGGGATAAGAGTTTTTGGTTACGGAAGTGACTATGAGCGGTGTCTCCGTGAAGCGATCGATGAGAACGATGGTCAGCCGGCTTTCGTAACTGGATCAATGTACATGGTCGGGAAGCTACGAGGGATGTTATCTGTTCCAACGAAGCCGCTCTGGAAGAGGGTGGTTAGATAACATTGTTCTATGAATCCGCACCGCGCCACACCCTCACTCGATGAAAGCATCTCGCGCTGGCTCGGCGCCGTGGAGGAGGGGCTGAAACAGCTCGGATGCGCTGCAGGGCAGGGGAGCGAGAAGCTCTCAGAGGCCTCTGCGTACGTGCTGCTGGGTGGCGGAAAGCGGCTTAGGGCGCTTCTTACGCTGTCCCTAGCTCGGGACCTCTCGCGCGGGGCTGTTAGCGACGCACTGCCGCTTCGTCCCGCCGTGGCGATTGAGGCGATTCACGCTGCGTCGCTCGTGCACGATGATTTGCCGGCACTCGACAACGATGACCTAAGGCGCGGAAAACCCTCGTGCCATAAGGCTTTTGGCGAGGCTACGGCGATTTTGGTGGGAGACCTCTTGCTCGGCGCAGCGCTCGCTAACCTCGAAGCACCCGAGCTCTCGCTCGCCCAGCAGGCACGGCTTTCGAGCTCACTTTCTAAGGCCTGGGTTGCGCTGTGCGTCGGCCAGCAGCTCGACCTCGATGCGCCGCGAGAGGAGCCGTTGCGCGAGCGCATGATCGCGCTTAAAACCGGAGCGCTCTTCGGTGCAGCGCTTGAGTGTGGAGCAGTGTGCGCCAGCGTGACTGACGACCTCGTGGAGTCGTTCAGGGATTGGGGCATCAAGTTGGGTGTTCTCTTCCAGCGGCTCGATGATGTGGACGATGGCGAGCGAGCGCAATCAGAGCGTGCCGCTGCGCAGGCGGAGGGGCGTGAAATGCTCACGGCCCTCTCGCGCATCGTTGGCCGAGAGCTCCCCTTAACGCACGCAGTTGCAGCCCGCGCCCTGAAGCTCGCGTAGTCGAATCGGCGTGGCTAGAAGCCGTGCTGCTCCAAGCGCGTGGTCTGTCTCGGGGGCGTTAGTAGCCAGCGGCTCTTTTCCTGATCCTTCTCATCGTCCTAGTCATTCTCCTGCACGTGCACAGGGTTTCTCGTCCTCATCCGGGCATTCCGTCATTAATATCGCGGGCAATTGTGGCAAATATCTTGATTATGAGCAGGAGCCGGTGCGGGTGCAGGAGGAAGATGAGGATTAGGATGAAGATGAGGAATGTCGGGGCAAACAGCGATCTGCCCTGAGACATAAAACGTTTTCTGCAGAGCATATCCATGCCCTTTTCCTGGCGCTTCGTGTAGAGTCTCGCGCATGTCGATGGAGCGAATTTCCGTACAAGAGAGGGACGAGCTGCTTGCGGCTGTGCAGCAGGCTGGCGCATTTCTCATGTCGCTCTGGCCGGGAGCGGGGCGTTCCACGGCAGATCTCAGTGTTGAGTCGAAGGCTGATGGCTCGCTGGTTTCTCGCGCTGACTTCGGCGCAAACGAGATCCTGACTCGGGCACTCACCCAGCTCTTTCCGCGCGACGCGATCCTCTCAGAGGAGACGGCGCCCGATTTGTCGGCGCTCGCAGCGGCGAAGCGCACCTGGGTAATAGACCCGCTCGATGGAACGAAGCACTTCCTAAACGGCACCGATCAGTTTTCAGTCCTCGTCGCTCTGTGCGAGGAGCGCGTGCCAACGCTCGGCATCATGTTCTTTCCGGCGCGGGATCTTCTGGTTGTAGCGGAGCAGGGGAGGGGAGTCTCTGTTAATGGCAGGGCTGCCCGAGTCTCCGCGAGTGGGGCGCCCCGCCCGGGCGCGGTCTACGTTCGAAACTTCGAGTCGAAGCGCCGGGAGCTTGAGAGCCCGATGATGGACTCAGGCCTGGCGTTCCTAAAGCTCATTACGGGGGAGCTGGATGGGGCGGTGCTGCGCATGACGACCCACCGTGAGTGGGACATTGCGGCTCCGATAGTTGCCATAAAAGAGGCTGGCGGCAGGGTCTCAGACGAGACCGGAAAAGAAATTCCGTGCGGTCTAGGAACCCTGCAATTTCAATACCTTGTTGCCTCAAACGGCACTACCCACGGCGAGATTCTGAGTCTTATCTCGTAACCTTCGCATCTTAGGTCATTGTGGGGATGCTTGTTCGATGAGCGCTCCACTTTTCGCTCATGCTTAAAGGGGCAGAGTCCGACTCTGTACTTCATAAGGCTACGCTTAGAGCGAGTGAAGGATATGGGAATTACTTACACGGAAGATCAAAAGGCCCTTATCGCAGCAGCCAGGTCGGGCGATGACGCCGCCATTCAGGCGTTCGTTGACCGCGGCTTCGATATCGATTGCGAGCTGAAGTATGGCGCAAGCGCCCTCATGATCGCGGCATCGCGAGGGAAGACGTCGACGGTTCGCCTACTGGTTGCCAATGGCGCCAAGGTGAATCGACGCAACAAGTTTGGCGGGTCGCCCCTCTTAGAGGCGTGCGAGCGCTGCCACCACGACACCATCCGCGCTCTCGTTGAGCTCGGGGCTGACGTGAACATGCCGCACAACAATGGAAACACCGCTCTCCTTGCCGCAGCGATGCGCAGGGATATTAAGACGGTGAGAGTTTTGCTTGAGCTCGGAGCGGATCGTGAGATCCAGAACTTCGACGGCTGGAGCGGGCGCACGTGGGCTGAGGCCGAATCAGATCCGGCCCTCCGCGAGGTCTTCGGGCTTCCGAAGTCGAAGGAGCCGCGCCTGGCTGAAGCGCAACCAAAGGAAGGGGAGCAGCCTAAGAAGGCTACGAAAGTTATGGTTAATGACGCATTTTGGACAGTATTCATGCGCGCCGCTTCAATCGGCGATCTCGAGACAGTTCGCCGCCTCGCCGACGATGGCGTAGAGGTTAACGGGCAGAGCCCGAACGGAACGACGGCGCTTATGGCTGCCGTGAAAAACGGACACGCAGACACAGCGCTTGAGCTGATTGAGCTTGGCGCAGATCCGACGATTGAGGACGAAGAGGGGCTCAATGCCGTCGAGTGGGCCGAGAAGAAGGGCCAGCAGGCCTTCATCAAGGGGCTCAAGCAGAAGGGGATACCTCTGCCGGAGTTCGACAGCTAGCGCTGCGGCGCTCAGACACCAAACTTCAACTAGGGAAGGGATACCTGTATTCATGCGGCATCGCCGCAAATACAGGTGTCGCACCTTCTCTTTGTCTTCCTCCTCCTCCTCCTGCACTTGCACTGAATTCCTCCTCCTAATCCGGGCATTCCGGCAGGAATATCGTGGGCAATTCCCCGATATGCCTTGAGTATCAGCAGGAGTCGGTGCAGGTGCAGGAGGAGGAGAAGGATTAGGAATGGCAGGCCGCATTACAACCTGCTCGAAAAGGGGACGGGACACCTGTCTTCCGCGAATAAGAGTGTCTGTACGGCTAGCGGCCCGGCGCGCTATACATTTTGCACTGCTTTAACGACTAGGAGCGGCGACTCATGAGCTTTATCTCGACTTTCATCGATTGGTTTCTGCATATCGACAAGCACCTGACGGAGGTCGCAGCCCAGTACAACACCTGGACCTACGCGATCCTGTTTATCATCGTGTTCTGTGAGACGGGGCTCGTTGTAACTCCGTTCTTGCCCGGGGACTCCCTGCTTTTTGCTGCGGGAGCAATCGCCGCAGCACCCGACCAGAACACCCTCAACGTGCACGTAATGGCCCTCCTGCTCCTTACAGCCGCTATCCTCGGTGATGCCGTAAACTACGCGGTTGGACGAAAGATGGGTAAAGCCGTTTTCGACAAGAAGGACTCGCGAATCTTTAAGCCCCAGTACCTTGAGCGCACCCATAAGTTCTTTGAGAAGTACGGAAACAAGACGATAGTGATCGCTCGTTTCGTACCGATCGTTCGAACCTTTGCGCCGTTCCTGGCAGGAGTTGGTACGATGTCGTACCGCAAGTTTGCCATGTACAACGTAACCGGCGCGATTCTCTGGGTCGGAATCATGACGTACGCTGGGTACTTCTTCGGTCAGACTCCGTACGTGCAGAGGAACTTCAAGCTCGTAATCGTCGCCATCATCGTCATCTCGATCATGCCAGCCGTAATCGAGTTCATCCGCGCCCGCCGCGAGCTTCGCGCCGAGGGGTCGCCGGCGCAGTAATGTTAGCCAGTCTCGGCTAGGGCCAACGCTATTCGCCTAATGCCTTGAATACTGGGCAGGGTAGGGCGTCGGACCCTTTTTTTGTGACTTTTTCCCGTAAGTCTCCGATTCCGCTGGGTGCTTAGTGGGGGACGGCTGGTATACTGAGGGTCTGCGTTGAGCCGTGTCGGGCGCTACTACTTGAGCCCCATGCCCACACGCCCCGTTGTTTGCCGACGCGCTGAAGAAGGATGGATCACCGATGATGCGAATGTGTCGACACCTGTGCGCTAGGGCTGTGGCCACGGCGCTGCTCGTCCTTCCTACGCTCGCTCCAATTGAGGCCTCCGCCCAAAGCGAGCAGTACATCATCCAGTACAAGCGAAATCCGAAATTTGAAGTTCCTCTCTCCGACGACGAGGTGGAGATTCCCGCCGGCAAGGTCGTGAAGCGCAATCGCCAGGGGCGTGTTGTTGCGGCGCGACTGAGTGAGGCTGAGGCTGCTGCCGTCAGGCGCCAAGCAGGTGTTGAGTCAGTTGAGCCGAACGTCCGCATCGCAGTTTCGTACACGCCTAACGACACTCTGCTCTCAGAGCTTCCTGGCCTTATTGGCGGCAAGGGTGTGCGCGCTCCGCAAGCGTGGGATGTGACGACTGGCAGCGCATCGAAGGTGATCGCAGTGGTGGACACAGGTGTCGACTACAACCACCCTGACCTCGCGGCCAATATCTGGAACAATCCGGCCGAGGTGCCAGCCAACGGCGTAGACGACGACGGCAACGGATATGTTGATGACTTCCGCGGCTACGACTTCGCTTCAGAGGATGCCAACCCGATGGATGGACACGGTCACGGAACCCACGTTTCCGGCACGATCGCTGCCGTGGGTGACAACAGCCAAGGGGTAGTGGGTGTGGCGTTCGGCTGCAAGGTGCTCCCAGTGAAAGCGATGGGAGACAGCGGCTACGGCGGGTACTACGACATCATTCAGTCGATCGATTACGTCGTGAAGCTTAAGAAAGCTGGCGCTCCGATAGTCGGAATTAACCTCTCGATCGGCGGATCGATGTTCTCAAACGCCTGGCTCAGGGCGATGCAGCGCGCGAGAGAGGCTGATCTCGTTGTCATCGCTGCGGCCGGCAACTCGTCTGAAAACGCAGATAACTTTCCGCAGTACCCAGCAGCGTTTGATGTGCCGAACATCATCAGTGTTGCTGCTATCGACAGCGCTGGGCGACTCGCTTCGTTCTCAAACTTTGGGCGCCGTTCTGTCGACATCGCGGCGCCAGGCTCGAACATCCTGAGCACCGTCCCGCTTGGCGATCCGGCAGCGCCGTACGACACCATGAGCGGCACCTCGATGGCTACTCCGCACGTAGCCGGCGTGGCAGCGCTGGCGGCTTCAGCAAACGGGAACATTACGGCGAGGCAGATTCGGAAGCTCATCCTCTCGTCTGCCCAGGCGACGACGAACCTGGCGAACGTGACAGCCTCTGGAGGCTTCGTTGATGCCTCGACTTCGGTCACACGCGCTATCTCGCAGGACCGCAGGCTTGAAGTGTACGGCTCAGTAAAGCGAGGCGCCCAGCCAATCGCAGGAGCGACGGTCCGTGCTAGGCCAGTGGATGGCACCCCAGGCAGCAGCAGGAGCGTAACCTCGGGCAGCGATGGGTCGTACATCCTCTCAGGACTCGTGCCGGGCAGCTACGTGGTGTCAGTCCTCAAGGACGGGGTGACCTTCTCTAAGCGCACCTACCGTGTTGAGATTGAGAGCGACAGGAAGATAAGCTTCTCGGCTGCGCGGTAGGGGAAGGAGGGGCCGCCCTTCTCCTAGTCTTGATCCTTCTCTTTATCCTGCACTTGCACCGACTCCTGATCATAATCAAGGAACTCCCCCGATCTTCGCGCGAGGTTTCATGTCGAGAAACCGGGAGGAAGGCCAAGAATACAGTGCAAGTGCAGGATGAAGAGAACGATCAAGATAAGGATGAGGACCGGGAAAAGGGCCGCCGATCTCAATAAAGGTGTTCGTCCCCTTTTTCGCCCGAATGAGATACCCTCCCCAGGTGACCCAAGCGCCTCTTCTCGACCTGGCACAAACAGCCACCGCGGACGACATCTTCGCCGCCGGAGCGGCCGATCTGCCGCCCAACGTCTTCCTCGGCACCAGCACCTGGGCTTTCCCCGGCTGGAAGGGGCTGGTGTACAAGCGGGCCTACAAGAGTGAGCGAGAGTTTACGCAGCGCTGCCTTGAGGAGTACGCGACGATCCCGTGGTTCCGGACGGTATGCATCGACAGCCTCTTCTACAATCCGCCCAGCCCGGACACGCTCAAGCGCTACGCGAGCCAGGTGCCGGAAGGGTTTCAGTGGGTGTCGAAGGTCTGGGAGCGGCTTACGATCCTTCGCTACCCAAAGCATGCCCGCTACGGCTCGCTCGCCGGGCAGGATAATCCGGATTTCCTCAATGTGGAGCTTTTCGGGGAGCGAGTTCTGGCGGCGTACGACGACCCGGCCGTAATGGACCGCTCAGGCCCCTTTGTGCTCCAGTTTGCGCCCTTCTCGCCGCAGGTTATGCCGTACGCCGAGTTTCTGGACCGGCTCGCAGAGTTCCTGCTTAAGCTGCCGAAGGGGCCCAGGTACGCCGTTGAGGTTCGGAATCGGGAGCTGCTGACCGGAGGCTACGTCCGAGCCTTGAACGAGGCCGGGGCGACCCACGTGTTTAACCACTGGAGCTCGATGCTTAGCCTCAAGGAGCAAATGCTCAAGGTCGCGGAAGCTGGCGGGTTGACTGCGGATTTTTACGTTGCGAGACTGCTTACTCCGCGTGGCGTGAGCTACGAGGGGGCTGCTAAGATGTTTGAGCCCTACGACCAAGTGCTTAAGCCTTCCCCGGAGATGCGCGGCGATGTGCTTCGTCTCGCTAAGCGGGCGGTGACCACGGGCAAAAAAGTTTTTGTGACAGCGAACAACAAGGCTGAGGGGAACTCGCCCCTCACAATGGTTACGTTAGCGAAGCTCATTCTCGCCGCGCAGTCACAGGCGGCTCAAACGGGACCGAGCGAAGGGCGATAGGGAGCAGTAAGAGCCAGCATGGACCACATCTTTCCGTTTGCGACCTTCTGGCCGTTCTACCTCGTTTTCTCGATCGGTGTTGCTGTTGTGCTGTTCGCATCACTGCGAGCCACCGGAACCCGAGCTCACGAAGTCTCCATTCGCGAAGCCAGTATTGCAGCGCTGGGCTGGTTCGGTTTCGCGATGCTCTTCAATGTCTTCCTTTACTTCTACACCCGCTCGTACCTTGGGCTCGACGGCGAGCTGGCTCGGGCGTTGGTGCAGAACTCAACTCCAGATGAGATAGCGCGGCGCACGGCGCTTGAGTTCCTGTCGGGTTACCTGGTGGAGAAGTCGCTCGCTGTCGATAACTTGTTCGTGTTCCTCGTCATCTTCCGCTTCTTCTCGATTCCGCAGCAGTACCAACACCGCGTCCTCTTCTACGGGCTCTTCGGCGCAATAGCGCTGCGTGCCGTGTTCATCAGCATGGGTGCGGTGGTGATGGATATTCCATGGGTGATTGTCGTCTTCGGTGTTTTCCTGATCTGGCAGGGAATCGCTGTCATGCGCGGGAAAGAGCCTGAGATTCATCCCGAGAAGAACCGCATCCTCCGCGTCCTCAACCGGTTCCTGCCGGTATCGCGCGCACTCGATGGGCAGAAATTTTTCACTCGGGAGAACGGCAAGCTTTTCGTGACGCCGCTTTTCATCACCCTCATATTCATCGAGATCACGGACATCATGTTCGCCTTTGACTCGGTGCCAGCGATCTTTGGGCTCACGAAGGAGCCACTCGTTGTCTTTACCTCGAATATCTTTGCGGTGATTGATCTGCGAGCGCTGTACTTCTTGCTTGCAGCATTCGTGAGCAGGTTTCACTACTTGAACATTGGGCTGTCGTTTGTGCTGATCTTCATTGGCTCGAAGATGGCCCTGCTAGACCCGGTGCTTGGCGAGAAGGTGCCGACGGAGCTGTCGCTGCTGGTAGTGCTCGGCATCATTTCAGGCTCCATCGTACTGTCGCTTGTTAAGCCACCTGCGAAGGAAGAGGGGGGTGCAGCGTGAGCAATGTCCAGATTGAGACAATAGATGTTTACGTGATTCTTGGCGCACTGGTCTTCGCGCTCGTGTGCAACGCGCTTGCTAAAAAGGCTCATGAGCACGCGGCGGCAGCATTCCGTCGAGTTGGTAACGTCCTTATCCCCCTCCTGATACTGTTCTGGCTTTCGGATCAGGTCTTCGAGTTCAGCCGCGAGCCATCGGTTGTCAGGACTGAGCAGACAATCATCGGAATCCTGCTGCTCTGGATCGTCGCAAGTGCGCTCAAGGCGCTCTACCTCCGCAACGCGCCTCGCGACTCATTTCGCAGCCGCACGCCGAACTTGGTGCTCGGAATATTTTCGTTCTTTTTCGTCGTCGTTGGCGGCCTGCTGGTTTTTGCCGCTGTTTGGAAGAAGGACCTTTCCCCGCTCCTGACGACCTTCGGCGTCGGCTCTATCGTTCTCGGCCTCGCACTGCAAGACACCCTGGGCAACCTTTTTGCCGGCTTGGCGCTCGTGTTTGATCGCCCGTTCAGCGTTGGTGACTGGGTGCAGGTGGGTGACGTCATTGGTCGAGTGAAAGAGGTTGATTGGCGGTCTGTGCGGGTAGTGACTCGTGAGCTCAACGAGATCACTATTCCAAACGTCACGCTCGGAAAAGAACGCATAACTAACTTCTCCTCTCCGAGCCCGCTGTACGGCATGCGAGTCACAATTGGCTTCTCGTACGACGCGCCGCCAAACCTAGTGCGGAAGATGCTCACCGAGGTCGCGTTAGGCACACCAGGCATCGTAGCCGAGCCCTATCCTGACATTCGAACTAGTAACTTCAATTCATTCAGCGTCGACTACGAATCGCTTGTTTTTATCTCCGATTACGGCCCACTAAACCGCATTCGCAGTGAGTTCATGACAAGGGTCTGGTACGCCGCGAAGCGCTACGGCATAAACATCCCCTTCCCAACCCAGGTGGTGTACGAGACGAAGGTCCCGCTCGCATCGAGAGACGAGAAAGCTCAGCTGCAGGCGCATGAGCTCTTGCGCAGTACGGAGCTCTTCAAGAGCTTAACGGAGGATGAGAGTCGTCGAGTGGTGGAGGAGGGCCGAATCGAAGTGTTTGCGCGTGGCGAGACCCTCTTTAAAGAGGGCGACCCAGGAGATTTCCTCTTCGTTTTTCTTGAGGGTGTAGTTGCCATCCAGGTCACCGGTGACCAGGGTAATCCAGTGACCCTAGCAACACTCGGTCGCGGAGACGTGATCGGTGAGATGGCGCTCTTTACGGGAGAGCCGCGCAAGGCCTCGGCTCAGGCCAATACGGACGTCAAGGCGCTGCGCATCGAGAAGCCTTCAATCGCAGAGCTTCTGGAGAGTCGTGAGGAGCTTATCAATGCATTCGTCGGGAGCATGTCGAATCGGCTACGTCAGGCAGATGAAGCGAAAGAGCAACATCGAGCTTCCCTCACTTCGATGCAGCCCTCTGTCAAGGTTGATGAGAGCGCTCTCAGGCAGAGGATTCGCCGCTTCTTCGGGCTGTGATAGGTGCCTTGATTGGCAGCTAGGGCTACCTATCTAGGCCCCGCTTCAGTTCTGAGATCGTGTGAATTGTTGGTTTCCGTTTTCGAGTTCGTTGTAGCCCAATCTCTTTGTTTAGGTTTGCTCCCTCTTGGACAAGCTCAAGTAGCCTTATGAGCTGTTCCTTCGTACGGCCTTTCCAATCGAGTAAGTCGACGAAATCTGCGAAGCGCAGGGCGGCGAGCGGCATCTCCGCATGTGCCAAGTTGCCATTAAGAAATGCGGCAAGGCTGTAAGCGTCCTGGTACCGGCCCGAAGATAGAAATAAGTCGATGATGTGTTCCGCTGCTGCGAGGTGCTGAGCCGTGGACGTTAGCCACACCCAACCACCGGAGGTAAAGGAGTTGTGGTACTCCGGAGCGTACTCCTCAAGGAGAGAGATCTTCGCCTGGAACTCCCGCAGGTCGCTCTTGAGCTGCGCGACCGCCTCAATCGCGCGGGCTCGACTGTTACCGCTGAATCGCGCGCTAAGGTCTCGGAAGGTAGCGTGCAGGGAAAGCCGACAGAGGTAGACCACCCCGAGGGCGAAGGCCACAGACCCGACCGCGATTGATAGTGAAAGGATGAGACCTAAATTCGAGCCACCTGAGTTCATGAATGCACTCCTCCCCCAACTCCCTTTAAGAGGAAGACGGCATTCCCGCTCCTTTACTTAATGAATCGGCGCTCAAAGGAGCCGCGGGGCAGGCGACAGAATTCAAGCAGTTTCGCCTGGTTGCCCGTCTTTTTGGTTGTTTTTGCGGTCTTCCGCATGGTCGATAGCATCCAGAAGCCTGTCGATTCGCTCAGAGCGCCTTCTGGCACCATCGTTGTTGAACAGCCTCCCTTTTTCAAAAAAAGCCGCGGAGAGCACGTCGAGAGAGCTGCGTACAGCAGGCAGGTCGCTCCCCAGATCATCAATGATCGAGCAGCTCTCCACCGCTTCCCTGAGCGCAGTTACGCAGTCCATAGCGCCTCTGGGAAGGCCGAGAGCCTGCAAGTGAGAGCAGCTAGCCGCTACAGCGAGCCCCAGCAGCGTGCCATTCCTAAAGAAGCAGCCCTCGTGCAGGAAGAGCCAGCCCAGCCGGTTAAGCGAGCGTGCGACGAAAGCTTTTTCGCTGCTCTCCAGAGTTGAGAGAATCCTGTACAGCGAGTCCCCGCTCTGTTCGGTGATTACTTCGCCCGAGATGCCGAGGCCCCGCTCCAGCAAATTCGAGGTTGCTTTGTTCGCGCTTCGGATAAAGCCGATCACTGTCTCGAGCTTCTTTTGCGGCTGGTCATTGAATCCACGGATATCATCAGGGGTAATCCTGCAGGCAACATCACCAAAATCCTCCACACAGTCGGGATCGTCCGGTGCTAGGGCAACTGCCCTGTCTAGAACCTGTGCTGCACGATCGAATCCCTTCGAGCGGTTATGGTACAGCAAGGCGCCCAGAGTCCGGAGGGCAAGAGCTACAGGCCGCGCGTAGTGAGGCTCAATAGAGCCGGGGTAATCGCTCGTTCGCTTAGATCGAATGGCGCCGAAATCCTTGAGCCCCACGACTCTCAGGATTCGCCAAGCGGTTTCGAGAGCGCCATCAGCACCACAGGAGCCCCGTTGAGCCGCCTCAAGCTCCGCCCGAAGCCGCGTGGAGAGTGCGACTATGGTCTGGTCGACCGAAGAGTTGGGGGAACGCTGATGAGACGAGGCAGGACCACGCCTCTCAGGTGGCTCGTAGTGCATGAGGCGAAGGTATGCCAAGCCGCACCCCGAAGGAAGAGCAACTTGGTCAGACTAAATCGAAAGTATTGCTCTTGCGCTACAGGTTCACGACTTTCAGCGCTGGAGCGGGCCTAACGACTGGCTCAGGCACCTCATCGATGCTCTCGCCGTGCTGGCTTAAGTCGAGCCCCATCTCTTCCTCTGCCTGGCTTACCCTAAAGGGAATGATGCCGTGGGCAATTATGTAGAGAATGTAGGAGCCCCCGACGGTGAACGCGGTGACGATGCCGAGCGCATAGAGGTGGTTGATGAAGGTTGCTGACTCTCCGAACAGCAGCCCGACTTTGTCCGCGAAGACGGCAGTCAGGATCATCCCCACGATGCCACCCACGCCGTGGCACGGGAACACATCCAGCGTGTCGTCGAGCGAGCTCTTCGTCCTCCAGTGGACAGCGAGATTGCTGACGATGCTCGCACAGGTTCCGATAAAGATGCTCGCTCCCACTGAAACGAAGCCGGCCGCCGGCGTGATCGCCACCAAGCCCACAACCGCACCGATGCACGCCCCGAGAGCAGAGGGCTTACGGCCCCTGACACAGTCGAAGAGAACCCAGCCGAGCATTGCTGCCGCCGAAGCTGTGTTGGTGGTAAGGAAGGCCTTGGCTGCGAGCCCGTTCGCCGCAAGTGCGGAGCCAGCGTTAAAGCCGAACCAACCGAACCACAACATGCCCGTCCCAAGAAGAACGTATGGGATGTGTGCTGGGACTTGCGGCGCTTGCTGCTGATGCGCGTTGCGGCGTCCTAAAAAGATAGCGCCTGTTAGCGCTGCGAGACCGCCTGCCATGTGCACTACTGTACCACCGGCGAAGTCGAGAACACCCCAGCCACGCAGGAACCCGTCTGGATGCCAGGTCCAGTGAGCGAGCGGGCAGTAGATGAAGAGAGAGAAGAGGCACACAAAGAGCATGTAGCTGGAGAACCGCACGCGCTCAGCGAAGGCTCCCGTGATGAGCGCTGGGGTGATGATCGCGAACTTGAGCTGGAAGAGAGCGAAGAGCGCTAGGGGGATCGTCGGCGAGAGGGTAGGGTGTGTGGACTCTCCGACGTTTCGGAACATGAAGAACGTGCGCGGGTCTCCAATAAGGCCCCCAAGTGAGTCACCGAAGGCGAGGCTAAAACCCACAGTGACCCACAGGAGGCTAACGATCCCCATCGCGATGAAGCTCTGCAGCATCGTAGAGAGCACGTTCTTGCGGTCGACCATGCCGCCGTAGAAGAACGAGAGGCCCGGTGTCATGAGAAGCACGAGGGCGGTTGCTGTGAGCATCCAGGCGGTGTCGCCGGGGTTGATGGGGGAAGCGGTGACGTTAGGCTCGACCTGGCTCGGCGCGAGGGCTCCGGCCACGCTCAGCGCACACAGTAAGGCCAGGGGGATGCTCCAGAGGAGTGGCTTTTTAGGCACAGAGCGGGCGGCTGCCATGGGGGCTCCTTAGTATAAGTTTCTCTCCACTTACACTAATTATCGCCACATTAAGTATAAATCTATACTAAATTAGCTTAGTTTGATGCGTTTATAAGATAAGAGCGAATCCGTTCGGCAGCCCGAAACTTGTATAAGTGTGGAACGCCACTATTGATTATCACTGAGAAGCGGACCTCCCCATGCTTCGGCAGATTGAAGTAGCCAGCGAGCGAGTTCACCCCGTTTAGGCTGCCCGTTTTAGCCAGGAACCCCTCCTTCTCTGGGAGCAGGTGGCGATACGGCTCGAACTTCCCGAGCAGCGTAGTCATCTGCCGGGAGCTGACCTGGTTGCGGCGCGAGAGACCCGAGCCCTCCTCGATGTGGAATCCGCTCCAGCCGACGCGCGACTTGAGGCACTCGGTCATTGCGCGTTGCGCCTTCTCGAGGGTGGCCGGGGCGCCGAACTTCTTGGCCCCCAACGTCAGGAAGATCTGGTTAGCTGTAAAGTTAGTTGAGTGCTCAAGCATGCCCTCTACCATCTCCTCTAGGTTGCGAGATGAGGTGTGGGTCACAATGAGTCGCGCTCCCTTCGGAACTTTGCCAAGCGAAGCACCGCGCGGTCCCGACACATCAGCCTGTAAGAGAAACTCAGCAAGCAGCTCTCCACCGTAGACAGCGCCGTCCTGCCATCGCTTGCCGATCTTGATGCGCTCTGTTGAGCCTCGTTTGACGAGGGTGCCGGCGCGCTTGCTCATCGGAGTAAGAGGAGTTTGTGGCTCAGCGCTTTCTACCCTCCCATCCCTGCGCCGTCGCAGGGCAACAGAGCTGAAATTGCCGACAAAAGCGGCATTTTTGGCGTCGTACGGATTAAGTGACGGAGTGGCGCCATCGATCGTGAGGTCACTCGCAAAGAACGAGGTGTCGACCACGATAGCCTTAACTTTCTTCGTCACCTTCGCGATCTCTCTCGCCATGCTCTGTAGCTCTTCTGACACGGTTGAAGGATCGCCGGATCCCTTGACGTAGAGCGTGTCGTCGCTGTCGAGGAAGAGTTCGGTTGAGTAGCGGTAAGATGGCCCAAGCTCCTCAAGCGCACAGTAGGCAGTGGCAACTTTTAGTATTGAAGCTGGCACAAAGAGCTCTGCGTCACGGTGAGCGAGGAGCTGCTGCCCAGAGGCTGTTTCAACACGCGCCGAGCCGTTGCGAAGCAGCGCGTTTAGGTCGAGCGAGTCGGCTTTTGCGGCTGAGATCGGAGTGAGAACGAGGAGGAGTAGTAGGAAAGGGCGCATCATTGAAATATGAGCACAACGTGCTCGGGAGGGGTAGGGGTAGCGGGTGCGGGCCGCAGGCTTTTTACCTAATCCTTTTCTTTCTCCTTCTCCTGCACATGCACTTTTTACCTAATCCTTTTCCGTTTAACTCGGAGAAGGAGGTCGTTCACGGATTGAGGAGGGTCCGCAGAGGCCGTGAGTAGGCAACTCCGGAAAGCGGTTGCCGATATAGGGGGTATGGATTTAAACAAAGAGTGCAGCGAGGGTAGAGAGGGGGGAGCGGGATCCGCTTACTCAAAAAGTGATTGGCTGCGCGATTGAGGTGCATCGTACGCTCGGGCCGGGCCTCCTAGAGTCAACGTATCAGCAATGTCTCGCGCATGAGCTACTCCTTGCGGGCATTCAATTTCGAATCCAGGTGCCTATTTCAGTCGACTACAAGGGCGTCACCCTCGACTGTGGATACCGCGCTGATATCCTGATAGAGGACGAGCTTATTGTGGAATTGAAGGCCGTCGAGCAGATTTTGAGTGTTCACGAGGCTCAACTCATCACCTATATGAGGCTGGCCGAAATGCCCACAGGTCTTCTTCTCAATTTCAACGTTAGGTATTTGAAGGACGGAATCCGCCGACTATTCCCCACGCCGACCTTCTCGCTACCCTCGCCGTCCTCTTTGTAATTTCCCCGTCCGCACGAATCCGTGGCCTCTACCCGCCCTCAACCTCTCGCTGCCCTCGCCGCTCTCTTTGTGATTTCCCCGTCCGCACGAATCCGTGGCCTCTTCCCGCCCTAACCCTCTCGCTGCTCTCGCCGCTCTCTTTGTAATTTCCCCGTCCGCATGAATCCGTGGTCTCTACCCGCCCTCTTCCTCTCGCTGCTCTCGCCGCTCTCTTTGTAATTTCCCCGTCCGCACGAATCCGTGCCCTCATCCCACTCTGACCCTCTCACCGCTCTCGCCCCTCTCTTTGTGATTTCCCCGTCCGCACGAATCCGTGCCCTCATCCCACCCTGACCCTCTCACCGCTCTCGCCGCTCTCTTTGTAATTTCCCCGTCCGCACGAATCCGTGACCTCTTCCCGTCCTCACCCTCTCGCTGCTCTCGCCGCTCTCTTTGTAATTTCCCCGTCCGCACGAATCCGTGATTTCTTCCCGCCCTAACCCTCTCGCTGCTCTCGCCGCTCTCTTTGTAATTTTCCCCGTCCGCACGAATCCGTGGTCTCCTCCCACCCTTGCCCCCGCACCACTCTCTTTGTGAATCCCCCTCCACGTCAGCAACCCACTGATTCCACCAGTTATTTTTGACCATACCAGAGCCGGTGTCACGGTGACCTCACCCTCACTTCCTGCTATGTTCGAAAGCCATCGCCTCGACTGTTTCGGGGCCCTCTTTTTGGTGTCCTCATGAAGGGAATTATTCTCGCTGGTGGATCAGGAACGCGGCTGCATCCGGTTACGCTAGCGGTGAGCAAGCAGCTCCTGCCGATCTACGACAAGCCGATGGTGTACTACCCGCTGTCTACCCTGATGCTGGCAGGCATTCGGGAAGTGCTGATCATCTCGACCCCTCAGGACCGTCCATCCTTTGAGCGGTTGCTTGGTGATGGCTCACAGTGGGGCTGTTCATTTTCGTTCGCAGAGCAGGCGAGCCCGGATGGGCTCGCGCAAGCTTTTATTATCGGCCGTGAGTTCATCGGAAAGGATCGAGTCGCGCTTGCCCTTGGTGATAACGTCTTCTTCGGTCACGGCTTTGCGGACCTGCTGCGTCAGGCAGCGAAGCGAGAGAGTGGAGCCACGGTGTTTGGTTACCGCGTGAGTGATCCAGAGCGTTACGGCGTCGTAGAGTTCGATTCCTCCGGCACGGCGATTAACCTCGAAGAGAAGCCGAAGAGCCCGAAGTCGCCGTTTGCTGTCACAGGCATCTACTTCTACGACAATCAGGTGGTTGATATCGCAGCGGGACTCAAGCCCTCTCCGCGTGGGGAGCTTGAGATCACCGACGTCAACCTCGCGTACCTCCGGCAGCGAAAGCTGCACGTGGAGATGCTTGGGCGTGGTATCGCGTGGCTCGACACGGGGACGAACGAATCGCTGCTGCAGGCGTGTAATTTCATCCAGGCGCTGCAGGAGCGGCAGGGGCTTATGGTGGCCTGCCTTGAAGAGATTGCATACTCTATGGGTTACATCGATCGAGAGCAGCTTGAGCGCCAGGCTGAAGCGATCAAGAAGAGCTCGTACGGCCAGTACCTGCTCTCGCTCCTAAAACACTCACAGGGTTCTAAGCAGTAAGGCGGTTTCACATGATCGGTCAGGACACAGTTGCGGCGCTGCTTGAGCGAGCACTCACTCAGTTGGGGCAGCAGGTTTCAGCGGGCGAGATTAAGGCGCTCCTTGAGACTCCAAAGGATTCCTCCCACGGCGATATCGCTTTCCCGTGCTTCCAGCTCGCACGAGCGCTGCGAAAGGGTCCGCCAGCGATAGCTGCTGAGCTCGCGCCGAAGCTGTCGGAGGAGATTGCGGGTGGCAGCGAGATCTCTAAGGTTGTTGCCACGGGTCCTTACCTAAATTTCTTCCTGAACAAAGCCTCCCTCGCGGGAGTTCTTATCCCGGCCATCATCAAGGGCGACTTCCTAGCACGGCGTCCGGCCACGGGTGAGCGGGTGATGGTGGAGTACGGCAACGTGAACACCCACAAGTCGTTTCACGTCGGGCACATTCGCAACATCGCGCTCGGCGACTCGATAGCTCGTATCTTTGACTGGCTCGGCAACGACACCATCCGCGCGGCGTACCTCGGCGACGAAGGAACGCACGTTGCCAAGTGCGTGTGGTACCTGCGCAAGCACCCGGAGCTAAAGATTCCGGCTGCCAACAAGCTGGAGTTTCTTGGTGAGGCGTATAGCGCGGCAACGCTTGAGCTCGATGTCGAAACGTACTCCAAGGTTGGTGTATCAGGGGTAAAGACAGCCAGAGTCGAGAGTGTCTCGGATCACCCAAGCGAGCCGCTCTGGAACGTAGTGACGCTCGCAACAGTCAACGGACCAGCCACTGTCGTTACGCAGCGGAAGAATGCCGGTAAGCTGAAGCCGGGAGTTCTCGTTCCTCACGCTGCACCGGGGGTCTCCCTCGGGTCACGCCAGATCGGCGTAGCTGACCGAAAGGGCGTGAAGAGTGAAGGCCTCATGCTAGGCGAGGAGGAGCTAGGGATTGGGAGCCGGAATGAGGTGCTTGCGCTTGAAGTCCCGCAGCATCTTCGTGCCGCTCATCCGGATGGCATCGGAATCGACGTCGTAGAGATCTTTCGGCGCGAGGGCTCACCGCTTGTGGACCAGGAATTCCTGC
>CAYPUA010000034.1:0-33765 GCA_964413875.1 uncultured Bdellovibrionales bacterium
GTTCAAGTTGAGAAGTCAGTACACATCTCAAACGTGATGTACTACGTCGAAAAACTGAAGAAGCCGGTGCGGCTCTGCAAGAGCACGTCGGCGGATGGAAAGCGCGTACGGGGCTACAAGGATCCTTCCAGCAAGAAGTTTGTGGCACTCGACGCGTAGTTGGGTCGAGATAGGGGTATTATGAGTCGTTTGGCGGAGCACTATAAGCAGACCGTTGTTCCTGCGCTGATGAAGAAGTTTAACTACTCTTCACCGATGCAGTGTCCGAAGCTTGAGAAGATCGTTCTCAACTCCGGTGTTCGTGACGCGGTTAACAATTCAAAAGCCATTCAGTTCGTTGAGTATGCGATGACGCAGATCAGCGGACAGAAGCCGGTAGTAACCCGGTCCAAGAAGTCCATCGCGGCGTTCAAGCTGCGTGAGGGCCTGCCGATCGGCGTTATGGTTACTATGCGCAAGCGCCGCATGTACGACTTCCTCGATCGCCTCGTTGCGGTTGCTCTGCCGCGAGTCCGCGACTTCCGTGGTGTGCCACGCAAGGGTTTTGACGGACGTGGTAACTACACCATGGGCATCAAAGAGCAGATCGTTTTCCCTGAGATTGATATTGAGAAGCTCGACACGGTTCGTGGCCTCGACGTTACCTTCGTCACGTCCGCAAAGACGGATGAAGAGGGGATGGAGCTCCTGGAGCTCATGGGCATGCCGTTTCGCAAGGTTGCTGGGAAGGAATAACGTATGATTAACGACCACGTATCAGACATGATTACCCGTATCCGGAACGGCCAGCGCGCTGGGCACCGTTCGGTTCTCGTCACTTCATCGAAGCTCAACAAGAGCGTTCTTGAGGTGCTCAAGAAGGAAGGGCTGATTGAGGGCTTCGAGGCCTTCACTCCCGAGCAGGGTCCAGAGGGTATCCGCGTTGGGCTCAAGTACTACTCGAGCGGCCGTCCGGTTATCTCGCGCGCAACTCGCGTGTCGCGACCTGGCTGCCGAAAGTTCTCGACGACGGAGCGCCTCCCGCGCGTTCACAGCGGTCTCGGTATCGCCGTCATTTCAACGTCGAAGGGAGTAATGGCTGACCACGAGGCGCGCAAGCTGCGCGTGGGCGGCGAAGTAATAGCGCTCTTCGGATAGTTTGTAGAGGTGTCACATGTCACGTATCGGTAAGTTGCCCGTCGCCGTTCCGCAAGGAGTCAAAGGCGCTATTGCAGGCAATGTAGTTTCAGTAGAGGGTCCGAAGGGCAAGCTCTCGTACTCGGTTCGTCCCGGCGTCAAGGTCGAGATGGCTGACGGCAACTTTGTCGTTTCGATGATCGGATCGGATGCGCAGAGCAAGGCCGACTACGGAACGACTCGCGCCACCATCAACAACATGGTCCAGGGCGTGAGCAAGGGCTGGAAGCGGGTGCTTGAGCTGAACGGCGTAGGTTTTGCGGCGAAGCTTCAGGGCAAGAACCTGGTTCTCGCTGTCGGATTCTCGCACGAGGTGTCGATGGAGCTCCCGGCTGAGATCAAGGCCAACGTTCAGAAGAACTCAATCGAGCTTGAGTCAGCGAACCGCGAGTTGGTTGGGACATTCGCCGCCAAGATTCGCCAGGTACAGCCGCCTGAGCCGTACCTCGGCAAGGGCATCAAGTACGCTGAAGAGAAGATCCGCCGCAAGGCAGGCAAGACCGGCAAGAAGTAAGGGTTAGGAGTAGGTGCCATATGGCAACGCAGAGCAAGAAAGTCGCTACAAGCGCACGACATAGGAAGAAGCTGAAGATTCGCCGTAAGGTCACCGGGTCGGCTGAGAGGCCGCGCCTTAGCATCTTCCGCAGCGCCAAGCACACGTACGCGCAGCTTATCGCTGACGACCAGAGCAAGACAGTGGCCGCTGCCTCGACCCTCGACAAGGAGGTTCAGGCTGAGCTCAAGAAGCTCGCGACTGAGGCGAAGGACAGCAAGTCGAGCAGCAAGTCGGTTCTCGCCGCTCGCGCGGTCGGTATCGTGCTTGCGGGCCGCTCGAAGGAGCACAAGGTCACCAAGGTAGTTTTTGATCGTAACGGGTTCCTGTACACCGGCCGCGTTAAGGCGCTCGCCGATGGTGCTCGTGACGCAGGCCTCGAGTTTTAGTTCGGAGAAGACATGGCTTTTAAGGATATTCTCGACAAGCGCAGGGTTTCGGCTGACCAGTGTGGTGAGCTAACTGACAAGACGGTGTTCATCAACCGTGTTGCGAAGGTGGTGAAGGGAGGCCGACGCTTCAGCTTCAGCGCACTCGTGGTAACGGGCGATGGCCGCGGTCACGTAGGCTTCGGTCTCGGCAAGGCTGCCGAGGTTCCGGATGCAATCCGCAAGGCTTCAGAGCAGGCTCGCAAGCGCCTGATAAAGGTGCCGCTGAAGGGCACGACTGTTCCGCACGACGTGATCGGAAAGGCAGGCCCTTCTTCGCTCGTTATCAAGCCCGGCAAGCCGGGTACGGGCGTTATCGCCGGCGCAACGGTCCGTTCCGTTATGGACGTGTGTGGCATCAAGGATGTTCGCACCAAGTGTCTCGGTTCGACCACTGCGCAGAACGTGCTCCGCGCGACATTGGCCGGACTCCTCATGCTTGAGGAGCCGGAGGTTGTAGCAGCGGTTCGCGGTACGCAGCTTGAGGAGATGGGGTACCACCCGTACTAGGCGGGGGTCCAGGGAAGTTAGAGTTCAAAGGTGGTGGCTATGAGCAAGGTAATCGTCAAGCAAGTTCGCAGTGACATCGGTCGCTCCCCGGCTGTTCGTCAGACCATTAAGGCGCTTGGCTTGGGTCGCTTGAACAAGCAGAAGGAGCTGCCGCTCAACGATGCGGTCAAGGGAATGATCAAGAAGGTGGATTACCTTCTCGAAGTAACACCCGCGAAGTAACAGAACAGTAGGAAGTTGTAAGAGGGGTCTCGTATGGCCAAGAAGATTTTGTCATTGAGCACGCTGAAGCCGAATGCTGGCTCGCGTAAGGTCCGCACTCGTGTAGGTCGCGGAGAGAGCTCCGGTCACGGCAAGACCTCCGGTCGCGGTGGCAAGGGCCAGACTGCACGCTCGGGCGGCTCGATCCGTCCAGGGTTCGAAGGCGGTCAGATGCCGTTGTACCGTCGCATCCCGAAGGTGGGCTTCCGCTCACGTGAGGCTGTTGCTGGCGCAAACGTATACAATGTTGTTCGCCTTTCAGTGCTTGAGCGTCTCGACAACGGGGCAACCGTAGACCTCGCTGTTATCCAGAAGCTTGGCTACGCAAAGAAGAGCTCAAGCAAGGCTGGCGTGAAGATCCTGGCAGATGCTGGGGACTTCACGAAGAAGCTACACCTCAAGGTTAATGCAATTTCGAGCGGAGCTAAGGCTCGCGTTGAGGCTGCAGGCGGCACGGTTGAGATCGTTTCTGCGTAACTAAGCAGACATCTTCTCCTGCGACAAACGGCCCCTCGAGGGCCGTTTTCATTGGCTCTCGTTGGTCTCGCCGCCCTCTCTGTGAACATTCGTCGTTGTCAGCCCTCGTTCACCTCACTCGCAAGGCAGCACACCGCACAGCAGCGCAAAAATATCAAAGCGAGCTGCATTTTCTGCGCACCTGCGCTATTAGAGCTTGGCGTATTTTGAAATAACTGTACTATTGCCGGTGCGCAAAGACGCGCCGTTACAGTTCGTTTGAGAGAGGATTCAATGAGTGGTGTAGCCCAGGTGTTTCAGATCCCAGAGCTCAAGAAGCGCCTCATGTTCACGATCTCGATGTTGGCTGTTTACCGCTTCGGAATCTTCGTTTCGACCCCAGGCGTTAATGTCGATGCCATTCGGCAGGGAGTTGAACAGAGCTCGAACACAATCTTCGGGTTGATAAACCTCTTCTCCGGAGGAGCTCTGGAAGAGTTCTCGATCTTCGTTCTCGGTATCTCGCCGTACATCACGATGTCGATCATCATCCAGCTCCTTACACCGAGCATTCCCTTCTTAGAGAACCTCAAGAAAGAGGGGGATGCGGGGCGCAGGATCCTCACCCGGTACACACGGCGTGGCACGATCTTGCTTGCCATCCTCCAGAGCTACATGATCGCCAAAGCCCTTGAGGCGAAGGGAGCGGCTCTCGTTCCCGGCTTGCACTTCGAAATCGTCACGGTCATCACGCTGACAGCAGGCACGGCCTTTATCATGTGGCTCGGCGAGCAGATTACTGAGCGCGGCCTCGGAAACGGGACAAGCATCATCATCTTCGCAGGTATTGCGGCGCGCATGCCGGCGGTGTTCGGCTCGACAGTCGAGCTTGCCCGCACAGGCGAGCTTTCGCCGATAGCGGTCTTGGCGCTGCTGTTCTTCTCCCTGTTCACGATCTACGCCATCATTTTCGTCGAGCGCTCGAACCGAAAGATCCCGGTTCAGTACCCGCGCCGCATGGTGGGCAACCGCAGCACGATGGCGCAGACTCAGTACATGCCGCTCAAGGTCAACATGTCGGGAGTTATTCCGCCGATCTTCTCTTCGGCGATCATGATGCTTCCGGCAACGCTGATGACGGTTATCCCAAGCCTCAGCATGAGCTCGTTTGCCCAGTTCTTCACGCCGGGTGCGTGGGGGTACGAGGCGGTGTACGTGGCGCTCATCATTCTCTTCAGCTTCTTCTACACAGCGGTGGTGTTTAATCCAGTTGAGGTAGCAGAGAACCTCAAGAAGAATGGTGGATTTATTCCTCTCGTTCGGCCAGGAGCTGAGACTGCCGACTACCTCTACGGTGTTCTCAACCGCCTGACTCTCTGGGGCGCTATCTACATCGCAGCGGTGTGCGTGGTCCCGCAGATTGTGTACCTGGAGATGGGTGCCGCACAGTTTGCGTATGTTTTCGGCGGAACGGCGGTGCTGATCGTCGTGGGCGTCACGCTCGATACCGCGAGCCAGATTGAGTCGATGCTCGTGGCGCGCAACTACGAGGCCTTCATGTCGAAATCGTCGAAGGTCAAGGGTGGCATCGGATCAGCGAGCTACCAGCGAAATCGTTTGGCACGCAAGTAAGCACACCACAGTAACGTCTAACGAGCGGGAGCATTCGGCATGCGAATCGTACTGTTAGGGCCTCCGGGAGCAGGAAAGGGCACTCAAGCCGTTCTGATTTGCAAGAAATACGGAATCCCGCACATCTCAACGGGCGACATGCTTCGAGAGGCCGTTGCCTCCGGCTCAGCGCTCGGCAAGACTGTGAAGTCCGTTCTTGATTCCGGGGAGTTGGTGACTGACGAGCTCGTGATGCAGGTAGTAGGCGATCGTCTCCGCCGCGAGGACTGTGCCGGCGGGTACCTGCTAGATGGCGTTCCTCGTACCGTAAATCAGGCGGAGATACTACGAGATATGTTGTCGGGAGGCGGCAGCGCCCTTACCCGTGTGGTTCAGCTCTCAGTGCCGGAACAGGTGCTTTTAGACCGGATCCGACACCGCGGTGGAGCTGGTGCGCGCACTGACGACACGGCCGAGGTTGCGGCCAAGAGATTGCAGGTTTACTGGACCCAGACTGCCCCTGTGGCCGAATTCTACCGCCAAGAGGGCCTGTTGGCAGAGGTCGATGGGGTTGGGTCGGTGGAAGAGGTCTCCGAGCGTATTTTCACCGCTGTGGAGCGCTAAAAAGCCCTGTTTAAGGGCCTTTTCGGTGGCTAGCACCGGGACCTCTCGGAAGTGCCTCTCACCCGCCGTAAGGAGCGAAAAAAACCGGTGAAAACGACCCTCTCGCCGGGGTGGGGGGGTTGTAATGGTTGTGGAAATATGTAGAATCTGGCGTCCTTGAGCTGGGCTCCTTTTTGCCGGCGGTATTTTTTGTACCCCGAAGTTGGATTGTCCCGAGGGCGTAAGCACCTGAAAAAACGTGCTTTTCCGCGAGGCGGATTGAACGGTCTGCCGAAGCTCTTGAGCTGAGTTTGAAGAACTAGTCTTCTTTGGAGAGATGTTGTGAAGGTTCGAGCGTCTGTAAAGCCGATTTGTAGCTACTGCAAGGTCATCAAGCGGAAAGGGAAGATCTACGTTTTCTGCAGCCGCACGCCCAAGCATAAGCAGCGTCAGGGATAATTGTCGTTAGGAGTTTAGGACATGCCACGTATCGCAGGTGTCGATCTTCCGCGAAACAAGAGAGTCGTTCGCGGTCTCACGTACATTTACGGAATCGGCCTCACCAAGTCGAAGCAGATTCTCGCGGAAGCCGGTATCGAACAGAGCGTTCGCACGGATAACCTGACCGAAGAGCAGGTCGACAAGATCCGCAAGATCATGGAGCGCCGCGAGAAGGTAGAGGGAGATCTCCGCCGCGAAATCTCGGCTTCGATGAAGCGCCTGATGGACCTTGGTTGTTACCGTGGTCTCCGTCACCGAAAGAACCTGCCGTCACGTGGCCAGCGCACCCGCACTAACGCCCGCACCCGCAAGGGACCGCGCAGGGCGCCAATCGCCGGCAAGAAGGCAGCAACTAAGACCTAACGTATTCATCGATAATTGATTTGATCTCGCTAAGGAGAAGTTTGTGGCAGAGGCTCGTACAGCTGGAACAGGCGCCGGAACGGCGGTAAAGAAGAAGAAGGTAAAGCGTAACGTACCCGTGGGCGTTGCTCACGTTCACGCGACTTTCAATAACACGATCGTTACCATCACGGACCCAGCAGGGAACGTTATCGCTTCCTCAAGCTGTGGAGCGAATGGCTTCAAGGGTTCGCGCAAGTCGACGCCGTTTGCCGCACAGGTTGCCGGTGACAACGCAGCCCGCAAGGCCAAGGAAGCGGGGGTTCGCACCGTGAGCGTTCGCGTGAAGGGTCCGGGCTCGGGACGTGAGTCCGCGCTTCGTGCCCTGCACCTCGCCGGCCTTCAGGTCACCGTCATCAAGGATATCACACCGGTTCCGCACAACGGTTGCCGCGCGCGTAAGAGTCGTCGAGTTTAAGCTAGAGAGGCATTAGGTCATGGCAAGGTATTGCGGTTCAGTTTGTCGTTTGTGCCGTCGTGAGGGAGAGAAGCTCTTCCTCAAGGGCGAGCGTTGCTACACGGGCAAGTGCTCGGTTGAGAAGCGTGAGGGCGGTCCGGGCCAGCACGGTCGTGGACGCCAGGCGTTCTCGAACTTCAAGGTTCAGCTCCGTGAAAAGCAGAAGGTGAAGCGCTCGTACGGCCTGCTCGAGGCGCGCTTCCGTGCGACCTTTGAGAAGGCCGCTGCGGCAAAGGGCGTGACCGGCACTGAACTTCTCGTTCTTCTTGAGCGTCGGCTCGACAATGTGGTTTACCGCATCGGTCTCGGCTCGTCGCGCCGCCAGTCGCGCCAGATCGTTACCCACGGGCACATCCTCGTGAACGGCAAGCGTGTATCGGTTCCGTCGTACTCGGTCTCCCCGGGAGATGTGGTCGAGGTAGCGGAGAAGAGCAAGAAGAATCCGCTGGTAGTTGCCGCTATGGAAGCAGCGCGTTCGCGCGTCATTCCTGAGTGGCTCTCGCTCGACCAGCAGGCGGTTCGCGGCACCGTTAACTCGGTACCGACCCGTGAGCAGCTGCCTCCGACGTTCCGCGAGCAGCTCATCGTAGAATTGTACTCAAGGTAGTAACTGCTAGGCAGCGCCAGTCCTTGCCGCACGGTGAGGGGGCAGCCTGGTTAACCGTCATTTGCACATAGGGAATAGAGACATGAAGAAGGTCAGTCTCAAGGACTTAATCAGCCCAAACCGCGTAGAAGTTGAAGGCGCCACCGGCGACAGCCGCTACGGCAAGTTCATTGCGGAGCCGCTTGAGCGTGGCTTCGGAATGACGATCGGCACGGCGCTTCGGCGCATCGTGCTCTCGTCGCTTCAGGGCGCCGCGATCACTTCGATGCGTATCGATGGAGTATCGCACGAGTTCTCCACCATCGCTGGTATCGCTGAAGATGCCACAGAAATCTCGCTCAACCTGAAAGAGGTTGTGCTCCGCCTCGAAGACAAGGAGGAGGCTATCCTCCACGTTGAAGCACAGGGACCATGCAAGCTGACTGCGGGCATGTTCACTGGCGATCCGGCTGTTGCTGTTCTTAACCCGGAGCTCGTTATTGCGACTCTCGGAGAGGGCGCATCGATCCGAATGGAAGTGACGGTCAAGGTAGGCCGTGGCTACGTTCCGGCAGAGAAGAACAAGGTAGAGGGCGCTCCGATGGGCACCATCTTCATTGACTCGATCTTCTCGCCCGTGCGTCGTGTCAACATGGCTGTAACCAACGCTCGCGTTGGACAGCGAACAGACTACGACAAGCTCTCTATGGAGATCTGGACGAACGGCAGCATCGATCCTCGTTCAGCTATCGCTCAGGCAGCTCACATTCTCGTCGACCAGCTCGGTATCTTTGTAGGCGAAGACCTGATCGTTGAGCGTGAGGAGCCGAAGTCAGAAGAGCCGTCGAAGAAGTGGAACGAGAACCTGTTCCGCCGTATTGACGAGCTCGAGCTCAGCGTTCGCTCGGCAAACTGCCTTGAGAATGCAGATATCAAGTACATTGGTGAGCTGGTGCAGAAGAGCGAGGCAGAGATGCTCCGCACGAAGAACTTCGGCCGCAAGTCGCTCAACGAGATTAAGGAGATCCTCTCAGAGATGGGCCTTTCGCTTGGCCTTAAGCTCGAGGAGTTCCCGTCCCGCCGCGACCTTGACCAGATGAAGGAGCAGACCGACCACTAGGTTGTTGTGGTTCGGCAGAGCAGTTTTCGAGGTGCAGTATGAGACATGGAAAGGCCCTTAGGCAGTTAAGCAGAAATACCAGCCACAGGCGCGCGCTGTTGAGAAACATGGCGACGTCGTTCTTCGAGGTTGAGAGCTTCGAGACGACTCTCCCGAAGGCTAAGGAGCTCCGTCCCATCGTTGAGCGCTTAATCACGCTCGGCAAGAACGACACGCTCTCTGCTCGCCGACAGGCGTACAGCTACCTCCTGAGCAAGGCGGTAGTGGCCAAGCTGTTCACAGATATCGGTCCTCGCTGCAGCGCCCGCAACGGCGGCTACACCCGGATCGTTCGCACCCGCATTCGCCCGGGCGATGCGGCAGAGATGGCGATCATCGAGCTCGTAGACAAGAGTGCTAAGGCCTCCTCGAAGTCAGAGGGCAAGGCGTCGGGCGAGAAGAAGGCAGCTCCTAAGAAGGCCCCGGCCAAGAAGGCAGCCCCGAAGAAGGCGGCAGAGAAGGCCCCGGCTAAGAAGAAGGCTGCTTCTAAGTAGCGCGCGGGTGTGCCTCGGAACGAGGTTAGGCACGCGGAGCTAGCAGTAGTATCGTTGTTCATTACAGTAAGGGGGAGAGTCCGCCATGGGGATGTTTGACGGCAAGAAGGTGCTAGTTCTCGGAGTTGCTAACGACCGCAGCATCGCCTGGGGTATCGCTGAGGCGCTGCACCGCGAGGGCGCTGAGCTGGCTTTCAACTACCTGAATGAGGCTCTTGAGCGCCGTGTTCGGCCGCTCGCTGAGAGCATCGGCTGCAACAACGTCCTCCCGTGCGATGTTCAGCACGAGGAGCAGATCGACGCGATGTTCACGGAGCTGCAGAAGCGCTGGGGCTCGATCGATGCAGTCGTCCACTCTCTGGCTTACGCTGAGAAAGAAGACCTCTCGAAGCGCTTCGTTGAGACGAGCCGGAAGGGGTTCCAGACAGCTCTCGATATCTCTGCATACTCGCTCATCTCGGTTGCTAAGCGTGCCCTCCCGCTGATGGCGGAGAAGGGCGGCTCGATCCTCACTCTCTCGTACCTTGGTGCCGAGCGTGTTGTGCCGAATTACAACGTCATGGGCGTGGCGAAGGCCGCTCTTGAGGCTTCAGTTCGCTACCTTGCCGCTGACCTAGGACAGAACAATATCCGCGTGAACGCGATCTCTGCTGGCCCAATCAAGACGCTTGCTGCGAGCGGCATCCCAGGCCTGCGTGACATGCTCACAGCATTCGCCGAGAAGGCTCCGCTGCGCCGAAATGTCACTCAGGAAGATGTCGGCAACACCTCCCTGTACCTCCTCGGCGACCTTGGTTCAGGCGTCACGGGCGAGGTGGTGTACGTCGATTGCGGCTTCAGCATCATGGGCTTCTAGCCAGTCGTATGACGTCGTCGCGACCCCTGAGTGAAGCGAAGGTCGTCCTTGAGCTCGGCAGAGCCCTCGTATCGTCCCTAGAAAAGTCGTCTCCATCAGCGCTCGACGAACTCGATCAGTACTGCAACGCCTTTGCTGAGTGGGAGATACAGTGGAAGCGCCGTCAGGACGGCAAGGTCGAATTTCCAGCGCGCGAAGCCGAGCTAGGGAGGCGCATCGTCGCACAGCATGCTACCGTGATCCGGCTGACCGAGGAGATGCGGGCGAGCGTGGACCGCTCGCTCAAGAGCTTGCGGGTTCGCGGCAAGGGGCTGCGCGCCTACACTGACCACCTTCCAAAGAGGATCAGCACTATCAAGAGGAGAGGCTAGAGATGGCTCGAAACATTCTTCGCGTTGGTGTCCTTTCTGTGTTCCTTACGCTGACCGCCTGTGGGTATGGGCTGCAGGGCGGAGGAACGGTGCTCCCGCCTGATGTAAAGAACATCTACATACCGAAGGTCGATAACGAGTCGACCGAGCTTGGTCTCTCTGACCTTGTAACGGACTCGCTGCGTGACCAGTTCGATAGTTACGGAGCGGTGACTGTAGTCGACAAGCAGACCCAGGCAGACGCGGTCCTTAACGTGCGGATCCTCTCGCTCATTCAGAGCGTCGACACGGTATCTTCGACCAACACAACGAACCAGATGGACAGCACTATGATACTTTCGGGCGAGCTGCGGCGCGTGACGGGCAAAGTGCTGTGGCGGGACCCGCAGATTCGGGTATCAAAAAACTTCGCAACGAATGCCAACACGGTGGTTACGTCATCTCCAGACTTTGCAAGCGGCTCAATTGCGACATCGGATCTCGCTGGCCTAAACCAGCGAGAGCTTGCCCGCGGCCAGCAGCAGCAGGCTCTCGTCTCGATGACCGCCGACGCGGCCCGGATGATTTACGACAAGGCGGTTGCTCCAGACTTTTAGCGAGGCTGTCGATGTGGACGATCTATCGCCACTCGCGGGGGATGCTGTACATCGGGGTTGGGACTGCCCTGCACTCTGAGGATCTTCAGCCGTACCAGCTCTACCGCTGCCTCTACAACAACGATCTCTCTCGCTCCTGGATCCGTCCGTTTGCGATGTTTCACGAGAATCTTTCCACTGGTGAGCCACGCTTTACGCCTGTTGCTCGTATCAGGGTGGTCGCTCCGGAGGATGAAGAGACAGTGCTCTCGTTCGGTTTCGATACTTGGGGTAGTGGGCAGAGCAAGAACGAGTTTGTCGCCTCGTATGAGAGCGACCGGGCGCACCTGCTAGGGGTAGCCTACCTGCTGGAGCTGCTCGACGGCACGCCGGTATCAGCCCTCAATACGGTCCGTGTGGCCCGCAATCGGATCGTGCTGGCTCGCCTGGCCACGGCGCCGCAATACAGGCGGCGGGGTTACGCTACGATGCTCCTCTCGGCGGTCATGGAGCTCCTGCAGTCGCCGGGTAACGAGCTTCGCTATCTGCTCCTTTCCGAGGTTGGCGAAGCGTTTTACGAGAGGCTCGGTTTTACACGACTGCCGGACGAGCACCAGCACTACAAGCCGTGGGTATCGATGATCTCTGGCCAGGGCGAGATCTCAAAACTTGATGCGGACCTCGTCCGGCTGCCGCTCTTCTCAGGCTCTGCCCCGCGTGTGCTCTCCCGTGTTCCGACCTTCTCGGTTGTTGGGTAGCTGCCTCCGGCTGGAGTAGGCGGAGCTCGGGTTCCTGTGGTACAGTTCGGGGGTTTCTAGGGAGATACGCATGCTGCAGACAACAATTGACGAAGTAGAGCAGAGCTTTGTCGGCGCGAAAAATCTTAACGCCGCCCTCAAGAACTTTCTCAAGCGTGAGGGCACATCGAACCCTCAGGCAGCCGCTTTTGCGAAAGACTTCCGCGCGGCAGCGGGCTCTGGCAAGGCGCCAGCTATTCGCGCGTTCTTGGAGCGCAACTACCCGAAGCGCGAGCTGTACTGCGTGGGTGTGGCCCGCTACGCGTACCCAGAGCTGGTTGAGTCGACGGTCTCCAAGATTATCGACGCGCATGCCGATACGTTCAATGCGACCTATGAACGCGGTGAGGGGCAGATATCGGTCAAAGATGCAGCCACATTCAAGAAGATCGTCGAGGACGTAGACACACTGATTGAGCAGGGGCTCTCGGGTGCCGAGGTTCCTTCGACGAACTTTATGAAGAACATGCTGCTCGCGTCGGTCTTCGAGCCCGATGTGTTGAGCGAGGTGTTGAAAGTTCTCGGCGGTCGCTAGTCTGCTCGAAGCTCGGACGAGGGGTGCGCTCCTCCAGGATCCAGCTCAAGCTGCAATGTGAAAAAGAAAACCCGGCGAGCCTTTGCTAGGGCACGCCGGGTTTCTTTATCTGTATCGCTTGGAAGCGAGCCTTATTTTCGGTAGAGGCTTACTTGCCAGCCTTAGCAGCCTGGCTCTGGAGCCGGCTGATCTTGCGCGCGAGAGTCCGCTTGTGGAAAAGGCCCTTCTTCGCAGCCTTCGCCATGAGCGACTCAGCGGTACGAGCTAGCGCCTGGGCATCGCTCTTATTGCCTGTTGCCGTAGCAGAGGAGGCGTTCTTGAGGGCTGTGCGGACCTTAGCGCGAGCTGAACGGTTCGCATCGCGGCGCTTGAGGCTCTGACGGTGACGCTTAATTGCAGACTTGTGATTTGCCATAACTGCCTAATCTCTACACTCGAGGTGTTGGTTTCTATCCTTCGGTCGCGCACTAGGGGCGACCGCAAACAAGACGCGAGAGAATATCACGGCTTAAGACCAAGCTCAATAAGACCGGGCTGACTAAGCCCCCGGAAAACGGCTCTTTTTTGCGCCCTACCGGCTATTTACCGCCTTTTTTCGGTCCCAGAACTCGGGGGAAGAAGTCGTCCGACCAGGCCTTGGTGGCCCCGGCCTGCCCCTGGTAGTGCCCCCGACCGCCCTCGCCGTAGGCGAGCTCTGGTGGCGCTGACATCCCTAGGAAGACGAGTTGGGCGACTCTCATGCCCTTAACGAGCTCGCGCGGGTACGGACCTAAGTTCTGCAGCTCCAGTGTTACTTGACCTTCGAATCCGCAATCGATCCAGCCGCTTAAGCTGTGATTGAGCCACAGGCGACCAAGCGAGCTCTTGAGTTTCAAGTCGCACACAACATCGCGCGGCATCTTCAGGTACTCCTGCGTCGTTGCGAGGATTACCTCGCCGGGGAAGAGCACGATTGAGTCGGAAACGATCTCCTCTGGGTCACGCGTAGGGCAGATCCAGTGGTTACCGACTGTGACGTCATAGCTGGCCGGGTTCACATGCTCTGGAATGAAGGGGTAGATACCGCCTTTCTCGCCGAACTCTCGGATCCAGTGGTCGGGCTTGATCATACGCGTGGTGTCCTTTCAAAAAGCTTCTGCGCCGGAGCTTTGATATTCCATCTGGCGCTGGAAATAAAGCTGCCGCTGCGGTGTAGGGAAGGAATTTGGCGCCGAGGTCGGAGAGCTGGGGTGCGGATGGTGAGGGGCGCTCCTCTGCATGGTCTCCGGCAAACCACGGTTAGGTAGCCGGAGGAATGAGCTGCAGCTGTAACATCGCGAATAGTCGCGCCGCGCCGTACAGGGTAGACTCCGCATCGGTATAGATTAAGGAACTATGCACCCGCTGCTTCGCACATCGATTGCTTTTCAGGTGACCCTGCTCGCGTTGGTTCCGGCCGCGGGTCGCGCAGCGCCGCTGGAGCGCTTTGAGACTCCGCTTGAGCTGGAGTGCGCGCACGACTCAACCTGCACCAAGACGGTACGTTCAAAAGTTGTTCTCGGGGGCACGACCGGTATCGTTTTAACTGGAGGGAACGAGGGGCGGGTGAAGTTAGCCTTCCGCCAGGACGGGCAGCGACGGCTTGAGCTGTCCGGGAAGGGAGAGTCGGTGCACTCGTTGGCTTTGGTGTGGGATGGTGATTCAAACCCAGAAACACTCTCGGCTGCGGGGCTCGGTTGTTTCGACTTAACTAGCTCGGGGGGAACGGCTTTTGTTTTGCGCGATTTAGCGTTGGCCGCTGAGTGTGCTGAGCCTAGCCAGGGAGGAGAGTGCCAGCCACTTGAGATTGAAACTCGCATCTACGATGCGGGCGATCCAACAGGGCAGCGTTTTTCAGCCTCAGTGCTCCGTCGACCGGTTCCACGGCCTGCTGATGAGCTGCTTATACCTTTCTCGAATCTCTCGCGGGAGGGGCCGCACGGGCTGGCGCGCCCGACCTGTGCGGGGGCGGTCACCATCACGTTCCGCCTATCCGGCTTTAAGGATGTGAGGTTCTCTGTTGGGCCGATCTACACCAACGGCACCGAGGGGCTAACGTACCTTCCATCTCCGACCCCTTCGCCATCTGCGACGCCAACCTCTACGCCGTCGGTTACTCCCACGGTGGATCCCGCTGTGCCGGTGACTGAGGCTGCAACTCCGCACCCGGCAGCCACAGCGTTAGCGACTTCTGCGGCAGGCACCCCGGAGGCACAGACCCCTATGGCTGAAGGTTCGCCAACCCCCTCCGCGGCTGTGCTCCTTTTCGCTACTCCTTCGGCTCTTGAGGTTTTCGAAGACGAGAAGCTCGAGCGGGTCTCCATTCCGAAAGTGCCGGAGGTCGAGCCAGATGAGGCTCAGGAGGCGCCTGGAATCGTTCCAGAAAGGGACGGAGAGGTGGTCTATGGCGGAGTTATAGCGGGCCCCCGGGAGTGACCTCCGCTGCGTGGACTAGGGAACGGCTCCAGTGTAATCTTCCGGCATGCCGAAACAGTTCAATATCCCGCGGGGGTACCGCTCGGACCTGATTGGTGAAATCAAGCGCCTTCGACACGACGAAGACCCGCGCAAAGAGGACCTAGCTCCTACCGAGATAGACCTTGGTCCGGTGGTATTCCGCATCGCACGCTTCTTCGGCTTCTGCTACGGGGTTGAGAACGCTATCGAGATCGCGTACCGCGCCCTCGAGGAGAACCCAAACAAGCGGGTCTTTATCCTGAGCGAGATGATTCACAACCCGAACGTAAACGCCGATCTGGTTCGGCTCGGTGTGAAGTTTCTGCAGACCGCCGATGGCGAGCAGCTCATCCCGTTTTCGCTGCTCCAGCCCGATGATGTCGTGATCGTGCCAGCGTTCGGAACGACGAAGGAGATCTTTGAGACCCTGGAGGCATTAGGGATTAACCCGCGCAGCTACAACGCCACCTGTCCGTTCGTGGAGAAGGTGTGGAAGCGCGGCCGCCAGCTTGCCCAGCAGGGCTACTCGATCGTTATTCACGGCAAGCACACGCACGAGGAGACTCGAGCAACGTTTTCCCACATCCGCGTGGATGGTCCCAGCGTCGTTGTGCGTGACAGGGCGGAGACAGAGCTGCTCTGCCGTTACATCCGCGGCGAGCTGCCGAGTGACCAGTTCTACCGGGACTTCGATGGGCGCTACTCGAGCGGCTTCACTGTTCCGCGCGACCTAGAGCGCATGGGGGTAGTTAACCAGACCACGATGCTTGCCGAGGAGACGCACGAGATTTCGGGTATGGTGCGAGACGCACTCACGGCGCGCTTCGGAAAAGATCAGGTGGCTGAGCATTACGCCGACACGCGTGACACCCTCTGCTACGCGACATCTGAAAATCAGCGTGCTATGCGCGGGCTGCTCGATGCCTCAGGTGATATCGCAGTGGTGGTCGGAGGCTACAACTCCTCTAATACGAGCCACCTCGTCGAGCTCGCAGAGGGCCGCATGCCGGTTTTCTATGTGCGTGACGCAGATGAGATTCTGAGCCGGAGCGAGATCAGGCATCTCGATCTCCACACCAAGCGGCGTGAGTTGACGCGTGGCTGGATTCCAGAGAAGGAGCCGGTGCGAATCTTGATATCAGCCGGTGCTAGCTGCCCAGACGCAATGGTCGAGGCGGTTATTGGCAAGATTGCGAGCTTCTTTCCGTCGGCGCGAGCAGTTTCCATTCCGGAGAAGCTGCGGGCCGCGAACCTCTAGCCGCACGCCTGCAAGCTCTTTGTGAGGCTCGTATCCCTGCATACGTGGCAGCGAAGCAGCCGTTCAGGGCACGTTTCGGTGCGGACAGCGGAAGCGCTGATACCTCACTCGAGAAGCGCGTGACATGGGCGCGGGTGCGCAGAAATACGCGGATGTTGCGCAGCTCAAATGGGCCGATTTCGTTCGTGTGGAGGCAGATGGTTGCAACTCCGCAGGGCAGCCATGCTGGTCTCCAGAGCTGCTGCGGAACGAGCGTGACGCCGGCGCGTTGAAATGGGAAGAGCGCGATGCCATCCGAAACAGCCGTGAAGCCGCAGGTCTTGAGCGCTCTCAGGGTATTCATGTCGAACGAATGGTTCGGTGCCATAAAGAAGCGAGCCGGAAGGCCGTTGTGCTCAAGTATCTTGGAGCCCGCTTCGATGCGCCGAAGCTGCGACGCGTAGGTGTCACCTGCGAACTCAGACATCTCCTTGATGCCGTATCTGCGTCCGATGATTGGCAATCCAGGACGGCTCCAGAGCGTGTGCTGGTAGCCATGCTGCGCGATGTCGACAAGGCCATCCTGATGCAGCTGGCGCACGACAGCCCAGAAATCAGGGCGATGAGGCGCTACTTCGAGCTTCGGATCTCGGTTATCCGGAACTACACCAAGCAACGGACGAACCTTGGACTTAATTAGGAGCGAGAGCGCCGCCCAAAACTTCCCCCAGTGCATGCCGGGAGTGATGTCGTCGAGGCGGATGATGTACCGAGCAGTCATTAGGCGGCCCTCCTTCTGCAGAGCAGCAGCAGCTTGCCGAAAGCGCTGCCAGCTTTTAGCCCATTGTACTCAATCACCTCTCGCCCCCCGAACTCGCGCTTGAAGCGTGCGATGGCATTCTTCGCCTCGTCCCGATTGTGGAGGGGCAAGCCGCCGAAGTCGTAGTCGCGCACCTGCTGGTGATGAAGCTGCTCCATCTCGTGCCAGTGCAGCAGCCGGTTCGCTCGACCGATTAGGTTCCGAACCCCTGAGTCCTCCAGGCCGCGGAAGTGGGAGGCTGAGTAGAGCAGCCGGGCTCGACGTATGCGCGAGTCCAGCACGTATGCGTGCATGGCCAAGGGCTGCCCGTTCGCCTGGGCCACACTGGACAGGAGCAGCGCGCCTGCGTCGGACAGAGCCGCAAGCTTGGCTCTGTTTGCGCGCGGGAGGCGCTTCTGGCGCGCGAACTCATCGAAGTACTCCGCGAAGCGCAGCACATCGGTGGGCAGGGGGGCGGCAGAGAGCACTGGGATGCATCCCTCGCGCTCTGCTCGCTTTATCTTGTAACGACAGTTGCTGGATATGCGCGAGAAGATCTCGCCAGGAGGCTGAGACAGGTCCACTATCTGCGTCTTGAATGGCACGAATCCGGATTGCGGCGCGCTTGATTGAACGAAGAACGATATAGAGGAGCGCGGGTCAGGAATACTGGCCGTGGAATCGAAGAAGATGTCAGTAATCGGTATTCCGAACTTAGCGCGCACTATTGAGACCACTGGATTCCTCCTCCGTCGATTATTGGATCCGCTGCCAGAAATTTCCGACGCCTAAAAAGCCCGCGCAGCAGGGAGATGTCTCGGCGCAACAGGTACGGATGAAAACCTGCGAGCCGGCACCCCTTGAGAGAAGGGATGTTGTCGCTGGCCACGAAGGTCAAGCCGGCGTGGAATCCTTCTCTTCCCAAGGACTCAGCGATCCCTGACATTGCCGCAGGCATAATCCCTAAGCCGCGAAACGCGGGAGGCGTGAAGGCATTCTCAAAGAGAGCTTCGCCCTCTTTGAGGGGTGGAAAACGCCCGTCGAAGAAGGTTGCGATGCGGGAGTTATCCGCCTTCGAGAGCACCCATTGGATGAAGCATGGATGCCCATCAGCTTGAATCGCCACAAAGGCGCGCCCTAGGTCCTGTGCTGCATGATTCATTCGAACAGAGATCGCTTGCTGGTCAGCGAGGCTTAAGCCGGGCTGAGAAAGTGAGAGCACCTTTGATAGATCTTCGGCAGATGCAATTCGCAGAGAGAAGGGGCAGCGCGCGGCATGTACTGGATGATGCAGTGTTAAGTCGCGACGCAATCCAACTGATAGGGAAGTGCGTACGACCGCGCGCGCGGCCCCGCAAATCAGGGCTTCGATGTTGCCTTGGGCCGCAAGCTCTCGAATTTGGGCACTGATGGTGTTGAGCGAAGCCACGGACCGAGGGTGCCCGAACTCGCCAGCCTCAGGTATGACCTCTGACAAGCCCCGCCGGCTCGGGTCCGGAAGTGCGTACATCAAGTGCAGCCGGAAAGGCCGCTCCTGACCGGCAGGCATCGCAGTAGTGCGCGGCTGGCGGCACTTGCCCTGCTCTGGTACACAGGCGTCATGAATCGGCAACTAGCACCGCGCCGAGAGCAGGCACTCAATTTTCTCGTTGTCGTTCTGGCGCTTGTCTTGCGGCTGTACAGCCTCGGGACGCCGTCGTTGTGGCTGGATGAGGCGGTGTACGCCAATAACGCGTTCAACCCCTTCGATCGTTTTCTCGCCCTGACAAGAGGCAACAACAGCACCCCGATCCTCCTGCCGTTGCTCTACTGGATGCTCGGCGACCTGGTCCGCGATCCCCTAGTAGCGCGGCTTCCGCCTGCTCTCTTCGGCACCCTAGCGGTATGGGTCATCCTCAGGCTGCCACAGGTCGGTCTCTCAAGGACGGTGGCGTTCTTTTCGGCGCTGTGGCTGGCCGTATCCCCCCTGCAGATTCAGTACTCGCAGGAGGTTCGAGAGTACAGCCTCTCGGTTCTCATGACCTGCCTCTTGGTGTACGCACTTCTAAAAAGTCTCGCGCCCAGTCCGGAGGAACGCTCAGATGCGCCACTCATCGTGATGTTGATTCTAGCTCCCCTTAGCTCTTACGGAGATATCTTCGTAGCAGGCCTCTGCGCGCTTTTGTTTCTCGTGTACGAGTTCAATCACAGCCGACTACCTCTCGGAAGAGCCGTGCCAGTCGTTGCAGGATTTAGTGCGTCGATGCTCTGCACGTACCTCATAACGGCGCGCTACCAGCTTGGGGTGAAAGATGCGGAGTACCTCAAGGCTGGCTTCCCGCCCGGAGGATTTCTGCCAGATGTGGCGTGGCTGTGGGGAGCAACGGTTCGGTACTTCGGCTCCATGAGTGGCGGCCGCGGTGGGGTGCTGGTGCTAGTGTTGGCTGTGGCCTTCGCAGCATGGTCGCTCAGGTCGCGCCGTTTCGAGCGGGCAGAAACGAAGGTCGCAGCGTTGCTGTCTGCCTTGCTGCTGGTTTCCTGGGGCCTGGCGTTTCTTGGGCTGTACCCTTTTGGAGGATTACGACAGCAACTCTTCGCTACGCCCCTCATTGCAATTACCTGCTTCGCCGCGCTCGACCAGCTCGCGGCGCTCATGCGCTTTCGGAGCGCTGCGGTTTTCGCTGTCGCGGCGGTCTTGCTGCTGCCTGGGCTGGTGCGTGCACTGCCCCGGGTCTACCAAGAGCAGGAGAATATCCGGGCGGTCGTGCAGGAGATCGACGCGACAACTGGCGACCAAGATGTGTTCGTCTACTTCGCGGCGGTGCCAGCGGTTGAGTTTCACTACCCACAGCGAATGTTCTTCAAATCCCGCTCTCAACAGGCACAGCCGGCCCGGATGCTTGCTGAGGTGGAGTCACTTCCGGGGTGCCGAAAAGCGATTCTGTTCGCACATATCTTGGAGCGGGATGATGAGGCTTTGCTCAGTTCACTCAAGGAGAAAGGGTACGTTGTCTTGAGGCACCGGTCGTACCGTGGCGCAAAGTTCTTTGAGGTGCAGGGCGGATCGACGTGCGGTTGAAGTAGCTCAGGGGCTTGTCGGGTTGCTACTGCCAGGTTTTCGGGTCTTGTGGGTCGCCCTTCAGTCGGTGCCGCATGGCACGCATGCGCATCGCGATCTGAGTCAATCCGGCGTGGGCGGCCCTGCCTGCGAGGGTAGGGCGAAAGACGTAACAGGTGTCGTGGCGCTGGAGCGTGGTGGACCAAACGCTCTTCCAGAGGGCATTCGGGCCGAGAAGATCAAAACGGTGAGCGCCCGCATTCGGCATATCCTGAATAGCGTGCTGCATGAGCAGATGGCCCAGCGAGAAATCGCGGTAGTTTTCGTCGTACGCAACCTTTGGAGTGTAGTAGACGCCGTTCATGCATAGCCCTAGGTGCATGGCTATCGGCTTTCTCGCGAGCAAGAGCGTGTAGACTCGGGCGTAGCCTAGGGCGGCTGCGGCGTTCCACGATTCCCGGTAAAAACGTAGTGTCTTAGCGCAAGATGTTACTGCAGAATGGCGAGCGCCTTTCCAGCCGGCGCCCTCAAGGGCGAAGAAGCGTTCCAGAGTTTCACTTGTTGGGGAGCTTTCCACCTCGAATTCCACCGTTCCCTTCTCAGAGAGCCGTTGTAGCTTGCCCTTGAGTCTGTTGCGGAAGCTCTTGTAACGCTTCGGGCAGAGCTCAAACGGCGCTGATGGAGATACTGTCAAGGTTGGGCTCAGACGGCTCCTCCACTTTGCTATGAGGAAGTGGTCGGCATGGGCGAGCTCAAGTAGGCTGTGCAGGGCGCCATCCTCAGGCACTTCATCGATCGCTATCGCCTGCCACCACGGGTCTCGTCGCAGGGCGCTCCAAGCAGCACGGGCAACCTCCGAGCGAGAACCTGCCCCAACGATCATGTCTGAGCGACAGCTGTGAGGAGATGAGATGCTGCGGAGGGTTCGGAGGGGCACGCCGCGCCGTAGGGCTCGGCTACGGAGCAGAGGAAGCACACCAACGAGCTCGCCACCTGAGCGCACCGTCAAGATGTTGGGCACCGCGTCAGGGAAGAACGAGTTTGCCGTCGCGGCGCACCACTCCGGCTGAAAGAAGGGGGCGTCATGGTACGTGCCTGTCGTTAATCGGCGCCAGTCACGCGCCAGTTCAGCGATGGCGTCGGTCGAATCGATCGTTTGGGTGTCGTAGGTCGAGGAAGCGGGGCAGAGGGAAGCGGGGGAGGGGATAGACATGGTCCTCCGAAGTATCAGGGTGTGGGGTCCACGGTACAAAACTCGGCTGGGGATGGTAGCGCCAGACCGTGGGGTGTGCAGTGACACAAGACAGGCCGGGGGTATGACTTTTGTCAGCTCTCATGTAAGATTCAACCTCTATCGCGCAGGGGGAAGCATGAAATCAATCGATGTAAGTGGAGTTTGCAACGGATTAGTCGACATCTTCGCAGATGTCACAGAGGACCAGTTTTCTCCCCTCGGTTTCGAGCGCGGGACCATGCGGCTTGTCGATCTTGACGATCAGGCGAAGCTCCTCAAGGAGCTAACGCGTGGTAAGCCGGTGATGGTGAGTGGAGGCTCCGTCGCCAACTCGCTCATCGCAGTTGCGCAGCTCGGTGGCAAGAGCGCTATGTACACCCGACTTGCGGACGATGAGTATGGGCGGTTCTACCACAAGGAGTGCGTCTCGCTCGGCATGAAGCTGCCAGTGTCGCTGGCTGATTCCGGAGCGACTGGCACCTGTGTCTCCCTTATTACGCCGGATGCCGAGCGCACCATGCGCACGTATCTCGGGGCAAGCCTCGACCTCTCTGACAGCCACATCGACGGAGGCATCATTCACGACTCGAAGTGGCTCTTTGTTGAGGGCTTCGTCTTTTCGAACTCTGACGGAGGGCGAGCGGCAATCAAGGAGGCTATTCGCCTAGCGCGCTCAGCGAGCACGAAAGTCGCCGTGACATGTTCGGACGCGTGGATTGTAAACGGCTTCTCCGAGCCGCTGCAGGAAGCTCTTCAGAGCACCGACCTTATCTTTGCAAACGAAGAGGAGTCGGCGGCTCTGTCGGGCAAGCGTGATGTTGTGGAGTCCGGCCGGGTCCTGAAAGAGCGATTCCCGCACGTCGTCCTCACCGCCGGCCCTAAGGGAGCCTTCGTTTGGTGGGAAGGAGAGGAGATTCACGTGCCGGCTTTCCCATGTGAGCCGCGTGACCTAACCGGTGCAGGCGACGCCTTTGCAGGAGGCTTCCTGTACGGCATCAGTCACGGCCTAAGCCCGGCTGATGCAGCCCGGAAAGCGTGCTTCCTTGCGCACAACGTCATCATCCAGGTCGGAGCGCGGCTAAAGGGGGACGTTAAGCGCCTCTGGGACTCGGTCTAGCAGCGGAAGCCGAGGAATTTTCGGAAAAGCGTTTCTCCTGGTCGGAATCTGTCCTTAAGTGTTTGATATTCCAGGGGGCTATTTGCTTAGTATTTTTAGGGCATTTAGCATGTCACACGACGCTGTTTACCCCTCCATATCAGGGTGGAGTTAGTTCGAAATGGAAATCTCCGGGTCGAGGCCCGCGCACCCGAGCGCGTGTCTTGGCTAGAACCCCCGCAGAAGGGATGTGATTCATGGCCAATTTTCAGGATAGCCGCCTCTTTGGACTCTCGCCGCGCGCAGTGTGGCTCACACTAGCAGTCGCTGGCGTGGTGGTTGGGCTTTTCTTTATGCCTCCAGCCCTAAAGTATCTGTTCGAGGGATCCGGGAAGCCGAAGTCGAAGGGCGCGCCGTCGGCTGCTGTCGCGTCGAAGCAGCCGGCTGAGCAGAAGGCGGCACTCAATCCGGAAAAGCTGCAGCAGGTCACCTCCGAACTCGCAGCCGTAGATCAAAAAGCCTCGTCCAAGCCTCAGCCGAAGAAGGCCGAGGTTGCTGATGCCTCGAAGGATACTGCGGGCTCCGGTGGCGGGCTGTTCTCAGGCCTCAACTTTCGTGTGAAGGCGCGGACGAGCGCAGACGGCTCAGGGTCCGGAGTGCCGACTGGAGTCACGTTTGACAAGCTCCAATCGAAGGAGGCGCAGGCGTTTTTCAAGGCCGGAGCAGCTGACATTCGGCGCTTTATCAAGCGGCAGAAGATTCCGGCCGGAACGCAAACCGAATCGATGCTCTTCTTCAGCGAAGCCCTCGCTGAACTCGGAAACGGGGTCAAAGGCGTTTCTAACGAGGAGATCGCTGCACGTCTAGGCGCGCTCCACGCGCAGACGCTCCGACAGCTCTCAGCAGCCGGAGCGGATCGCGGCACCCTGATGGCTTGGCTTTCGATCCCTGTTATTACCTTTGTCGATGATGGAACAGGCGTCCACGCACTTCAGAAAATCCGGGCAATTTTCGCGCCAAAGATGCTTCTTGGATCCGCTTCGATCCGTGAGAGGGCGCCGGCAGTCTGGGGCCTCGGGCAGGGAGCGGTCGCCAACGCAAATGTGCAGTTTGTGGTGCACAGCTCCGACGTGTCGATGGTGCGAGTGTTGAACAATGGTCAGATCATCCGCGAGTTCAAGCTCGGGCGGCCGGATTCGAACGGCGATCGCATCTTGAGGGTCTCGGGCGATGCGACAGGTGTTTGGACGTTCGTCGCATTCGACAAGTTCGGGGGACGCCCATACAGCAAGAGCTACGCATTCTATCCACGAGTACAGGCTTTTCCTCAGAACCAAAATGGGCTGTACCAGATAGCCTTCGAGCCTAGTTCAGCGCGTTACTCGCTCGACAAGTTCTTCTTTGTGGGCAGCTCGGGCGGCGGCCGAAAGACGAGCGATCCGATGATCGCGCAGTTCTAGCTATCCCTGGTGGGCTTGAGCCCATCGTTCCCGGCGAGACTACGACCCTACGGGTGTGCCTTCCGCGATCTCAACCAACGAAAGCCACTGATCGAGCTTGATGCTCGCTCCGCCCACGAGAGCTCCGTCTACCTCTGCGAGCCCAAGGATATCAGCAAAATTGCCTGGGTTAACGCTGCCGCCGTAGAGGATTACGGCTGACGAGCCGAGCTTGCGAGAGTTCCACTCGCTCTGGATGAACTTGTGGGCGTCTTGAATCTCCTTCAGGGTGGCAACTTTGCCGGTACCGATCGCCCATACCGGCTCGTACGCCAGCACAACACGACTGGCGGTTTCCGGGCTTAGCACATCGAGCACGGGGGCAAGCTGCTCAGCAACAACTCGCTCTGTTTCGCCACCAGTGCGCTCAGTCTCGGTCTCCCCAATGCATACAACCGCTACGAGACCCGCGGCGAGGGCGCTCTTGGTGCGCTCAGCGACGAGTGCTGAGGTCTCACCGAACAGGGTGCGGCGCTCTGAGTGTCCGAGTATGGCAAACGTGGCGCCGAGGTCCTTGAGGAATAGGGGCGAGGTCTCTCCGGTGAAAGCCCCAGAAGCCGCCCAGTGAACGTTCTGTGCGCCAACAGGGATGCAAGAGCCCGACAACGCCGCAGCCACTGACGGCAGGCTTATCGTCGTCGGCGCGACCCAAACATCGGTGCGGGAAGGGGGCAACAGCTTCTCTCGAAGCTCGCGTGCGAACGCGGCTCCATCGCTCGGGCCGAGGTTCATCTTCCAGTTTCCGATTAAGAGGTGTTTGTCTCGCATAGGGTGCCAGGAGAGAGTAGGTGGTGACTGCCAAAAAAAGGCGGGCGCGAAAGCGCCCGCCTGTCGAGGAGCCGAGAGCGGGTTAGAGGCTCTTGGCGATCATCTCGGTAACGTCGCACATGCGGGCCGAGAAGCCCATCTCGTTGTCGTACCAGGCGACAACCTTTGCGAGCCTCTTTTGGACAACCATCGTCGAGAGTGCATCAACGATCGATGAGTGGGTGTTCCCAACGTAGTCAATCGAAACGAGCGGCTCGTTTGAGAATCCAAGGATCCCCTTGAGAGAGTTCTCGCTCGCGTTCTTGAGCGCGCGGTTGATCTCCTCAGCCGTTGTGTCCTGAGCAAGCTCTGCCACGAAATCGACTACCGAGACGTCAGCGGTTGGCACGCGGATTGCAAACCCGTCTACCTTCCCATTCAAGTCCGGGATTACCAGGCCGACGGCCTTTGCAGCCCCGGTCGTTGTCGGAATCATCGAGAGGGCAGCTGCACGAGCGCGGCGCAGATCCTTGTGCGGAAGGTCGAGGATCTGCTGGTCGTTCGTGTAGGAGTGAACCGTGGTCATCGTGCCACGAACAACGCCGAAGTTCTCCACGAGAACCTTCGCGACAGGAGCGAGGCAGTTCGTGGTGCAGGACGCGTTGCTGATGATGTTGTGCTCAGCAGGCTTGTAGGCCGTGTGGTTCACGCCGTAGGCGAGGGTGATATCTGGGTCCGGAGCCGGAGCCGAGATTAGCACCTTTTTGGCGCCGCCTTGGATGTGAAGGGCAGCCTTATCTTTCTTGGTAAAGATACCGGTGCACTCCAACACGATGGAGACACCCATGGTTCCCCAGGGGAGCTTTGCGGGATCCTTCTCAGCAAGAACCTTGATCTCCTGGCCGTTGACCTTAATGAAGCCGTCGCCCGCCTCTACCGTGCCGGGGAAGCGGCCGTGAACCGAGTCGTACTTGAGCAGGTGGGCAAGGGTCGTAGGGTCCGTTAGATCGTTGATTGCCACCACTTTCACCAGCTTTGACTGATGGTTGGTGAAGAGCTGGCGCAGAATATTGCGCCCGATTCGTCCGAATCCGTTAATAGCGATTGAAACGCTCATGGGGTCTCCTTTTTTAAAAAATCTCTGTAACGAGCGCAGCAGTTATAACCCCCTGTGGATTAAAAAGAAACAGCCCCTCCCATGACTGGTGCCGGGGGGCGGTATATGGCATATTTCACGGCGTTATTTGACTTCGAGGAGGAACATCCGTGGATCCAGTCACTCTCCCCGCCGCTGTCGTGCCGCCAGTTGTGGCCGAGGCCCCCAGCATTCTGAACATGGTTTTCGGCTCTGGCCTAGTCGTTCAGAGCGTTCTCATTATGCTGATCGTACTCTCAGTTTGGAGCTGGGCGATAACGATCGCCAAGACCATTCAGTTCCGTAAGGCGCAGAGCACCTCGGGCGAGTTTGCCCAGGTCTTCTGGGATTCGCGCAACTTTGCGCGCATCGACGAGACCTCAAGGCGTCTGATCGACAGCCCGCTAGCGACGGTATTCACGTCTGGCTACCGCGAGCTGCTCCTAACTCTCCAAGAGAACAAGGACTCTGGCAGGGCTGTCTCAACAGATGTGACAGCAGAGCTCGGCACCGTAGAACGGGCTCTGAGGCGAGCTGAGCTCGAGGAAACGCACCGCCTTGAGCGGGGAGTGACATTCCTCGCAACAGTTGCGAGCGCGGCTCCCTTCATCGGTCTTTTCGGAACAGTATGGGGCATCATGAACGCCTTCCACGGACTGAGCGAAGCGAAGAGCTCGACCATCCAGGCGGTAGCGCCTGGTATCTCTGAGGCGTTGGTTGCTACGGCGGTGGGCCTTGCGGCTGCTATTCCGGCAGCGATCGCGTTCAACTACTTCTCGGCATCGATTCGTAAGTTCCGTCAGTCGATGGACAGCTTCTCAGAAGAGTTCCTCAACATTGCGCGCCGCTACTTCGTTAAGTAGTGCGCAAAACGTCACCCCTCGGTAAGGAAATAGAGAGCCATGGGCAGCAATTTTCAGAGCGACACCGACGGTCCGATAGCGGCCATCAACGTGACACCACTGGTGGACGTGATGCTCGTTCTCCTCGTGATCTTCATGGTGACAGCACCAATGCTTCAGCAGGGCGTTGAAGTCGATCTGCCGAAGGCAACCACGGCTCCGCTGCGTGGAACAAGCGAGCAGATCGTGATCTCGGTCGACAAGGCAGGCACGGTGTTTCTTGGAGCTGGCAACAAGGTCGAGGTTGCCGAGCTTGCCGCGAAGGTGAAGGCGATATTCGCGAACAAGCCCCCGGAGGAGCACAAGGTGTACATCAAGGGTGATTCGTCTCTCGGCTACGGTCGAGTTATGGAGGTGATGGCTGCGCTGCACGAGGGCGGAATTACGCAGATAGGCCTCGTGTCCGCATCGCCAGAAGGGAAGGGCGCGTAAAGAGGGGACCGTCCATTGACCGTGAGGTTGCTTGAGCAAAAGCCGGGAGAATACTACCGCGCCGGAATAACGGCCTCCCTGGTCGGGCATGTAGTCCTGGCCTATTTCGTGTTCTTTAAGCTCATCCCGGACATGGGAGACTTCCCGGATCCCGTCGTGTACTCGATCTCAATCGAGAGTGGCAAGAATCTTGGCGGCGCGAGCCAGGTCCCAAAGGACAACAAGAAGAGCGAGCTCGCTCCGATGAAGAACGTGACTGCGCCGCAGGAGAAGGAGTCGGAGACGCCGCCCGAACCGGAGAAGCCCCAGGACGAGCCAAAAGAGGAAGCGCCGGATGATGCCGAGGTGAGCACTGCTGAGACAAAGCCCACCCCGAAGCCTGTTCCGACTGCTAAGCCCACGGCTAAACCAACAGCCAAGCCGCAACCGACCAAGAAGGCTACCGACAAGAAAGACAAAGAGACGAAGAAGAGCGACGGCGACGACGTCGATAAGCGCCTTCAAGCGGCTATGCAGCGGTACCTGGGAGAATCCTCCGACGCAGGCGGCAAAGGCTTCGGTGCAGCATCTGTTGGAGGTAGCGGGATGGGCGGCGGCGTTGTTCGGCCAGAGGCCTTTTTTGTCTACAGCAAGCTTGTAATCTCCAAAATAAAGGATAATTGGCGCTGGCACGACCCGAACACCTCGCTCAAAACACAGGTAGCGTTCGACATCGAGCCAGACGGGACCGTAAAAAACGTCCGCATACGCCGTGGATCTGGCGATAGCGGGCTGGATGACTCAGTCGTTCGGGCGGTCATGAAGGCGAGTCCGCTGCCCCCTCCGCCGGCGAGCGTTTACGAGCAGTACTTCAAAAAGGACGTTCAGATCACCTTCGACCCGCGCGACTAAGCGTGCGCGCGTCGCGCCTTCTGGGCCGTTTCTTTTCCGTGCGAAAGCCCGTGGACGGTTGCGCCTCGCAGCCCAGTGAGGCATTTTTACGGGGCACCCTCACTCCCTAGGAGATCTCTGATGAAGAAGCTGTTGCTTGCCGCTCTCTGCGCCGTAGTCGCCCCTTCGGCGGCGTTTGCCCAGACCGACCTCTACATCCGTGGCGCTGGCCGGCTCATCCCGATCGCGTTGCCCAAACTCTGTAACCCTGGCGAGGATAAGGGACCCGAGGCGGAGATCCCGAAAATCATAGCGCGAGACCTTGAGCTGTCGGGATTCTTTGAGGTGCTAGACCCAAAGGCGTTCATCGAGAGCCCCGGCAAGTGTGGTGAGCCGGAGTCCACAGTCTTCTCCGACTGGACAGTGATCGGCGCAGAAGGGCTGGTCAAGGGCGAGATAGACTACGACGGCAGCGACCTCTCTGCGAAGCTGTACCTGCTCGATGTGCAGAAGGGGCTCAAGGTAGTCGCGAAGCAGTACACTGACGCTGAGCCAGAGCAGGTCAAGCTTATCGCCCACAAATTCGCCAACGAGATTATGCGCTACTACACAGGGGCTCCCGGTCCGTTCGGGTCGCGCATAGCTTTCTCCTCGCGAGTTGGGCGTTTTAAGGAGCTCTTCGTGATGGACATGGATGGCTCGGGCATTACGCAGCTCACCTCAGAGCGAGGGCTAGCCCTCTCGTCCTCTTGGGATCCGTCGGGCACAAAGCTCGTGTACACGAGCTTCAGGAATCGCGTTCCGGATCTGTTTATCCTCGATGTCGATTCAAAAAGCTCGAAGCAGCTCACCAAGAGCACCGACCTAGAGGTGGGCGGACACTATCTGAACTCAAGCGAGATCCTCGTTTCAAAGACTGAAGGGGCAGATAGCGACATCGTGCTCCTGAATCTCGATGGAAAGGTTGTCCGCAAGCTCACGCCAGCTAATCGGGCGATCGACGTGTCGCCCGTCCCATCGCCGGACGGCTCGCAGATAGCCTTCTGCTCGAATAGGGGCGGAGGACCGCAGATATACGTTATGGGAGTCGACGGCTCCAACCCGCATCGCGTCAGTTTCGTTACCTCGAACTACTGCACATCTCCGGCTTGGTCTCCAACAGGTGATAAGCTTGCTTACGTGTGCCGCGCGGACGGAAACTTCCAGCTCTTCGTGAGTAATACAGACGGATCAAACGCCGTTCAACTAACAAGCTCCGGTACCAATGAAGACCCCGAGTTCTCGCCAGACGGGCGCTACGTAGTCTTTTCGACTTCGTCCTTCGGTGATGGCAGAAGTATCGCAATTATGCGCACGGACGGGGCAAACCTAAAGCAGGTAGCCCGCAGTCGCGGCGGGGACTTTGAGCCAGCCTGGGGTCCAATACCCCGCTAGCTGCCGCCTCATGGACGGGTGAGGGTAGTCATCGCCACCTGTAATTCTTAGCGGTTACCTTCTTGCAAAGTCGGTCTTAGTAAAGTATCAAGTCGATACCGCGGACGACGTAAATCATGGGCACGTCCTTTGGCTAAACGCGAAAGGATCCCTGGCGAGGTGTAAATCGCCCCCGGATTGTAGCTCGTTGACGGTCCCCGTGTGGGGTTGTTTCGGGAGGCAGGGCAGACGACTTTGCGTCTGTCGTGCCTTTCGGTACGGCCTTACCGGAGGTTTTTAGTTTCTGGCAAGGGTCTGTCGCGCTGGTGTTTAGACTCGATGGCGACTTTCCGGAGACACATTTGGCAATCATGCATTTCGGGAGGAAACTATGCGTAGTTTGAAAGTACTGGCAGTAAGCGTCGTAGCAGTTGTTGCAACGGGCTGTCACTGCCGCACAGTTGGCGATGGCGGAAATATTCCAACTCCGGGCGACGGTCCGCTTAAGGATATTCACTTCGCGTTCGATTCTTCAAAGCTCGATGGCGAGGCTAAGAGCACTCTTGCTGCTAACGCTGATTGGCTCAAGGCCAACGCTGGCAAGAAGGTCCAGGTTGAGGGCCACTGCGACGAGCGTGGAACCGCTGAGTACAACATGATCCTCGGCGCTCACCGTGCTAAGTCGGGAGCTGACTACCTGACGACCCTCGGCGTTCCAGCTGGGGACATCAGCACCGTTAGCTACGGAGAAGAGCTTCCGATCGATCCGGCGCACAACGAGGCTGCATGGGCTAAGAACCGCCGCGATCACTTCAAGGTGGACTAACCTAAGCAGTTAAAGTCTTGCGGTTGAGAAGCTTCGGCTTTATAAAAATCGCGGCTTTATAGGGACCTTAGGGCTTCCGGGAACGGCAAGCCCTAAGGTCCTTCTTTTTTCACGGTAATTCCTATGAGACCTGTCCTCGCACTACTCACACTGGCACTGATTAGCGGATGCGCTAGTTCGCAGAAGATCAGCCGCGTTGAGCGGCGCATGGAGGACCTCAGTGAGATACAACGAGAGCAGCGTGCTGATCTCGAAGCTCTAGACGGGCAGCTAAAGCTCATCGAAGGGCGCCTGGAGCAGCTTGAGCTGGGTACCCACAAGACCATGGGAGCTGACCTGTCCGCCCTTAAGGAGGACGTATCATCTCTCAGGCGGCGAGTCCCGCCACCGGCCACGGTTCCCGTGGCTGAGCTTGAGGCCGACGAAGTGTGGGCCAACTCGCTTCCCCCAGAGACAGCCCAGATATTCATGGATGCCCTAGCAGCGCTGCGCGACGGGCGCTTCGAGGATGCCTTGCCCCTCCTTCAAAGAGCGGCTGAAGAGGCGGATTCGGGGGAGAAGGGCAGTATGGTGCTCTTCTGGCAGGGAGTTTCGTACGACGGACTCCGAGACAACAAGGGAGCTTTGCGGTCGTACGCTGAGGTTGTCGGCCGATTTCCAAAGAGCAAGCGGGCGCCAACGAGCCTCCTGCGTCAGTCCGATGTCCTTGTGCGCCTTGGCGACAAGGCGACGGCGCGTGATAGCCTAAAGAAGCTGGTCAAGGATTACCCGAGGTCGCCTGAGGCTGTAGAAGCCAAAGAGAAGCTGAAGGAGCTGAAGTAGTCTCTTTGGGCAGAACCTTTCGTGGACGGCGGGGCTAACGAAACTGCCCGCTCGACGCTTCAAGAGGCTCCCGCGTTGGCGTTGCCTTGGTCGAATCGGCTAGCTGTTTCGGCACGGACGGGCGGGGGCAGGCAGGGCAACGCCGGGGCGTCGGGCGGACAATCCTGGGGTTTCGCAGAAAGTGGTAAAACGTACGATGGACTTTCAACAACGAGCGCGGCTCGCCCGTTTCCCACGCAGGCTACCCGAGCGGTGGCGTGGCGGCGCCGTTGCCATCGGCAATTTCGATGGCGTGCATCTCGGTCACGAGCGAGTGCTGAACGACCTGCGCTCAGTTGCGGGCACGACTCCGAAGCTGGCGCTCTCGTTTTATCCTCACCCGATTAAAGTGCTGCGCGGAGGCAACGAGCCACGCTGCATCAGCTCTGTGCGCGAGAAAGCTGAGCGCATGGCGTCTCTCGGGGTGGATGTTCTCTACCTGATTCACTTTACAAAAGAGTTCTCTCGCATGTCGGCTTCCGACTTTGTCGACCGGGTGCTGGTCGACGCTCTTGGAGTGACCGCTGTGGTAGTGGGTGAGGATGTAGCGGTAGGGCGCAATAAAGAGGGCAACCTTGAGTTTCTATCGCGCGAGCTTCCTCAGCGCCACATCCGGCTTCACGTTGTGTCCCGGTTTGAGCTTGATGGCGTGCGAGCTGGTTCGCGCGCGGTTCGCCAGATGGTTGAGCAGGGAGATGTTCGTGGAGCGGCACGTCTGATGGGGGCTCCGTTCACCATTTCGGCGCGAGTTGGGCACGGCGACAAGCGCGGCACAGCGATCGGTTTTCCGACAGCCAACATCGCAGTCGGCAAGCGGCTTATTCCGCGACGAGGGGTGTACGCCTGCCGAGTTCAAGCGGAGGGGCGTGAGTACCAGGCGGTTGCGAATATCGGAATCCGTCCAACCTTCAATGCGCACGAAGAGCGGCTTGAGGTGCACATTCTCGACTTTCCGCCGCACAGCCTGTACGGGAAACGGATGCATGTAAGCTTTATTGATCGGCTGCGCGACGAGAAGCGGTTCGGTTCGGTGGAGGAGCTTCGATCTCAGATAGGGCACGATATCGCCGCTGCGCGCGAGATTCTTTCGCATGGATAAAAAACTTGCCCGATTCGAGCACGCAGGAGCGGTTGAGCGACTCGACAAGCTTGTAACAGCAGCCCTCTCAGCGACTCGCGCATGCAGCCGTTCGCAGGTTGAGCGGTGGATTGAAGAGGGCAAGGTGTCAGTCGATGGGCAGGTTGTGACGAAGCCCGCCCTAAAGGTTGACCCCGGTAGCCTGGTCGAAGTTGAGCAGCCGGAAGAGCGGCCTGTCACCATGGCAGCTCTCGAGCTGCCACTGGATGTGCTGTTCGAAGATGAGCACCTCTTGGTGATCAACAAGCCGAGCGGTCTCTCAATGCATCCTGGAGCAGGCAACGCGACTCACTCTCTCGCCAACGCTGTAGTGGCGCACGTCGGCAAGAAGCAGGCGCGGGTCGGAGAGCCTGATCGGCCAGGAATTGTTCATCGCCTCGACAAGGACACAACTGGGGTCGTGGTTGTCGCTAAATCCACCCCTGTGCTTGCAGCGCTTTCGAAGCAGTTCGCCGAGCGCACGATCGAACGGCGCTACAAGGCTCTTGTCTTCACCACTCCGCGCGCAAAACGAGCGGTCCAGCAGAGTGACAGCGGCACAGTGCAGGCGCCGATTGGCCGGCACGCTACCGACAGAAAGCGGATGGCTGTCACAGAGAAGGGGAAGCCTTCAGTGACGAACTGGAGCGTGGTAGAGCGATTTCCCTACGGGACTCTCGTCGAGTGTTCGCTGCAAACAGGGCGGACGCACCAAATACGCGTTCACATGAGCCACATCGGCTGTCCCGTGGTTGGTGACAGGACGTATGGGGATTTCTCTGGGCTCCCGGTAAAGCTCCGCCAGGCAGCAGACGAGCTTGGCCGTCAGGCGCTGCACGCCGCAACGCTTTCATTCATCCATCCGGTTACACAAGAGGCTCTTTCATTCGAAGCGAAGCTGCCGAACGATTTCGAGGAGCTGCTGCGGGCCTTTCGGCAGGGTGTTGAGCAAGGCCGGCATTGAGGCGCGGCAACGTGTTGCGTCATGCTACGGGAGCCTGGCAAGTCAAGGGCTTGCCCGAGCGCTTGCGGGTGCCCAGGTATTGCAGTAATCGGTATACGATGAAGAAGCTCCTTTTAACGCTCACGGTGCTAACAGGCATCGCGCTTTGCCCTCAGTCGGCGCAGGCGCAGCAGAGCGACTTTCAGGGCTGGTTCGCGTACTTCGCCAACATCGGAGTCGATCCCGAGCGGAAGTGGATTGTGACCCTTGAGGAGCAGGCCCGACAGGGCGACTACTGGCAGCGCTTCAACCAGAACATCGTGCGGCCGACAGTTTCGTATCAAGTCACGAAGCAATTTAGCGCGGGCGTAGGCTACGCTTGGGCGCCGCTCTTCTTCAACACCGACTACTACCGTACCTACCGCGATGAGAATCGCACCTTCCTGCAGCTTGCCTACACGCACCAGCTCTGGGGCATAGACTGGTACCACCGCTTTCGGCAGGAGCAGCGATTTATCGCGGACACAGATGGCGCTGTCTCAAATCGCGGCCGTTACCTGATTAAAGGAAGCTACCCGCTCTCTGAAGACAAGACGTTCGGAATTGCCGCCTACAACGAGATCTTCGTGAACTACAACTCCGTCCCGAATGGCCCAACTGGCGGATACGACCAGGACCGAATCTTCATCGGGCCATACTGGAGAATCGACAACGCGCGCTACGAAGTCGGATTCGTCGAGCAGCACACTCAGCGCTTCGGTCTTGAGGCGCGTTGGGCGCAGGTGATTATGTTTTTCGCGCAGTATGACTA
>CAYPUA010000035.1:0-29297 GCA_964413875.1 uncultured Bdellovibrionales bacterium
CGGCCAAAATCTCGTACTCCAGGTCGGCGTTGTTGACGAACCAGAGGCGAGAGTTTTCAGTGCGAGTGGTAAGGAGGTTGGCTGTAGCTCCGTCCTCCTGGCGTAAGGGCTGTGCCATACCCTTTCGTTCGCCACCCGAAGAATAAAGTTTCGCCGCTACGAAGTCTCAGAGACCTTGTAGGGGACCTTGGACCTTGTAGGGAGACCTTGTAGGGGGGACGAATAAAGTCTTGCCGCTACAATGTCTCAGAGACCTTGTAGGGCTGACCTTGTAGGGCTGACCTTGTAGGGCTAGCTCTGAGCTGCCTTCGGGAGCGGTCCTTCAACCTCTAGCGCTGCATCGAACAGCTCGTACACCATGAACTCCCCCGTCCGACCCTTCACGCTCACGGGCTTCAAGGGCTTAACGACAAGGTGCTCCTTAGCGAGCTCGTAGGTGCTGTCGCTTATGCAGATCTGCGACCCGAGCTCTTTGTTCTTCCCCTCAAGACGCGAGGCAACGTTCACCCCGTCACCGAGAGCTGTGTAGCTGAGGCGGTCTGGCGAGCCGATGTTGCCAACGAGCACGTTGGCCGAGTTTATGCCGACCCGCACTCGCAGATTGAGCTTCCCCTCAGCCCGCCACTCCCTGTTTGCTGCTTCAAGCCCCTTCACGATTTCGACCGCCGCTCGGCAGGCGCGTACGGCGTGGTCGGCCACAGGGTCAGGAGCTCCCCAAAAAGCCATAACGGCGTCGCCGATAAACTTGTCGACGGTCCCGGCGTTTCGCGTGATCGCTTGGGTGGCGATTGAGAAGTAGCGAGTGGTGTAGCTAAGCAGCTCCTCCGGCGGGACCGCTTGCGCCATCGTCGAGAAGTTTTCGAGGTCGCAGAAGAGAATGGTCATAGAGCGCTTCTCAACACCGGGTGTTGTTGCCCTTCCATCCTGAGCGAGCTTCTTCACTACCCCGAATGGAACGTAGAGCGCAAAAGAGCGTAGGGCACTCTTGAGGAGGCCAACGCCCTGCTGCAGCTCCAGGATCTCTTGCACAGGCGCCGGCGACTCATCATCCCCGGAATTGTTAAATTCCATCTCGCGGATGTTACGGATAACATGCGAGAGCCCCGTAATTCTCTTCGTCAGCCGCCGTGCCATCTTAACCATCATGAGCGACTCAACCAGAAGCAGTATCGCGAGCACGAGGATAAATTGCTGCCTGGAGCGACGCAGATCGCCGATAAAGTCAGAGATTGGCGTAAAGATCAGAGCGCGGTACTGGAGCCCAAAGTCGTTAGGGACTGGGAAGTCCGAGATGCTAAATTCCGTGTTGTCGATCTCAGCGGTGTAGCTGTGCGCGTAGTTTTTTAGCGCGGCACCGTCCCTGCCTAGACGGTCGGCATCCATAATGCGCTTCTCGACGTGAGCTAGGTCTAGCACGGCGCTAAGAGATGAGTTGCTGTCTACGGGGACCCTGAGGTCCAGATTTGATGAAGCGACGATATCACCATCGGAATCGACAATGAGCGACTCGCTGTTCTGGGATATTCGGTTCTTAGCAAGAAAAGCTGAAAGGTCGCTGACCGCGATGTTCGCAAGCACAGCTCCAACAGTCGCTCCGCTTCGCTTGATCGGAACAGCCAAGCCAACAACCGGGAGATGGCTCACTGGCCCCTCGAAGGCGTCGCTCATAAAAAGCTTGCCGGTCTTGCGAGCTCCGACGTAGGCGGGTGACTCAAGGAAGGCGGGTATCGCCGCAAGGGGGCGAGTTTCGATGACGGTCGGGTAGTCCCTGAAGAAGGTGATGCGCCCCCTCGCATCCGGGTCCGCTCTCATGGAGTCGTATACCCGCAGCACCCACTTGGCGTCCTGCGGGAACTCCGAGTGGCGCGAGAGATTGTCGGGAGTCACGCGTGAGAGGCTGCGAAGGTACCTGCCGTCGATGACGATAGTCACAGTCAGCATGTGTTGGGAGTTTTGTAACGCCTGGTACAGGATGTCGTTGTACGAATCACGGCGAACTCCCTCCTCGTCAATTGCGCTGCTGACGGAGAGGACTTCGATGACATCGACAAGCGGCTTGAAGAAGCCGTTGATGGCGCGGGTCGTGTCTTCGCGTGTTCGCCCGAGCTCGTTGTCTAGGTGGCTACGGACTGCTTGTTCTGATTGGTAGTAGGAGACCGTCAGTACTGTGATGAGCGCAGGAATCACCAGGACGGAGAACGAGAGGAAGAGTGCGATGACAATGCGGGGGCGTATTAAGTGGAATAGGTAGCTGAGCATGGAGAAATTCGCCTTCTAAAAAGCCGCCGCGGTGGCTAACCTCAGGAAGGCGAGCCTGTCGCACGAACCCGACGGGATTGTAGCCGGCCCTGAAGCCATGGCAGGACCGGCTGCCGGTATAGTCGAGCCCTTTTGTTAGCGAGTCAACGAGGCACTTACAGCGCGCCAAAAATCGGGGGTACGGTCGACGCTCCGCCCAGAGTCCGTGAACCGGAAGTGCGAAGCCCTACGTATTGCGCTTTTCAGGAGCGGTTGCTTCAGCCCTTTTCTGAAGCCCCAGGATTCCGCACGCGATGCACCAGCATACCTTCGCGGCGCCAATGTACAGGGCGCCTTGCATTAGGCTGGATGCGCCGACCAGAAGGTGACCAGCCGAGTTTAGCAGGAGGCCTTGGGCGAAGCTCGCAGCCTCCTGTTTCTTGGCGCTAGCCGAGTCGGCGCTGCTGTCAGCAGTGGTTGATTGCGGGCGAGCACCCCAAACCAGCGTCTTGACCGCGGTGAGGAGTCCGAATTCCGAGAGCAATAGCCCAACAACGGCTGGCGCGGTGACGAGAGGGTTCGCGGCGATGTCTCCCAGGTTGCAGGCCACTCCAACCAGGGGCAGATTTCCGGCTGCCAGCCAAACGCTCGGATTCTTGAGGAAGACCTGCAGGCGCTCAGGCACTGCGCGCCAGGCGGCACGAAACCCTTTTTCGGCAAGGGTGTGGGTAGATCGAGTGCCCGAGTATGATGCTCCGATAGCATTACTCATCGCCATTAAGCCGCAGAAGTACGTCGTGAGGATTGAGCCCTCGAACGGTTGGCCTGAGGCGAAGCATTGACCGGCAGCTGCGAGGTAGCAAAGACCTGTAGCGATGGTGTTGAAGGCCGGCGATTTGAGCGTGTCCGAGAGCAAGCCTCGGTACCCAGGCAGGCCTCGGGGCCCGTTTTCATCGGGACCGCTGCGCGATGGCGCCGTTCCGGCACCCCGCCTAAGCTGAACCTCGTTCCTCAGTGTTTGCCACCCTACAGCGACGTGGCCCCCTACGGCGAGAAGCGAAGTCTCTAGACAGAAAATCGCAGCGCCAGCGCCTGACCAGACTGCCGAAGAGGTGATAGCCGTTCGCAAATACTCGGAAGCTGTGGCACGCGGCCTCGCCGCTGGTATCTCCGGCTCGGTCCGAGCCTGTGAGTTATTCGACGGCAGCGCCTCGGTCGACCGGCTCGGCGTGACCAGGAGATTTAATTGGGACTCATTGGCCGCTGAGTAGTTGTCGCTCGACTGGCGGGGCGCGCCTTGAGTTGACAGCCTCTCTTGATTCGGCGTGGCGCCGTCTGGCGAAGTGTGCGCTGAGCTACTCTTTGAAAATTCCATACCAGGTTGCTTTATCGTTTCGATGCTTCTCGATGATGCGGCGCGCGTGAGCGTTAAGCAACGAAACGGCTGGATCTCCGAATGGCCATCTGAATCGTGCGAATTGTTTTAGAGGGGGTCGCGCAAAGAAAATGCTAACCCGTTAGGCTACCCGAAGCTGAGCAGCTACCCCGATGGCTCCGATGAAGCCGGCTAGTTGCGCTTGAAGAGTCTTTGACCCCAGCTCAAGCCCATCCGCGCCTCGAAAGAGGATGCCGTCATTGGCCCGAACGGCGAGCACGCCCCTGAGGAATGACTCTTTAGTGGCCAGCTGAAACAAGACCGCTGCTACGAGTAGGTCCTCTATTCGCGGAGCAGATAGGCCCTCTGAGCTGAGCAAGCCACGTTGGTGCGCCTCACTGCGAAACTGTGCGCCGGGAAGTGAGCCGACAATCTTAATTGGCGTTTCGCGCGAGAGCCGACGCGTAAAACGGGCGTCGTTTTCTATTTGGGCAAGAGTTTCAGGCTTTATAAGCGGGCTGCTGCATGAGCCAGCAAAGGTCTCCATCGCCTCTTGGATAATCGAGAGGCGAGTGCTGCCCTTAGGGAGTGAGAGGGATGCTCCGCATCGCTGAAAGTCCGTGAACCGAACGCGCTCAAGCAGGTGACAGACCGTAGCATTCGGAGAGCGCGAGGTGTATCCGCCCAAAAGCTCTGCAGTAGCGTTGCCTACTCGGCCTTGAGCCTGAACCATCGACATAAAAACCTCTTCTGAGCCCTAGAGATACCTATGGTGGGTTATAGACGAGTCGCGCTCAGGAGTGACGTAACTAAAGAACGTGAGCACCGTTGCCAGCAAACAAAGCAGCGCCCATCGCCGATTCAGCTACTTAAGGGTCTGATCGTAGCGCAGGATGACGACCCCTGAAGAGGTATGGACCAGCACCAGCTGAAACAGAGCGGCAAACGCCTGGAAGGTCTTGAGGGAGAAGAACGACACGTGCGTCGGATCGCGGTGGTACCACCAAGGCGAGAAGTCATCGGGCGGCATCTGTGTCTTTACTCCAACCACACCTCCTGGCTTGAGGAGTTGCACGAGCTTCGCGAACTCTTTCTGCGGCTCCCGAAAATGCTCGACCACTTCGCAGCAGAGGATGAAGTGGTAGGTCTGCTCCACTAGCAGCTCGTAGTTGGGCGCGAAGAAGGGGTCGAAAGAGGCGCAGTCGAAGTTTAGCTCCCCGGCTAGTGGCGCAAGGGATGGCACCGGACCAGAGCCGTAGTCGAGCCCCTTTGCACCCTTTGGCACAATCTGCGCTACAGGACTTAAGAGTTCCATGAGGTGCGCTCGGTAGCCGGGCTCACGAATGTCGTTGTTGTGCTTCTCGTAGTGTCTTCGCTCCTGCTCCGCGGTTGGGCGTATCTGCGGGTCCTTCCAGATTAGGTCGCACTCAAGACACCGAAAGAAACGGAGCCCGTCAGACCGCGAGAGGTCGGGAGCATAGAGGTGCCAGGGGATAGGTGGCCTCATAGAATGAAAGTGGATCGGCTCGGGACGAGCGCAGAGGGGACAGGCAGCAGGGCTTGTAGCTGCAATTACGGGCGGAGCGTTCATCGCGGGTATCGTAGCCCCTCTCGATTGCCCGTTGAAAGGGGGTTCGAGGGCGCCTCCGCATTGCTCCGACACATCTCTTAGCTTGCCGCCAAGGGCAAGAAGCGGGCGGGAGCGGGTGCGCAGCAGCACCTTTACAGGTTGCGATCCCAGCCGAGAAGCACGATAAGACGAATATGGTCCGCCCCGACAACATCAAGCTGCCAAACCTCTCGATTGCTCACAAGTTTCTAGCGACTTTGTTGCTTATCGCCAGCACCGGCTTCTTCCTCGCAAGCTGGCTAGTAGTTCTTCGGGCTGTGTTCGGTCCCGAGATGCCGGGGGCTGCGCTCGGTGAACGTTTGGCTGCACTGTATGACACTAACCGCCTCGCCTACGACGGACTCTTCGCTCTTCATGCAGCAACCTTAGTCGCGCTCGCGCTAACAACCTACCGGCTCTTTAGGCTAACATCTTTCAACCGGCGCGTTCGGATCCTCTTTTACCTTACTGTCGTTACGCTTTCGGCTCTCGACCTGCTAGCCTGGTTTCTTGTCCCACGCAGTGGGGAGAGCAACCTGTACGTTGGCACCGTTGGCGCGGCAGCGGGTGTTCCGCTGGTTCTGCTGTCGCTCGTGCCGATCTTCCAGATGTGGATCTACCGCCGCTGGGGAAGCCCTGATGGTCAAGTGAAGCGGGTTGTGATCGTAGGCGGGGGCTTCGCCGGCCTCTACGCCGCCATGGGGCTGAACCGCTCTCTTGGCTACAGCAAGCAGCTTGAGATTACGCTGATCGACCGCAGGAACTACTTCCTCTTCCCTCCGCTGCTCCCGAGTGCCGCAGCCGGAACGATCGAGACGCGCCAGGTGTCGTTTCCGTTCCGGAGAATCTTCGAGATGACCAACATCTCGTTCCGGAAGATGTGCGTCACCTCCGTTGATCCTAAGGCGCAAGTGGTCAGAGGGCTGGTCGAGGTAAATGAAGACCCCGTCACGCGTCAGCTGATCGGACGGGAGGCTGAATTCCGGTACGACTATCTTGTCTTCGCGCCGGGGTCGACCAACCAGACCTTCAACACGAAGGGAGCAAACGAACACGCATTTTTCATGCGTGAGCTAAACGACGCTGTGCGGCTTAGGAACCAAGTCATCAGCTGCTTCGAGCGCGCCGCGGTGATCGACGACCGCGAGGCGCAGCGCGAGCTATTGACGTTCGTCATCGTCGGCGCCGGCCCGACCGGCGTAGAGACCGCTACCGAGATATTTGACCTCATTGAGTACGTGCTACAGCGGCGCTACCCCGAGGTGGATCGGTCGCTAGCCCAGGTTATGGTGGTCCAGTCGGGCAACCAGGTGCTCCCGGGGTGGGACGAGAGCATCGTTCGGATGACAGACGCCCAGCTCCGAAAAATGGGGCTCGCTGTGCGGCTCGGAGGCCGCGTCTCCGAAGTGGGCCCCAACTACGTGAGGATAGGCGAAGAGACGATCCGATCGCGAACCGTTGTGTGGTGTGCCGGGGTGCGCCCGTCGGAACTGGCGCGTAAGTCGGGCCTTCAACTCGATGCTTCAGGGAGAGTTGAGGTAGACTCCGACTGTCGCGCAAAGGGGTTCAGTAATGTGTTTGTGTTGGGAGATGTTGCACGCTTCGTTGACCCAAGGACGGGAAAAGAGCTTCCTCCGCTCGGACAAGTTGCGTTTCAGCAAGGGCCGCATACGGCGAAGAACCTTGTGCGACTCCTCTCTGGGAAGGATACGCTGCCGTTCCGCTATTTCAACTTCGGCGGCCTCGTGTCGGTCGGCGAGCACTTCGCGGCGGTTAACCTGCTTGGCGTGAAGATCTCTGGTTTCGTTGGCTGGTTTATCTGGCGAACGCTGTACCTGAGCAAGCTCGTGGGCTTCAGCAACAAGATCCGCGTGGTGCTCGACTGGACCCTAGACCTGCTCGTCGAGCGGTCGATCTCGCAGATTCGAGACGAAGAAGTGCCGGTGCTTGAGGCCGTCCCTACGAAAGAGGCTCAAAGCGGGCGGTAAAGTGCCGCAGGAAGGGCGGGTCGTACACGAGCTTAAGGCCGCGTAGCCTGGACTTCTCTTTCACGATGTCTTCGAGCCCCTCGAGGATAAAGTCGAAGTGGCTCTGTGTATAGCAGCGGCGGGGGAAAGCGAGCCGCACCAGCTCCATCGACGCTGCGGCAAACGACCCGTCTGGGAGGTGCTTGCCGAACATAGCTGACCCGATCTCGCATGACCGGATCCCCTCGGCGAGGAAGAGCTCACACGCGAGGGCCTGCCCGGGGAAGTGCTCTGGGCGGATGTGCGGCAGGAACTCCTTTGCATCGATGTAGACTGCGTGCCCTCCGGGGGGCTGAACGGTGGGTATCCCGATTTTGTTCATCCCCTCTGCCATGTAGCGCGACACCGCGAGCCGGTACTCAAGGTAGCGCTCATCGAGCGCCTCCTCGAGGCCGACGGCGATTGCTTCAAGGTCGCGCGCGGCGAGGCCGCCGTACGTCGGGAATCCCTCAGTAAGGATGAGAAGCGATCGCAGCGTCTCAACCCACTTCGTGCTGTTGAGAGCGATAAAGCCTCCGATGTTCACGAGAGCGTCCTTCTTCGCGCTCACAATACAACCGTCAGCGAGCGAGAAGATCTCCTTGGCGATATCAGCGGCAGAGCGATTCGCCTGCGATGGCTCACGCAGCTTTATGAAGTACGAGTTCTCCGCGAAGCGACAAGCGTCGATAATGAAGGGGATGCCGAACTCGTGGTACACGGCCGAAGCCTGCCGGATGTTCTCCAAAGAGACTGGCTGGCCACCACCTGTATTGTTGGTGATCGTGATCATCCCGAACGGTATGCTGTTGCGGTTCTCGCGACAGAATGCGCGCAACTTCTCGATATTAATGTTCCCCTTAAAGGGATGGGTGGAGCGCGGGTCCCTGCCTTCGTCGATCACGAGGTCCACTGCCTGTGCGCCGACGAACTCGATGTTAGCTCGCGTTGTATCGAAGTGGTTGTTGGAGGGAATCTTCATCCCAGCTTTTACCACCGCCTCGCACATCAGCCGCTCGGCAGCGCGCCCCTGGTGAGTGGGGATGACCGAAGCGTAGCCGGTGAGGCTCTTCACAGCGGCTTCGAACCTCTCAAAGCTCCGCGAGCCTGCGTACGACTCGTCTGCAACCATCATGGCACCCCACTGTCTAGCGCTCATGGCGGTAGTGCCGGAGTCGGTCAAGAAGTCGAACGTGACGTCTTTCGCAGCAACTAGGAAGAGGTTGTAGCCGGCAGCCTTGAGAACCGGCACTCGCTCTTCCCTTGAAAGGATTGAGAGCGGCTCAACAACCTTGATGCGGAACGGCTCGATGATGGAACGGGGGGTCTTCATGACACTTCAAGGTACCACGCCCCCGCTCGGGTGGGCTATTCGAAAAAAGGTCCAGCAAGCTGCTGCGGAGAGAGTGATTTCGGCCGGAAAAAGTTTCTCCGCACCGGGTCGCCGTCCGGACCTGTCTCTTAATCCTCATCCTTCTCCTGCACCTGCACTCAGATCCTAATCCTAATCCAGACTTCGCGCGCGCGTTGGTCAGGGACAGTCGAGGAGGTAGCGATTAGGGGGAGGAGGGTGGTGCAGGTGCAGGAGGAAGATAAAGGGGAAGATAAAGAGGCCTACAAGAGCACTCTTCCTCAAGCCTCTCAGGCCTAAAACCTCTGTCTTTCATACAGCGTCTGCGCCCACGGGGGTTACGCCTGTGAGCAAAAACCTCATTCACCGAAGCGCTCTCTTGCGATATGGTCCCCCTCGCAACGGGCGTTTGTGGAGCACTAACACCATGTCGAAATCGTCGCAGCTATTCCCGGTCCCTGAGAGCTTCGGGCGGAAGGCCCAGATCAACAAGGCGTCGTACGAGGAGCTCTACCGCGAGTCCGTTTCGGATCCAGAGAGCTTCTGGGGCAAGCAGGCCGAAGAGCTCCTCTTGTGGAAGAAGCCCTGGAGCAAAGTTCTCACCTGGGAGTTCAAGACGCCGACGATCCGGTGGTTCGAAGGAGGAAAGCTTAACCTAAGCGAGAACTGTCTCGATCGGCACCTCGCTTCGCGCGCCGACAAGGCGGCCATTGTCTGGGAAGGGAATGAGCCGGGCGAGACCCGCACAGTCACCTACCGCGAGCTGCACTCGCAGGTGTGCAAAACTGCTGCGTTGCTGCGCAATCTTGGCGTTAAGAAGGGCGATCGCGTTGCGATCTACCTGCCGATGATCCCTGAGGCTGCTGTTGCAATGCTTGCGTGCGCTCGCATAGGCGCGATTCACACGGTGGTGTTCGCTGGTTTCTCGGCTGAGGCGCTGCGTGACCGCATTAACGATTGCGGATGTTCGCTTCTCATCACTGCAAACGAAGGCCTGCGCGGGCCAAAAGCTATTCCGCTAAAGGAGACCTGCAACGAGGCAGTAGCCGAGTGCCCGACCATCAAGAAGGTGCTGGTGGTTCGCCGCACTGACGCCGCCACTGCGATGGAGCCCGGTCGGGACCTTTGGTACCACGAGGCGCTAGCAAAGCTGCCCCCCGACGCTGATGACAGCGCAGAGAGCATGGACTCAGAGGATCCGCTCTTCATACTCTACACCTCGGGCTCCACTGGAAAGCCGAAAGGAGTGTTGCACTCCACCGCCGGTTACCTGCTGCACGTGACCTTAACCCACCGGGCAGTGTTCGACATCAAAGAGGACGACGTCTACATGTGCGCCGCAGATGTTGGCTGGGTCACCGGGCACTCGTACGTCGTGTACGGCCCGCTCAGCAACGGCGCGACGACCGTTATTTTTGAGTCGCTCCCTACGTACCCAGATGCGGGTCGGTACTGGGATGTGGTCGATAGGCACAGCGTGACGATCTTTTACACGGCGCCGACAGCGATCCGGGCGCTAGTGAAGGAGGGTGATGCCTGGGTGAAGAAGTACGACCGATCCTCGCTCCGGCTTCTCGGCACGGTGGGCGAGCCCATCAACCCCGATGCGTGGCTGTGGTACCACGAGGTGGTTGGAGATTCGCGCTGCCCAATAGTCGACACGTGGTGGCAGACCGAGACGGGAGGGGTATTGATCTCTCCGCTTCCCGGAGCGACCGCAACGAAGCCGGGTTCTGCAACGCTGCCACTCTTCGGCGTTCAGCCGGTGCTGGTTGACGACGACGGCAAGGAGATCGTCGGCAACGGCGTGAGCGGGCGGCTGTGCATGAAGTTTCCGTGGCCGGGGATGATGCGCACAGTGTACGGCGACCACGAGCGCTTCCGGCAGACCTACTTCTCGATATACCCGGGGTTGTACTTTACCGGAGACGGCTGCCGACGTGATGAGGACGGCTACTACTGGATAACTGGCCGAGTGGATGACGTGCTGAACGTTGCCGGGCACCGACTCGGCACAGCAGAGGTCGAGAGCGCCATCGTTCGCTCCGGGCTCGTCGCAGAGGCTGCTGTAGTTGGGATTCCGCACGAAATTAAGGGGCAAGGAATTGGGGCCTTCTGTGTGTTGCGCGAGAACGTGGCGAAGGACGCCGCCACCACCAAGGGGATCCTGCACACCGTGCGGGAGGTGATCTCCCCGATCGCCGCACCTGACGCGATCTGGTTCGTGTCCGGGCTCCCGAAAACCCGTTCTGGCAAGATCATGCGCCGAATCCTGCGTAAGGTTGGAGAGGGGGAGTTTGATTCGGTTGGAGACGTGACAACCCTTGCAGACCCAGCCGTCGTGGCAGAGATCGTTGCCACGGTGAAGGGGGGTCCGCTGCTGCAGAAGTAGCTGCTGGGCTTGAGTGTGCGGGCCCTCATGCCGCGCTCCGGGTCATAGCCGGAGAATGTCCCCCTATGAAAGAGGTGGCGCCCGGTGTCTGGATTATCGAGGGTGTGTTCGTCAACGCCTTTCTCCTTGAGGGGCGGGCGGGCGAGTGCGTCCTGGTTGACGCGGGATTCTCCTATTGGGCCAGCGCCATTGAGCGTGGTCTTGCACTGCTGGCCCGGCGCGGGCACACCCTAGCCGCCGTGTTTCTCACGCACGGACACGCAGACCACAGCGGTTCGGCGCGGTTCTTCGCCGAGCGGTACGGTGTGCCGATATATGCCCATCGCCTTGAGCTGCCATTCCTTGATGGGACCATGAATTACCCGCCACCCGATCCGACGATTGGAGGGCCGCACGCATTTCTCACTCGGCTCGTAGACGAGCGGAGCAAAGACCTGCGTCCCCACCTGCGGGCTCTCGAGTATGGTGAGGCTTGGTGCGCTTCCGAAGGCGAGATTCCGGAGCTCCCAGAGTGGCGCTGGATCCACACACCGGGGCACTCTCCAGGGCACGTGGCGCTCTTTCGCGAACGGGACCGGGTCTTAATCGCTGGAGACGTTCTTGAGAGCGTTAACTTCGACCACTGGGGCTCGCTTGTCCGGCGCGAGCCCGGCTTGTGGAGGGGGGAGTCGCCGTACATCTGCAACTGGAAGCAGGCTGAGGCATCGGTGCGCCTCCTCGCGATGCTGCAGCCGAACTTGATCTTGTGCGGACACGGGAGCCCCCTGGGGGGACGGGTTGTCGCGCAGCAGCTTGGCGCATTCGCAGCGTCGTATCCCGTCCCCGAGCGGGGACGATACATCGGCAAAGGGGCGCATTTCGACGAGGAAGGCGCTTTTAGAGTGCCACCTGCGCCCTTTGACCGCGGGCTCTTGGTTGCCTCGGCTACGGTGGTAGCGGCGCTAGCGGTGGGCAGTGTGTACCGGTCGGTTAGGGCAAGGCAGTTTGGAAGCCACTGAGCCAGTTCTGTGTCACGGGAGCGTCTCGCCCCCTTTTCGCTATGGCTTAGTCCGGATCTGTTCGAAGGAGACTCTTCCGAATCTCGGGATAATCACGGCGGCTGCTTTTGAGCGACTCTCGTTGTAGAAGTCTCCACATGGAGCCTGAGCGTTCACTTCAACAGAGCCAAGATCCGGACCCCTTGAAAAGAGATTTCAGGTCCCTCAGCCGCGAGCTTCATAACTCGGATGGTGGCGATACATCGCTTGAGATTCTGCAACACTTGCGGGGGTTGCAGAGACCAGGGGCTACATGGGAAGCGGTATTTGAGCTTCTTGTGCGTTTGGACAGCTTTCCGAAGGAGCCTGGGGAGGACCTTAGGCGGGCGATGGCTGGGTCACTGCAGTGCGAGGGCGAGTCGCAGCTTGCGGATCTGCGCAGTTTTGTCGCCGACGCTCCAGCCTTGCTCGACTGGCGACACAAGGTTGCCGCAGAAGCTCTTGCGAGTCGCGATGACGTGCGCCTTGAATGGTGCCGGGAGCTAGTCGGGGACAACGCCCTCAGGCGCATGAGAGCAGCCGCACTTCTATCGGCAGCGGAGCCCGGTTCGCTCAGCAACCAGGAATCGTGGGCTGTCGCAAAGTATCTCTTCGACCGATACCAGGAGGACTCATCCGTTGCGCGCGCATCATTACGGGGCGACGCAGTAGCACAGGTTTCGATGACGCCTGAGGTAATCGGCGATTTCTACTCGCGTCACAGCGGGTCGGGAGCGCTTGCGGTGGCTGAGGCGGGGTTGCGACGGAACCCGATGCTGGCGTTCATCGCAGCCCGAGTTCTCGTTGAGTACGGCGACCAGCAGCACAGGGAAAGAGCGGTTGACCTGATTGTAAGCTCGAAGTGGCCGCTCATTGATAAGTTCGATACCTGGTCGGAGGAGGCGCTATCGTCGGTCGAGCCGAAGCTGGTAGCGCTGGTTACGGAGCTGGTAGCGCCATCGGATGTTGTGTCGGCGGCGATCTCTGCGCTGGCCCGGCTGCCTGGCGGGCGGAAGCACGAGGGGATCGTTATCGATGCTGCTCGTCGGCAGCCCCTCAACCGAGAGGTTCAAGAGGCAGTCGTTTCCATGCTCACGTCGAATGGGGTATCGGATGCGGCGTTGCAGTTTGCTCGACAGGTGCTTCTTCCGGCCGAGCCTGACACATTTCTGTTGAAGAGCCCGAGCGATTGGTTCGCGTTTCAACGACCATCAGAGCTTCTCGTCGAGTCGGCGGTGGCGCTGCTTGAATGTGAAGGGTCTTCCGAGGGGGAGCTGGTTTTTCGCAAGGCTCTGTCTGCGAGAGACATCTCGGGAGATTGGGTGCGCGGGCCTTCGCGGGTGCTGCTAGCGACGAGACTTCCTCGTGGAGACCGCAGCGCCGCAGTGGAGATCGAGAGAGCGAGAGAGGAAGACCTTCGCGCAGTGGTTGGAGCGGATGGGCACTCGCTCCTTGCGCTCGCCTCAAGCAGCTCGCTTGATCTCGGCCTTCGGATTATCGGTGCGGTACTCGCGGCGAAGTCCCTCGATGGTCGAGTCGTGGTAAAAGTGCACGATACGCTGCAGGGGCTTCGGCGCCGGTACCCGACCGAAGCAGATCTTACGACCATGATTGAGTTTTGTATTCGGGCGGGACGCCAATTCGTGACCGCTACCGTGCGGTCCGACCTCTGCGCATGCTTCTACGATTCAGTTGAAAAAGCCCCGCAGGCTGTGGTGCACCTGCTGCAGGTACGCCTGGCTGAGTGCGCTCGGCAGGTCGGGTCTGGGCTGAGCAGCGCTCGGCAGGAGTGCGCCTCGCTGCAGCGGCTGCTAGGTGCAGGTGGAGATGGAGAGAGGTAGGTTGGGGGTGCCTTGCGAGCTGCTGTAAAGCAGAACCTTCAAGGCGTTCAGAGAGCACAGTGGCTCCTGAAATCCCCCAACCAAGTTAACGCGGTAAGCCGGCTATCTTTACGAGTTCGCTCTGACACTCTGCCACTTGCTCCCGAAGATCGCTTGGTTTGACAAGCACATCATCGAGCAGCCGTTCGACAGCATTGAGAGCTTCCCAGCAGTGGAGACGGCTACCTTGCGCCCGTTCTTCGAGGGCGGCCAGCGCTCCGTCCATTGCCCCGTGGAAGGGCACATTTACAGCGACGACAGTGAGGAGCGTTTCCACCTCCTCCACATCGAGTTCAGAGCGACGGATCATCTCCCCGACCATAGTGCCGAGAGCTTCCGCCTTGGTCGCTCGCGCGCCGACTTTCGCGAGGAAGGCCTCGCTGAGACGGGCCCGCGTTTCGCCCCGAGCTGTCATCCTCATAAGGCTCGGCAGGTTAAACTGTCTCTTGAGCGAGGTTTGCAGCAATGCAAGTTCTCGCTTGAGGTTCTCCCGCCGTAACCGAATGGCTGTCTGTTCCATTGTTCGACTCCTTTCATTTTGGTTAGTGCACATGGAACGCATCAACTGACCCCCTAAAGACGCGCACAGGCGAAGTTAGGGGAGCAGTCGAGCGCCGTGGGGCACACCGCCACAAGGAAGGCGAAACGCTGGAGCAACAAAACCTTTTTGCCGCAAAGGCACTCTACCCATATAGGCGCTGCATTGAGCGCGGGCACCGAAAATACATACCTTCGCTCCATTACCCAATACAGGATCCGAATTCGCTTCTGAGTCTTCTAGGCAGCGCACAGATCGGGACTGTTTGCGACACCCAGACCGCACTGCACCCTTAAGCTGCCGGGCTAAGGGCGCTTTTCCGCTGGGGGAAAGCGGATACCGTTGTCCACTCGGCTGTGGTACACTGAGGACTGGCACGCACTAAAAGCGCCGATGTGTGCCAGCATGACGTTGGCGGCTAATGTGGCCGTCAGATGGGTTCCGGAGGAAAAGGGACCCGCTTACAGACGACAGGAACCCTCGGCGCCAAAAACGTTTACTCCGGCGCAATGATCCCTTAGCCCTCTCGGGGCTTTTACCCTTACCGGGCGCGAGCGCCCGCTGCTGCAAGATCACGGCGGTTACTCGCACAGGGCTTATCCAGAGCCGGACACTCCCTACCTAGAATTTATATGTCAGAAAACAGTACTCCAACCGAGCCCCAGACAGGGGGCGAGTGTTTCTTCTCTCTCGTTAAGCAGCCAGCGATCCGGCAGCGGCTTGAGGAGCTTAAAATTATCACCCCAACCCCAGTTCAGCGTGGAGCTATTCCGGTTGTCCTTGAGGGGCACGATGTGATTGCCCAGGCTCAAACCGGAAGCGGGAAGACCCTTGCGTTTGTGCTTCCGATCCTCTCGCGCCTGCTCGACGCAGGGAATGTGCGGGGAACCTTTGCGCTGATCGTAACCCCGACCAGAGAGCTTGCGACCCAGGTGCGCAACGTCGTGTTGTCGGTTACCCCCGATGTTCACCCGGCGTGCATTATCGGCGGTGCGAAGCAGTCAGGGCAGGTCAGAGAGCTCAAGAACGACCCGCGCATCATCGTTGGAACGCCGGGACGGCTCCTTGACCTGATCCAACAGCGCGAGATCAACCTCAAAGACTGCAAGATGTTCGTGCTCGACGAAGCTGATGAGATGCTCTCGATGGGCTTCCTTGAGGAAGTGCGCTCAATCCTCTCGCGCCTGCCGCGCGAGCGTCAGGGGCTGTTTTTTAGCGCGACGATTACGCCGCGGGTAGACCAGCTCGCAAGCTCGTTCCTGCGCGACCCGAAGCGTGTCGAGTGCGAGGTTAAGCCAGAGACGGCACCGCAGATCGAGCACCTCTACCACCGCGTTGATGGGCAGCTCACGAGCAAGGCTACGGCCCTTGCCGGATTCCTGCGTGATATCAAGCCGCGCTCGACGATCGTGTTTTGCAACACTAAGTCCGACACCGAGCTCGTGGAGATAATGCTCCGCAAGCGTGGCTTCGAGCCTGAGCGGCTCAACTCAGACCTCTCGCAGAAAGAGCGTGAAGACACCATGAACCGCTTTCGCTCTGGCGACCTAAAGCTCCTAATTGCGACTGATGTTGCGGCGCGCGGAATCGATATTCAGGACATCGACCTGGTCGTCAACTACGCAATCCACGAGCAGGCTGAGACCTACGTGCACCGCACCGGCCGTACCGGTCGAGCTGGACGTTCGGGCACCGCGCTCTCGCTGGTTGGGCCGCAGGACTTCTTCGCGTTTAACACGTTACAGAAGAGCCTGCCTGTAGTGCTCAAGGAGGTCCCAGCTCCCGCTTCGGCTCCTTTGGCTGCGACTGCGTAGTGGAAAAAAGAGATCTTTTTGCCGCTCGCTGAACTCTTTGTGAGTCTCCATTTGCTAGGTGACAGAGGGGGAAAACAAAGATAGCGGCGAGGGTAGCGAGGGGTGGGGACAAAAGATCCCCCCTCTCCGTCATCGCTGATCTCTGTGTAAATCCCCATTTGCAACGTTACGGAGCGGGAAAACAAAGAGGTCTCGTCTCTCTTCGTCCTCGCTGACCTCTTTGTGAATCCTCATTAGCAACGTGGCGGAGGGGAAAAACAAAGAGAGCGGCGAGAGCAGCGAGGGGTGGGAGAAGAGCTCCCCTCTCTTTCTGTTCTCGCCGACCTCTTTGTAAATCCCCATTTGCAACGTGACGGAGGGGGAAAACAAAGAGAGCGGCGAGGGCAGCGAGGGGTGGGATAAGAGATCTCCCCTCTCTCTCCGTTATCGCTGACCTCTTTGTTAATCCCCATGTCCCCGCATTTCGCGATCTTGTTTCGGATGGCGTGACGGATGGGGTGGACAAAGAGAGCGGCGAGGGCAGCGAGGGGCGGGGACAAAAGATCCCCTCTCTCCGTCCTCTTTGTGATTCCCCTCCCGCCGCCCCCGCAACGCAATCCGCCTTCAAGAGCACCTTCACGCGCTGTAACAGGAGTTTAGGCACCATTCTGGCTCTTCCTCGCGCAACGAATTCTGATGCAACTTCAGCCTGCTGCAGTTAGTTTCCAATGAAAAGCCCAAGTTTTTTGGTGGTTTCCTATCTTAGGGGGGATCGCTGTGGTACCGTTCCCGCTCCTGGTGAAGTTTCTCGCCCCCGCAAGACGGGCGGCCCTGCCTTAACAGCCCGCCGGCGGCTATATTGCATTGAAGGCTTTACTACATCGTAACACGAGGGTCTGAGTCGCTCCGGCAGCACCTTACCCGCTTAGTAAAGGGCTTCCATGGCACCTAGCAGTACCACTACGTTCTCCAGCCTACCGCTGGCGACATTCCTACAAGAGACTATCCGCACGGTTGGGTATGAGACTCCAACCCCGATTCAGGCTGAGGCGATCCCGGCTGTAGTCGAGGGAAAAGACCTGATCGGCCTGGCGCAGACCGGCACCGGAAAGACAGCAGCGTTCGTCCTTCCGCTCATCAACCGCCTGAGCGGCGAGAAGAAGACCGGCGTTCGCGCGCTGATCCTTGCGCCAACACGTGAGCTCGCTGAGCAGATTAACGACGTGCTCAAGCTCTTCCTTCCGAGGACGGGGCTTAAGTCGACCACCGTTTACGGCGGCGTTTCGCACCGTAACCAGATCACCGCCCTCAAGGGTTCCCCGGCGATCGTTGTGGCGTGCCCAGGACGGCTGAAGGACCACATGCAGGGCCGCACGATTGACCTTTCGAAGGTCGAGATGCTCGTGCTCGATGAGGCTGACCGCATGCTGGACATGGGCTTCCTCCCGGATATCCGCCACGTTGTGCGCGCGCTTCCAGCAGAGGGGCGCCAGACGCTCCTCTTCTCTGCAACGATGCCTGATGAGATCGAGACGCTCTCGCGCGAGCTGCTCACGAACCCGGTTGTTGTTCGCGTTAAGACTGAGACGCCGGTCGCGCTCGTGTCGCACAGCATGTACAACGTGCGAAGCGAGGAGAAGGGCGACAAGCTCCGCAGCTGGCTCTCGGCAAACCCTGAGGCGCTCGCGGTTGTCTTCACGAAGATGAAGCACACGGCGAAGAAGCTTGGAACGAAGCTTTCGGATGGCGGCGTCGATGCTACCTCGCTGCACGGCAACCTGACACAGGCTGCCCGCCAGCGCGCACTGAACGGATTCCGTGAAGGGAAGTATCGCGTTCTGATCGCAACCGATATCGCTGCGCGCGGTATCGACGTTGAGGGCGTCACGCACGTTCTCAACTATGACATGCCAGACACCCTTGAGGCGTACATCCACCGCACGGGCCGTGCTGGACGCGCATCGCGCACCGGCGAGGCCGTCTCGTTTGTAACGCGCGCCGACATGGCGCTCTTGCGGCAGATTGAAAAGTGGCTCAAGAGCCCGGTTGCTCGCCTTGGTGGCGAGTCGACAGAGACTCCTGAGATTGAAGGCGACGATGCTGCGCCAGCGCGTGAACGCCGTGGGCGTCCGCAGGGACAGCGCGATCGTGGCTTTAAGCCGCGGGGTGATCGTGGCTTTAAGTCGCGTGGCGAAGGTCGCCCAGAGCGGCGGCAGTTTAGCCGTGGTCCAAGGGATGGCGGCGAGCGCCGTTCGTTCCGCGGCGAGCAGGGCGAGTCACGACCAGAGTTCCGTGAGCGTCGCGACGACACGCGCGGGCCGAGACCAGAGGGTCGCGGTGGCGCTCCGCGTCACGCGCGTGGCGAAGGACGCAAGGATTTCGGCCGTCAGCGTTGGCAGGAGCGTGGTGAGCGCCCTGAGCGCAGTACTCCACGTTTTGAGGAGGGCCAGGAGCAGAAGGCCGGTGGTCAGTTCCCGTGGGAGCGTGGCGAAGGCGCACGTCCGAGACGTACCGGCAGGCCGGAGCGTGGCGGACCTCGTGGCGGTGCAGGCCGTGGCGCGCGCAGTGAGGGCGGCAGAGGTGGTCGTGGTTTCGGAGATCGCTCCGAGCGCGGCTCATACCCGAGGCAGCCTCGCGCGGAAGGCGCTGGCGCTGGTCGAGGTTTCGGTGACCGTCGCGAGCGTAGCTTCGACCGCGGTTCCGAGCGTGGTGGATCTCGCGGCTTCGGCCGTGGAGCTCCTCGCTCAAAGACCCCGTTCCGTGGCCAGAAGGATATCGACCCGAACAGCGAGCACGTGTACCGTGAGCCTAAGCCTCATTTCATTGGGCAGGACGATCAGCAGCCGCGCGGTCGTGGTCGGTTCTCTCGCGGGCGCAGCAACGGTGGTGGCAGAGCCGGCGGGAAGGGATTCTCGCGTGGTGGTAGCCGCGGACCGCGCCGCACGCCAGGATCGTTCTAGTGCTGCTGAAATAAGTTTTTTCACCTAGATTCTGTTTAGGGCAGCACTAGGGCTGCTCGTTTTCGGAGCCCTTTGCGCCGAATAGACGATAGATAGAGCTAGGCATGAAGAGTGACTGGTCGAACGCTTCCTACTGGGAGCACTTCTACAACGTTGCCGACACCCCGTGGGAGCTCGGACAGCCGTCGCCTGTTCTTCAGGAGGCAGTGTCCGAGGCCCGCGCGTTAGGCGCTACGCTATACGGATCGTCTGTGCTCGTTCCGGGATGCGGGACGGGTTCAGATGCAGCGTGGCTGGCACAGCAGGGCGCCTCGGTCCTCGCGGTTGATTTCTCGCCGCAGGCGCTCGAGCGAGCAGCCGCACGTCGCTCAAATCTTTCCGCTGCTGTCGCTGAGCGGATTACGCTCAAGCAGTGCGACTTCTTCGAAGAAGCTTTTGAAGGATTCAGTTTCCTGGCCGAGCATACATTCTTTTGTGCAATCGACCCCGGATCCAGAGAGCGCTACGCGCGGAGTGTCGCTCGCGCGCTTGTGCCAGGTGGATACCTCGTTGGAAACTTCTTCGTGATGGCTGAGAGCGAGATCACCGCACGGCGAACGCTTGCGCTGCGAGACGGCGATCCCCGTCCGCCGTTTGTCACCTCAGTGTCAGAGCTTCAGCGGCTCTTCCTCGGTCTCTTTGAGCAGCTTTCGCTTCACCCAGCACGAACCCCCTCGCCTGATCGCCGACCGGGGATTGAGTGGGTTGGGGTTTTTCGGCGGCGGTGAGGGAGGCGACAGACTTGCTCTACCGCGCACGCTGAACAACATTCCGCCCCTTAACACCCCTTTTCCTAATCCTTCTCCTCCTCCTGCACCAGCACTAACTCCTGCTCGTAATCCTCACTCGTCCGACGCTTCTCCGAGACATCAGCATCGGTAGAGGGGGGATTGGGATTAGGAATTGAGTGCAAGTGCAGGAGAAGGAGGAGGAGGGAGAGGACGCCTCTTTATTCCCTGGCGCAGCTGCCGAGATAAGGGGCTTCGTTGCGATTTTCGCGCACCAATTCAAACCCTTACCCCGACGGGCGACGAGGGCTCAAGTTCTTAAGAGAAAGCGCCGACTTCCGCACTGAGTCGTAAGGGGCCCTTAAGCAACGCTGCTATAGCCAGAAGGGATAGATGCAGGTTCGGTGCGGTGCCACATCTTGCACGCGAGCAAACTTCGGGATGGCGAAGGGGCTCGCCCTCTACACTCTTTTTGCTCTACTCGTACTCATTGTTGTCCGGGACGCCCAGGGTGAGCAGAAACCTTCAGAGTTCCAGCCAGACCAGAGCTGGCTCGCGACTGTCCAGAAGAATATAGAAGAGCAGGAGTACCGCCCAACGAAACAAGTTGTCGGGATCCACGGCGAGAAGGCTACCGAGCCTAAGTGGCACATCAACAATCGTGCACAAGGCTTTAAGTCAGTGGTGAGCAGGGATGGATGGGAGATCGCCCCGCGGCCGCCTGAGAGGAGAATCGATCCTAAGGATCCGACGAAGCACTTAGCAAAGAAGGAAGCCAACGAGGACAGCACTCCGAAATGGCACTGGCGGTACAAGTTCTCTAGCATCGCGCGTGGCGGCGAGCGCACGAGGCTCTCTGCGCCCGAGGTGAGGGATGAGAACGAGACGGTGCACCTAACGTACTCGCCGGAGGTGAGTGAGTGGTACAAAAACACTAAGGCGGGCATTGAGCAGGGTTTCGAAGTTAAGCAGAAGCCGCACCCCGCGCGTAAAGGAGAATTAATCCTCGTCGGAGAGGTAGATACAGACCTCGCCGTCCTCAAGCCGACCAGGGAGAAGATCGGCTTCTCAAAGAACGGTGCTGAGGTCGTGCAGTACGCCGGGCTAAAAGTCATTGATGCGACAGGCAGCACACTCCCCAGTTGGCTCTCCTATTCGGTGCGGGGCAAGGTCAAGCAGCTCTTGATTCACATCGACGACTCTCAGGCTGTCTATCCTGTGATTGTGGACCCGCTGGCGTCTAGTGCCGCGTGGACGGCGGAATCGAATCAGGCCGGTTCGTATTTTGCGTACAGCGTGGCCGGTGCGGGGGACGTCAACGGGGACGGGTACTCTGATGTCCTTGTGGGCGCAAGCGATTTCGACAATGGAGAGAGTGGTGAGGGGCGGGCCTATCTTTATTATGGATCTGCCTCGGGGCTAGCGACATCTGCGGCATCGATTATGGAGTCTGATAAAGCAAATGCCGGGTTCGGCTTCAGCGTTAGCTCTGCCGGTGATGTAAACGGCGACGGGTATTCAGATGTGGTAGTTGGGGCAGTTGGCTACAACAATGGACAGGCTGCACAGGGCCGCGCCTACGTGTATTTAGGGTCTGCTTCAGGGTTGGCGTCAACCGCCTCTTGGGTGCGAGGGGAAAGCCAAGCTTACGCAAGTTACGGTTACCGCGTGAGCTCCGCCGGTGATGTTAACGGAGATGGTTACTCTGATGTTGTAGTGGGGGCTATTGGGTACAGTAATGGCCAAAGTTCGGAGGGGCGAGCCTACCTTTACCTAGGTTCCGCTTCGGGACTCGCTACTACCGCTGCTTGGACGGGCGAGTCCGATCAGGCAAATGCCAACTTTGGTGTAGGTGTCAGCACGGCGGGCGATGTAAACGGGGATGGCTACTCTGATGTGGTAGTAGGAGCCGCCTATTTCAGTAACGGAGAGACCTGGGAGGGAAAAGCCTACCTCTACTTAGGCTCTGCTTCAGGCCTCTCGACCACTGCCTCTTGGACTGGGGAGGCAAACCAGGCAGGTTCCTCCTACGGGTTTAATGTGGCGACTGCGGGTGACACCAATGGCGATGGATACTCGGATGTCTTGGTGGGCGCCCACGGCTACGATAATGGGGAGGATGGCGAAGGGCGCGCATACCTCTACCTAGGGGCAGCCTCGGGCTTGTCGGCTACGGCTTCCTGGACGGGTGAGTCTAATCAGAATGGCGGTGTTTTCGGCTACAGCGTCAGCACCGCAGGTGATGCAAACGGAGATGGTTACGCGGACGTTGTAGTGACTGCGCAGTCCTACTCCAACGGAAGTCCCGCCGAGGGGCGCGCATACCTCTACCTAGGCTCCGCTTCAGGCCTCTCCACGACTGCTGCCTGGACGGCAGAGCCTGACGTAGCATACCTCTACTTCGGTGATAGCGTCAGCGGGGTAGGAGATGTCAACGGGGATGGGTACTCCGATGTTGTGGTGGGCGCGAAGTCGTATTCAAACGGGGAAACTGAGGAGGGAAGGGCGTATCTCTATCTCGGTTCTGCAGCAGGACTCACGACCACAAGCTCGTGGACCGGGGAGTCCAATCAGGATAGCGGGCTGTATGGGGTCAGCGTTAGCTCCGCAGGTGACGTAAATGGGGACGGGTACTCTGACGTCCTGGTCGGGGCATACAATTACAGCAACCCGCAAAGCGCCGAGGGGCGAGCTTACCTCTACCTGGGATCTTCGTCAGGGCTCGCCACAACGGCAGCCTGGACTGGAGAGTCAAACCAAGCAAATGCCAACTACGGCTTCAGCGTTAGTACAGCAGGCGACGTGAACGGGGATGGCTACTCGGATGTTGTGGTGGGGGCGTATAATTTCGCTAACGGGCAAGCGGGAGAGGGGCGAGCCTTTCTCTACCTAGGCTCTTCATCAGGGCTCTCCGCAACGGCTTCTTGGACGGGAGAATCGAATCAGGCAGCCACGTACTACGGAACAAGCGTGAGCACGGCAGGCGACGTAAACGGTGACGGATATTCGGATGTTTTAGTTGGGGCTAATCGCTACGACGTCCTTGCCGACGAGGGGCGGGCCTACCTCTACCTAGGTTCTGCCTCAGGACTTTCTACTACTGCAGCCTGGACGGGGCAGTCGGCGCAGACCTACGCGTACTATGGCTACAGCGTCAGCACCGCAGGTGATGTTAACGGCGATGGGTACTCTGATGTTGTGGTGGGGGCTTACGGTGACGCTAACGGAGAGAGCTACGAGGGCATGGCCTACCTCTACCTAGGCTCTTCGTCAGGTCTCTCGACCACTGCGGCTTGGACGGGGGAGTCAAATCAGGCAAGCGCCTTCTACGGCATCAGTGTAGGTACGGCGGGAGATGTCAACGGTGATGGGTACTCTGATGTTATAGTCGGAGCGTACGGCTCTGATAATGGAGAAAGCGATGAGGGGGGCGCCTATCTTTATCTGGGCTCAAGTTCGGGCCTTTCAGCGACAGCAGCTTGGACGGGGGAAGGGAATCAAGCAGGCGCTGCCTACGGCAAGCAAGTGAGCACCGCAGGCGACGTAAACGGGGACGGCTACTCTGATGTTGTAGTGGGGGCTCGGGAATACACCAACGGAGAAACCGCTGAGGGAAGATCCTACCTGTACCTAGGCTCCTCCTCAGGCCTCTCCACTGTCGCTGCATGGACGGGCGAATCAAATTATGCAAACTCCATGTATGGCAACAGCGTTAGCACTGCAGGCGACGTAAACGGGGATGGATACTCTGATGTTATCGTTGGCGCCTTCAAGTATACGAACGACCAGAGCCAGGAGGGGCGCTCCTACCTCTACCTAGGAAATGCCCCCGGCGGAATTGCAGTTGCTCCGCGCCAACTCACAACAGCGGACGCCCCCTTGCAGGTCCTCGGCAGCCCCCGCACCTCTTCCTACAAGATCCGGCTTAACGCACGTTCGTCAACTGGGCGCGGGAGAGTTCGGCTGGTATGGGAGAGTAAGCCCCTGGGGACAGCCCTTAATAACAGCAGTCTAGGTGTTGGCTCGTGGAGCGACTCCGGGACGAGCGGCGTAACGCTTACAGAAACGGTTACTGGACTATCGCTCTCGACTTCGTACCACTGGCGTGTCCGAGTCGAGACATTCCCTCAAATGTATTCGCCCTGGTACTCGGTAGGCAACAACGCAGCGGCGGAGGGCGATATTAGGTATTACCTTGAGCCCACTGCGACGCCGACCGTAACGCCCACCAATACGCCGACGAACACGAGTACCCCCACGCATACGCCGACCCGAACGCCTACCAACACAGCCACTCCGACTCACACGCCGACAAATACCAGTACGCCTACGCACACGCCGACCAACACGAATACTCCGACTCACACACCGACTAACACTAATACGCCCACTACCACGCCGACGAGCACCGTGACTCCGACCCACACTCCCACTAACACCGACACGCCCACGCACACTCCGACTAACACGAATACGCCTACTCAAACTCCCACCAACACTCATACTCCTTCCCATACGCCCACCAACACAGATACTCCGACTCACACCCCGACGAACACCAATACCCCGACCCACACTCCGACTAACACGAATACCCCAACGCACACGCCGACAAACACTGACACTCCAACGCATACGCCGACTAACACGAATACCCCAACGCACACACCGACGAACACCAACACGCCGACTCACACGCCAACCAACACTGACACGCCGACGCACACCGCAACTGACACCCCAACAGGAACAGCAACGCCGACGCATACCCCAACGCATACGAATACTCCGACGCACACCCCAACTAACACCAACACCCCAACGGACACCCCGACGGTGACAGCGACACCGACCATTACGCCAACGGCTACCAACACCAACACGCCGACCGTAACTCCGACAGCAACTAACACGCCTGAAGCCACGGCGACATCAACTGCTACCAGTACCGCAACGCCGACACCGGTCGCAGGCGACATCGACGACGATGACCTGCCGGATGTGGCGTTTGTCGGCTCAGGCAGCTCTGCGGATGTCGTGGTGAACATCGGGGACACCCCGACTAAGATCACGGTCGCAGGACCCTTCCTCGGCACCGATATCGGCATTCCGCCAAATGGAAGCGCCTCGAAGCTCATCTCTGTTTCGAAGTCAGTGCGGAACTTCGTGTGGAAGGCTACCGATGTGCTGAGCGGAAACACGGAGAGCTTCAAGACAACAGTCGGCACCGGCACTCCCGTCATGGGGTGCTACGTCGACGGCACCTATACGGCAGCGAGCTTTATGTTCAGCCGGGTGACGAGCACGATGAAGCTCTTCACGGGGTCGCCTGACACAGTAGTGAAGTTCCCAACCGGGGTGCTGCTGGCACGCTGCGGCTCACCAGTCGATGGTAAGAGCGCTGTGTTCTCACTGGTGCAGAACCCCACGAGGAAGACCCTCTACGTTGTAGGGAAGGTCGGCGCGCGTCAGGTGCTAAGGACGAGCAACTTAAGCACCAGGATCTCTGCGACCGGGATAGTGCTCATCCCAGTGCCAAGGGCGAGTGGAGTGCATCCAACCGTTGCAGTCATCGCGCGGGTAGGAAGGGATCGGGTGATGCAGCTCTCGGACCGCAGGAACAGGTGGCAGACGATCGCAGTGCCGAACGTCCCGGCAGGGCACATTCCAACTGCCGCGGCTGGTGTCAGGATAGGGGGCAGCACCTACCTCGTGGTGCAGCTCACGAGCCCCACAAAGGAGACGTCGTATCGCACCGTGATTGTTCCCCCGGGCTTCCTCTAGCCCCGCGTTTTTTCTTCGGGCACGGCACCGGCTCCGGCACCGCATTTCCCCGCTCCTCCTCCTGCACCTGCACTAACTCTTGCTCGTCATCCTCACTCGCTCGACGATTGCCCACGATGTCGCCTCTAAGAGAGGGACGATTAGGATTAGGAATTGAGTGCAAGTGCAGGAGAGGGAGGAGGACTAGGAGAAGGGCTGTCAAAGGAAGGGGCGGAGCTGAACCCTTTTTTCGTCCCGCTCCCCCTCCTAATCCTTTTCCTTCTCCTCCTCCTGCACCAGCACTAACTCCTGCTCGTAATCCTCACTCGTCCGACGCTTCTCCGAGACATCAGCATCGGTAGAGGGGGGACTGGGATTAGGAATTGAGTGCAGGTGCAGGAGGAGGAGAGGCTGGGAAGACAGGGGGCTGGATCCCTGATTCCGCCCCGCTCCCCCTCCTAATCCCTCCTCCCATCCCCCTATGCTACATTTTTAGGGTTGGGCTCCCCCGCGGGGCAGGGTAGCCTAACGAGGCGCCACCTGGCGCAGAAGCAGTGCCCTCTCTCTTAAGGAGTAGCTCCATGACTGTTGCGATCATCATCGGTATCATCTTTGTAGTCGGCCTCTGGCTGATAAGCCTCTACAACAGCCTCGTCGTCCTGCGTAATCGGGTAAAGAACGGGTTTGCTCAGATCGACGTGCAGCTCAAGCGCCGTTACGACCTGATTCCGAACCTGGTGGAATCAGCAAAGGGGTACATGACCCACGAGAAGGAGACGCTTACTGGCGTGATCGAGGCCCGCAACAGGGCTCTCGCTGCGCGCAATTCGGCGGCGGAGAACTCAACCAGCGGCGCAGCTATCGGCGCGCTCGGCGCAGCGGAGACGCAGCTCACCAACGCCATGGGGCGCTTCTTCGCTTTGGCTGAGAGCTACCCGGACCTCAAGGCGAACACGAACGTGTCGACGTTAATGGAAGAGCTTTCAAGCACTGAGAATAAGGTCGGCTTCGCTCGCCAAGCCTTCAACGACTCTGTGATGTCGTACAACACTGCGATCCAATCGTTCCCGGCCAACATGATGGCAGGCCCGTTTGGTTTCAGCGAGATGACGCTTCTTGAGAGCACCAAGAGCGACCAGGAGCGCGAGGCTCCGCGGGTTGCTTTTAACTAGTAGCTCTTCGTAGCGCCGCCCCGTGGATTTCTTTGAGCACCAAGAGAGCGCCCGTAGTCGTTCAAGGTCTCTCTTGTGGCGCTTCGTCCTCGCTAATTTGCTCCTTGCAGCGCTCCTGTCGGCGGTGCTGCTGTTTGTTGGAGAGGCGGCCGACGAGGCGGAGAGCGGGCGGCGTAGGGGCCAGAACAGGGCAAGCTCCGGAGAGATGCTCCCGGTTATTTTGTGCCTCGACCTCTTCATGCTTCTCACGGTGTCGACGGCGGCTGTGGTGAAGTTCTACTCGCTCTCTTCAAGCGGCGGCGCGGTAGCTGAGGCGTTGGGTGGTACCCTGGTGTCTCCAGAGACCACAGACCCCCTTGAGCGGCGGTATCGAAACGTCGTCGACGAGATGGCGATTGCGGCGAACTGTCCCGTGCCCGAGATCTACATCCTTGAAGACGAAGAGGGGATTAACGCATTCGCCTCTGGACCGTCTCCGGAGAAGAGTGCAGTGGCGGTTACGCGTGGAGCCTTGCAGCGTCTCTCGCGAGATGAGCTGCAGGGTGTGGTAGCGCACGAATTCTCTCACATCGTTCACGGCGATGTGCGGCTTAATATAAGGCTTGCAGCCTACATCTCCGGGCTCGTTGTTCTCTCCACTATCGGGTATTTTATGCTGCGGCTCCTCGCAAACGGGCGCGCAAGTCGCCGCAGCAGCAAAGACAAGGGCGGTGGGGCGATCATCGTCCTTGCGATCGGGCTCTTCTTCCTGCTCTTTGGATTCCTCGGAAAGCTCGTGTCGGTGCTCATGAGCGCTGCGATCTCACGCGAGCGTGAGTATCTGGCGGATGCGACAGCGGTTCAGCTTACCCGTAACCCAGAAGGGATCGCTGGGGCGCTTAAAAAAATCGGAGGCTTCTCTAAGGGCGCCAGTATCGATAATGCATCCGCGAGTGGGCTCTCGCACTTTTTCTTAGCCGAGGGGAAGAGCGTTGGCTTCTTCGAGCACATGTACGCGTCGCACCCGCCGCTCATGGAGCGAATCAAGCGTCTTGACCCGCACTTCAGTGGCGAGCTTCCGGATGATGATTCTATCGGCGTCCAGACAGGCGAAGAGGAGATGCTCGTGTCGCAGCTCTCTGGTGGCCAAAAAGCCTCTGCGCCGAGGCTAGAGCCGCCGGAACTTCCTCCGCTTCACGCGGAGTGGCTGCCAGAGAAGTCGCTCCATTCGGCGATCGTCGGGGTAGGGAGCGCAGAGGCGGTTGTCTGTTCGCTCCTGCTTCCAACTGCCCAGAAGGAGCGCCAGAGGGAGCTTGAGGCGCTCTCGGCGTGGATTCCGGCCGAGGAGGTCCTTCGGTACGAGGCGGATGCGAAGGCTCTCTCGGTCAACCAACAGGTGTCAGCCGTCTTTATGGCACTCCCAACGATTCAGCTTGGCTCTAAGGCGCGGAAGGAGGCCTTCCGTAAGGCGGTCGAGCAGCTTAGCCGCGCTGATGGCTCGGTGTCGCTGCTTGAGTTCCTGCTCTCAGTGCTGGTGTACTTCGGCACCCAAGACACCGACCCGTCTTTCACCATGCGGGGAGCATCATCTCGGCGCGGCTTGAAGAGTGTCGACCGGGCAGTGGTTCGAGTTCTCAGCGTGTGCGCCCTCTTTGCTTCGCAGGACGATAGCGCTCGTCGCGAGCTTTTCGAAGCGGCTGCTTCGCGCCTGAAGCTTAAAGGGAGCTTCTTGCCTCAAGCCGACAGCGACATCGGCTCTTTCATGTCGGCGCTAGACGAGATCCGCGCGGTGTCACCTCGCGCGAGGAAGTCGCTCATTAACTCACTGCATGGCTTAGTGCTGAGCGACGGAAAGGTGACAGAGCTTGAGCTTGCCCTCATGAGAGTCTTCGCGGTTCTTCTTCGTACGGAGCTGCCGCCCCTGGATGGGCTAGGCGAGCGCCGTGTTGCTGTTGGCGCCTAAGGCAATCGGCTAGGCGTCTTTCCGGCGCGGATTGTACGGCGCAGGAGCGATAAATCGCTCACCGAAGGCAAGCTTCACCGAGGTCTCGTTTAGCTTTCCGAGGCTCCCTCGCTCGTTCAGCCACGCCATATGGTTGTTGAAGTGCACCTTTCCGGGGTGCTTTGGAAGGAGTCCGGCCCGAAGCTGTGCACAAACTGCCTTAAGAGCGGCGTCTGGATACCGAAAGGCGTGCAGGGCGCCTATGAACCAGGGAAGCTCGCCGCCAAACGCCAACTGCAGTGGCTGAAGCAGTGGGCGTTCCCGCTCGAACAGGGTCAGGAGCTCCTGGTTGGTGACACGGATGTCGCGCTTAAGCCGTTCAGCGAGGATCTCTAGCTTCTGTTCAAAGGGCAGAGCGCGCTCCCTCTCTGTCGGCATCCATGCAGTTGCCGGTATGACTTGAGCCTCGGTTCGGACCCGCTCCGCCACTAGTCGAGCCTTCTCCTCCGCGAGGTC
>CAYPUA010000036.1:0-27465 GCA_964413875.1 uncultured Bdellovibrionales bacterium
TCTTCTTCCGATGCCGCGGGTGGCGTCAGTGATTTTCGTAGCGAGCCAGTCGCTTATTGGTAGGCCTCAGGCCTGTCCTTGTCCCCGTCCTCTTTTCTCGTCATCGGAAAGCAGCCATCCACCGATACCTTTTGCCCTCGCAGCAACCCCGTGGTATCGAAAGCTGTTCTGTTTTTCCGCAGCAGCCTGTTAAAGCCCAACGTATTCCCAGTGAGCTATGCTGACCGAACTGACGATAACCAACTTCGCCATCATCGAGCGGCAATCGCTCTCATTTCATTCCGGGTTCAACGTCATTAGCGGCGAGACTGGAGCGGGAAAGTCGATACTCCTCCATGCGCTAGAATTCATTCTCGGCGGCAAGGGCTCGCCATCGCTCATCCGTACTGGATCCGACCAGCTTGAGGTTCAGGCGCTCTTTGATCTCACAGTAATACCGGAGAACGTGCGAGCGGAGCTGCCGGATATCGTTGGCTCGGACGAAGAGCTCGTGGTGTCTCGCTCGTTGCCTAGAGAGGGTCGCGGAAAGGTGCTGATAAACGGCCGGCTCGGCACGGTGTCGTTGCTCGAGGAGATTGTGCGCAAGATCGTCAATATCTGCAGCCAGCACCACCAGACGAAGCTACTCGATTCGCGCTTTCATCTGGAGCTGCTCGACGGATTCTGTGGGTGTGGCGCGCTCTCCGAGAAGATGCGCGAGGCGCACCGCGCATGGTCTGAGCGCCGTGCGGAGCTGCTGCGCCTCAAGGAGTCTCACGCTAAGGGTGCCGAGCGCCGCGAAGAGCTTGAGTCCGTACTTGATGAATTATCAGCCATTCCAGGACTGAAACCGGGTCGCCGCGCCGAGCTCGAGAGAGAGGTGAAACGCATCGGAAACGCCGAGAAGCTTATTTCGGTTGGCCAGCGCGCGCTTGATCTCATGTCCGGAGAGGAGGGCTTAACGCTCGGCGTGAAGGAGCTTTCAGCCTGCATCCAAGAGCTAGTCCGGCTCGATCCGGGTGCAGCGCCGATTCAGTCTGAATTCGAGAACGCGCGCGAGGCGCTCGTGAAGAGCGAGATCTCGGTTAGCCGTTTCGTTAACGCCCTCGATCTGGACGCTGAGTCTCTCGAAGCCTTGCGCGAGGAGCTCTCGGACCTGGCGCGGCTCGAACGGAAGCATAAGACCGATGATGCGGGGCTCGTGGCGCTGCGCGATCGCTGCCAGGTTGAGTTATCCACTTTGGCGGGAGGTGAGGGGCTCAAGCAGCTTGAGCAGGAGGTGGCGCGTCTACTCGACCAGGCGATGCGGGTCGGGCTTGAGCTGCGCAAGGTCCGCTCGGCTGGCGCTAAGCAGCTCTGCAAGGCGGTGGGCAGCGACCTGTCAGAGCTTAACATGCGCGATGCCTCTCTTGAGGTGCGCTTCACGGAGAGCGAGCCGAGCGCGGTTGGTATCGACAAGGTTGATTTCTTGATCTCGACCAACAAGGGACAACCGCACGCTGCGCTGGCTGCCGTCGCCTCAGGCGGTGAGCTTTCGCGGGTGATGCTGGTACTAAAGAAGATTCTGCGCGAGCGGTCAGGGGTTAACGTGCTCATCTTCGACGAGGTCGACACCGGGATCTCAGGCGGGGTAGCCCGCTCCGTGGGCCAGATGCTCAAGGAGATCTCCAGCCGCTCTCAGGTGGTTTGCATAACCCACCTGCCGCAGGTGGCGTCACTCTCTGACCGGCACTTCCTCGTTAACAAAGAGGTCGGGGACCGAGCCATCACCGTTGTTAAACAGCTCTCGGAAGACGAGAAGGTTGACGAAATTGCAAGGATGTTAGCGGGTTATACCATAACTGACGCCTCCAGAGCCTCCGCCAGAGAGCTGATCGGATCGAAGTGAATCAGCACTTAAAGGGCTGATCCGAATCCAGAAATTTGACCATGCCTGGGATATCGCGTAGCGTCTGATGGCTCTGTCCGGGGGTGTCCTCGGTGGCGGAATATCATGGCTAACGTACAGAAAAGAGACTCATTTCGCATCGTTTTGGCGCGCTGCATCCGTTACGGAGCGGCTAGCGTCAAGGTGCCCGTACGCCTGGCCCTGATAGGTGGCGTGAGCTTCGGTATAGCTGCCGGTATTGCCACCTTCGCGGCTGGGAGCTTCTTCACCAACCTGATTCAGCAAGCCCGAGATGTGTACACCGTGTATCGTCTAACAGGCGAGCGGGACGAGCTGCGAGCCTCCAATCTGCGCCTCGAGCAGCGCATGACGGCTATGCAGCACGAGTATGAGCGTAAGGCAGAGTTCCAGCGAGAAGCCCAGAGCAAGATTGATAGTCTCGATAAAGCTGTAGCCTCGGCTGGGGCGTTGAGCCTGTTTGGAAAAGTCGAGTCAAAGTCCGGGAAAAAAGCGAGAAGCGACACCGGTGCTGGCAGCAAGACAGATCGTCCGACGCTAGCGGAGGTGCTCCGTTCGCCTCTGTTTGCCAGTAAGTCCAAGGACCCGTCGGTTCAGGAGGGCGCGGGTTGCAAGCCGGGCTCTGATTGCCCGACAAAACGAAACATCTCGCTGTCAGTCGAGCAGGATGATGACATTCTCGTTGAGTCGACTTCAGAGAATTCCGACCTCGTACCCTCTCTTGAGCAGGAGGCAGCGTTGCTTGAGACCCTTTCAGCGTATGCGAATGCTTTCGAAAGGATGCCAATTGGGGCTCCGGTCTTTGGCCGATACTCGTCAGGTTTCGGATTCCGTTCATCCCCGTTCTCTGACCACCGATCCTTCCATGCCGGGATAGATATCTCTTTGCCTCGTGGTGCAAAAGTTGTTGCTACTGGCGCGGGAGTTGTAAAGAAAGTTGGCTACCATAACCACTACGGATTGACGGTCGATATCGAGCACACAGCAGAGCTTGTTACGCGGTACGCGCACCTCTCGAAGGCATCCGTAAAGGAGGGGCAGGTAGTTGACCGTGGGCAGCGAATCGGGCTGTCCGGCGCATCAGGGCGGGTTACTGGCCCCCACGTCCATTACGAGATTATCCAGAACGGCCAACCGAAGAATCCAAAGCCACTGGTGGCCTTGGCGGACACCATCTCTGACCTTCTCTAACAAAGGCGTTGGTCCGGCAGGGAGCGTCCCCATCCGTTGAGGTTTACCTTGCACTACCGCAGGTACCGTTAAGGTCCATTAACAACAGCTCAAGACAAAAAAGCCACCCGATTGGGTTGGAGTTTTTCGACACCGCACACAAAATCAGGAAAGAGGCGCGATTGGGATCCAGCGCTGTGTTAGCGTCTGTCGCGCTGTCAAGCAAGTGCTAGTAAAAGCTCTCGTTTTTAGAGTTTATCCGGCTACAAGTAGTCCTGTCGCATGAATCTCGACTCTACACCAAAGGTCTGTCGGACTCGCCATGTAGCGGTGCCGGCTCATACGTCTCGCAGGGAGCAGGCGATTAATCTCCCGCCGGAGCGCCCCAGGGTCCCCACTCTTGCTGAGATTGTTAGCGCGACGACGCGCGATCAACAGACCAAGATTAAGGCGGACCTACACGAGGCGGTTTCTTTCTACTCAGCTGCTGCTGGCACTGGTGTCGGGAATCCAGCAGAAAGAAAGGGTGTAAAAGCTCTCGCCAAAGGCGCGAGCGATCTTCTCGGTCGGGCGACGGAGCTGTACCGGGCCGGACCGGAGGCTTTGTCAAAAGTTGGTCGTCTCGACAGGCGGCAGACAACAGAGCTTTTCACGAAACTCTTTCAGGCGCGTGAGGAGTTCTGGAAAGAGCTTCACGCAGTGCCATTTATTGCGCGGCAGAGGGTCAGAGAATTAACCGACTTCGTCGGGGGAACTTGTCCTCCAGGACTCATGTTCCACGCCCGGAGTGATACCAGAACGAGCGCTGAGCTGCGCGCGGCCGCGAAAGCGTGCGTGGAGTCGTTCTCTAAGCTTGAGCGCAAGAGTAGCGGAGACGTTTTGGACCTAAAGCGTTGTGGAATACCGGAGATGCTGGTGCGGCTTCCGCCCGTGCCAGAGCTGCTGCTTGAGCGCGCTAGTGAGGTCAAGCGGCGGACGGAGCGGTTGATTGAGCTGGAAGCTAGAATTCGTTGTCGCCACGATTCGCTTGGTTCGAAGCAGGCGGAGAGAGATCCGAGCTTCGGAGAGTATCAGCTCCTCCGCCAGGATTTGGGCGGCGGAGCAATGCATGCGCGGCAGCAACTGAGCGTTCTTGAGGCAGCGCGCCGGCCGTACCAGGCGCTCAAGGATTACCTCTACCTGGCTAACATCGGGCTCTCTCGCTCTTTTAGGAGCCGTGAGGTCGAGCAGTACGCGCGTAAGCAAGACCTCTACCAGGGGGCGGCCCTCGGGCTCTTGAAGGCGATTGAGAGGTACTCCCCTGAGAGTGGCAACTCCTTCTCGACCTGTGCGAGCAACTGGGTTCGGCAGAGCCTAGATGAGGCCCGGCGACTATCGGGTTCAGTAGTTGTGATTCCAGCTCACATGACACCTGCGTTTCTAACCATCCGAGGTGCGGCTTCTGGAGCAAATGACGAGCAACTGATGCAGGAAGTCTCAAGCTACTACGGAATAGACCGCAGCACCTTGGACTCGTTAGCGCGTCTTTCACGGGGTTTTGTCAGCCTTGAGAATAGCCAGAGAGACAGTGATGTCGAAGGACGCCAGGGAGACATGCTGGAAGATCCCTCGTCAGACATCTTCTTTGCGCGCATCTTTGAAAAGGGAGAGATCGACCAAGCTCTTGCGGCACTCGACCAGCTGTCACCCCGTTATCGCGCTGTTGTCAGGGCACGGTTGGGACTCGAGAATGGACAGGCTACTTCGTTGGCGGACCTAGCGAGGTCGATGGGAGTCACAAAAGAGCGGGCTCGGCAGATCTACATAAGAGCACTTGAGAAATTACGGCAAATACTTGAGCGGCAGGGAGTGACTAAGTAACGACGACCGGGAGTCTTGGTCCAGGGAGCGATCTCCGCTAGGCCGGCCCCTCTGTGCCAGTTGCCGGCTAGTTTTCAGCTACCATCGATCGCTTTATCGCAAACTGCTTCCCACAGCGCGGGCACGAAATCTGCAGCTCAGAATCGTTGCCGTACAGCTCTTCGAGCGCCTCGTGCGTCATGCTGCGAAAGAACGGCAGGAGCTTGTCCGGTGAGCAGTCGCAGGCAAACTTAAAATGCACCGTGCGCATGGCGCTGCGCTCTATTCCAGCGGAATCCGCCGCTTCCTCAATCGGCACTGACCTGATCCACTCTTCGTCGTACTCAGGAAGCGCCACGAGACCAATTGCTGTGTCGCTGTTGTCGGAGAGCTTAATCCGGAGCGGGTACTGCTCGCTCTGCGAGTAGAACTGCTCTACCATCTGCGGGATATTGTCGCTGTCGCACCGTACCATGCTCTTGAAAGTGTTGCCGCGGCTCGTAAACTGCGCGTGAATCGAGTTGACGTCGGTGTGCCGTATGTTCTCGGTCAAGATGTGCCCAACGATGAAGCCTTGAGCGACTCCCGTGTCATCAATGAGTCCGGTGTTGCCGGTGACGAAGAGTGAGTACGGGGAGTCGCCAACAAGGTGCACTGTCCAAGCGTGCGTCTCTTGTCCTGTGCGCGCTGAAAGGTGGATCGCGAAGCATGTAATCAGCTCTTTCAATTTCTCATCGTGCACGGGGTTTGTGTCGGGAGCGTACGTTCGTCGGTGCAGGTAGTAGTCTATGAGGTAGTCTGAGGCGTCGACTTTGACGACGAGCGCTTCACGCTTCGGGATATACTCAGACGCTGCGACGAGCCCAGATGACATACAGAGAGAAAACGTCGCACCAGCACGACCTACTTAGAGTACCACAAGAGAGGGGGCGACGCCGCACCTTTTCGGTGCCGGTCCTCGCAGGCCCGCTTTCCGGCTACAAACAGTGATTCCGCCGGCCTTTCCGGGGCTCTCGCAACCAACATCGTAGAGCGAATTTCCTTGCGGGTGCTTGATGTAACGAAGTACTTGGGGAGCGGTATCGTGGCGCTACCTACGCCGGCGAAAAATCGCCCTGACAGATCTGTCGCGGTCCATCGTGATGGTGCATTGACGCTGCGTGTTCGAGCACGAGCCAGTCCAGCGGACGAAGCGGAAGCCGCTTGTCGCTTGAGCGCGCAGCGTCACCTGTGAGCCTTCGAGGAGCGAGGCTGAGCACTGACGGCCACAGTTTATTCCGTTTGCCAAGCTCACCACGGCGCCGCCGCTTGAGCGCACGACGCGGAGCGTTTGCCTCGTGCCCGAGCCGCCACCGAGCGAGTAGGCACGCAGTTCGTCGTACTTTGGGGACGAGCTTTGCCCGACGCGCTCGAGAGCCCCCCAAGATCCGTACTTGGTGTAGCTTCCGATGTCGTTGAAGTGCACGAAGAGGTCTCCGCCGCGAAGGTTCCAGCCATTCAGGTAGCGCTGGTACAGCTGTGCCATGCGCGCATCTCGGTTGGCAGCCGTAAAGAGCGCAGTAAGAGCCTCGCTGTTCCCGGCGCTGCCGATACCGACGAGGTGCTGCCCGCCTTCGTAGGCTAACAGCCGCACGCCGTAGCCGTTAGCGAGGTTCATATTTTCATCGATCCAGCCGAAGCTCTGCTCCAGTGCGCCTCCGGCTGGTCCGCCAGAGAGCTCGCCGCCGTTTAGCAGCTCGTTGAAGAGGGTGCCCAGCCCGCCGTCTGAGCTGCGCGTCCACTCTCTTACTTGGCTCAGGTTCTCTTCCTGTCCAACGTAGTCGCCGAAGTACGGTGCAACAGCAATCGCTCCGATTCCATGCAGCACGCAAGGGCCATTATCCCACAGCGGGCAAGACATCGCTTCGTCAGCGGTCCAGCTATTTGCCGCTTGCGATGCCATGACGCATACGACTCTGCTCTGGGCACTGCCGAACACGTCGCGGAAGATGTCGCAGATCTCCGCTGTTCGCTTGCCGTGCCAGTTGATCCGTTTAGTGAAGCCGCTCTCGCCAGAAGATGGCCAAGCTGCTTCGCCGCGGGCTTGAATCCAGTCGCCTTGCGAAAATGCCCCGTTCCACACCTCGTTTGAGTGCTCCACGTACACGGGCAGGTCCTCGCGCAACGACTGGAGCGCTGTCTGCGCGAAGTTTCGGACGTAGGTATCGGTTGCGCGGTGAGGGATGTTGAACCACGGCGCTTTTCCGGCCTTATTCGCAAGCGACACCATGATCTCCAGCGGCACGCCCCGGTCCGTTGAGTAGCGCGCGTTGCTCGGCAGTGCTCTCGATTCCCATGAGGAGACGATTGAGCCGTTAGTGCGCATCCAGTCCATAAACCGCAGGACTGAGTACGGCTCCAAGCGGCTGAGGAAAGCTGGCGAGAAAGTCTCTGTTTGGAGCAGAGCCTCATCCGCCTTCGCCGCCACTCGGATATTGCGGATGTAGTTTGTCGGGTTGGTTGAGGCGATTCGGAGGAGGATGCCGCCGTTTGCCGGGTTGACTGCGATTACATCCCGGCCGGCCGAAGACTCACTCCACAACTTCTCGGCACCGACTCCGTATTCGATTGCACCTGCGCCGTCATAGAGAACCACGTAGCGCCCCGCGGGAAACTCCGACGGCACGTCCCAAAAAGTCGCCGCCATGGTGAAAACGGGCGATGCTGAGCGCGCCGGCAATGAACGGACCCAGCCGTTGGCGTCGAGGTCGAGCAGGTGAGCCTCGTTTGTGTCCCACGCGTTGCTGTAGGAGCACCCGGGGTCCTGTTCAGCGCGACACTGGGTGAACCACTCGCGTGAGCCCAAGAACAGGTTCACGAACGGAAGCTGGGGGGAATAGTCTGTAACCTCGTTGAGGTTGCTGCCGAGCGGCCGCAGGTATCCGTCCTGTGCAGCTGCCGGGGCACAGGGCGCAAGAAGCAGCGCCAACAGCGCCGAAGCGAGCAGTTCGCTAGCAGTCCGTCTAGTGACCTTGAACATCATGACACCTGGGGCTCTGTTCTATCTCTGCTTACTTCAGTATCTGGCATCTGCAGCTTTCGGATCAATCAACCCTTTGCGACAGCCCGGTCCCGAAAGCGCAGAATTCCCCTAAGAATATGGCATAAGTAGGCTTTTGTCCGGATTTTTAGCCTGCAGGTATGTGACTAGGAGCACCCGAAATTCGGGGCAGGGAAGTGCATCAGGCTGCCCTGTCTCTCGCTGGGGCTTGTTGGCTCGACCTGGTTTGGAGCTGGTGCCGCTAGTGACTGGAGCTGGAGTTTTTTTTGAAGGAATCTGGGTGGTTTGTCAGCTTCGGGTAGTCGTGCTACTTCATAGTTTCACTCTGCGCTTCCTGTGCTTTTCTCTATGGCTCAACCGTACCCACAGCATCTTGCGGCTGCGCGCTACCAAAGCGGGAGGGCATTCACCAACGTGCTGGTGCTTCTGCTCATCATTTTTGGCTCGCTGGCGTCCGTGGCGTTTGTGTTTGGCACGGTCGTGCCGGTCGGGCACGTCGGGGTGCGCAAGATTGCTTTCGGTCCGGGTCAGGGGCTTGTCAGCTCAACGCTCGCTCCAGGCTTCCATTGGACGATTCCCGGATACTCGACGGTGTACGATCTCCCGCAGACGATCCAGATCATCGACTTCGCAAGAACCACTGAGCCGACTTCGGGCAGCTTCGGCTCGCTTGATATCCCCACAATCGATGGCACGACTGTCGATATCGACGCTGCGCTACTGTACCGATTCTACCCTCAGTCAGGCAGTGTTGGTGGCGAGAAGCACGGCGGCGCAGTTGACCTGATTCGCGAGGTCGGAGCGACCGATCCGCAGTGGAGGAAGTACCTCTCGCAAGTCGCCGAGAATGAGCTCAAGCGCTCTCTGAGCGCGCTATCAACTGCTGAATTCTATGACCCAATAGCTCGCGAGCGTCGGGTTGCAGCAGCGCAAGAGGCTCTCGAGCAGGCTCTGGCGCCGGTTGGGGTGCAGGTAGAGGCGCTGCTCGTTCGGCGTTACACCTACCGTGCAGAGATAGACCAGGCAATCTTTAAGAAGAACCTCCAGGAGCTTGAGTCGGCCTACAACAAGGTGGCGGGGGAGTTTGCAGCAGCGCAGCGCGATGTAAACAAAGTTGAGTCTGACGGAGCTGTCGCGATTCAGACCTTAGACAAGCAGGGCGTGAGCGAAGCTGAGAAGATCCGCTCGGAGGGGGACCTCTATCGCCGTGAAAAGATGGCTCAGGGAGAGCTGCTGGTGGCAGAGGCGCGTGCAGCAGTCGACAAGATGAAGAGTGATGTGCTGGCAAAGGTGGGGAGCGATGTGTACGTGGCTCTTCAGCTTGCGCAGACGTTGGCCTCGCTCAAGGGCGGCGTGGTAGCAAACGTCGATCCGTACGATTTTGATGGATGGGTCCGTAGGCTCGCTGGGGCGAACCGATCCTCAGGTGAGGTGGCTGATGCGAAGTAACGTTAAGGTTGCCCTCCTGTCGCTCGTGGCACTCTGTTCCGCGGGTTGTGACACGGGATTTCAGCACATGGGCACGACAGAGTACGGCGTCACGTTTCGCACGCTTCCGCCCTTCCTAGGCGGTGGCGTTGGGGGGCCTGACTCGGTTGCGCTTCCGCTTCAAACGGTCCTCGTCTTCCCGTGGGAGACGATTTACCGCTTCGACACATCGCCTCAGTACCTTAGCTGGGGCCGGGGCATGGGCGATGCGAGTGGCACCACGCAGCTCGTGCAGGATGAGGATGTGTACACTCGGGCTCGCGATGGAAACGAGGCTGCGCTTAAGCTCACGGTGCGGTACCGCATAAAGCCTGACCCGGCGAGCCTCGTGAAGCTTGTGCAGCAAGTCGCCACCAGCCAGGCGGAGGTTCGTCAGCTTGTCGTGTCAGTGGTGCGCTCAGAGATCCGCACCTACATGAATAGGCTTAAGACCTCAGAGTACCGCGATGACAAGAAGCGCAATGAGACCGTGGATGCTGCGCTCAAGTCGGCTCAAGAGGAGCTTTCACCTCTTGGGATAGAGGTTGAGGCGATAAACCTAAAGCAGTATCGCTTCGTGCGGCTCTTAGCGAATGGGTCAGAGGACACGAGCTACCAGGATCGCTTGCGCGAGATTCAGGAGATGGAGCAGGACATCGAGGGTGAGCGCTCACGCATCGAGACGATGCGCGCCAAGAAGCAGAAGGAGTTCTCAGAGGCGGAGAGCCTGTACAACTCGCGCATCGCTGAGGCGAAGGGCTACAAGGAGCAGTCGACCTATCAGGGGGACAGCTTCTTCGCTGCAAAGAGCAACGAGGCGAAGGCCATCACAGCAGAGGGCACGGCGGAGGCTGAGGGGCTCAAGCAACAGGTTGCAGCCCTCTCAGGAAAGGGCGGGCAAGCCATGTTGCGGCTTGAAGTCGCCAAGCAGCTCGCAAAAGGCAATCCGAGCTTCGTTTCGCTCTCGCAGGGTCAGGGCACAGCTCTCGACCTCTCGAAGACTGACATGAACGATCTGCTCAGGCAGCTTGGCGTTGCAGAAGCGGTTGCCAACGCGTCGCCCAAGAAGTAGGGGGCTACGCTGGGCGGCCGTAGACGGCCTCTATCTCCCGCTTGAGCATCTCCGAGGGCAGGCTTCCCATCGACTCTGGCAGTGGTCCCGAGCGGAACATGAGGGCAACTGCCTCCGCAAATGAGTTGCCTGACTTCTCGAGTATTCCGAGCATATTCTCCATGAGTTGACCGGAGGCGGCGGCAGCTCGAGTCCGAGCCGCTGCGTAGTCTGATGGGGTCGGGTAGGCCAAACGGGTGGACTCGCAAACGAGCTCGTGAGTTTCCGAGGCTGATAGCCCAGCGAGGGTCCTTAGCAGTAGTTCCTTGTCTGCCATGACCCGGTTGAGCATTAACTCAAACACTGGGGCGCGGAAGCGCGCGGAGTCGCGGTGCTCTGCAAACGCCTTCTCCATCTTTTCGTCGAGATCGGTTACTCCGAGGGCTTTGATTGCGCTGAGCATCGGCCTCAGTGCATCGAAGAACACCGGAGTCGACTCCTCTCCTATCGCAAATTCGAGGCCGCGGCGGCATCTTGAAAGCAATTCGAGCCGCTGTTTCGATGGATTTTTGCTAAACAGAGCAGCTTCTCTGCTCGCTGCAAGGCGCACCTCGTTGCGCATAATTGCCAGCTCGCGCTCCATTCTGCCGATCACCTCTTCGGCGACCTGCTCATCTTCAACATCTGGTTCGCGCATGAGAGACTCTCGCGCAATCTCTGAGGCTAGCGACTGCTCAACCGTCTCTCCAAGCCGCTCTAGGTGTGGCATAACAGAGTGTTCGATCGCTTTTTTGACGGTTGAGAGCTCGGATTTTAGCCCCTTCTCGCCAACGACACATGGCCCGGTTGTGTCGACTATCCAATTGGCGAATGCCTCCTTCACTTTGTCGCTGAGCTCTTGCCGTACCAGTGAGAGGGAAGGGGCTTTTGGGCCGCTCGCCTCCGGGGTTGTCTTCTTTGGCTCTTGATTGAGCATGCTCTCCTCTCTGCCAGGCTATCGGACCGTCGACTACTGGCGTTCGTTGTTTTTTTGTTCTCCCGGCTGCCCGTACACCATGACCAGCTCGCGATCGATGGTTGAGCCAGGGGTGTCCGCTTCCGGAACAATCACTTCTGAGAGCCGGTAGAGACGGGCTACCGACGTCGCGAAGGCGTTGCTGGAGCCCTCGAAGATCTCCATGACTGATTCGAGGAAGTTCAGGGCGGCGGCTGAGCAGCTTTCTCGCAGGCGCTGGTACTCCTCCTGGCTGGGGTACTGTGCTCGCGTTGCAGAGCAGACAAGGTCGTTTGCGGCGTCTTTCGGAAGGCCGGCGAGCGCCTGGTCGGAGAGCGCCGGGTCAGATGCGACTGTTTGAAGGGCACGCATGAACACGGGTGCCTGGAAGCTTGTCTTGGTCCGGTACTCTGACAGCGCTGGCTCGATCTGCTTCTCCACGTCAGGCATGCCGAGTGCTTTCGCAGCGACTAGGATTGGGCGGAGCGCTTCAAGCGCAACTGCATTAGGCTCCTCGCCAAGCGCGAATTCGAGTGAGCGGCGGTTGAGGGCTGCTAGCTGTCTGCGACGAGTTTCAGGGTCGGGGCTCGCCAGGGCCTTGGCGATCCGCTTGCCAATCACGAAGCCGTTTTTTACGATTCTGAATTCGTGGTCGACCTTTTCCCTGACACGTTGCGCCACTTCGCCGACCTCTTCGTGCTCTTTGCGCCAGAGCGCCTCAAGCTGTATCTCCGAGAAGAGAAAGTCCTGAATGGCTGGTCCGATCTCCTGTGCGACACGAGCTGCCCCACCCGGCGGGTTTTTGAGCCTAAGGTCAAAGAGCGAAGCACCTTCCGCGCAGGGGATACCGCGATCTACTGCCCACGTGACGAAAGCATCCTTAACGCTCTCAACAAGACCACGCTCGAGGGGTGTTAACGGGCGTTTCGGCAGCGACAGGTCGTCGCCTTGAGGGGTGTGCTGATGAAAATTGCCCATGAGATCTGATTTCGCGCTAGGGTGCAGCAGATCAGCATAGCAGCACCCCAACGGCAATCAATCGGCACCCACCGATGGAAGAGTCGCAATCTGTCTGAAATGGGCTCAGTCTTAGGAGTCCGGGATGGCTAGCTAAATCCGACCTGAGTCCAGCCTTGCTGCCGTGATAGCAGGGTTATCGCGCCATGGCGATTCGACAGGGTCGCTGGATTCTCATGACGTAGTGCCTCGCGGATCTCGGCGAGTGTCTTCGCTCGGTTCACAGATGGCTGCAGGAGCACCGTCGCTCCCGCTCGGAACCCTGAGAGGGCGCCTGTGCTCGAGTCTTCCAGCACTAGCAGCTCGTGCGGCTGGATGCCGAGCTTCTGGCAGGCTAGCAGGTACGGATCTGGGTGCGGCTTCCCTTTGATGTTCGGGTGCATGTTGATGAATACGTGCCCCACCGGATTGAGGTACGCATCGACACCGGAGCGCTGTAGCATCGGCTGTACCAGTTGCTGGGCTCCCATCGTCACTGAAACGGCTTGGAGGCCGCGGGCAGTAGCTTCGCGTAGGAGAGGGAGCACGCCTCGTACAATTGACGACTCAAGGGACCGTCGCATTCTGCCCAACACGTGCTGCTGAGCTTGTATCCAGTCGTTCCACATCTGTGTTGGATCGACCCACGACTGAGTCAACCGAGTGAGTTGGTCAGCGATGATTACGCTCATCTCCTTCTCGGTTTTATGCATTGCCGGGCGGTGGCAATAATCGACTTCTTCTCTCGAAAGCTTGCTGCCCCGAAGTTTTGTCCCTTCGGCCTGAATCGCCAGGCGCCACGCTTTCTGCCGAACTCCCTCCGAGATCTGCAGGTCGACGGTCGTGCCGTCGAAGTCCAATGCTATGGCGCGGATGGAGCTTGGAATGACGAACCGGTCTGTGGTCTTCTCGAGGGGGTTGATGACTGGATGCTGGACCAGGTAATCCTCGAGGCTTCGCGACACGACCTGGCAATGCTTGGCGCGCTTGAGCAGGTATCGCTCAGCCTGCTTCTGTAGATTGGCTGGGAGGTTTCGATTGATGTGGGGAAGTCTTGCCTCTTCGAGGCTGATATGATTCTGCGTGGCTGCTTGGCTTCCCTTGGTGTTTTCGCCGTGATTTACGCCCATGGTTGTCTAGCTCGTCTGTTTCTTCTAGCGGAGCAACAATTCCCCGCGTTCAAGACAAAGATTCACCTGAGCCCAGCTATCATTCACGGACCGCCGAAAACGGTCCGAGTAGGGCCCAGAGTCATCCTGCCAACGGAAAGCAACAATTTTCTCAACCACCCCCCAAGCGTCTGAGGGACAAGACGTATTGCTCGGACACAGCGGTCAGCAGTGATGCATCGGCTGCGAAGCGCGGGCCACCCCAAAACGTAGAGTGCCTCTTTCGTGATTGATGGCGACCTCCCGCAGACAACCCTTCGAAGTGGGTGGGGAGGACACAGTAAAGCGGAATAAGTAAGGGCTGCTTTTGCCTCCTGACGGCATTGCCTCAGGCTTCAACTTGCAGCGAGGCGGACGCTAACAAAAAAAGGGGGCTCAGAAAAGAAGTTATTTTTCAGGGTGACTTTGCCCGTTTTCTCCAATCCTTTTAGGGTCTCAGGGGCTTTACGCGAGCGCTTAACGAGCGCAAACTAGCGCACGCTTACGGGGCATGACTCGATTTCGGGGACACCACGCCCAATAAAGGCAAGGAGAGAGATAGCAGATGGCAGCCAACGCGACAGGTAGGAAGAAGATAGCGCTCATCGGAGCGGGGCAGATTGGCGGCACTCTCGCCATGCTTTGTGGTACGCGGAAGCTCGGGGACGTTGTGTTGTACGACGTTGTCGAGGGCATGCCGCAGGGCAAGGCGCTGGATCTCTCGCACCTCGCGCCTGTTTTTGGCCTCGATTTTAAGATCACCGGCACCAACAACATCGCTGATATCGCGGGCGCTGACGTGTGTGTGGTGACCTCCGGCTTGCCACGCAAGCCGGGCATGAGCCGCGACGACCTTGTAAAGACCAATGCTGAGATCGTTCGTAACGTTGCTAAGGGAATCAAGGAGCACGCTCCTAACGCTCTCGTTATCGTCATCACCAACCCGCTGGATGCGATGGTGTACCTGATGCAGAAAGAGACTGGATTCCCGACCAACCGCGTGATCGGCATGGCGGGAGTTCTCGATACGGCTCGCTACCAGGCCTTCCTGGCTGAGGAGCTAAACGTCTCTGTTTCGTCAGTTTCAGCCTTTGTGCTGGGTGGACACGGAGACGATATGGTGCCGGTTCGTTCGTACACGACCTGCAACGGTATTCCGGTTGGAAACTTGATTAAGGCGGATCGGTTGGATGCGATTGAGAAGCGTGTGCGCGGTGCTGGCGGTGAGGTAGTGGCGCTACTCAAGACGGGGTCAGCTTTCTACTCGCCGGCTGCCTCAGCAATTCAGATGGTGGAGGCTTACTTGCTTGACCAGCGCAGGGTGCTTGCTGCTGCGGTTATGCTCAACGGCGAGTACGGGCTCAAGGGGATTTACCTTGGTGTTCCGATCGTGATGGGCAAGGGGGGCGTTGAAAAGATAGTCGAGATCGAGCTTAACGCCGATGAGAAGAAGGCGCTGCACGAATCGGCAGATCGAGTTCAGCAGCTGCTAGCGATCCTGTAGTTTTTTGCCGACAAGGAGAGATCAATGAACCTTCACGAATACCAAGCGAAGCAGGTGCTCAAGCGATTCGGGCTCCCGATCCTGAGCGGACATGTGTGTTACACCCCGGGCGAGGCTGAGGCAGCTGCTGACCAGCTAGGCGGCGGAATCTGTGTCGTTAAGGCGCAGGTGCACGCTGGCGGCCGAGGGAAGGCTGGGGGAGTGAAGCTGGCGAAGAGCTCGGCTGAGGCCCGAGAGGCTGCCGCGAAGATTCTCGGCATGAAGCTTGTCACGCCGCAGACCGGTGCGGCAGGGAAGATCGTTCACAAGGTGTACGTTGAGGCTGGTTGTGCGATAGCGAAGGAGTACTACCTAAGCATGCTCGTTGATCGAGCAAAGCGCTGCGTCTCGATCATTGCCTCGACAGAGGGTGGCATGGAGATCGAGGAGGTGGCGCACAAGACTCCCGAAAAGATCCTTAACGTGCGCATTGACCCGAAAGTGGGTTTGCAGGGTTACCAGGCGGCGAAGCTCGCTATTGACCTTGGGGTTCCGCTTGAGGCTCGCAAGCACTTTGCGCAGGTCGTGAAGGGGCTCTACACGGCATTCGTCGAGTGTGACTTAGCGCTCCTCGAGATCAATCCGCTTGTCCTGACGAAGGAGAACACCTTTGTGTTGCTTGATGCGAAGTGTGCTCTCGAGGACAACGCTGCCTTTAGGCAGAAAGAGATCCACGACATGATGGACTACGACGAGCAGGATCCGCGCGATCTGCGAGCCCAGAAGTACGGGCTCAACTATGTGGGCTTGGATGGAAATATCGGATGCCTCGTAAACGGCGCGGGGCTGGCGATGGCAACGATGGACATCATCAAGGCTTTCGGCGGCGAGCCGGCCAACTTTTTGGATGTGGGCGGCGGAGCGACGAAAGAGAACGTTACCGAGGCGTTCCGCATCCTGCTCTCTGACACCAACGTCAAAGGCATCTTGGTGAATATCTTCGGCGGTATTATGAAGTGCGACGTTATCGCGACGGGTATCATTGAGGCGGCGAAGGAGGTTGGTCTCAAGGTGCCGCTCGTTGTTCGCCTGCAGGGCACGAATGTGGACCTGGGACGCAAAATGCTGGCTGAGTCTGGGCTCGCCATCACCCCAGCCGACACGATGGATGACGCGGCAAAGAAGATCGTTTCTCTGGCGAAGTAGGAAAGGAAGGTCACATGAGCGTTTTAGTAGACAAGAACACACGAGTTGTAACTCAGGGTATCACCGGCAAGACGGGGGCGTTTCATACGCGAGCGTGCCGAGAGTACGGAACTCAGATGGTCGCTGGTGTCACACCAGGAAAGGGTGGCCAAGACTTCGAGGGGATTCCGCTCTTCGATACGGTGCATCAGGCCAAGAAAGAGGCTGGAGCTAACGTTTCCATTATCTACGTTCCGCCGCCTTTTGCGGCAGATGCGATTATGGAGGCCGTTGATGCCGACCTTGACCTTGTGATCTGCATCACGGAGGGTATCCCAGTGCTCGACATGCTGAAGGTGGCGACCTTCATGCAGGGGCGTCGGACTCGGCTGATCGGCCCGAACTGTCCCGGGATTATTACGCCGGGCCAGGCGAAGATAGGCATCATGCCGGGCTTCATCCACAAGCCGGGGAGGATCGGAGTTGTTTCACGTAGCGGCACGCTGACGTATGAGGCGGTGTTCCAGCTCTCGGCCCTGGGGATGGGGCAGTCGACCTGCATCGGAATCGGTGGCGATCCGTTGAACGGCACGAACTTCATAGACTGTCTGAAGCTGTTCAATGAGGATCAGGACACGGATGCCGTGGTGATGATCGGTGAGATCGGGGGCAGCGCGGAAGTTGACGCGGCGAATTGGGTGAAGGCGAATATGAAGAAGCCGGTGGTGTCGTTCATCGCCGGGGCGACGGCTCCTCCGGGCCGCCGGATGGGTCATGCCGGGGCGATCATTAGTGGGGGAGACGACACGGCAGAGGCAAAGTTTAAGGCGCTGTCGGCAGCGGGCATTCACGTTGTGCGCTCCCCGCACGAGATCGGCGCCAAGATGCAAGACATCCTCGCCAAGTAGCCCGTGTACCCCCGGTCCAGCAGCAAGCAGGCTCGAAGAAGCCCAAAGGCTGCGACGCAAGCCAGGCGGTTTAGCTGACGGTCGAATAGCTCTGTCGAAAGATGGATACACGACTTCGTTGCGGCTCAGAACCCGCAAGTTGCCTGAACTACCAAAGCCTACCAACCAAGCACGTTTGCCAACTTGGGCATGTTGGGAGGGTATAGGCCGGGAGGGTACCTCTCGCTGAACTCTCCCATGAGCCATCGCTGACTAACTGCTCTTGCCTTTCGCATCAGCTCTCGGAAGAACTTGATGAAGCGAATCCGAACGCTTCGTCTCTCTGAGAGGCACCAAGACTTTCGCCCAGATCTCGTGGGACGATGCGCAGTGTCGAGCTTCTCGTTAAGCATTCGAACCCGGCCGAGGATAGACTTTCCCTCTCTTTTACGCCGAAGCTGCGCGCGTTGTTCAAGAGTCCGGATTCGCTCGACAAGCTTTTCGTTTATTTTCTTCTGGTCCTCTGGCGCTGTTATTCCGAAAGCCTCCATCCATGCATTAGGCTCGAGGGTGAAAGTCTGGTACTCCGAAGACTTCTCGACGATTCTGAGAGCTTCCTCGGAGTAGCCCCTTAATGAATGGTCACGCCCCCTTAGTCGGCGGAATTGAGAGCGCCTCAACCTTTTCCACCTCTGGACGAGATTGCCTTGCTGGAACATTTGCCATGATGAGAATCCCGGATAATTATCGATCGAAACCTCAAGATTGTCTTTTGCCGGGTTTGCGTACAGGTAAGCTATGGCAGCGAGCGCCCGTGCCGGGGTGAGAACAATCGGGCTGTCATAGCCTTCGCACCACACGGTGCGTTTGTCTCTGCCCAAGATGCGATTAAGCATATGAGCCGTCTCTACCTTGAAGCTTCTGATGAAGCTGGGCACGTGATCAGGATCATCGACCACGAGAACCATGTGTACATGAGTAGCCTCCGTGAGCACGTGGCACACCTTCACAGGATAGAGGACTTGGGCGCGTGCAAGGCAGCTCTGTATTACCGCGATGCACAGGGGGTTTCTCAGCAGGAGCAGACCTTCCTCGATGCCGAATGTGCAAAAAAGCACGCTGCCGTGGGGATGGTATTTCATTACTCTGGCCATGGAGAGTGTATTCGCGGACTATCCCTAGGGAGTTGCGGGCGGTTTGACCGGTAATTTGCCTTAAACTAGGCCGGTTACTGAAACCGACAGCCGTGACTTGCGGTTAGTATTTAGGTACGCTCCCGAGATATGATGTTTCCGGACATTCCCCCCAAGCAAACGCAGCCTGCTGCACTGGTTAGGTCCGCGGAGACTGCGGAGGCTAGGCTAGTGCGTATTGAATCGGCTAGTTTTCTCGAGGAGTTGCGTGGCGCCGCCCGAGAGGTGCTGCAATCGCGCGCTAGAATCATCGCCCAAGGTCGGATCAGAGCTGAAGAGGATCTGAGTGACGCCAAGGATGAGCTCGGTAACCTTAACGTCTTCGAGTATTTTTCAACTCTTGGGACTGCGCTCTCAAAGCAGGTATACCTAGAGGAGCGCCGAATAAGGCATTTTGCCGAGCAGCAAGAGCGGCTTGCCGGCTTGTTTGTTACCCTTGAGCGGGCTGAAAAGCTCGTAGAGCTCGGTCGCTTCGAAGAGAGTGTCCCCCTTCTCAAAGAGCTCAAGAGAGAAACCTACGGCCGGTTTCCGAGCGAAGCATTCCTAAATCGGCTTTACGAGCTGTCGCGCCGGGTGGAGCCCAGTCAGTGACAACCGAGCCTCCCTCTCAGCTTGGCTGTCTGTAGAGCCCCATCGAAAGCTAGTCGACGGTAAGTCTATGTGGCGGACGGTCAGGGTATGTCCGGAGATAGAAGCTGTGTAAAGACACCAGCTGTTCGGATCAGTCCGGATAAGAACTAGGGAGAGCCCGGCTCGTTGGTCAACTTTGCCCCTTCTAGCAGCCAATAATTTGTACCGGGGGTACTTGCCCCTGTTGTTGATCAGTAACGGGGTTACTCGGCATAAACTAATTGCCGTCATACTGAACTCTCGCCTTGTTTCTTGCGCCATCCTCCGATAAAACCACAACGAGGCAGCCGGCAACTTTAAGTGACTTATAGCACCAGCCGATTGCCCCAGCTCCGCCGGAGCCCAAAGGAAGTACAAGATGGGAAATATGTACAATTCCGGAGCGCGGGTAACCAGGCTGCACAAGTTGCAGCAGAATCCAGCCGCCGATCGGGCTCCGCAAACTCCCACTCCTACACCCGATAACACCGCCAGTGCCCCAAACCTCAGAGCTCTCGGAATTCAGCCCTCCGTCCGTTCGATCTTTGAGATCGTCAAGATTCCAATGTTCGGCCTGAGCGGTCGCCCGCTCGACCGTAGTGATCGCCCCCTAGATGAGTTGGTACGTGCCCTAAACGACGGCTTCGGTCTCCTTAGTCGCCCGGAATCTCCAGTATCCCTCAGGCGCCAGGTCATCGGCCCGGAAAAGTCACTTTCCGAGCTCGCGGAATTAACCTTCCCCCAGAAGACGGTTGCTCCGTCCGAAGACGTCTCGCACCTCACTCTAGCTCCGTGCAAGGAGGAGATCCTGGACATTCTACGCGAATGGCCAGCGCTCGTGATCTCGGCGCCAACCAGTTCAGGAAAAACAACCTGGCTCCCGCGCACCCTGCTCAAGCACGCCGACACCCTCTTCGAAAAAGGCTCTTTGGCGCCAGGAGTCGAGCCGCAGGTCTACTGCTCCGTTCCCCGGGTCATTCAGACTATCAAGATCAGCCAGTACGTCGCCTCGCTCATGGGCGAAACCCTGGGTGATACGTGCGGCTACCTAAACTCACAGACGGGCAACGTCACCCCAGGCATTACGCGCCTGACCTACCTCACCCACGGCTACCTTGAGCAGCTCATGCTGCACCGCCGAATTCCCGAGGGCTCCATCATAATAGTTGATGAAGCTCACGAGAATCCGGCTGCTCTCTCCTCGATGCTGCTGTTCGGCCGCGAGATGATTGATCGTGGCTGCAACATAAAGGTGGTGTTGACGTCCGCCACGATCAACGCCGAGCAGTTCAGCCGGTACCTCGGAGGGGTCCCAATCGTTGACCCAACCGAGGCGCAATCGAAGAGCCTCCCGTACGACCAGCAAAAGAGCTACGAGCAAGAGATCGTCGACTCTGCAAATCGAGGCAGGCACAAGAAGATCATCCTCCGAGCAGCGCTGCGCTCAATAGAAGAGGACATAGTCTCAGCAGTGGACAGAGGCGAAACACCGATCGTTTTCGTTCCAGGAAAAAACGAGATTGAGAGCGTCATCGATGGCGTTGCTCGCATAGACCCCGACATCAAGTGCCTGCCATTCCACGCCAAGCTGCCACTCAGGGACCAGCAGCGGATCTTCGAGCCTCAACCCGGAGAGCGCACGGCAATTATCGCCACCAACGTTGGTGGTACGGGTCTGACCTACCCCCCGCACGTAAACACAGTAATCATCTCTGATGAGGTAAAGAGCCTCATTCAGCTCGGTGGCGTTGACACCCTGGCCTACCGCCCCATAACTCGAACCGAGGTCTTGCAGCTCCTCGGCCGCATCGGGCGCCTTGAAAAAGATGGAACCGCGGTAATCCGGCTCTCGAAATCCCCAACACGGGGCGCACAGCCTCTGGAGCTCCATATCCCGCCGGAGATCCAGAACATGAACGTCTCAACCATGATGCTCCGGTTCCAAGCCGCCGGCCGAAGCCTCGAGAAAGACAACCGCAGCTTTGTCTTCGCTGCCTCCGACAAGCAGCTCGCGCAAGCCAGGGATCAGCTCTACTACCTCGGACTCTTCGGTCCCGAAGGGCACATCACAGAACTCGGACGAGCCGCAGCTCGACTCCCAGTCGACGCGCCCCTCGGAAAGTTGCTGGCGAAGGCGCAAGAGCTGAGAGCCAGCCACCCTAAGGTTCTCCTGGCAGCAATAGACATAGCCGCTAACATGGAAGCCGAAGGGATCGTGCCAAAAAGCCTGCGCCCATGGCAGGAGCTGCGAGCATCGAACGCCAACTCTGACGTCATAGCCCAAGTTGAAGTGCTGCAGAAAGCAGCCACGATGAGCCAGCAACAGCTCGAAGAGCACGGCATCCCGGAAGCGCAGCTGTACCGCGCTCTCGACATGCGCCGCTCGTTGCGAGCCCGATTCTCGCTTGAGGAAGCACCCGCAGAGATCTCGCTGTCACCGGTTGAGTCAAAAATTCTCAGTGACCTGTACTGTAGCGCCTTCCTCCCGTGGCTGTACCGCCGCATCGACGCAGGCCGAGGGAGCAAGAGTGGCGAAGTGCTCTACAAAGGAGTAGCCAACGGTGATATCCGCCTGCTCTCCAAAGGAAGCGTCGTAAACAACAGCCAGTACATCGTCGCGTACCCATTCAACCTCGAGCTGAAGGAAGTATCCGGTCGCCTAGAAGAGCTCCTCGAGCGCATCAACGGCCACGAAAAGACGCTGCCCCTGCTGTTGCACGCCCACGCCGTCGACCCGGAGTGGCTCAAGAGGAATATCCCCCCGCAGTTCCGCGAAGCGCGTGAGTCGTTCAAGAAGAGCTCGCGCCAGCAGCGCAGCAGGGACGACGACCGCCCACCCACCCGTTTCCGGCCCCGCCACTAAGGCTCCCGACGTAAATCAGTAGTTCCTCATCGGGCATTTTCGGCTAACGTTACAACTCCACGGGCAACAAGCAGCCAGTCTGCAGCCGAGCGGCGCCCCGGAACAGGAGGATCTCTCATGACTCACCACCCTTTAAAAATTTCTGGCCATTCCCGTACATCCCGAACCTGCCTGGCAATTATCTTTGCGCTCGCCCTCACCGCCGCGCCGCAGCCCACCCAAGCCCAAATAGGAGATGAGCTCTCATCACTCGGCGACGACATTCAGCACGCCGCAACCAAGGGCAAGAACGCCGTCGTGAATGCGGGAGAGTCCGTCGGCGATGCCGTATCGCCAGTGACCGACAAAGTAGGGGGCGCCCTACAGCCCGTCGGAGACGCCATAGCGCCAGTCACCGACCCGATCGGAGATTCAGCGAGCACGGTCTACCACAAAGCCTCGGGCTACATCGGTGAAAGCCACGCGCCAGACGGAGGGGAAGCAGCCCTCAAGAAAGGGATTAACTGCGCCACCGCCAAGCAAGACATAAAAACCCTGCAAGACGCCAAAGCCGGGACAGGCCGCCAGGTGATGGCGGGTGTCTCATCCGTATTCCCAGTATCAGCCGTAGTCGGGCTCCTCAAGGGCAACTACTCAGAAAACGTGCGCGTCAGCGCCGGGCAGTATAACGACGACATCGACCGTAAAATCGCCGAAATTCAGAAGACTTGTGGCGTATCCTGAGGCATCCCAAGCCTTCCCCCTGCAAGGCACGCTGAGATACTAGCGCCTCGTTCAGAAAGCTTTTTCACGTAACGACGTTGCAGCCGTAAACGAGGCGCTCGCAACATCTACCGTGTTTTCGGCGCGTAAGGCGCCCAAAAAGAAACAGCCCCAGCGCTGCCTTACACGGAATCAAGATGAAAAAGCTTTTGAAAGCAGCACTAGTATCTCGCCCAACACGCTTTTTCGTGTGACAACAAAGGTGCCGCATATCGAGCGCCAGCAGCGGCTGGTACTCTTTCGTCGCGACAAGAACACCAAGAGGCGCAGAGGGGCCACGCCAGGTCTAAATCGGAGAGTAGGTATCATGGTAAAGAGCGCAATCATCCCAGGGTACATGCCCGGATTCGGCAACGACTTTGAGACCGAAGCCCTCCCCGGGGCCCTGCCGTACGGCCAGAACTCGCCTCAGAAGTGTGCCTACGGGCTTTACGCCGAACAGCTCTCCGGATCCCCATTCACCGCTCCTCGCGGAGCTAACGAACGCTCCTGGCTCTACCGCATCCAGCCATCGGTAAAGCATGCGACCACGTTCGCGCCGATTGACCACCCTCACTGGAGAACCGCTCCGAACACCGACGCCAGCACCCTCCCAATCAGCCAGCTACGGTGGTCACCGCCACCATTCCCCGAAGGGAAGCTCACCTTCGTCTCAGGAGTGCGAACCGTAACTACCGCAGGAGACGTACACACGCAGAACGGCATGGCAGCCAGCTTCTTCTTCGTAAACACATCGATGAGCGATGAGTACTTCTACAACGCAGATGGCGAGCTCCTTGTCCTCCCACAGGATGGAGGGCTGCGATTCTTCACCGAGCTTGGAAAAATTGAGGTGACGCCAGGAGAGGTGTGCGTCATCCCACGAGGAATGAAGTTTAAAGTTGAGCTGCTCGGAGGCCCCGCCCGCGGCTACCTGTGCGAGAACTACGGGGGAAAATTCACCCTTCCAAGCCGCGGCCCCATCGGCGCCAACTGCCTCGCCAACCAGCGCGACTTCAAGACCCCCGTTGCGGCCTACGAGGACAAGCAGGCCCGCTGCACCCTGACCGTGAAGTGGTGCGGACGGTTCTACGAGACAGTCATTCCGCACTCACCCCTCGACGTCGTCGCGTGGCACGGCAACTACACCCCGTACAAGTACGACCTGCGCACCTTTGCCCCCGTGGGTGCGACACTCTTCGACCACCCCGACCCATCGATCTACACCGTGTTAACCTCGCCGTCAGGAGAGGAGGGGACAGCCAACGTCGACTTCATCATCTTCCCCGAACGCTGGGAGGTAGCAGAGCACTCCTTCCGGCCCCCGTGGTACCACATGAACATCATGTCCGAGTTTATGGGGCTCATCTACGGCGTCTACGACGCGAAGCCAGACGGCTTCGCGCCAGGCGGCGTGAGCCTGCACAACTGCATGCTGCCCCACGGACCAGACGCCAACGCTTTCGATAAAGCAACAAATGCAAAGCTGGAGCCCCGCAAGCTCTCCAACACCATGGCGTTCATGTTTGAGACCCGCTACCCGCAGCAGGTGACAAAGTACGCCGCAGAGCTGCCCAGCCTGCAGAAGGACTACCGGGAGTGTTGGAGCGGGTTGCCGCGGATATTTAATGGGAAGCCGTAGGTTTCCCCTTAGTGCAGAGTTTCCCCACCGTACGAGCCAAGAAGCCCGTTGGCGTTCGGAAGAGAAACTTTCTTCTTCTTGTACTCCTCAAACGCTTCCTGCACTGCCGCAGTCGTAACGTACGCCTCCCGTGCCTCGGGGCTCATAGTTGAGAAAACCACGGTCTCCTCAGCATTCGGAATGTTCGGTGCGAAATCCGCGAAAAGCTCCATAATTCGGCCTTTCCACTGCGGAGCATACGTGGCTGACAGCTCCCCAATACCACCGGCAATCACGATACGCTGTGGCGCCGCATCCCTAACCTTCATCGCGTCGTACGCAGTCTCAAGGAATCTTGCCAGCTCCTTGAAGTACTTCTGCCATTCTGTGTAAGCAGCAAGAGTGAGAGCCTTTGAGAACTTGGCATTTCCCAATTCGCTACACTTCTTAGCTTTCTCCGTGACCCTCACGGCCTCCTGCTCCGAGGCCTGCGCCTCTGCCTGTAGCTCAGCGTATCGCTCATCGCTCGGCGAAAGTCGCTCGAGCTCTTTTCGTACCCGCGCTGCAGAAAGTCGAAGCTCCTTCGCTTTTTTGGTGTAGTCAAGCGCTTTTTCGGTGGGTTTAGCTCCACGGCTTGCAACCTCTTTGATCGAGAGGTCACACTCGACAGCGTTCGCTATCCGGTTGACGTCGTGACAGAAGAGAATTGAGTTTACTCCTTTGATCACATCGCTAGGGGACGAAACTGCCCACTTAGTTACATCGCGGTAACCGAGGTCCGCAAGCTCATCGACGATTTTCTTAATCTCGTCGCAAGAACGGGTTGGGCCAACTTTCTCCGAAACCTGCTCAGCAAAGTAATTGAAGCACTTCTGCAGGCCCTCGTCATTCCTGATATGCTTTAAAAACTTTACCGCTGCCCATGGACCCGCCAGTTCATTCTCCGCGTACCACTCTTGCGTGGAAGCAGCCTTGAACTGATTCTGGTCGTCCATTAGCTCAGCGAGCTCGTCATCGTCGTGGTACGTGTAAGCCTCAGACATCGCGTTACGGGTTACCCGGTGACCGAGTTCAGCGAACTGGTACGAAAGCTTGCCCTTGACGAGCCCGAAGCTGCCGACACCCGTACCCAGAATGAGGTAGAGACCGTTATCGAAACCCCTTAGCGCTCCCCCGAGGTGCTCGCCCATCAGGCCGGCAGCAGCGTCATTCATGACCGAAACATTTTGCACGTTGACTCTCGGCCAGCCGCGCTCTGAAAGGTCCGCATTGATCGCACCAAGCACTTCTAGGGCGACCTGCTCTTCGGCCATGGGGATCGCTGTGTTAGTCGTGGACACTTTGGCGTTAAAGCCTTCGCCCTCTACGATACCGGCGATAGAGAAATTGAAGGCACACAGGTTTTGCAGAGGAGGGTGTTCCGCTCCTTCAGGCGAGTGCTTAAACACAAATGCCGCAAACTTCTGAGCGATCGAGCGGTACACCTCATCTTTCGATTGCTCAAAGGTCCGGCCTGCTTTCTTAAGCTGAGGTGCAAGCTCCTCTCGTAGCTGCGTCCAACGAACAGACTCAAAGACTGGGTCAGCGCGGTCCGGTACCGATAAACAGAAACGAACGTTAGTGCCGCCGATGATTACGGTGACGCCGAAAGGGTGTTCGGGGTGGAGCCGAAGCAGATTTTCTGCCTGCGGCGCGTTGTTTTGCTGCGGGTGTTGGAGCTGGGCAACCGTTGCTGCCGCATCTCTGTCGAGCCCAACGGTTCCGCCTGAAAAAGTGGCGATCCTGGCCTCTGTCATATGTAGTTTTACCTCAAAAAGTAGCCGACAATCTCTTCACTGCACAAACGCGCGAAACGATCAACGACACAGGCGTGCACTATACACCCGGTATTCACTTAATCAAAAAAATCAGCAGAGCCGTTCGCTAAGAGACGTCGAGCTGTTTCGCGGAGAAAACGGGCAGTTATCTTGAGTTTTGTTGGTCAAGAAACGCTTTGGGTGCCCAAACAGCGCGATTTTTGCGCAGATTTAACCAGCGGCTAGCAGCCTATTTGCTGGTGTTTGGCGGGCTTTTGAGGCCAGCCTCGAAAAGCTCGGCGACAGGAATCGCTCGGAAAAGGAGAGGAAAAGTCTCAGGTCTTGTACTGATAAAGCCTGTCCGGGCCGATTCCAAGCTCTCGCAGGGCTAGCTCTTCCTTAATGCTCTGCGCGTCTACTATCCCCATCCATTTCTCAAGCGCGCGCTTATTGATCTCCGCAAACTCGGCGCTTCGCGAGGGAATTCCAAAGGGAGTCTGGAGCACCTCGTGCTGCAGATCGAACAGCTCGCCGACCGTCTTAATCCCGCGTTCACTAACGTCGTGCAGCATTTTCTCGAAGAGTCGCGCGGTCATGATCACATCTCCCCCTGCGGTGTGGTGGGCATCAGGAATGGCGGGAATGCCGCACGCTGCGCAGAATTCGAGAATATTATTTCCGAAGTCCGTGACATGAGGATTGAGCATCTTCCCGAGCGTTTTAGTGCAAAGAGAGTTCTCTGCGGCAAAGCACGCCCCGAGGTCAGGAAAGCCATAACGACGAGCAAAAGACCCGAGAAAGCCGGCGTCGATAACTGACATGTAGCCTACCCAGGGAACAGCCGCCGAGCTGCCCAAAAACTGCCGGATTTCCGCCGCTACCTGTTGCGGAGGCGGAGCATGCTCAAGGTCCGCGTTCGTGATGTGGTGAATATTCGTTGATTGCGGAGAGATCGCCTCAGCCGTTTTTACCCTCCAAACGCGGGATTCCTCCTCTTTGCCGCCCACGTACCGAGCGATAGCGATCTCACACGGGTCGCGCCGCCGGTAATCAAGGCCAGTAGCCTCGCAGTCGAGCACATAGAACGGCTGCTCCCAGAGAGGTCGTTGCAGCACATCCTGTGGCAGGGAAGAGCGCGCAGAGCCTGAGATCTCAGACCCGCTAACTTGGTTATTTTTGGGATGTTGAAACATTGCAGTGAAATCCACCGAGCACGAAGCTGACCGCCTTCTTTCGAGTTCCGAGTGACCGGAATGCAGTGTCTGAAACTGAGAGAAGTCGCAGGCTAAGATGCGCAAAGTTTTAGTTCGATTTTAGATACGCGCCGCAGAAAGCCCTAAAACTATAATGCTTGCCCAAAGCTGCCGCCTAGCCCCCTCCCGCCGAACTCTTAAGCCACCGACTCCTCAAGCGCGTTTAGCCGATAACGGATAGTAGGGGTTGATTGGCCGTAAAAAGCCCGTCCGACGCTCCCAGAGCCTAGCCACTTGAAACAGC
>CAYPUA010000037.1:0-27377 GCA_964413875.1 uncultured Bdellovibrionales bacterium
GTCGTGCTCGTCGTCGCCGATGGTGTTCTCGAACAGGCCGCCGTCTCGGACGAAGTAGAGCGCACCGCCAACGGCTCGAACGATTCGTGACCAGCCCTCGCTCTCATCTTGCCAGCCAAAGAGCGGCTCTCTCTCAACGACGTAGTGCACGACAAAAGCCGTGGCTAGGTCCTCCAAGCTTGGCATCTCAAGATTCTTCGAGCGCAAGACATCCTCCTGCTGGCTGCGGGTTTTCGCACCACCACCCTCAACACAGGCATGTATGTGAATACGCTCAGGCGACGTCGCCGCTTCCTTGAACTTTAGGTTCGATTCCCAGCGGTCGAGCTGGTCCGCCCAGAACTCTCCCTGGAAGCACACGGTAGCCTGAGACTCGCGAAGTATCTCCATGCGAGATCTGCCCGCTGGAAGAACAAACGACACTTCGTGCTCTCCATGAACCTTCACGTCGTAGGTTTCAATGAATGTTGCTCTGCGAATTGGCCCGATCGGCAGAACTTTGAGGATCTCTGCAAGCTGGTCGCTGCCCGGCGTCTGTGCCGGCGGCTGTGCTCCGCTGCTCCGTTGATTAGCTTGATCTCGATTGTCGCCGTGTGGGTTCATGACACTCCTCTTTTCCTGCTTTAGCCTCGCGCAGCCCGTTTGACGCCAGAGTACGAGGCTTGCTCATCGAATGGAACAAAATAGTTCTTCTGGATGGTAGCGCTATCGGAGCCCCTAACTGCGTCAGAGGATCCTGAAGAGGCAATAGTCCACTGAGCGCACCCTCACCACCTGCTCTGCAGACGGCATGGGCGATACGCCGCCTAGCGAGGTTCTCGCGACCACCCGGTACCGGTATGAGAACCACCTCTCGGCGTCGTCTAAGGTCATAGCGTCCGTCTTGATTCTGACGTTAGCGCCCCAAAGAGTCCCTACCTCTCCCGGCGCCGTTCCCCATTCCGGCGAGACAACGCTCCATGCGTCAAGGAGGTTGCTCGGCACCTCCGCCCATGGCCTGTCTTCTCCCTCTCGGTACTCGAGCTTAAACGTCAAGGGTGCTGCGCTAGAGGACCGATTAGTTCGGGCAGCCACATCAACCAGGATGCCTGATCGGTAGCCCTCCGCTCGTGGCTCCCCACAGGTTGTAATGTTCGGCATCCCAACCTCAAGCTTGAGCGGCGCCTCTGGGCCTGCTGGGATGAAGAGCCGAGCCTCTCGGCTGATCTCCTCCGACGCGTCTGTGCCCGGCGCTCGCACAATCACCCGGAATGCCCGAGTCTCGGCCAAGGTTTGGATCGACATAGTGTTCGGAAGAAGATTTGTGTCGATCTCCAACCGCCCTTCCCACAGTGGATCGGCGTCAGCTCCTGACGTTATGTTCTGAGAGCTCGGCAGAGCCCAAGGGGCGGTTTCCGCTGAGACGGATATCCAAGCATTGTCGCCCTTCGACACGTCTTGTACCTGCCAATCAAAACGGACCCAGTCGCCTCGGTAATTCGCCGGAGGGCGCACGTTAATCGAGGCTTGAGCCTTAAAGGTGGGTCGTAGTGAAGTGGGCTGGTCCTCCATATTCTTTACAAAAGAGATCCTGGCTCCAGTCTGGTTAGGCAGAAGCAAGCGAGCCGACTCCGTGACAATAGGCAGGTACTCTGTAGCCGGTGTTCCGTCCCGCCTCCCGACCGAAACCAAGGCTCGGTAATACGTCGTGGTGTTTAGCCCCGCGACAATTTCAGGTGCGAGCGAAAGGTCTAGCGGCACCTCGAACTCATCCGTTGGGATCCTCTTAGTGTCGCCGTTAACCTCGAATTCCGGACCTTTAACCGTTCGGTCTTCGGCAAACATCTTTTCCCACCTTCCGCCGGTGCGAGCCAGGTTCATGAACTCCCAATTGTATTTAAGCTCAAAAGCTTCTGGGGAAGCCGAGCATATGCTTTTGAACTTTGCCGTGGCGTCTGCCCCGAGCACCGCATCGAAGGGCCGCGAGCACGCCAGCTGTGTTCGCGTTGGCGGCGGGAAATTTGGGGGGAGGATCGTAAGCGTCGCGCTGTTCGACGTGACACTTGCCAGTCCGCTGTACGAAAATTTGGCGCGATAGGTTCGTACGACATTTGGCAGCCCGCGGCCCGGAAGCTCAAGGGGAGAAATCGGAATACTTAACTGACTAGAGTTCCCTCCCGCGATGTCACACCAACTCTGCGGACAAGAGGTGGAGCCGGGTATATACTGCTGCCACTGAACCCGGAGTGCCGACGGTGCCAAGCCACCTGGGGGCACGCCTCTGACCACGGCAGACGCCGAGAAATGGGCTGTGTCCAAAACTCCCCGAAGCTCCACTCGCCCAACCCGAACAGTCCAGTTGCCGGGCTGGCTTGTGACCTGAATACGCCCGGGCCCCTCGGTATCAACCTGCCGATTGTTTCTGCAATCAGGATCTGCAAGATCGACCCGTCCGTCCTCGTCGTTATCTAAGCCGTCTTGGCACTTAGTTCTTGGCGAAGCCTCGTTGTTTCTCTGCCTGTTGTTCGCACAGCTCACGTCCCTGAGGTCTATCGCGCCGTCCCTGTCGTTATCGATTCCATCGTTGCACTGAGGGCGCGGGAACAGCTCAGAGGCATCGGTCTCCGCTGAGCAGCTTGAATCCTGAGGAAAGTCCCTTGCCCCGTCGCGATCGTTGTCGATGCCGTCGGCGCACTGCTTACAGAAGCAATCCACAACAACCGCGTTCTGGGAGTGGTCAGCTTGAACACGGCGCTTTCTTTCGGTGCCTGGCACAAATTCGCACTGCGTGTTGTTCTCGGGGCTATGAAAGTCCCCGGTGAGAACGGTGCCATACCTCACATGGTCTGGTGAGCTTGCCCCAAGGAAGACTCGGCACAGCTCAAGCAGCTCTTTCGGTCGTGCCTCTACCCCATCACAGCCAGCAACGCCGAAGTAATTTTTGGCCAAGTAGTAGCCGATCTGTCCCGAGGCTCTTCTGCATGGCGCTGCCAAGGCCTCGGTAGCGGGCGTAGCGACAGACGCTGCCACCAATAGGGCGGTGATACCTCGACATAGCCGTCCAAAGTGCTGAAGTTTTCCCATAGCTCCCCCTTTGCCACTCGACATCAACCCTCGGCATAGGGGAGGGAAAACTTAAGCACGCCGGTCATTTTGTCCACGGATTGCGGCGAAGGCGCTCCGATTGGTGAGCCGTGTCAGATACTTGAGGTGGCGAGCACCATGCGTCAGGGTTGTCGAAAGAGCTGGGTATGAGAATCTTTGGAGCTGACCCCCGAGCTTCACAGCGCAAATGGAAGCTGAAAGCAGCACCTTTGATTTGCCGCGGAGTGCAAGTGTAACGCGCGCGTCTCGTCATTGCCCGCGCAAGCTCTCGAGCTCGGCGTCGTGCTCGTCGTCGCCGATGGTGTTCTCGAACAGGCCGCCGTCTCGGACGAAGTAGAGCGCACCGCCAACGGCTCGAACGATTCGTGACCAGCCCTCGCTCTCATCTTGCCAGCCAAAGAGCGGCTCTCTCTCAACGACGTAGTGCACGACAAAAGCCGTGGCTAGGTCCTCCAAGCTTGGCATCTCAAGATTCTTCGAGCGCAAGACATCCTCCTGCTGGCTGCGGGTTTTCGCACCACCACCCTCAACACAGGCATGTATGTGAATACGCTCAGGCGACGTCGCCGCTTCCTTGAACTTTAGGTTCGATTCCCAGCGGTCGAGCTGGTCCGCCCAGAACTCTCCCTGGAAGCACACGGTAGCCTGAGACTCGCGAAGTATCTCCATGCGAGATCTGCCCGCTGGAAGAACAAACGACACTTCGTGCTCTCCATGAACCTTCACGTCGTAGGTTTCAATGAATGTTGCTCTGCGAATTGGCCCGATCGGCAGAACTTTGAGGATCTCTGCAAGCTGGTCGCTGCCCGGCGTCTGTGCCGGCGGCTGTGCTCCGCTGCTCCGTTGATTAGCTTGATCTCGATTGTCGCCGTGTGGGTTCATGACACTCCTCTTTTCCTGCTTTAGCCTCGCGCAGCCCGTTTGACGCCAGAGTACGAGGCTTGCTCATCGAATGGAACAAAATAGTTCTTCTGGATGGTAGCGCTATCGGAACTCCCAGTCCCACTCGGACCGCTACCCTAAGAATTCAGAATCCACTCTAGGACAACACCTTACGCTGCCAATTCCCCCGCCCTGTACCGCTTCAGGTACACAGCCAGCAGCGACACCGCACTCGGCGTCATCCCCGGAATCCGCATCGCCTGGCCAAGCGTCGCAGGCCGGTGCTTCTTGAGCTTCTCGCGTGCCTCGGCGCGAAGCTGGCGCACGGCGTCGTACGGGAAGTCAGCTGGGATTGCTTCTGTCTCGATTTTCTTGAGGCGCTTTACCTCATCTTCTTGGCGCTCGAGGTAGCCGCTAAATTTGGTCTCTATCTCAAGAGCTGACATAAGCTCCCCTGTGAGCGCTTCTGCCGGAGAGAATCGCTCAAGGAGCGCCGTCATAGTCACCTCTGGGCGCCTGAGAAGCTGCGCGAGTGTCACGCTGTCCTTGAGGGCAGCAGTGCGCTGTGTCGAGAGCCAGTCGTTGTTCTCTGCCGTTGGCTTGATGCGCTCTGTGTTGAGCCACTTTGAGGCTCGTTCGTACGCAGCTTGGCGCTCCTCGAAGCGGCGCTGCTGCGAGTCGCTCAGCAGCCCGCGCGCAATCGCCACGGGGCAGATGCGTGAAGCCGCGTTGTCTTCGCGCAGGATGAGCCGGTACTCGGCGCGCGAGGTGAACATGCGGTACGGCTCATCGACGCCGCTCGTCGTGAGGTCGTCGGTCATGACGCCGATGTACCCCTGGCCGCGGCCGATCGTGAGCGGCTCGTCGCCGCGCGCTGCGAGTGCTGCGTTTGCGCCGGCGATGATGCCCTGCGCCGCAGCCTCCTCGTAGCCGCTCGTGCCGTTGATCTGCCCCGCGAGGTAGAGCCCTGCGATGCTCTTCGTCTCGTACGTGGGTTTAAGCTCGCGCGGATCGACGAAGTCGTACTCGACGGCATACCCAGGCGCGAGGAACTCTACGTTCTCAAGCCCCTTAATCTTGCGGATGAACGCCTCCTGCACGTCGAGCGGAAGGCTTGTCGAGATCCCGTTGGGGTAGACGATGTCAGACTCAAATCCCTCGGGCTCAAGGAACACCGTGTGGCTCTGCTTGTCCGCGAAGCGGAACACCTTGTCCTCAATCGAGGGGCAGTAGCGTGGGCCGCCCGAACGGATCTGACCGTTGAACATCGGGCTGCGCTCCCTGTTCGAGCGAATGAGGTCGTGCGCCTCTTCGTTGGTCGCCGTCATCCAGCACGAGATCTGCGGCCGGTTGATAGCATCAGTCATGAACGAGAAGGGCTGCGGCGTTGGGTCGCCTGGCTGCTCGGTGAGCTGCGAGAAGTCGATGCTCGACCGCCTGAGGCGCGGGGGCGTGCCGGTCTTTAGCCGCCCGAGCTCAAACCCGACGGCGCGCAGCGAGTCGCTGAGCGAGTTGGAGGCCCGGTCGCCGAGGCGCCCTCCTTCCGCCTGCTGCTGCCCGGTGTGCATCAGGCCGCGCAGGAAGGTGCCAGTCGTGAGCACGGTCGCCGATGCTGGGAGGAGCGAGCCGTCCTGGAGCCGCACCCCGGTCACCCGACCGGACTCGACCACAAGCTCCGCCGCCTCTCCTTCTATAATAGTGAGGTTCGGCACCCCGGCGAGGTATCGCTGCACCCACCCCTTGTACAGGTCTCGGTCAGCTTGGGCGCGCGAGGCCCGGGCGGCCGCCCCCTTGCTCTCGTTTAGTATGCGGAACTGGATGCCGGTTGCGTCGATAGCCCGGCCCATCAGGCCCCCGAGCGCGTCGACCTCTTTGACGAGGTGCCCCTTGCCCACCCCGCCGATGGCCGGGTTGCACGACATCTGCCCGATCCCCTCGCGCCGCAGCGAGACGAGCACCGTTGGGACCCCGAGCCGCGCCGAGGCGTAGGCAGCCTCGATCCCAGCGTGGCCGCCCCCAACTACAACAACCGGTGTTTTGACAGATGATTTCACGAAAAATATACAAAGACTGGTAAGTCCCCGATTCTACGGGGGATCGATCTCTTTCTCAACTAGTGTATCCAGCTACTTAGAATCATTAGGGAAGCACCCCAGGTTTGTTCTCAGCACCCGCTAAGCGATAGCCTTCATCAATTCGGGTAGGAAACTTTTGCCCGCTTCTCTTCCGCCCCCTCGAGCTGAGTGGGGCAGTAGCCTGGCGGAAACTAGAGCCCTTGAGCGGCACGCAACTTTAGCGGCCGACCGGGCGAACGCCTACAGAGACCTACCCAGAGCTGTTTATGAAAGCCGTAGTCACTGCAGTAAAGCGCCTCCTCGTCGCCGACACCACCCTCGTCTTCCTGTGCGCTGCCATGTTCTCGTCCTACGGGACGGTCATCGCGCTCTCGTACCACAAGACCAACGGGTTTACCCCGGCAACGAGGGCACCTCAGCTCCGAATCGCTAACGCCGGGGACCTCTCCAAGAAGCTCCTGGGCCAGGTATCGTTCGTTTCCTCGATTATAAAGCAGCATGCTCCGAAGAGCGTGCCGCACGAGCAGCTTGCCCACCTGATTGTAGAGGAGAGTACTAAAGCCTCGGTTGACCCACTCTTCGTAGCAGCCGTCATCCGGTCAGAGAGCAGGTTTCACACAACCGCCCTCTCGAACAAGGGCGCTAAGGGGCTGATGCAGATCATGCCCGCCACCGCCGACTACATCTCAAGGCTTGAGAAGATAAACATCCACGGAGGCTCGGGCCTCAACGACCCGCGCACCAACGTGCGCCTTGGTGTCGCGTACTTAAAGTACCTCGATAAGCGCTTCAACGGTGACCGTGAGCGGATGCTGATTGCGTACAACTGGGGGCCAGCTAACGTCTCTCAGTCTATTAAGGGAAAGCGCACCCCGCCGCGTCAGAGCGTCAACTACGCCCGCGAGATCATTAAGCAGCACCGCCAGTGGAAGTCGAGCCTCCAGCAGGTGGCCTTCACCGGCTCTCCCCTTGCCGCCGTGCGTGCGATGGTTGGGTAGCCTGATCCAAATCACCTCGTTACCACTCTCTATTTGCGTACCGACGTCTCTTGACCCTATTCTCCCGAAGCGGCATTACGCCTGGCGGAGAGAGACATGGACCCAGCTCAAGATAACAGCAGACCCTCCAACATCGTGGAGAGGGACCGTGCCATCGTTCCGGTGCTCCAGGATATCAGCCGACGCCTAGACATGAACGCCTCGGCCGAGATCTCCGCTGTGCGTGCCACGCTTAAGAGTCTCATCCAGCAGGGAAAGCTCAATCCTCCAGCTTCGGGCGTGCCTCAACCCGAGGAGCTCTCGATCTCAGAGGCGCTGCGCCGGATAGCGCAGGAAGAGGGGCTTAGCTCCTCTCACGAAGTCCTCGAGCGCCTCCCAGCTCGCAAGATCACAAAGGGTGTTCGCCGACAGCAGCAGCCCAAAGCCCCCGAGGGGCCGCTTCTAGAGGAGCTGACCACTCCTCAGCTAACCGAATACCTCTCCCGAGAGATAAAGTTCCACATTGCTCACCACGAGCCCCGACAGAAGAAGAATAAATAGCGAAGCTCTTCCGCCTCCCGAATGCTGCCCCGCTACGGCAGCGCCAGCCGTGCTCCCTTCGAGCGCCGCACGAGCCCCTCTTTGAGCAACCCCGCTACCGCCCGCTCGATGCGCGCCCGCTCGGCACTGACGACCCGTGCTATATCGGCCTCCGTTGCTGCACCGTGCTCCGCCAGCGTCTTGAGCACCGCCGCCCTGGCCTGCCGATTTGAGCCCTCGTACGGGGACTGCTTGGCGTGGTGCTTGCTCCGAGTATTGATCCCGCGCCGATGCCGCTTAAGCGCACTCCCGAGATCCATCAGCGCGTAGTACCAGTCACGCGGATTGCGGCGATCGAGCGTCTCTTCGACGAGCTCCAAGATCTCAGCATCTGACACCGCCTTGCGCTTCGGGAAGAACGCGTAGAGAAAAACTGAGCGCACGTTGGTCTCGATGATCGGCACTGCGACATCAAACGCAAACGCGCACAGCGCGCCGGTGGTGTAGCTGCCAACCCCCGGAAGTGCCCGGATGGCAGCAGGATCTTGCGGAAGCTTCCCGCCAAAGTCGCGCACTACTGCTTGCGCTGCGCGCTGCAGATTAAACGCCCTGCGGTAGTACCCGAGCCCCTGCCACGCCCGCATCACCTCGGCCGTCGATGCCTCAGCGAGCGCGCCCCAATTCGGAAATCGCCGCAAGAACTCCCGGTACTTCGGAATGACGCGATCAGCTTGCGTCTGCTGCAGCATTACCTCGCTCACTAGGATGCGGTACGCGCTGCGGGTCTCTCGCCATGGGAGCTTCCTGCCGTGCTCGCGGTAAAAGGTGCGCACGAAGGCGCGAAACGCTCGCGTACTCGGCCGCCCACCCTTAACGAGCGCGTCGAGGCGGGCTAAAAAATCTGGAGCTTCGTGTGGCATGCGACTAGAGAGCGTAGCACAGCGTAGACGATCCTCGAACGCTCGTGACTTCTTAAAACGAGAAAAATTCCGTACAGTGCCGGCGTGAAAGGTGTTCAGTACCTCTACAACTCAGGAGCTGTCTTCGCCGTGTACAAGCCAGCGGGCGTGCACTCTGTCCAGCTCCCTGACGGCCGGGGCGGCGGCTCGATCGCTGCGCTGCTCGTCGAGAGCCGCCCGCAGCTCGCTGGCGCCGGCAAGTCCCCAGAGGATGCTGGTCTCGTCCACCGCCTTGACTTTAGCACGAGCGGCGTGCTGCTTGGGGCTTCGACGCGCGAGGCGTGGCAGGCGCTCTTCGAGCAGCTCTCGCAGGGCGGAGTCCTCAAGGAGTACCTAGCGTGCGTCGAGGGCCGCCTCGACAGCGAGCAGACGATCTCCTCGTTCATTGGGTCGCCGAACCGCGGCGCAAAGAAGATGCGCAGCTACCCGAAAGACCCCGGGCAGAAGGCCCGCGCTCTCTTCGGCACTACGCTCTTTAAGCCTATCTCGTACGACGACGAGCGAAACATCTCGCTCATCGCTGCAGTAGCCTCGCCCGCGAGACGGCACCAGATCCGGCTCCACGCCAGCACCCTCGGGCATCCGCTCGTCGGAGACTCTCTCTACGGCTCAAGCACAAGCCTAGACGACCTCGCACCGACACCGCGCGACTTCTTCCTGCACTCGTGGCTCGTTGAGTTTACTCACCCCGAGACCGGCGTCCGCGTCACCGTGAAGAGCCCCTTCGCCAACGAGCTCTCGTGGTCAGCCCCAATCCCCCTCTCGTAAGCCGAACGCCCCGCTAAATCTCCCCCATCGGCCGCGGAACCGGTCTCGGCCCCGGCTCCGGTTCCGGCCCGCATCGCTCCCCAAGGCCAAACACTTCATTTGCGCTCAATCCGCCTCTCGTATAAAGCTACCCCCATGACAAACCGAAAAGCCTTCCTCACATCCGCCATCGCTGCGCTGCTCGCACTCACTCCCCTTGCTACGATCGCCTCGGCAGACCAGTCGTTCTTCGACTCGATGGACTTCTCTCAGGCGCAGACGCCAGCGCAGCTCCAGACCCTCGTTGCTCCGGTCGCGCTCTACCCTGACCCGATCCTCGCGCAGATCCTTCAGGCCTCAACGTACCCTGACCAAGTCTCGCAGGCAGCGCTTGAGGTTCAGATGAACCCTGGCCAGTCTGTCGACTCCGAGCAGTGGGACGCGAGCGTGATCGCCGTGGCGCACTACCCGCCTGTGATCGGAATGATGGCGAAGCAGATCTCTTGGACGACGAAGCTTGGGCAAGCGTACCTGAGCCAGCAGGGAGCTGTGCTCCAGGCGGTGCAGGTGATGCGCGCGCAGGCGAAGAGCATGGGCAACCTCAAGACCACCAGCCAGCAGCAGGTCGTCGCACAAGACAACTACATCCAGATCATCCCCGTTTCTCCTGAGACCGTGTACGTGCCTGAGTACGACCCAGTGGTTGTCTACAACCAGCCCGCCGTGTGGGGAGCGCCACTGATCGGCTTCGGCGCAGGCTGGGCTGTCGGAACCGCGATGAGCACGACAACCGTCGACTGGATTGGGGGCACCGTCGTCAATTATCCCCCAGGCTACGGCTGGCAGAACGCGTACTACAACGGCGGGCACGGCGTGGTTGCGGGGCAGACTGCCAACGGCACGACGTACGCCGGGCAGTACGGCTCAAAGACGCTCGCCAACGGCGCAACCGTCGACGGCTACCGAGGCGCTGCTGTCGGGCCAAACGGCGCTGCCACCGGGCGGGGCTGGAACTACAGCAACGGCAGCAACCAGGCCGGTGGATTCTCGCGCACCGTCGACACCGACAATGGGGTCTACAACGTTCATGGCGCCGGTGTTGAGACCTCGCAGGGAACTGACGGCTACGTGACGGCAACCAAGGTAAGCCCCGACGGACAAACTTCGTCGACAACCTACACCGACCACGACGGCGACATCTCTTCCTCGGACCTTCGTGGCGACAGCGCCTTCTCTGAGGCGCACAACGACGACTGGGACGCTGCCAACGCCGACCGCGGCGCGTGGAGCCGTGGCGCGTACGCAGACCGAGGCGACTACGCCCCACGCTACGGCGGCGGGGACTTCGGCGGATTTCGTGGCGGCGGAGGTTTTCGCCGCTAGGCCAGCTCACTTCCCTTCCAGCTTACTATCAAGATAAGGAGAACCATGAAGAACAGATTCGCCGCAATGCTCCTCGCAGCCCTCGCTGCTGCCAGCGCCACAGCCTGCACCCCCGCCGGACACGTCTCGTCGCCAACGTTTGAGAGCGGGCAGTACACCTTCTCCACGCCGAGCCAGGCGGCGGATGCCCTACAAGAAGCTGTCGAGCGCCAAGACAGAGAGCAGCTCGCCAAGATCTTTGGGCCTGCCAGCGCTGATATCCTCTCCTCGGGCGATGACACCGAGGACCGAGACGCTTTGGCTGCCTTCGCCGCAGCAATGGACAAAGGGGTCGAGATCCAGCAGGCGAAGAACCGAAACCCTGCGCTCAAGAACCAGCAGCTAGCCTTCCTCATGGTTGGCAAGAACCAGTACCCGTTCCCGATTGCGCTCTACAAGCAAGCAAACGGCTGGCGCTTCGACACCGCTGTCGGAAAGCAGGAGATAATCGACCGCCGCATCGGAAAGAACGAGATACGTGCCATCCGCTCTGCGCAGCAGTACGCTTCAGCGCAGCTCGCCTACCGCGACCTGCAGCGCTCTGAAGGGAAGCCCGCCCAGTTCGCCCGCAAGTTCTTCAGCTCTCCGGGGAAGCACGACGGCCTCTACTGGGAGCATCATGAGGGTGAGCCGCTTAGCCCGCTCGGGCCGCTCGTGGCTGCCGCATCGACAGAAGGGTACACCGAGAAGGAATTAAGCTCACCCCGCCCGTACAACGGCTACCACTTTGCCATTCTCACGCGACAGGGCGCGCACGCTCGCGGCGGGACGATGAGCTACATCGACGGCCGCGGAGCGATGAGCAGAGGCTTTGCGCTGATCGCCTACCCAGCGCGCTACGGCGTCAGTGGCGTTACAACATTCCTCGTTGGGCCGGACGGCATCGTGTACCAGAAGGATCTTGGGCCAAAGACTGAGACGATCGCGCGCCGCGTTGTGGCGTTCGATCCAGACCTCTCCTGGACGCCGGTGCGGTAGGAGCTGTGCGCAGGGTCGTAGGCTTCTGCTCTGCCTGGGGATAGCCGGAGAGCGCTACGCGCCGGTGGGCATCTCGGACTATCCTAGTTTCGCGATGATCTACGCTTCTGACTTCCGACCTAGCACCCGTGCGCTCACGCCCCGTTCACCTTCTACGAGAACCTCGTAGATCAACGTGATAGCATCCTTATCCTAGGCCGCTCATCACGCTGGAGCGGCTGAAGGGCACGTGGCTACTCCACACCCCCATACCCGGTGAGTATAAGCGCTTATGTCAGCAATTACCCGGACTAATACAATCTCGTCTCCCGAGGCACAGAAGAGCCCCGCCACTACGAGCGGCTCGCTGGCCCGCAGCTCGAACGTGACTGCGGCGCCAGAACGCGGCGAGAAGAAGAGCCACGCGCTCGCGGATCTCTCTTCACACTACGGCACGCTGCCAGCGGACCATCCGGTGCACAAGTTTGTCGAGTCTCGCCTGAGCGCGCTCCTCGCCGGCATCCCAATCGCCGAGCGTCCCCAGGTTCACGTTCTTGGCCGGCACGGCTTCGGCATTAACGCTGGCGCCACAGAGGATGGCCACATCTTCGTCTCACCAGAGCTCCTGATGTTCCTCAAAAGCGTCGAGGAGCTAGACTTCGTCCTGATGCACGAGGTGGTCCATCTTGCTCACGGGCACCACGCGGCTCAGCGAAGGCTCGGAGACACGCTCTTGCCCCACCTCGGCATCCAGCGAGTGCACGAGTACGACGCCGACATCCACGCATTCATCCTCCTGGCTCAGCCCGCCAGATACTCCTCGCCGATAGGCGCTATCAACTGCCTTGAACGGTTCCGGGATCACTGTGCAACCGGCTGGGACGTTGCGCACGGAAGCCTGACCGATCGGATCATGAATTTAAAGATGTTCTCCCTGCTCGGAGATCTGTCGAGTTACGGTGCTGCCTCGGGGGATTACGGCTCACTAACCAAAGTTCCTCGTGCCCTGCCTGGCTTCATCGCCCGCACCCTAGCCGAGCTTCCGAACGGAAGCCGCATCGCGATCCTTCTGCGAAATCCCCCGAGCGGGCACCGGTATGACCAGTACCGAGAGCAGCTCTCCGAGGCAATTCGCGACTCTGGCGCACCGGCTTTGCGGCGGGCAATCCCCGAGATCGTCTCCCAGCTCAAGAAATTCGAAAGCACCGTCTCTGAGCTTAAGAAGAGCTCGGCGTCGGCTCATGGCTCAGTCGCCCGAGTCGCTGACTATACCGACGTTCTCCGCCTCACGTACGACCGGCTCTTCCACCTCAACGCGGAAGCGCCTAAACTTAGCGCTGCTGAGAAGCGCATCCGCCTCGGCATTGAAGTAGCGCTTGCCGGACAGACGCCCGATGAGCTCAAGCGCTACCTCTCGCTAAAAACGGGAGCCGCTGCATGCGAAGCCGTCGAATCGCTTAAGGGAGCCGTTGGGTCACCCGCTGACCTCGATACGGTTACCGGGATAATTGCTAAGATCGAAGGCTCTGCTCCACTCGCATGCACAGAGCGGATCTTTCATGCGGTTGTTCCTCATGCACTCCGGGACAACTGCGCGTTTGACGACGATGCAAGCGACCTCGTCGATACCCGCATGTACCTTGCGGCTGTGCGCAAATTCACGTCGGCTCTCCGTGCGATAACCTCCGATGCCGACGTGTCCGACGACCGACTCGGCAATGAGTTTGATGCGATGTCGGTTTTTACCCTGGTGGCCCACCTGTCCGACCTGCGCAGCGAGCAGCTTTCAACCTTAGGCGCCGAGATCGCCAGCGCGTATCCCTCCCTCAGGGAAGACAAGGGCGCCCTGTCTAGCGCCCTAAGTTCCGTCCTGCGGCAAAAGCACTCCCCTGAGGTGGTGCGCGCCTTGATGGATTTCGCACGGGACGAGCTTGAGGTTCTCTCCCTCGCGGAAACTCAGCAAGCCTTGGTCGACATCCTCGCTGAAGTGCACCGAATCGAGACCTCCGAGAAGCTCCCTGAAGGCATCGACTCAATCGAGAAGCTCTGCAAGCAAGCCGCGCTCCTTGCGAGCAAGTTGCCTCTTGAAATTCCAACTTCGGAGCTGCTACGCCCCGCGCGGACAGACGATCAGGGGAGCCGGTCTCGGTACACCGTGTTGCTTGACCTAATGTCGCTCGCCAAGCCGCCCGAGCCCTTGAGCCAGAAACATTTCAACGCGAAATCCCGGCTCGACCCGTTAGACCAGCTAGACTTTGCGGGGAGCGTTCGGCTCATCAAGGCCAAGCTTGGCCTTCTGTACGCCACGTGCGCCAACAACCTGGAACGAGAAGACGCGATTGCGCAGACAGAGCAGCTAGTGCGAGTTCGCTCGGAATCCTTCGAGCAGATCGCGGCGCTTATCGATGAGCTGCACAGCGAAAGGCCCGAAGCTGAGATCCTCGGCGTGGAGCTCCCTGCCAGACGCCTTACGCCTGCGCACGATCTCCGGCTCCACTACCTCGCTAGCGATGCGCTTCTTGCCGAGCTCACACAGCCGGACCCTCTCTCCCCTCAGGAGTGCCTAGCGCGCATATACAAGTTCGTTACCGTCTGCCACGTCGCGGAGAGCGAGGACCAGCGCAACTTTGAGGTTTTTCGGTCGATACTCGACTACGGTGAAGAGGCGCTTCGGGAGGTCTTCCTGGACGACCGCACCTCGCCGGAGTTCCTGCGCCACGCTATCGCCGTTAGCTTCTTCGTGAGCGACGCGGTTCTCGGCCGGTCGATTCAGCGCGAGCTGCTTCTGCGGCTCATAGACGCAGCGGGCTCCGCGAGTGCCGCTCAGGAGGCATTCTCACAGCTCAAGCGGCAGCAGAGCCACTTGAACCTAGAGGCGCTAGAGAAGCTTGACGAGGGCGCGCACCGGGTCGAAGATATCAGGGCTATCGGCACGCAGAGTCGCGAGCACCTTTTCTCGGCGATTGACACCGAAGCTGTCTCCGGCGCCGGGAAGCTCGTTCTGGCAGACCTTGCGGTCTCAAAGCTGGCGCGCTGGGATTTTAGGGATCTCCTCTCTGTTGGGCTCGAAGCTCCGGACGATGACCGTCGCTTGCGCGACCGAATCGCCGACCGCTGGTGGGATGCCGCAGAGCCATACCTCGCGCCCTCGATCGAGTTCAGTCCTATCTTTGGTTCCGATGATTCCACGTTCGGCCCCAAGCAGTTCGAGGAGGCTTTGCAGCAGCTCGATGCAACGCCCCCCGCTACACTCGGAAAGGAGTCCTCCATGGACCTTCAGTCGGCAACGGCACAGGCGTTCCGCAAGGGGTTGTACAGCCTAGGCCTTGGAGAGCGGCTCTTCATTCTGCGAAAGCTTACGAGTGACCCTGTAAGAGGGGTTCTGATCTCCGCCGAGAAGAGAGAGCAGGTAGCGGAGATGCTTCTCGGAAGGCTGATGGAGCACTCCGAGAACGATTCTCTGGCAACGATCTCGTCAACGGCCTTTAAAGCTCTCTTCCGCTCAGTTCACGGCGACGACCTCTCGCTCGCTCTCACCCCAATGCTTCTCGATCGATTCCTCCGCGCACCAGCGTCGCCATGCGGATGGAAGGATGTCGCGGAGGACAAGGCCTTCGATTTTCTTGAGGAGAGAGGCTGGGGAATTCTTAAAGCCTCCGAAGAGGACGAGCGAAACATGCTCCTTCAATCGGTCGCTAATCACTTCGAGTGGGCCCTGAGCGGCACCGATCCACGCAGCAAAAAGCCCAGCGTTGCCGCTCTCGACCGGTTTGTTGAGCTCTGTAAGGTTGACCTGTCCCCCAAGGCCGCCGCCCACCGAGCTGACGCCATCTCGTTTATCCTCGACTTCTCGCGAAACCTTCAAACACCGGGAACTCGCGCCCTGCAGCTCTTGGGGGGCATCGTCCAGCTTCCCAAAGAGATTGAGAGCGAGTTTCTCCAGGTGTACGACGCTCGCAAGGGACAATCCAAGTCGAGCGCTCTTGCAACGATCGAGCGTGCCCTCCCGGAGTACGCGAAAAGACTTGTTACCATGCAGCGCATTGGCGGAGGGGCGCTGTACTCAGTGTTCTTGGTGGGGCTCGACAACGGCTCTCAAGAGGTGGTGCGCGTCGTCAACCCTAACCCGGAGTACCACACCCAGCGAATCGTATCGAGCATGAGAGCTGCTCAGCAGCAGCTAGTGAGAGAGGATTCGCGGTTTGAGATTGGCGAGCAGGTCATCAATCTAGTCGCCGAGTGGATCAGCGCCGAACTCAAGGACAAAACGTACGAGCAAGATGACGCTGCCTTCAGGAAGCGCTGGAACGGCTGGAAGCCGGCCTGGCGATGTCCGCTCTCAATCTACGTTCCTGAAAACTATCCCTCGGGAACCTTGGTTGTTCGCCGAGAGGAGTTCATACAGGGCCGCAACTTCACAGACCTCGGCGCACTGGTAAGCACAGACCCGAAACTCGCACAGCAGGTCGTGGCCCTCGCTGCCCAGCACTACGTCGCTCAGCTCACCGGCTCCATGACCGAATACGTGCTTGGCTCGGAGCTGCTCGTGCACTCAGACATCTCGCCCGGAAACCTTCGGATTATGGACGGCGGGAAAGTAGCGATTCTCGATCGCTCGATGTTCCTGAAGTTCTCGGTGAGCGACCGGGATTTGCTCGACTCGATCGCAAAGGCGAAGACCCCCAAGGAGCGTGCTGTCGCAATCGTTAAAGGGCTTGCAGAACTACAGGAGCCGAAACCCCTAGAAGATAGGGTTCGTGCAATCGAGAGCAACGTCATTAGCGCCCTGGGCGGCGAGAGCTCCCTTGAAGGAACAATGCTCAAGGGGCTTCTGGCTGCGCAGCGTGAGGGACTCAAGGTGCCGCTGCGCTTCCAGCTCCTCGTGAAGAACCTAAACTCGTTGCGGGTCATGGCCGAGAAGGTCGGCTTTAAGGGGCTAAACGAGGCGCTCAACTTCTCTTGGAGCTAGCGGCCTCGCCTACGGTACAGCACTACTCCAAAGCACCCGCTCGCGACGCAGCTCGCCGCCACGTAAGCCTATCGGTCGGTGAGCCATCGGCGCCCAATCGCTGCGCTAAGAACGTGCCTCCCTCCTCGTGCGTAAGAAGAAGATCTGGGGCGCCATCGGTGCCAGAAACCCTCTCCGTAAATCCTGCGCCGCGGTGAGCAGGGTCGACAGCAAGGAGTGCTAGCGCTATGTCTGCGTCCTCTTTCGTGAAGGTGCGCTCGACGTAGCCGATGTCTATTCCTTCCTCTTGGAACCGGCGATTGGCGAGGATCCAGGCGTGGAACGGTATCGTCGTCGGCACGCCGTTTACGGTGTACCCTTTGAGAAACTGAAACAGCTTGTAGAGCGCCTCCGCACGCGAGCTGCCGTGCGCTATTACCTTGCTCATGAGCGAGTCGTAGAACGGCGGGATTGTGTCGCCCGCGCGGTACCCGCACTCCTCTCGCACCTCAACCGGCGAATCCCTGCGCCACTCCGTTATCGTGCCGATCGCCGGGCGAAAGCCCTCCATGACGTCTTCAGCGTTGATGCGAAGCTCAACCGCGTGGCCATTGAATGAGATCTCTTCCTGCCGCATCGGGAGCTTCTCGCCCATGGCGACGCGGAGCTGGAGCTGCACGAGGTCGACGCCTGTTATGAGCTCTGTGACCGGGTGCTCAACCTGGATGCGGGTGTTGATCTCAAGGAAGTAGAACTCGCTCCCGCGCACGAGAAACTCTGCGGTGCCGGCGTTGTAGTACCCCACCGACCGGGCTGCGCGAATCGCCGCGTCGTGGATCTTCTCGCGCGTCTCGGGATCAAGGAACGGCGCTGGCCCCTCCTCGACGAGCTTCTGGTGGCGGCGCTGCGCCGAGCAGTCGCGCGTCCCGAAGTGCACGATGTTGCCGTGCATGTCGCCGAAGAGCTGCACCTCAACGTGCCGCGGCTCAACGATAAACTTCTCTATGTAAACCGCCTCGCTGCCGAAGTTCTTGAGCCCCTCGGCTCGCGCACGCTCAAGCGACTCTGCCATGTCGCGCCCATCGTGCACGATTCGCATCCCTCGCCCGCCGCCGCCCGCTGCCGCCTTTATGATTACTGGGTACCCTATTGCATCCGCTGCCGCGCGCAGCTCCTGGTCGCTCTTTCCACCCTCGCTCCCCGGCGTTATCGGGACGCCAGCCCGCGACACCGACTCGCGCGCCGCCGTTTTCACACCGAGCGCCCGGATACTCTCTGGAGAGGGCCCAACGAAGGTGAGGCCCGCCGCCATAGCCCGTTCGGCGAAGTCGCCGTCCTCCGAGAGGAATCCGTATCCTGGATGCACCGCGTCGCAGCCGGTGTGCCGAGCCGCCTCTATCACCTTCGCCTGGTCGAGGTACGACTCTCGAGCCGTGCTGCCACCAAGCTCGTAGACCGCCCCGGCCTCCTGCGCCGCAAGCGACCCCCGATCGGGGTCTGACACCACCAGAACTGTCTCGATCCCAAGCCCCGAAGCGGCGCGGTGGATGCGCCGCGCTATCTCGCCTCTATTTGCAATCAGCAACTTTTTGATTCTATGATGCGCGAGCATACCGTTACTGGAAAAACAGGACCTTATGAGCAATCCTACAGCAGCAGCCACCCACCACAAAGTGATCATTCTTGGCTCTGGCCCAGCAGGGCTCACCGCCGCCGTCTACACCGCGCGCGCCAGCCTGAACCCAGTCCTCATCCACGGCCCTCTCGCCGGCGGGCAGCTCACCACCACAACCGACGTCGAGAACTTCCCCGGCTTCCCTGAAGGCGTCATGGGCCCAGACCTCATGCAGCTCATGGAGAAGCAGGCCACTCGCTTCGGCACCGACGTCAAGGTCGACACGATCGTGCAGGCTGACCTCTCGCGCCGCCCGTTCACCCTCAAGGGGCAGTCGCGCTCATACACCTGCGACGCGCTCATTATCGCCACTGGCGCGGCCCCGAAGTACATCGGCGCAAAGAACGAGCGCGAGCTGCTTGGCTACGGCGTTTCCACCTGCGCAACGTGCGACGGCGCTTTCTTCCGCAACAAGGTCATCGCTGTCGTTGGCGGCGGAGACTCGGCGTGCGAAGAGGCCTCGTTCCTGACGCGCTTCGCAAGCAAGCTCTACCTGATCCACCGCCGCGACTCCCTGCGCGCTTCGAAGATCATGCAGCAGCGCGTCCTCTCGAACCCAAAGATTGAGATGGTCTGGAACAAGACCGTCACGGAAGTTCAGGGAGACAAGCAAATCGGCGTCACAGGGCTCGTCCTGGAGGACACTCGGGACGGCTCGACCTCGCTGCTCCAGACCGACGCCCTCTTCGTCGCCATCGGGCACACCCCGAACTCGCAGCTCTTCACCGAGCAGCTCAAGATGGACGAGAACGGGTACCTGCTCCACAAATCGGACTCGGCTGAGACCAACATCCCGGGCGTGTTCGTGTGCGGTGACGTTCAGGACCACGTCTTCCGCCAAGCGATCACCGCGGCCGGCTCTGGCTGCATGGCAGCGATCGGCGCTGAGCGTTGGCTTGAAGCACAGCACGCTGGCTAAGCGTCTGATTTCACCACGGATCGATCACTTACCCACGCTTCCCACACTCTCCACAGGCTACTGTGGATAAGGTTTTAAGCAGCTTAAAGCTAGCTCCTCTTCTGTGGATAAATAGGGAATCTAAACATGATACTTACGCCACTTACCAACAGCTTTTACAGAAGTATGTGGATAGGGTGTGGAAGGGTGTGGATAAGCTGGTAGAGACGGTCTAAGCAGCTTTGCCTGGGGCCGCGGGTGCCAAGGAAATGGGCAAAAGAAAAGGGACCCGCAAGGGGTCCCTTCTCCTTTCAAAGCGAATGATCTTCGCTTCAGTTGCTTACGTGAAGCTGAGCGCTACTACGAACGCCAAGATCACGAGCGACTCGATCAGCGCCATACCGATCAGCATCGGTGCGAGGAGCTTGCCGCCAACTGACGGGTTGCGACCGAACGACTCGAGCATAGCTCCAACCGCCTTGCCCTGGCCGATGCCGCCGCCGATTACTGCCATGCCGATAGCGAGACCTGCGCCGATTGGTCCGAGAGCCGAGCTGCCGGTTGCGCCAGCTTCCTCAGCAAATGCTGCAACTGGAGCAATAGCCGCTACGAGGGCTGCTACAGCGAGAGTCGATACCTTCGCGATTTTCTGTAGTGTTTTCATCTTTTTCTCCTTGTTGTTGAAAACAGTAGCTTAAACGATTCCAAAGACGTTTTAGTGCTGGTGCTGCTCCGCGCCCTCTTCGTGCGACGTGGCGAGCATAATGTATATCATTGTTAGCACCGTGGGAACGAAGGCCTGCATGAAACAGACGAAGGTTCCGAGCGCAAAGAATATGACAGGAACGACGTACGGAACGAGGTCCGTAAAGATCCCAAGAACCAGGTGATCCGCGCTAATATTCCAGTAAAGACGCAGGTTAAGGGTCAGAATCCTGAGCACTGTGCCGAACAGCTCAAGCGGCAGAATGAACCACGCCAGCCACCAAACGGGGCCCAGGAAGTGCTTAAAGTAGTGCACCACGCCGTGCTCCTTTATCCCGTAGTAGTTAAACGAGATGAAGATAAAGAGCGCGACAGGGACCGTGGTCCACACCGACGTAGTCGCCGCCGGCACGCCGGGGATGAGGCCCACGATGTTGAGCACGAGCACGTACAGGAAGACCGTGCCGGTGACCGGCAGGTACTTTCGGTTCTCCTTCCCAAGAATTGAGTCTTGGAAAGAAACGAAGCTCTCGATGAAGAAGTCAAAGAGCCCTGAAGTTGTTATCTTTTCCTCTGGGATTGCGCCCTCGTGGTCACCCCGCAGCGCGCGTCGGCGCGCGAGCACCTTGGCGCTCTTTGAGCCGATCAGGAGCAGCGCCAAACCGAACACGACAGAGGTAACGATCTTCTGCGTGTTGGCATCGTGAATGCCGAGCGATGTTAAGTAGGTATAGTGTCCTTCCATAGGGGCTTCTGAAGCGCCCCTTTTGTATAGTATCTCGCCCCATAAGGCAAACCGCCGCTGTTTCGCCGCCATCCCCCCGAAACCCGGCGACCGAAACCGGCGCCGGCTACGGTTTCGGCTCCCGCTCCGGTTCCGGCTCTAGGCCCGGTTGCGAGCTCCGCCCTCGCTTCCAACCCAACAATTTTACTTTAACCAACTTGAAATTAGGATCGCTCTCGGTGTACTCTCCACGCTCCAGCATAGGGAGAAAAAATCCCTCAACTGCTTCTTGTAAAATTATCCCCCCGTACTATAAACCTCTTCCTCTCCGGTGAGCGGGTGGCTTCGTTTGTCATTCGCTGCGCAAGAGCTTCTACCCAACCTTGGTACCATGAGCGGAAGCAACGCCTCAGAAAGCCTGGCCAGCGAGCTATCGGCGCAAACGAATGACGACGTATTGTCGTCAGAAGCTTCCTCCTTCCCAGAATCAGACACAGAAACCGTTGTTGAAAGCGGCCGCAATGCCAGCGCCTCAAACCGCGCAACGATCGATCAGGCCTGGGCTCTCGCTGTGGCCGAGGTGTGCGGCAACACCAACCAGCACATCGTCACAGCGTACATCGAGCCGCTCTCTGTTGATTCTGCGGCATCGACGGCTGAGCGCGTTATCGTTCGCGGGCCTTCGCGGCTGGTGTGCAACTACGTCACCGGGAACTTCGCTAGCGCTCTCCGCGACCGCTTGGCCCACTTCCTTGAGTGCTCTGAGCTTGTGCTCTCAATCATTCCGCGCGAGCTGCAGCAGGGAGCAGCATCCGACGCGGGCTCGCTGTCCGGAGCCCGTCGAACGCCGGCACCCTTCGTTGTAAAGCGAGTAAAACCGGCTCCAGAGGCCCCTGCCGAGCAGGTCCATACAAGCGGGTTGCAGGGCCAAGAGGGCGAGATTCCCGAGATCTACAACAACATTAACCCGCGCTACACCTTCGCGGACTTCGTCGTAGGCAACTCAAACCAGTTCTGCCACGCCGCTGCGATGCGCGTCGCCGAGAAGCCCGGCCAAAGCTACAACCCGCTCTTTATCTACGGCGGCGTGGGCCTCGGAAAGACCCACCTCTTGCACGCGATCGGAAACGCTGTCCTTGAGCGCAACCCTTCCTCGCGCGTGCTCTACATGTCCTCTGAGACCTTCACCAACGAGCTCATCCTCGCCCTCCGTCACGCCAAAATGGAGGAGTTCAAGAAAAAGCTCCGCACAATTGAGGTGCTCCTGATTGACGACATCCAGTTCATTAGCGGCAAGGAGCGCACCCAGGAGGAGTTCTTCCACACCTTCAACGCGCTCTACAGCGCCAAGCGCCAGATCGTCATCACCTCTGACAAGATCCCGACCGATATTCCAGGAATCGAGGAGCGCCTGCAGACGCGGTTTTCGTGGGGACTTACTGCTGATCTTCAGGCCCCTGACTTTGAGACGCGCGTGGCGATCCTCAAGCAGAAAGCCCTCAACGACGACTTCAATCTCCCTGAAGAGGTTGCGCACCTCATCTCTGAGCGAATCTCCTCTAACGTGCGCGAGCTTGAAGGGGCTCTGACCAGGCTGCACGCTGTAAGTACTATTCAGCACGTTCCAATATCGATGGAGATGGCACGCGCGGCGCTCAAGCCACTCCTGCAGCCTAAGGTGGTCAACATCACCGTAGACGACATCAAGAAGGCCGTCGCTAACCACTTCAGCATCAAGGTGAGCGACATAATCTCAAAGCGCCGCACCAAGAACCTCTCCTTCCCGAGACACATCGCAATGTACCTGTGCCGCAAGCACACCACCGCTTCCTATCCTGAGATAGGTGAGCACTTCGGTGGCCGTGACCACTCGAGCGTTATCCACGCCGCGACGGTCGTATCGAGCAAGTTATCCACAGATGCCCAGACAAAGGTTTTTGTTGAGGAAATAGAGAAGCGCCTGTTTGGATAAAACCAAGCTATACCAACACCATACGCACGATACCAACAGGTTCTGCCGGGGTGTTGATTTGTCTGCTTTTACCACGCTTCTCAACAGCCTTACCAACAGCTAGCGGTAGGTGTCATCGTGGCCTGAACTTTTGAGCAGAAATGCCGTGTAAACGGTGTATAAACTCAGGCCCGGCAGAAAGCTGTGGATAACTTGGTGCAGGACCGTGGATATCTCAGTGCCGCTGTTGGAAAGTTTTGGCGCTGTTGATAGTTCCGAAAGTTATGCAGGTTTTCCACACTGGTTATGAACATGGAATAGTGAGCGTGTGAGGCACCTTGTCTCGATTATCCCCAGAAAAGAGCCTGCCCTACGTACTATTCACTAACTTAATCTTTTAATTAATACAGGGAACCGGACATGGAGATAACGATACCAAAAAGCGAACTCTCGAAGCTTCTCCACATCACGCTTGCGATCGCAGAGAAGAAATCATCGATGCCGATTCTGGGGAACCTCCTCCTGAGCGCCGAGGGAAAATCGTTTAAGGTGACGGCGAGCGACCTCGAGGTCACCGCCGTAGCGTCAGGTTCCGCCACCGTCAAGAAGCCAGGATCGATAACGGTTGGCGCGAAGGTCTTCGGCGACCTCGTGCGAGAGCTGCCCGAGGGGGATGTTACAGTCCGAGCCGCGGATCGCGATCGCGTCGAGGTGATTGCGAGCTCATCCAAGCTCAAGATCGTTGGTGTTGGCGCTGAGGAGTACCCAGTTCCACCAGGGCTCGCGCTCAAGACGAAGTGCAAGCTCCCGGCCCCGACGTTGATCGAGATGATCAACAAGACGCTCTACGCGGTCTCGCTCGACGAGGGGCGCTATAACATGAACGGCGTGTGCCTCGAGATTACGAAAGAGGGGAAGGAAACAGCGCTCCGCATGGTGGCGACTGATGGCCACCGCCTCGCGTTGATCACCAGGCCGCTCGATGGAGTTGAGTTCACTGGCCTCTCGCGCAAGGGCGAGAAGAAGGGCGAGGGGACCGTTGATCACGTGATCGTCCCGCGCAAGGGGCTCTCCGAAGTGCGCAAAGCGCTCGAGACAGCGGGTGATGTTCCAGTCGGCGTAGACGTGAGCGAAGGCTTTATGGTTGTTGAGGGTCCGGCGTGGAAGCTCGTTGTTCGGCTTCTCGACAGCGAGTTCCCGAACTATGGCCAGGTGCTCCCAAAGACAGACGGAACGAGGATTACCGTTTTGAGCTCGCAGCTAGCGCAGGCGCTCAAGCGTGTGTCGCTCGTCGTGAGCGACAAGAACAAGGGAGTTCGTTTCGACTTCTTCAACGGCCTCGTTAAGATCTCGAGCTCATCTCCGGAAGTTGGTGAGGCACTTGAGGAGCTCGAGGTTCAATACAAGGGAAAAGATTTCTCAGTCGGCTTTAACGCCCGCTACATCATCGATGTGCTCGGCGCAGTCAGCGAGAGCCAGCCATTCGTCATGGAGCTAAACGGTGAGACAGGGCCGGGCAAGTTCTACGCCGAGTCAGACGAGTCGAGCATCGGCATTGTGATGCCGCTGCGACTTGATTGATTACGTGTTGTGGGTCCTGACCAGGGCAGGCTTTACGTTTTACAGTAGAGAGTTGGTTTAGGTGTTTGTATCACGCGTTAAGGTTTACAAGTTTAGAAACCTCGCAGACCAACAGGTTGAGCTCTCACCAGGAGCTGTGTTCATCACAGGGCTAAACGGCAACGGGAAAACGAACCTGCTGGAGGCGATTTACCTCCTCACCGGCTCACGCTCCTTCCGCACAAATTCTTCGGCAGAGCTCGCGCGATTCGGCGACCGCGAGTGTTCAATCTTTGGCACTGTCACACACAAGAGCGGCACCGAGGAGCTGGGTTTAATTTTCACCCCGGGTGAGCGAGCGGCGCAGCTCAACGGGAACCCCCTACCCTCAATCACTGAGCTTCTCGGCCGGCTTCGGGCGGTGGCGTTCTCGCCGGCTGACCTGCAGCTCGTGAAGGGCGCCCCGGCCGGCAGACGCAAGTTCCTGGACCGGCACATGGTCGATTTACAGCCTGGTTACCTAGCAACACTCATGGCGTACCAGCGAGCTTTGGCTAGCAAGAGCGCACTCTTAAAGCAGCAAGGCACAAGTTATCCACAGCTTTTGCCATGGAATGAGGTACTGGCTGAGCACGGTGGAAAAATTGTGGATAACCGGCGCAACTTTATACAATCACTGAGCGATAAAGCTGCGTCGTTCCACCACGAATACGCCCCGACCGACGGCGATCTCGAGTTGTCGCTCGACAGCGACCTAGTTCGGGAGGGGGGGAGCAGTACAGAGGTCATCCTTGAGCAGCTGGAGCGAGCATCCCAGCGCGAAATCGCCCTACGGAGCCCCCTGGTTGGCCCGCATAGGGACGATCTCAAGATCTCCATAGGCGGAGTCGATTGCAGAGCGTATGCCTCTCAGGGGCAGACCAGGAGCGTCGTGCTCTCGATGAAGCTCGGGGTAATCGAGCTTATCGAAAGCTTAACGGGCGAGGCGCCCGTGGTGCTGCTAGACGATGTCGACTCGGAGCTAGACGCCGGGCGCTCAGAGCGGCTCTTCACCGCACTTCTCTCGAAGCCTCGGCAGATAATCGTTACTGGGACGGCGGCGCCCACCGAGAAGTTCGCGCAGGTGCCGAACCTCCAGGTGCTGCGGGTTGAGCGTGGAGTGGTAACAGCCGGGTAACAGACCCGACCCGAACTTAGGAGCAGATGTCGAGGATGCGCCGGTACGGCTTCTTCTCGAAGGGCAACGCTCCCGCTATTTTTTCTAGGCAGTCACTCAGCACAAGGCGAGCGTCAGAGACTCGAACATCTGCCCAGCGTCGCTTGCGATCGAACAACCAGCCCTGGCGCTTCACGCGTTCAGCTATTGCAGAGGGGTGGCTACCGGCAAATTTTTTGAGTCCGTAAATGCGGGAGAACTCAAACGAGTCAAAGTCACCGTCGCGCGCATTCCCGTACCACCAGCGGAGGAAGTGCTTGCACTTCTGGCCCATCTGCTGCGGCGGCTTGACCCACCCGTAGTGGTAGACCGTCGCTCCACTATCTACGACATCGAGCTTGTTGCCGTTTGACCTGAAGCCCTTCGCGTCACCGACGCTCTGAATCGTTTGGTTGTTGCGAACGATCCGTATCTCAGAGCGGTACCACTTGCGCGACGTGGCGATCGTGTCGAAGGAGCCGTAGAAGTGGATGTACTTAAACAAAATCCCCTGCACAGCCTCGTTGTCGCGGTGCAAAGCCATGCTGGCACGAATTCTCTCGTAATCAGACTCATGCAGAACCTCGTCTGCCTGGAGGTAGAGGCACCACGCCCCCTTGCAGTACGAGAGCGCCTCGTTCGTCTTCTCGCTGAGGATGAGGCCGCCGGTCGAACGTGAGCAGTCCCAGTGGGTGTCGATAATTTTTATCTTCGGGTCGCCGATTGCCTCGATCTCAGCGCGCGTCTGGTCGTCGCATTGGCCGACGGCGACTACGTACTCGTCGACAATTGGAAGAGCCGAGCGAATCGACTCCACCGCGGGGTAATCCATCAGCTGTGCGTTGCGAAGGACGGTGAAGCCGCTAACTAACATCAAAACTACTCACGGTAACGGCGCTACGAGGAACGCAGGAAAGGGAGGCGCTCGGCCGCGGGGAGGATGCCACGTTGAGCGTTGTTAAGATAGGCGGACACGGCGGAGAGGTGGCGCGCGAAATCTCTATTTTCCTTTCACAATTAATATCACCAGGAAGTCTTCGTGCGCGCATGGCTTTTCGCGGGATGCCACACAACAGCGGCGCCCGACCAAACCCGACTGGACGGCTGACTATGGAGACCCAAACAGCCCTGATCTCATCACCAGAAACCCCAAATATTTCGAATGTTTTTGGTCGTTTTCCACCGACTTTTGCAGCGGTGGGGAATTTTCTCGAAAAAGATAGCAATATCAGGTAATTAAAAATCCAAGACACTGCAGGTTTGGGCTTTGCCAAGCGGCTCTAAGTATCCTAAACTTTTGCAGTTATCCTGTTTTGGGGAGAGTCAATGAGCACCGCGCCAACTGAAGCCACCACCGGACTTGTCTACGATTCCGGTCAAATCAAGGTTCTAGAGGGTCTAGAGGCCGTCAGAAAGCGCCCCGCCATGTACATCGGTGACACGTTCTACCGTGGCTACCACCACCTGATCTGGGAAGTGCTCGACAACGCAGTCGACGAGGCGCTAGCCGGGTACTGCAACACGATCAAAGTAACGCTCCACACCAACGGCTCTGTTTCCGTGGAAGACAACGGCCGCGGAATCCCGACATCGATCCATCCGACAGAGGGCGTGAGCGGCGTGCAGGTCGTCATGACGAAGCTCCACGCGGGCGGAAAGTTCGAGAAGGAAGCTTACAAGGTTTCCGGCGGACTGCACGGCGTGGGTGTGTCGGTCGTGAACGCGCTCTCAGAGTGGCTGCGCGCAGAGATCAAGCAGGGCGGAAAGCTCCACATGATGGAGTTCCGCCGCGGCGACCCCGTTGACCCACTGAAAGTCATCGGCGATGCGGAAGGGACTGGAACGAAGGTTACCTTTTACCCAGACCACACGATCTTCACCGAGCAGAAGGGTTTCACGTACGACACGGTTGCACACCGCGTGAGAGAGCTTGCGTTCTTAAACGCCGGCCTGCGCATCACCGTCATCGACGAGCGCTCAGACAAGGAGCAGGAGTTCTTCTACGAGGGCGGCATCAAGAGCTTCGTCTCGTACATCAACAAGACCAAGAGCCCGATCTTCCCAGAGCCGATTCACAT
>CAYPUA010000038.1:0-5606 GCA_964413875.1 uncultured Bdellovibrionales bacterium
CATCCGCCCCTGCGAGAAGAGTTCAGAGGCCCACACGTAGCCGTCTGTGCCACAGAGCATGCTCCGTAGCTCATCACTCTTTAGGATCCCAGCGAGAGAGTTTTTCACGGCCTTCACAGACGATTCTCCGATCACTACCCGCGTCCTGATCTCTCCATCGATGCGCGCGCGCCACTCCTCAAAAGATGTGCTGCGGAGGTCATCTTCGCTGCGGTTGGCGAAGGAGCGTCCCGAGAGAAGATTGTCACCATCCAGTTCAGTTGCGTTTGAGATCGCTTGTTTTAGCTTCGGAAGATCGTGTGGTGGGCACGCAGCGATGGCGGTTTCTATATTTTGAGCGATCTGCGCTGCAACTTCTCCGAGGAGGCTCTCGATGCCCCGCCCCTTAAACGAACGTGGGTCGGCTCCGCGCTGAGTGAGCTCCCGACACAGGATCTCGCGGTACTTTGTGAGGCGATCGTGGATGCCTGAGAAGGGAAACTGGGCCTCGTTCAGAGAGGGGCTCTGAGCTGTGTCTTCAGGCAACGCACCGTCCCGTTTAGCAGGAGCTTGTTTCGGCTCTTTCACTCCAGCGGACATGCAACCATCACCACTGTTTACACCCTCAAGGCCGCGGAGAACCCGTTTTGACCCGCCACAGTTATGGGAACTTGTGCGGGCGGTGTGATTGAGGGTGTGGGAGCGGGGCTCTCTGTAAGCCACTAAGATTCCGCAAACCGCTGGAATATCGCGTATGTATGATTTCTTCCTCTGGAATCCGGCTACAGGGCGTAACCTCCGGACCGGATGCCCTTCCTCTTCCTGATACCACGAGACCCGAGACGCTCAGCTCGGATACCCGAAAGTATCCAGCGATACCCGCTGTTCCGCGGGATGGTGGATAACGACTGGAGCATAAGGCTATCCGCGGACGCCTGGCATACCCCTTCCACCACTTTCCAACGGCACGACTCCCGCCTACTTCAAAACATCAACCCCCTTGGCGTCGATGATGTTAAGGAGTCTAAGCGCTGCATTCTGCGGCCTCACCTTGCCTTGCTCCCACTTCTGCACGGTCGATGGGTTCACGTTCAGGAGCGCCGCGAACACCCCCTGACTCACTCGAATCTTGTCTCGGATCTGTTTAATCTGCTTCGGGCTAAACATCTTCGCTTCGGGGATATCGAGCTGCTCAAGCTCGGCTACTGTGGCTTTCGAGAAGCCCAGCTCCTTAGCAGCGGTGATGAGGGTTTGTGAAAGGGTTTTTCTCTTCATGGGACGGTTCCTCTTTGATTTTCGGACCGGTGCTCTTCGTCGTTCCGTTACGGCTCTTCCTAGCCCTCACGATTCTATCGGTATGAGCTTTCCTTGCGCTTTAAGTCTGGTGCGCTCAGCGGAGGAGAGCCTCATAAACTCACTGGCGAATAGTCTCAGCTGCTTCTCTTCATTCTGCGATAAGTCGGCCTGGTCGTTCTTTAGGTATCCGTAAAGAAAGAGCGTTACGTTCTGATCCTTGTACAGCACGATCGCCCTCGCTCCCCCTCTCTTGCCTCGCCCCTCAACTCTAATGCGCTTCTTGTAGATATGTGCTCCTAGTCTGTCCCCAAGCAGTCCTCGGCTCATCTCTGAGGCCACGGCTGCTAGCTCGTCGTCTGAGATGCTCTCTTTCTTGGCCCACTTGGCGAAATCTTTGAGCTTATACCTGTCCACTATAGAAATTTCCTCGCACTAAACGCTTTGTGCGCATCTTTCCTATAGCCGTGCTTACTATAGTAAATGTTACTGCAAACCGTAGTCAATAACAACCCTCGAAGGGCTCGTAGCCCACTGAAGCAGCTCTGCCCGCTGAAGCCACTCTGCCCACTGAACATCTCGTTAGCGGCTTGCGAATAAGAGCGTTACCTAGCTGGCACGCTCCAAGAGCGCTCGGGCCTACGCGCCTTCCTCGGGGGAGCTCTCTGCCCTACGTTAGTATCGAGGGGCAGCGGCTGGTTGTTTCGTTTGTCGTCAGAAGCGGCGCCCGGGCGGAAGGGTAGGCTGCTGAAGACAGGCGTCTCTGGCGACAACTCCTCTTTTCCACCCTCTCATCTGAACCACCACGACCACTAAATGCGATATACTGGGCACCATGAGCTTCTCCCCAGGCCTGCCGAAAAAAGACAGTGAGCCTCAGCCCTCTGGTGGAGAGCAGGAGCTCGCGACCAACGCTATGCAAAACACCACAACCTCACTTCCAGACCGAGTCCATACTGCACGTCTCACCCTGCGCCCGTTCGCTCTCGGCGACATCGATGACATCATGCTGTACGCAACTGACGAGCGCTGGTCGAGATTTCTGCCCGTGCCGCAGCCCTACACACGGGCAGATGGAATCACTTTCCTTGAGCTGCAAGCGAAGGCGGATACGATCACCGCGCCACGCTGGGCTATCGAATACGAGGGGAAGGTCGTTGGCGGAATAAACATCAGGTTCGAGAGCGGTTTTGCCCGTGGAGTGATGGGATACAGCATCGCACCCGCCGTGTGGGGCAAAGGCCTCACTACGGAAGCCGCGCGCAGAATCGTCGATCTCAGCTTCGAGAGCCTCTCCCAGCTCGAAGAGGTAGCCGCGGATGCAAACTCACTGAACACAGCCTCACTGAAGGTGATGGAGAAGTTGGGGATGCGCCGCGTTGGGGTGTCGCAACAACAGCGCCCTAAGCACGAGGGGCTCGTTGATATCGTCACGTGCAGCCTGTCCCGAGGGGAGTGGCTAGCCTCCAGGGCGCAATCTGCGGAGGAGTAGCCCTGTTCGTCTCTCTTTAGGGGAGCTTGCCCCCACTCCCCCGCTTCTAATCATTGCCAAAACGAGCCCCCATGCTACCCTCTCGTCCATGTCTCAGAGTGCGATTCTCTCGATCCGTCTCACTGAAGGCGATGTCTTTATCCACCTCGACAAGGTCGCCTTTAGCCCGGCGCTGCGGAGTGGGATTAAGGATGAGCTGCCAGAGGCTATCGTCGCCCCGATCTCGGATGCGCGCGTTTCTTTCCTGCGCAGCAGGGTGAAGGCCACTACCCTCTTCGGCACGCCGCACCACCAGACTTGCCCGATCCTTGTGGAGACGACCGCGAGCGGCAAGCGCTCGTCGGGTGAAGTGAGCAAGATTCTGCGCGCCGTCATATCCGCCATGCGAAAGGTCATACCATCGGGCAAAGACGGCTCTCGCCCGTCGTAGGGGGCTCTGGCGCCCCACCTTTCTGTTGCATCAGGATCGGAGCCGGGCTACAAAAACAGCGATTGCTGCACGGCCTCCCTGTCCGGGGCACGGCCTTCTCAGCAACGTCCGCCTTTAAAAGGAGTCCCGTATGGCATTTGAGCTTAAGCCCCTACCCTACCCGTCTGACGCGCTGGAGCCGTACATCGATGCCCGAACGATGGAGATTCACCACGGCAAGCATCACGCAACGTACGTGACTAACCTCAACAATGCGCTCAAGGATCAGCCTGAGCTGGCGAGCCGCTCGCTTGAGCAGATACTGAGCCACTTAAGCGAGGTTCCAGAGGCGATCCGCACCGCGGTAAGGAACAACGGTGGCGGACACTGGAACCACGAGCTGTTCTGGAACCTGATGACTCCAGGCGGAAGCGACAAGCCTACGGGCGAGCTTGCCAAGGCGATCGACGCAGCTTTCGGCAACTTTGATGAGTTTAAGGCGAAGCTCAAGACTGCGGGCCTCGGCCGTTTCGGTTCTGGCTGGGCGTGGTTGGTGGCGAACCAGGATGGCTCGCTGGCTATCACATCGACCCCGAATCAGGACAACCCGCTCATGGAAGGAAAGCATGCGATCCTTGGCGTTGATGTCTGGGAGCACGCCTACTACCTCAACTACCAGAATCGCCGCGCAGACTACCTCGATGCGTGGTGGAACGTCCTGAATTGGGATGTGGTAGCTAAGCTCTACAGCGCTCGGAAGTAGCCGCCGAAACGCGCTAGCACACCTGCAGAGTAACTTTGATTGAGCCCGGTTGTAATTCGGGCCAGCAGTGTCCTTTACCTATCTGTGACTGATTGGGCACTACTGCTGCGTGTCGATGTCCGTTCCGCTGCCGACGCCAGGGTCTGGCGCCGCCCCACCGCCAGTTTCAGCTCCCGTGCCGGTATCCGAGCCACCACCTGGAGCCGAACCGTCGTTGTTGATCCCCCCACTGGCTTTTTCGAAAGGGGGGGTGTTGAGAGGCCCCAGGGCACGAACCGCGACAATGCTCAAAACGACCAAGCAGATCAGCAACACCATGTACTCGGCGAGGTTCGCGCCAAGCTCGGCTGATGCGTCGCGGTAACGGGTCTCACTTGGTTTTTCGGTGGCTTTCATCACCTTCAGTTTGCCCTACGGCCAGGGTCGAGGCTACTGATTTTTTGCCGGTGATTGGGAAGCGTTGGAAGATAGCGCTGTTGGCGCCCGTTCCTGGCGGCATTACCAGCCTCCGCCCACGACGTACAGGACAACACCGATCAGACCACCAACGACCGTGCCGTTGATACGGATGTACTGGAGATCGTGCCCGACCTGCTCCTCAAGCTTCGATACCAGCGTGGAGGTGTCCCAAGAATCGATCGTACGCGAGATAAGGTTCGCCACGTGATTGCTCTTGTTACCAACCACTGAGCGCAGCACGCCCCGTATGAGCCGATTGAGCTTGGTCTGCAACTCAGCAGACTCGCTCATAGACGCCACGAGGGTAGAGAGCGCCCGATCGAGCGAAGCCACCAGCGTTGAGTCCTCGCGACGAATGTCGGCTTGAATCTCCTGAACGATTGCATCTCTCACTGTGCGCACGTAGGTCCGGAAAACGTCGCTTGATAGAAGCATGGCGCGAAACTCCCTGCCCTTCTCCTGGAGCTCGTCCGAGTGCTCAAGCTTCTCAATAAATACAACCAAGGCTGAGTGAATTCGAAGCCGAAGTTCATGGTTGCGGTCTTTGAGCGCTCCCGAAAAAGTCTCTTCCGTGCGGCTGACAATCGAATCAAAGATGCGGCGGTCAACAAACTCCGGGATAAACCACGGGCTTGCCTCTCGGAGCTGCCCGCGAAACCAGTCTCTGTTCGTGCGGAAGAATATCTGCGATTGCTGAACAACTTCGTCGATCAGAACCTCGTGCATGCCGTTCGCTGTGAGCATTCGCAGGATCTTTCCGCTCGCTCGGGCAAAGTCGATGCGACTGACAAAATCCTCTACCTGCACATCGATGAAGCGCCGGACCTCTTCTTCGTCGAGGGTCTGAAGGATCTGAGGAAGCAGCTCCCGGACTCGGCGGGTAACTCGCTGTCGGTTCTCTGCTTCGCCTAACCAGCGTGCCAATCCGCCTGAAATATTTACCAGCTCGCCCTCGAGTGCGTGCTCAGAGAGAAAATTGTGCTGAACGAAGAGCCCAAGACTCCGACCGATGCGGCTCTTGTTCGCCGGGACAATTGCGGTGTGCGGAATCGGTAAACCGAGCGGACGGCGAAAGAGAGCTGTGACGGCGAACCAGTCGGCGAGCGCTCCAACCATCGCAGCTTCCGCGAACGCTTTGACTCCCCCAAGCCACCCCTCACGCCAGTGCAACGCTGTCGCAACGGCGAACACGATCGTCATGAGCCCGAGTA